>NZ_RYDH01000009.1:0-107778 GCF_003968825.1 Flavobacterium sp. LS1R10 | reverse complement strand
AAAAGACTGGGGTTCTTTTGTTTATAGATACCACGTGTTCGCCATGCGGGCTCGGTTCGTCGCCTTTCTTTGAAAACCCCTATTCCGATAGGAATAGGGGTTTTTTGTTTTAAAAAATTATGTTTTTTTTGTTTTGTTTCATTGTTGTCCGATAAAAAAGAAGTCAAATTAATGGCTTCTTAAAAATCATCGTAATTTTGAGTTGCATAAATCAAATAACGATGGGTAAAAATAAGTATTTTTCGACTAAATCTGTTTTCGGACAGTTGATTTCTTTAATAGATGATTCAATGATTCAGAAAGCTGGTGTCCGAGCGGAAATAATCCCAACGGCTAGCGCGATGCCTCTGGCTCGTGCCCAATGTCATTAAGTTAAGGATTTTCATATTGTATCTTTATGATTTTTAAGTACTACAGTTCTACCTAAGTCTTAGTTATGTTTGCAACCGAGTGAATGAGATTGCTAAAAAAATAAGAATAGTCACTGAATTCATTCTTTATCCAGACTTATTTTCAATATAAAAATATCTTGAGCTTGTTTTTATGGTTTAGGAAGCGAACTTTTGATTTTTAAGAAAATTATAGGCTAGCATAAAAAATCATTCTTAAAATCTGCTATTTTCTAAAACTAATTTCATCCAACCCAATTGTGTATTCTGCACGTTGATTATTATTGACATCCCAAATTTCCATTTTTATTTGAGGAATTTCCCCCCCCCAATTAATTGTTAATAAGCCAAAATGGTTATCCATAATAGGGCCTTCAATTCTATTTTTGTTGGGTGTCGCAAAGTGCCAGGTGGAGGAAAGTCCGCTGGAGGTAAAGTCGTAAATAGGATATAATCCGGGTTCTGTAAGTTTAGAAATTTCACCATAATGAACGTCTCCGGTCAAAAACAAAATACCGTTTGCTTTGGTTTTCTTGATTAGATCTAAAAATCTTTGTTGCTCCAGCGGAAAATTAGCCCAGCCTTCATACCCGTTGTACTCAATCCCAAACTGGGATCCTGAACCAATTAGGCGAAGATCAGCTGGTTTTTGTAGTTCTGTTTCTAACCATTTCCACTGTTCGGCTCCTAAGTATGTGGAATCCGGGTTTTGTACTGGTGCATAGTCCAAGGAGTAAAAATAACGTTTGTCATCCTCAAGTTCGTTATTATATAGCTTGTAATCATCCCGGAAAGTACGGTTGTCTAACAGGATAATCTGTACTTTTTTGCCTTTAGTTTCATACAAATAAGAGGTATATATTCCCTCGTGTTTTCGTCTTTCGGAAGCTATAGGTTCCCCAAAAAAATTAAGAAAAAGTTCTTTTGATTCTTTCTTTTTGGGATAATGCCTTCCTGCATCATTTTGGCCGTAATCGTGATCATCCCAAGTAGCTATGATAGGCATATTTTTTTTTAAATTTTGAAAAGTAGGTTTAGCTGCCAATCGCTCGTATTTGGCTTGCAGTGTGTGCATATTTTCAGTGTCACCGTAAATATTATCTCCCAGAAATATAAATAAATCTGGTTGGTGTTTTACCACGACATCAAAAATAGACAGGGAATTACTTTGGTTTGAACACGATCCAAAAGCAATTTTTGAAAGGTTTTTTTGCGAGTAACCATTGCAGGAAAGCAATGTTAAAGCTGCTAAAAACAAGGGTATTTTAAAGAGATTATTTTGAATCATTTTTTATTGTTTTGTTTATAATCGTATTTAAAAGGAGATTGGTTGTCCAAAAAAATTAATGCTTCTCTACAAATCACATGGTGACTTTTAGAAAGTATTTTTAAACGGTGACAATTAAAAATATAGGTTTGAGTAATAATTTTGAACTTAATTATAAAAAAAAATCTTCCCAAATGTAATAAAAAAAGGGATCTAACTAAAATCACATTAGAAACGTATTGCTACTATATTACCTTAAAATAGATTGGTTTGCTGTTAATTAAAAGTTAAACCAATAGATTATATGTAATTTACAGGTGCTAAAATTTATTTTTGATATTGATTAACCAATAAAAAACCTATTAATGAAGAAATTTTTCATTTTAACTGCAATCGCAGCATTAATGCTTGTGCCTACAACCCAATTTGCACAATCGAAAAGAAAAAAAGATAAAAACACCACTGTAGCCCCTCCACCAGAAAAGAAACCAGAAGCTACCATCAAGGAATACAGCAAGGTGATTACCAAAGACGCCGTTTCTGACGAAGGTTTGTTTATGGTACACAAAGTGGACAAAAAATATTTTTTCGAAATCCCGAATAAATACTTGGATAAAGACATGCTTTTGGTAAGTAGGTTGGCTAAATTACCGGCTAATTTAGGAGGCGGATATGTAAATGCGGGTTCCGAAACCAATGAACAATTAATTATCTGGCATCGTTTTCAGGACAAAATTCTGATCAAATTAAAATCATTTAGTGCCGTTGCCAATGACAGTTTACCCATTAGTATTTCAGTAAAATCAAATAATTATGAACCTACTTTATTTGCTTTTGATATTGTAGCATTTAGTAAAGATTCTTTAAATACCGTTATTGATGTGACTAAATTTTATAGCACTGATGTCAAATCAATCAGCGGTTTATCTAGTGAAATGAGAGAAACCTATAAAGTAAAAGGCCTCGATGAATCCCGCAGTTTTATCAATACGATGAAAAGTTATCCTATGAATATTGAAGTGGTTCAGGATTTCACTTACAATGCATCTAAACCGCCTGTTCAGGAAGATGCAGAAACAATTAGCATCCAAATGAATCAATCGATGATTTTGTTGCCAGAAAAACTGATGCAACCCAGATTAGCAGATCCGCGAGTGGGTTGGTTTACCATGAGCCAGATTGACTATGGAAGTAATGAATTGAAATCCGACAGTAAAACCTATATCCGCCGTTGGAAATTGGAGCCTAAAGATCCTGTCGCTTACGCAAAAGGTGAACTGGTAGAACCCATCAAACCTATTGTGTACTATTTAGATCCTGCCACGCCTGAAAAACTACGCAAATACATTAAACAAGGAATTGAAGATTGGCAAAAGCCTTTTGAAACTGCTGGTTTTAAAAATGCAATTATTGCCAAAGATGCGCCTACTAAAGACGAGGATCCTGATTTTAGCCCGGAAGACATTCGGTATTCTGTGATTCGTTATGTAGCGAGTACGACGCGTAATGCGGTTGGACCAAGTGTTTCTGATCCCAGAACAGGAGAAATTATAGAGAGTGATGTTATTTGGTACCACAATCATTTGCGTTCCTATAGAAACCGTTATTTGTTAGAAACCGGAGCAGCAAATCCTTCAGCAAGAACCTTGAATACCAGCGACGAAGAGATGGGTGAAATGATGCGCATGGTTATTGCACATGAAGTAGGGCATGCGCTTGGTTTTCCTCATAATATGGGCGCGAGTTGTGCGTATGATACTGAAAATTACAGAGACGGTGCCTTTACTCAAAAAAATGGAATTTCAGCGAGTTTGATGGATTATGCCCGTTTTAATTATATCGCTCAACCTGGAGATAAAGACATTCGTTTCATACGCCAGATGGGGCCTTACGATCATTATGCTACCAATTGGGGATACAGAGTCATTCCTAATGCCTCTTCTCCGGAAGTAGAAGTGCCTATTTTAGACCAATGGATTATGGAAAAAGCAGGAAATCTTGTTTATAAATATGGGAAACAAAGCAGTAGTTTTGATCCAACTTCACAAACGGAAGATATCGGAAATAATTCCATGAAAGCAAGTTCATACGGACTTAAAAACTTGCAATATGTAGCTTCTCATTTATCAGAATGGACGAGTGATGTGACTAATAACTATGAGGATTTAGACGAATTATACAAAGAAATGCTGGATGTCTGGAGTAGATATGTGGGACATGTGGTAACGAATGTGGGCGGTGTTTATGAAACAACCAAAAAGCCAAACCAAACCGGAAATATTTATGAAATTGTACCAAAAGCAAAACAACAAGAAGCCATGCAATGGTTACAAGCCAATGCTTTTACTTCTCCAACGTGGTTGGTGAATGTAAGTACATTGAAAAATATTGATTACTCCGGTTACACAGAACGTTTTCGAAATTTACAAGCCAGACATTTGAATGCTATGTTGAGTTTTGAACGAATTGGTCGATTGATGGATGCGGAAATAATGGGAACTACTAATTATAAAGCATTGGATTTATTGAGTGATATGCGTAAAGGAATTTGGAAAGAAGCCAATTTAGCTTCGAATGTGACTATTTACAGAAGAAATTTGCAACGCGCATACATTGAAAGAATGAGTTATCTGATGAAAGAAGAAATTAAATCCGGACGTTCTTCTGACTATTATAATGTGGCTCAGTCCGATGTGAGAGGATTGGTGAGAGGCGAGTTGAATGCATTAAAAACCACCTTAGCAGTTGCTAAAACCAGAGTTGTAAATGCAGAAACAAGATACCATTATGAAGACGCGATTAAAAGAATTGAATTGATTTTAAATCCAAAATAATCAAAACTTAGATTCTGTTTTACAAAAAAAATCCGCTTTCGAGCGGATTTTTTGGTGTTATAAAAAAAGATTTTATACTATGAAAATGATTTACTTCAAAGGAAATGTAGCTTCGAAAGCCTTAAATCTGGACTCTAAATCATTTAGCAATTGTTTTTTTACAGAAACCTCTTTGATGAAACTGTACTGAATGCTGTTGTACACATATTGCTTTATATCTTTATAGGAAATGTCTTTGTATCTTTTGGCTAACAAGACATATTGTTCGGTCATATTCGTGCGTAAAATCCCGGCATCATCCGTACTAATTACGATTGGCACGCCAAATTCTTTATATAAAGTCAATGGATGACGGCTTTCTTTTACCTTCAAAATAAACTCATTGCTTACTAAATTGATTTCGATAGGAATGGTTTTCTTTGCCATATAACGCAGCAAATTATACGAATCTTTCTCGTAGGCCATATCTACTCCGTGCCCAATACGGTTGGCTCCTGCAGTATAAACGGCTGATCCAATATGCCACGTTAACTCTTCCGGTTGTACTAAACCAAGCGTCAACTCGCCGGCGTGCATTGTATATTTTACATTTGGATAACGGGAATGACAGTATTTAAACATTAGCATGTGTAACCAATAATCCTTCATCGAGGTTTCGCCATCTTCCGGAGAAACAATGTTAACTCCTGCCATCAGTGAACTTTCATCTGCAGATATGAATGCGATTACCAGATTTTTGAATAAATCTACGGGTTCCATAAATCGCAATACAAAATTTTGATACCGCATTGTAAATTGCTTGTCATCGATTTTAAGGTCTTTGTGCAGCTTAGTAACAAAATTGGTATTGAAGGCTTTAGCATAGGATTCGGCATCTTTTTTTAGTAGTGAATTGTACACCGAATCCAATGATTTTAAAACTGCTTTTTCATCTTTTGCTAAAGCTGATTTTCGCAATCTGGAATTGAATTTTGTTAAATCATCGGTATTCATATCTGTTGGGATTGTAGACAATTGGGTTTCAATATAACTGACATTTTCTGAAATAGCTCTGTTTTTAAGTTCCAATAATCCTTGTCCAAAATTCCCTTTGATGGCCGGTTCGAACTTCATAAATGATTCGAAAAACAACTTGTCGGATGGATAATCTACATCATTATAGTCTTTTATAGACCACTTTTGCATGATTTTTTGCTTATATGCTTCTAATGTTCCGTTATTTTTCAATGTCGAAAATAGTAGCCAGTTTCCCGTTGCTGGTTTTTCTTTTAACACATCCATCGTCTCAATATTGAGATAAAAATCGTCTGCAATAGCGCGTTGCAATATGGATTCAGCGTAAATGGAACCTGAGAAATGATGATGCAAATCACCGCCTTTTGGCATTTGCGAAAAGAAAGCAGTTAGTTCCGCTTCATTGTTTCTGATCTTTTCAAAATAGTCATTCGTGGATTGTGAGTAACTATTATTTAAAAAAAGTGCGAAGAATAAAGTATAGAGTAATTTCATGATTTTTTAATTGTATTGATAGTATTTTGCTGGTTCTTTTTTCAAAACGGTTTTTTTGCTTTTAAGCTTTTAATGCAAAGGATATTTTTTTATGCTTGAATCTATTGATGTGGCATTTAAACCCTTGTTTTTGAAAAAAAGATATACCTTTTGCCAAATTTAAGCAATTTCACTTTCTGTTTGGTGAAACAATTAAAAAGTTTTATTTTTGCAACTCTTATGAAAAACGGTACCATTCTAATCTCTCAAGGTACTCCGCCTTGATTTATAGTTTTTAAATTAAAAGAGTTTTTAAAAACATTTTATCGCATTTTTTGTCGATACAACTTCTTTATATGAAATTGTACCAAAATATTCTTATTATAATTATCACATGAAAAAAGTATTTAACTTATTTGATTTTTCACGGCAAGTCAATTACAAAACTGAAATTTTAGCAGGATTAACCGTGGCTATGACTATGATTCCGGAATCATTATCTTTTGCAATAGTAGCAGGTTTTCCGCCATTGATGGGTTTATATGCGTCTTTTATTGCGGGATTGATTACGGCTGTCTTTGGTGGTAGACCGGGAATGATTTCTGGAGGAGCAGGAGCAACGGTAATTGTTTTAATTGCTTTAATGAATTCAAATGGATTAGAATATGTTCTTGCAGCAGTTGCTTTGGCAGGAGTTTTACAAATTTTAGTAGGGCTTTTTAAACTTGGAAAATTTATCCGACTGGTACCACAGCCCGTTATGTTTGGTTTTGTAAATGGATTAGCCGTAATTATTTTCATGTCGCAATTGGATCAATTCAAAACCTTTGTTAATGGTAAAAGCGAATGGCTTTCTGGAACTTCTTTCTTTATTATGACAGGATTGGTTGCATTGACAATAGCAATTGTGGTGTTGCTACCCAAAATAACAAAAGTAGTTCCATCTTCATTAGTGGCAATTATTGTGGTATTTGGACTGGTTTTTTTCTTTGGAATTGAGACTAAAACGGTGCGGGATATTGCTTCCGTAAGTGGCGGTTTTCCACCTTTTCATATTCCTAATATTCCTCTTAACCTGCAAACGTTACAAATAATATTTCCTTACGCATTAATCATGGCTTCTGTGGGATTGACAGAAGGGTTATTGACCTTGAACTTAGTCGATGAAATAACTGAAACAAAAGGCAAAGGAAATAAAGAGTGTATCGCCCAAGGAAGTGCTAATATTTTGAATGGTTTTTTCTTTGGAATGGGCGGTTGCCCTATGATTGCACAAACATTAGTTAATCTTTCGGCGGGTTCCAGAGCGCGATTATCAGGAATCATAGCTGCACTAACCATACTTGTAATTATTTTGTTTGGTGCTCCAATAATTGAACAGTTGCCTATGGCGGCTCTGGTTGGTGTCATGATTATGGTAGCAATTGGAACATTTGAATGGGCGAGTTTCAGAATCATCAATAAAATGCCAAAACACGATATTTTTGTTGGGATTTTAGTGGCACTAATTACTATAGTATTACACAATTTGGCTTTAGCCGTCTTAGTTGGAGTCATCATTTCTGCATTAGTTTTCTCTTGGGAAAGCGCCAAAAGAATTAGGGCTAAAAAATACCTAGATGATAAAGGAGTGAAGCATTACGAAATTTATGGGCCTTTATTTTTTGCTTCAACAACCGCTTTTTTGGAAAAATTTGATATTTTGAATGATCCAAACGAAGTCATTATTGATTTTAAAGAAAGTAAAATTACCGATATGAGTGCTATTGATGCCGTAAATAAAATTACAGAGCGGTATGCAAAAGTCGATAAAACGGTTCATTTGCGACATTTAAGCGAAGATTGCAGAGTGTTACTAAAAAACGCGGATAGCGTAATTGACGTAAATATTTTAGAAGATCCTACTTATAAAGTTGTTGTTGATTAGCATTACAACTTGAAGCTATTCAAAAAAGAATAGCCACAGATTCACTAATTTTATTTTTTATTCGAATTAAAATCATTAAAAATGTGGCGATAATCTTATTGCTTATTTTCATAATAAGCTATACTTTCATCGCCTCTGCTGCTAATCATCCTGTTTTGAGAGCGGCATTGATAGAACTATTCAGTAAGTTGTCGCCACAAATGAACAGCGTATCTGATATTTTTATTTCCGAAACAGCAATCGTATTTCGCACACTTGCCTGATTAGGCAAAGCATAGTCAATGTGATACGCCTTTAGAATTTTCCACGAACTTATTTTTGAACCAAGGGTATTTATTTTATCTTTTAAATTCCCAACGGGAGCAAAAAGAGTGGCAAGTGCGGCCGATGGTATTCAGAATGGATCTGCCAGTCTAGCTCCCACAATAATTACATCCTGTTTCATAGCTTTTTGATAAATTTTCGTATAAAAACAGACCAAATAGAGTTTTATAGTCACTTAAATAAACGACAATTTAAATTTTGATTATTGTTGCTGTATTTGAAATTGCATCATTAAGTCAATTTGTTCGTCATTTCCTAAGGTAAAAATGTGTTTGTCAAATACTACAAATCCATTTTTAGTATAAAATCGAATGGCTCGGTGATTTTCTTCCCAGACACCAAGCCAAATATAATCAACGCCAGTACGTTGTGCAATCTTTTTTACTTCGTTCAGCAACAGTTGCCCAATGTTTTTACCATGAAAAGTTTGTAAAACATAAATCCGATGTATTTCTAAAGCATTTTTGTTTATGTTTTCCGTTTGAGCATCACCAATGTTTATTTTTAAATATCCAACGATTTCTGATTTTGAAATGGCTACATAAAAAAAGGAATTTGGATTGTTCAATTCAGTTGTTAATTGTACTGCATTGAAGTTTTTTTCGATGTAATTAGTGATGTTTTCAGGGGTGTTTACAGCGGCATAAGTTGCTGTAAATGTTTGGATACTTATCTTTTGCAGTTCTTTAAGATCAGCGATTGTAGCTTTTCTAATTTCAATTAGATTCATGTTGACCTACTCTTTGTGTTATTTTTAAACTCAAAAATACCAAAAAAAAGGTTGCTAAACTAAATCCTCTAGTACACTATTAAACAAATTAGTTTAAAGGCTCTTGATTTCTTGATTTCAATTAGTACTTTTGGGAGAATTAATAAAAAGCGCTCGAAAGAGTAATGTGTATGAAAATTGTAATATCGCCAGCCAAGTCGTTAAATTTAGAGAAACAGCTACCTACGGAGTTGCACACCCAACCTTTGTTTTTAAAAGAATCGCGAGAAGTCCACAAAGTTTTAAAAGAGATGAAGCCTGCTGATTTATCAATTTTGATGAGTATTTCAGATAAGCTAGCTGATTTGAACTGGAAACGAAATCAAGATTGGAAAACACCTTTTACCACTTCAAATGCACGTCCGGCTGTGTTTACTTTTGATGGTGATGTGTACATTGGATTAGATGCGTATTCGATTCCAGAAAAAAAAACAGAAGCTTTACAAGATCGTTTAAGAATCCTATCCGGTTTGTATGGCTTGCTGAAACCATTGGATTTAATTCAGGCGTACAGATTGGAAATGGGCACCAAATTACCCATTGGCGAAAGCAAAAATCTGTATGAATTTTGGAAACCAATCGTTACAAAAGCTTTAAATAAAGAGCTCAAAGAAGACGAATTGTTTGTCAATCTTGCAAGTACGGAATACTTTTTGGCAATTGATGTCAAGGCGTTGAAAGTTCCTGTGATCACTCCGGAATTTAAAGAGTACAAAAACGGAAAATTAAAGATCATCAGCTTTTTTGCCAA
This sequence comes from Flavobacterium sp. LS1R10, assembly GCF_003968825.1. Taxonomy (NCBI): domain Bacteria; kingdom Pseudomonadati; phylum Bacteroidota; class Flavobacteriia; order Flavobacteriales; family Flavobacteriaceae; genus Flavobacterium; species Flavobacterium sp. LS1R10. The sequence goes on along the minus strand of NZ_RYDH01000009.1, from coordinate 98,029 downwards.
AAAAGCAAGGGGAATGATGGTGCGTTATATTATTGATACGGATGCTCAAACGATTGAAGATTTGAAAGGGTTCAATTATGATAGCTATCAATTTGATGCAAATTTATCGGAGGGCAATCATTTGGTTTTTACCCGTTAGAGACGCTATTAATCGGCTCTTTATTAATGCATGGCATCAGCAGGATTGATTTTGTTTTTCCCTTTTTTGATAAAAAAGATGATTGGAATACAACACAGAAACATAATTCCCAGATACAGAAAAATATCCATATACGATAAAACGGTACTTTGTTTCATCACTGAATAATCAATAACCTGATAGGCTTTTTTCAGCGATTCATTAGCACTAAATCCTTTTGACATAAACCCTTTTTGCAACATTATAACGCGTTGTTGGACTTCGAACTTGCTGGCATCTAAATTTGAAATCAAATTTACTCTGTGTTCCTGACCAAATCTCGTGATAAAGGTGGTGATAATTGCTATTCCAAATGAACCTCCCAATTGGCGCATCATTCCTGTAAAGGCTGCCCCTTCGCCAATATCCTTTCCTTTTAAGGTGGAGAGTGACAGTGTGGTTATGGGTACAAACAGCAGTCCCAATCCTATTCCTCTTAAAATTAATCCCCAATACAAATGCTCAACACCCGTATTAGGAGTCAAGCTGTTGTGCATCATTAGGGTAAAGAAAAAGAAAATCAAAAAACCAAGACCCACCATATAACTTTGCGGAACACCTCTTTGAATTAGTTTACCAATAATGGGCATCATAATAGCAGTGGTGATTGAACCCGGAATAAGCAATAATCCTGCATCTGTAGCGGTCCAGCCTAGAATGGTTTGGGTGTAAATTGGAATTATTAATGTGGAACCATAAAGACCAAAGCCTAATATGAAACACATTATGACACCAATTCTTAGATTTCCATCTTTTAAAACCTGCAAATTGACAACAGGATGTTTGTAGGTCATTTCTCTCCAAATGAATGATACCAGGCCAAAAATGGATACCGTACTCAAGAATATAATTATTTTATTGTTGAACCAGTCATCTTGTTGTCCGTGTTCTAGAACATATTGCAAAGAACCAATAAACACAGTCAACAGAAAAATCCCCAACCAATCGACCTGATTGGCTTTTAGTTTTTCGCCATATTTAGGACTTTTAACAAAAGTTAAAGCTAGAATAGTAGCTATGATACCAATGGGAATATTAATATAAAAAATATAAGGCCAAGAGAAATTGTCAACAATATAACCCCCTAATGGTGGACCCAAAGTAGGTCCCACGATAACTCCCATTCCATAAATAGCCTGTGCCATACCTCGTTTTGCAATGGGATAACTCTCTGTTATAATGGTTTGTGCGGTCACTAATAAAGCACCACCGCCCAAACCCTGAATAAATCTAAACGTAATAAGTTCCCATATATTATTGGCATTGCCGCACAAAAAAGAGGCTACTGTAAAAATGATAATGGAAGTCACAAAATAATTTCGTCTTCCAAATTGTTGTGAAAGCCAGCTGGTCATAGGGATTACAATCACGTTTGCAATAGCATAAGCGGTAATGACCCAAGCAACATCATTTAATGTGGCACCCAGACTTCCTCTCATGTTTGTCAGTGCCACATTGACTATAGTGGTATCTACGATTTCAAGTAAAGCACAAAGTACTGCTGTGATCGTAATAAGAACTCGTCTGTAGCCATATTCTACTAAATCGTCTTCTCCTGCTTGTGCCATTTATACTAAAGTGTAAACTATCATTTTATTAAAAGAGGTGCCGTTTTTAATTCAAAAAAAACAGCTTTAATCTAAATGTACATCAACATCTACATTCATTCCCGGACGCAGTAATTTTATTTTTTCAGGGTCATTTGTTGGAATCAAACTTATTTTAACAGGTAATCTTTGAATGGTTTTCACAAAATTTCCTGTGGCATTATCTGGCGGTAATAAGGAGAAACGGGATCCTGTTGCTGGGGAAAAGGAAGTAATGGTTCCCTTGAAATCATATTCGGGATACGCATCTACTTTTACGATTACTTTTTGACCAATAACCATTTTGTTGAGTTGCGTTTCTTTGAAATTAGCAACTACCCATGCTTCATTGTTGTTGATAATATAAAATAGGGATTGCCCTGGTTGCACTAGTTGTCCCGGCTGAATATCAATTTTTGATACCTGACCATCAATAGCAGCAGTGATAGCAGTGTAGGTTAAATTTAATTTTGCGGCATCAAGCATTGCTTTTGCTCTTTGTATATTGGCTGCAGCCACTTCTGTCTGTTTACCTGAAACTTTAGATTTAGCTATAATAACTGATTTTTGAAAGGCAGTGGCTCTTTCCTGTTGTTGTAACACGCGTACTTGACTTTCAGCTTCCAGTTTGGCGGCTAAAGCCTGTTCGTATTGTTGTTTTGTGATCGAATGGCTTTTGTATAAATTATCATATCGATTGTAATCACTGGTTATGCGTCCCAATCTTATTTTTGCGGATTCGATATTACCACTTGCAGATCGTACATTGGCATCCGAAACAGAAATACTGGCTAAAGCACTTCCTATATCAGCTTTAGTAACTTCAAAATTACCTTCAGCGCCAATCATTGCAGCATGTGCTTCTTCAATTTTTAACTGGTAATCCCTTTTGTCAATGGTAAAAAGCGTATCGCCTTTCTTTACAAAATCATTGTCCTTGATGTACACTTTATCCACATATCCTGAAACTCTTGGGATAATTGGGTTCATGTTTTTTTCAATTTGGGCATCATCAGTTTCTTCGTGAGATTGTGAATGCAGGTATTTAAAAGTTCCGTACGTCCCACCTAAAACTACCAATGCCACTAGGATTATGATAAATTTTGTATTTGTTTTTTTGTTTTCCATGGTAGGTATATTATAATTTTGAAAGTGTGAAGGTTTGAGATAATTGGCCGGTTACCGAGAGTAACTCATAGTATTTTTGAATGGTATTGGCTTTGGCCAAAGTCTTATTGATTTTAGAACTCAATTGCTCTACATCAGCCTCCAGTAAATCATTGGTGTCCGAAAGACCGTTGTCATATTTATCTTTGATGATTCTGTAATTTTCAGAAGATTGTTCCAGCGCTTGTCCATATACAACATCTTGTTTTAAAGCTAAATCATAATCTTCAATCGCTTTTTGAACTTGGATTTTAATATAATCCGTTAGTATGGCTTCAGAGTTTTGGACTTCTAAAAATTTATTTTCGGCCAGCCGCACTAAAGTTCCGTTTTTTAGAATGGCACTCAAATCATACGAAAGCCCGATGCCTATATTCATCGCGTTTTGCACCGTAATCACATTGCTCAGGTCTAATGCCGTATACCCGCCAACTAACGCAATGGCCGGATAGTACGACCCTTTAGCTATTTTTATATTGGCTTCACTGGCTTTTCCCTGAAACCGAAGGGCTTCTAAATCCTTCCGATTTTCTAGTGCCGGTAATTCATTTTCAGGGATATTAGTCATTTGGAAATCGGCAAAATCACGCTCTCGAATCTCTAATTTTGTGTCCGGATTTAGTTTTAAAAGCGTAACCAGATAAAAGTTGATGATTTTTAAATTATTATTTGTTTCGTCTAATGACAATTGGATTTTCGAAGCCTGTAATTGGGATTTTAACAAATCATTTCTGGGGATAATTCCGTTTTTTTCAAGGGCTATAAAATCGTTTACCCGCTGTTGCGCACTTTTTTGATTTTCTTTTAGTAGTTCAATTGTTTTCTGGGCTTTGTATAAACTGGCATAATAATCAATCACCCGCAACGCAATTTCCTCCTTTGTTTGCAATGCCGTAGCCATTTCTGCCTGATACAAATTTTCATAAACGGTGATGCTATTTTGAATTTTAAAACCTGAGAAAACCGGAACACTAGCATTCAACTGTCCAATCATCAATTGATTGACAATTGGGAGTGCTTCCTGAGTTCCTGTATTATTTTGATTGAGTTTGAAATTAACGGAAGCATTTGCTAATCTTTGGTATTGCCCTGAAAGTTTCAAATCAGGATATTGATTGTTTTTGGTAGATTGCAGTTCGTACTTTTTAGTTTTTACTTTTGTATTGGCTAGTGTAACTTCATTACTTTTGGCCCAAGCCAAATTGATGGCTTCGTTCAATGTTAAACTTGTTTTTTCTTGCGCTGCTGCAGATGAAATTCCAATGAAGAAAATCACAATGAGCATGAATGGACTAACTTTCATACGTAGATAATTTTTGTTTTTTGTAGGAATATGGAATTCGCATAGGTCTTTATTATTGTTTGCATAGCATTTCTGGTGTGCCCATTTCATAGATCAGAAGTGCCTTTACAGTTTGTTGAATGTGCGTTGTCAAATTGGTTTTGATGTAATTATTGTATAAATCTTCAGTTTTCAAGTTTAATAAATTTTCGAAGAAAGGTTTGTTCATGTGAAAATGAAAAAAAGTGCCCAGAATTGTGGGTGTGATAAGCGGAATAATAATATCTTTTCTGAAAATGCCTTTATTCTGGCCTTCTTTAATTATAATTTCAAGGGATTTTAGATTTCCTTTTTTTAATTCTGAAAAAACCGAAAGATTTTGTTTGCTTTTTTTGGAGGGGAATTCAAAGTGTAATATTCTATAAATCCCTCGATTACTATTGATTCTGTTGATGTACAGTTCAATCAGCTTATTGATTTTGTCAAGGGGTTCCAGATCTTCCAGTAATAAATGTTCTAATTGATTTTTAAGATCTGAAGTTCTGTACACTATAAGCGATTCCAGTAGTCGCTCTTTGGACCCAAAATAATACGAAACCATAGCAATATTGATTTTTGCTATTTTTGCTATGTTCCTAATCGAAGTACCGTCAAATCCCTTTTCTGCAAAAAGAGTTTCTGCAACTTCCAGGATTTGAATTTGTTTGTCGTTAAAATTACGTTTCAAGAGAATTTAATTTTTTCAAAAACAAAACTAAACAAGCGTTTAAATTAAACAACCGTTTGGTTTTTATTTAACATTGTTTTAACATTTTAAATAAAGCCGAACGGTTTTTTTTATTTTTGATAGTCTCAAAAAGGAAGGTTTCGGGAACGGTGACTTCTATCTAAAATTGTGAATATCTATTTTAGGAATAGTAAATTTAGTTTCCTTTAAAATCTATCTTTGACATCCTAAAAATAAAATAAAATGAGCACAACTTGGTACGAATGCAAAGTGAAATATAGAAAAACAGATGAAACCGGCGGGCAAAAAATTACGACCGAACCCTACTTGGTAGATGCGTTATCTTACACAGAAGCCGAAAGCCGAATTAATGAAGAAATGTCAGCGTATATCAGTGAAGAATTCAAAATCACGAATATAAAAGTGGCTAATTATGCTGAGATTCATCCTTTTGAAAATGCAGATCGCTGGTTTAGATCTAAAGTTTCATTACTCGCCTATGACGAAGAAAGTGGCAAAGAACGCAAGACCAATATGTATTTATTAGTGCAAGCCAATGAGGTAAAAGAGGCTTATGATAATACTATCAGTGTGATGAAAGGCACGATGGGGGATTATACGATTCCTGCTATTTCAGAATCTCCTATTATGGATGTTTTTCCGTATTTCAGTGGAGAAGAAGGAGAATTGGAACAATTAGAAAGGTTCAATGCAATCAAAGCTTCTAAACCGGAAGCAACTGTCGAGATAGAAGATCACATGGAATTTGAAACCGCACTTGAAGAAGAAGTTGCAGTTTAAGACAAATTGTATTAAATAAAACTCACCGCAAATTCGCAAATTATAGAAACCGTTGCTAACTGTTTTTATCTGCGAATTTGCGGTTTTTAAATTTTAATACTAAGTTTTTCAGAATTGTAATTAGTTCTGTCTAGCCAAGACTTTCTCGTATGCTTTTCGTGGGCTTCCTCTAAAATAAACTTCACCACAATAGGTATAACCTGAACTTTCAAAAATTTTTATCATGGCAATGTTGTCAAAATTGGTGTCTGCTTTTATGCTGTAAATGAGGTTGCTTACCGCAAAATCCTCAATGTGTCTGAGAATCATTTTAGCCAAGCCTTTGCCTAAATACTTTTCAGCAATAGCTACGCGGTGAAGTACAACAAAATCATCATTGGTTAACCAGTTTCCTTCAATTTTCTCATAAGCGGGTTCGTCATTGATTAGTACCGCGCTATAACCAATAATGGTTTCTCCTTCAACCAAAACAAATCCTTCCCCTTTTTCTATATCTTTTTGTACAACCTCTGGATTTGGGTAACCGTCTTGCCATTGATTGCTGCCGTCTTTTTTTCTTCGAATGATAGCTTGTTGTAATATCTCCCATATTGGAGATATCTCAGAGGGTTCTGCTTTTCTAAAGTGATACTTGATCATCGTAATTTAAGTTTTTTAGGGTATTCGCTAAAGTATTTCTGCCGCTTACAAAGGGTACTAAATTAGGTTTTTTTTTTCGTTTTTTTTTAGCTTTGGTCTATAAAAGAGTGTTTTTTTATACTCAAAAGAAGCTGTAGAGTACAAATGAATCAACTTTTGGAACGTTTATGGAATGACAGAATAGAACTGTTGAATAAAAAAAAGACTACAGCAATTCCTGAAATTAAACTAGAGTCAAATTTAACAATGATAGCGGTGGTGGGCATCTAACACTATTTGTCAATAGATAAAATACGTTTTTTATGTTTCATAAGTGTGTAAATTATTCGAGCGCAATACCCAAAACAAATCCTAAAGTATTCTAAATTGTATTGATTTACAGTTTTTTATTTCTGAATTTTGATATCTAAAGATAGATCATGAAAAAGAAAATTCTGGCCTTAGGAAGTCTAACATTGCTCTCAGTAACTTTATTCGTAATGAATCTGTGCCACTCTACACCTAAAAAGGTAAAGGCAATACAAAATTTTGATAAAGACAAATTTCTAGGCAACTGGTACGAAATTGCACGGCTGGATTTTGTTTTTGAAAAAAATTTAAACAATACCACAGCTAAATATTCACTCAATAAGGATGGAAGTCTTAAAGTGATAAATCGGGGTTTTAATTTTATAAAGAACAAATACGTTGCAGCTACAGGCAAGGTCAAGTTTGCGGGCGATTCAAACACCGGAAAATTAAAAGTTTCTTTTTTTGGTCCATTTTATTCAGGGTACACCATTATAGCACTTGATTCGGATTATAAATATGCTTTGATGGCTGGGAGAAGTCTTAAGAATTTATGGTTTCTTTCACGAGATAAAACAATGCCTCAAAATATAAAACAAGAGTATCTAAAAACAGCACAAGACCTTGGCTACAATACTTCCCAGCTCATTTGGGTCCAACACAATTAATTGATACAATTGAAAACGTACTTGCTTATTTTCAATAATTGGTACTTAGTACGTTCCAATTGAAGCCGTAAATTGTGCAGGAATGTATGAAAAAAAATATTTATTAATTTTTTCAGGAAAAATTAGAATAGTATTTTTGTCACATGAATTTATCCAAATCAAGTGTTTTGTTTATGGCAGCCTGCACTGGACTTATTGTTGCCAACCTCTATTATTGCCAACCCTTAATTATTTTAATAGCAGCCGAATTTAAAATCCCCGTAACGGATTCCGGTACAATAACCTACCTGACGCAAGCAGGTTATGCTATTGGACTTTTTTTTATGGTTCCGCTTGGCGATAAGATTGAACGTAAAAAACAGATTTTAATCACCACTTTTGCCTCAGTAATAGCCTTGATTATTGCGGCTACTGCCCAAAGTTTTGTGGTGCTAGAAATTGCTTCATTACTTATAGGTATTACTTCTATAGTGCCACAATTGATTTTACCTTTGGTTGCCTCTTTAAGTAAGCCGGAAGAACGGGGTAAAGTGGTAGGGACCATTATGAGTGGTTTGCTTGTGGGGATATTATTGTCTAGAACCCTTAGCGGCTTTATTGGAGATATTTGGGGCTGGCGAGCCATGTTTTGGATAGCCGCCGGAATATGTCTTTTTATTTTTTTTGTAATCTACAAGCAATTTCCATTCAATCAACCAGTATTCGGGGGAACTTATGCGCAATTAATCCAATCGCTTTTTTCTTTGATAAAAACCCAACCGTTATTGCGAGAAGCAACCGTGATGAATGTATTTTGTTTTGCTCAATTTGGAGCGTTTTGGACCACAATGGTGTTATTGCTTTCTGATGATCCTTTTCATTTTAATAGCGCAACAATAGGTCTTTTTGGCGTGGTGGGCGCTTCCGGAGCATTAGCGGCACCTTTGGTAGGTAAAATCGGAGACAAAGGCAGTTCTAGAGTTGTTGTGGGATATGGCAGTTTATTGATGTTAGTCAGTTTTGTTATTTTTTATTTTTCAGCACAAAGTATTATCGGAATAATTACAGGGATTGTCTGTATTGATATTGGTTTACAAAGTGTTCATATTTCAAATCAAACCCGTGTATATTCAATACTTCCAGAGGCACGAAACCGTATGAACACCGTGTATATGTCGTTTAGTTTTTTAGGAACTGCGGCAGGTTCAGCTTATGGTTTGATGTTATGGAAATATGGAGGCTGGAAGGCTGTTACTTTGGGTTGCATTATTTTGTCATTATTAGCATTAACTGTGTATGCAGTTACTTATAAACGCAAAGACAAAGTGCAAAAAGTACAATGAATTGAGTATTATAAAAAAAGCGCAAAGTCAAAATACTTTGCGCTTTTTTTATAATACTCTGAAATACTTTAAAAAGAATATAGTTTTTTACATGAGTTTGCCAAAGAAAACAGCATTCCAAAATAATTTTTCTGTTCCCAGCCAGAAGGCTCGGAAATTAGTATTGTCTGTGAAAATTAAAATAGCTCCATCTCCTTTTCGAATGGCTTGAAACGGTACGGTTTCTTTTAACAACTCCAGTTTTGGTTTCGAAATGTAACCGCTCAACAATGGATTTTTAGTATACTGGATTGGATTACCAAAACTGTTTTTATTGGGTTCAATAAAAATAGAGGAGTTTCTGAAAATAGGCATCGTATTTCGTGGCATTCCATAATTAATAGGATGTGATAAATCTAATCTGGTTTCAAATATTGCCCCGCCAATCTCTTGTGCTCCCTTGAAATCACTAGTTTGTTCAAATGAAATTGCTTTAGCTTCATTTTTAGTAGTTTTCAAAGTTAATTCAATTAATTTACTATCATTCAGCCATTTAATAGCATCCTGATACGCAATTAAAGTTCCTCCACTTTGAGTCCATTGCTCTATTTTAGCTGCTGTAGCTGGTGAAAGTCCACCATAATTTCCATTGACCATGATCAAAGTCGTATAACCACTTAGAGTCACTCTTTGTAGTTGTTCCATATCTATTTTAGTCAATGGAATTTGTGCTTTTTGATCAAATAAATGCCATAATTCTCCCGCATCTGATGGATCAACACCACGTCCCACGACCATAGCTACTTTAGGCATGGTAAGATTGACTAGATTGGGATTTCCTAAATTGGCACCATCAGTAAACCCGGTTTCTACGGCGGTAATAGCAATAGCGTATTCCGGGATAATTTGGTTCAGGTACGCATACATTTCATCTGAACTCATTGTCTGATTCTGAACAGGTACTAACAAACTCCCATAGGAAAAAGTTTTTCCGTTGTGGACAAATGGTTTCTTAGTGGTTTTTATACGCAGTCCTTTGGCCTGTAATTGGTATAAAAGTTTAGGAGAATTGTAGTCTGTCCATTCGATTAGGTATCCTACATCACTTTTTTGATTGACCGTTCCGGGTTTCAATACATTTTCGTAACGTGCCCCGGCTTGTGAAAGGGAATTCAGTTCCTCAAAATTTAAATTGAAAGCCAGATCAAAATTCCATGCTGAAATGTCATAAAAGATACTGTCTTTGAACTTGGTTTGTCTATCAAAAATAGCGTGTATGAGCTTTGAGTTTTTTTGTTCCATGGGAATAATAATACTCAAATCTTTACTGAAATTCTTTTTGTTGATGGTGATGTCTTCTTTCAATTGCAGCATTTCAATTTTATGCTGGCTTAGTATTTTGGCGAGTTCTTGAACTTTAGTAGCATCTTTTTCGTCTCCAAATACATAGCCTTTTGTTTTGTTTCTTTTACTTTCGGCACTGGAATTAGTAAAAAAATCGCGTTGGTATTCCAGCAACTCTTTTCGCATTTCATACGCAGCCTGTACTGATGACAAGCTGGTTGTAAATTGATTTTTGATGGTAAATGGAAAAGTGATTATTCCGTTTACGCTTTGTTGGGCATGTCCTCTTGAACTCGCTTGTTCAAATAAAATACCGATACCTCCATTGATGTCAGGATAGGTAGATCCTTTGCCGTAATAAAAGTCATCAAAACCATCTTCGACATAATAAAAACTTCCAATTTTATCCAATGCTTTGGCATGGTAGCCTGCAATTTTTTTGGTTAGTTTTTGGTTTAATTCAGGAGTGAGTGGGTTGGTGCGACTTTGAACTCCCGGCTGAAAAAAGTAAGTCGAATTAGTTCCCATTTCGTGAAAATCACACAATACATTTGGCATCCATTTCCTAAAAGTCCTAATGCGCGCCTGACTTTCAGGAAGTTGAACGGGAAGCCAGTCTCTGTTCATGTCAAACCAGTAGTGATTAAATCTTCCGCCTGGCCATGCTTCATTAAATTCTCGGTCATTAGGATCTGTTACTAAGTTTTTACTTTTATGGCTGTTCACCCAAGTTGAAAAACGATGCAAACCATCTGGATTTAAACTTGGATCTAATAGAATAATCGTATTATCCAGCATTTTCTTTAGTTCAGGACTTTCTGAGGCTGTAAGATAATAGGTCAGAGCAATTGCGGCACCGGTTCCGCTGGATTCATTTCCATGGATTGAATAGCCTAAATAGAGTACGATAGGCAAATTAGATACATCCGAAGCATTAGTATCTGAATCCGATAAAGCGAGGTGTTTTCTATGAATTTCATCAATTTTTGCTAAATTTTCAGGACTTGAAATGGTAAGTAATTGTAGTGGACGGTTTTCATAAGTGTAACCGGTTGTTTCTATTTGCACTCTGTCAGAAGCTTTTGCAATAGCTTCCATAAAGTGAACTACTTGATTGTGATCAGTATGCATTTCTCCTAATTCAAAATTAAAAACACTTTTAGGTGTCGGAATTTTGTCATTGTACGTTTCGTTTTGCGGCAAAAAATACGCTAGTGGTACTGGTCTTTCTTGTGCATTGCAAATGAAACTAAAAAAGAATAAAAGGTAATAAATAGATTTCATAGATAAATAGGTTTTTAGTGGTGACGGTATAAAAAGAATCATTTGAATACAGGTTGTGTTAGAATTACATCAAAGATTAAATTTCAAGTGGCTTTAAATAGGATCCTTTTTAAGACAGAAAATTGGAAGAAATTTCAAGATGATTTATCAAATGTAACGTTTTAGTGAATAGGTTCAAATAAATTAATTTTGTAAATTTGCATTTCAATAAAAATTAAAAAGCAATGGAAAACGGAATATATGCTAAGTTCAACACCACAAAAGGGGCTGTTTTAGTAAAACTAACACACGATTTGACTCCTGGTACAGTTGGGAACTTTGTAGGATTAGCAGAAGGTAACTTAGAAAATAAAGTTAAACCACAAGGAGTTAAGTTTTATAATGGATTAAAATTTCACAGAGTAATTCCTGATTTTATGGTACAAGGCGGTTGTCCACAAGGAACAGGAACTGGAGATCCAGGGTACAAATTTGATGATGAGTTTCATCCAAGTCTAAAACATGATTGTCCGGGTGTTTTGGCGATGGCCAATTCAGGACCAGGAACGAATGGTTCTCAATTTTACATTACACACATTCCTACGGAATGGCTGGATAATAAGCATACTGTTTTTGGTCATGTAGTTGAAGGTCAGGATGTCGTTGATGCTATCGCTCAAGGCGATGTTTTAGAGACTTTAGAGATCGTTAGAGTAGGAGATGAAGCTAAAAATTGGAATGCAATTGAAGCTTTTATTAGCTTTAAGGGATCACGGAACAAACGTGATGCCACTTTGAAAGCCGATGCTGAAGCTGCGATGGAAAAATTAGCTGCGGGTTTTGAAAAAACAGAAAGTGGACTGCGTTACCAATTCATCCAAAGAGGAGAAGGTAAAAAAGCAGAAAGCGGAAAAACCGTTGCTGTTCACTATGAAGGTTCATTAGAGAATGGAAAAGTGTTTGATTCCTCTTATCCAAGAAAAAAACCAATCGAATTTAGATTGGGGCAAGGTCAGGTTATTGAGGGTTGGGATGAAGGAATTGCCTTGTTGCGTGTAGGTGACAAAGCACGTTTTGTGATTCCATCTCATTTAGGGTATGGATCTCGTGGTGCCGGAGGAGCAATTCCGCCAAATGCTACTTTGATTTTTGATGTAGAATTGATGGAAGTAAAATAGTTTTTAGTACTCTTTTCAGCGACTAGAAAAGACAAATACAAAGAATCCCAAAACGAAAGTTTTGGGATTCTTTTATACCGCTTATTTTACTGTACTTATTTTTATATTTTTTCGCTTATTTTTAAGGCTTTTTTATCGGAATACTTAATTGTCAATATTTATTCTTACTTCTTGGTAATTGGCATCATAGCGCCAGGAAAAACCAATACCTCCATACAGTGCAGATGGAGTATCTTTAAGACTTGTACTTATTGAGGCATCAATTTGCATGTCTTTATTTAACAAATAAGCAGCGCCACCACGAACAATTGCATCGCTGTAAAAATCACTTTTGAACCCCTGATTTTCTACAAATCCGGACCATTTGTCATTAAACCCTCTAGTCAAAGTTACCACGTAGCCATAACTCGGGAATTCAGTAGTAATATAGTCAGCAATGATATTCGTCACAAAAACCCACCTGCCATCGCCTAAGTGGTTTTGGGTAATCAACATAATTTTTGGAGATATACTGGATTCAGGGGAAAAAGAATAGGGATTGTCTGCCATCGTAAAATTAGCTCCTGCAAATATAGATACAGCAGGAATTAATTGATGCCAGTCAAAACTTTGATTGGCTTTCCAGCTGTAGAGGTTTGTTTTTTTTTCATAATTCCGGAAAGGATCATACACTAAATATTTAGCTCCCAGAACCGTTTGCTTGAAGTCTGCACGATTGGTTTTGTTGAATAAAGAAGTGTACAGTTCGTTTTGGTATTGTATATCGGCTATCAATTCCAGCTTTTCCATGAATAATCCCCATCGCAATGTGGCATCAATCCCAAAACCGTTTGCATCATAGTTCAATAAACGATGGTTTTGTTTGATCCCGTAAACACCAGTTTCTATTTGGATAACAGACTTTCCAACAGCAAAAGCCGACATGGTTTCACCCGGTCTGTTCGAATTGATTTGATCCGTATGTTGCCCATAATGAATACTTGGAATCATTGAGAGAGCTACAATTAGTAAGATTTTGATTTTGGACATCTTATTTTTTTTAGTTAAAAAGTAACAACGCTTTTCAAATGTACTATATTTTATTATTTATTTAAGAGAGATAGTTTAATTTTGAACAGTTGATTTATTAATTTTGGAAAAAATTACACTTATATGCAAACAGCTTCATTTACGGGTTTTATAAAAGCACTTTTTTATATGATTGCTTTCTATTATATTTTTAGATTTTTGGCTAAATTATTTCTGCCATTATTAGTAAAAAAAGTAGTGCAGAAAGCAGGCGAAAACATGCAGAAGCAACAGCAGTATGCACAAGAGAATACGTGGCAAAAAACGCAATCTAAGGAGGAAGAAGTTCTTTACACAACAGCAAATACTAAAAACCCACGCGAAACCAAAAAAGTGGGCGATTATGTAGATTACGAAGAAATAGATTAAATTTGTCATTATTAGCATCATTTTTACTATAATCCAAACCATTTTACATTGAAAATAATAAATAAGTTCTATCCACACGCCATAGCCATACTTGGTTTTGTTGTGATTTCTCTGCTATATTTTTATCCTGTGTTGCAAGGAAAGCAAATTTTCCAGTCTGATATTGTGCAATATACAGGAATGGCCAAAGAGCAAAATGACTTTAGAGCCACCGATGATGTGGAGCCGTATTGGACTAATTCCGCATTTGGTGGTATGCCAACCTATCAACTAGGAGCCAAATATCCTCACGATTATATTGGTGAGATAGACGATGCATTGCGATTTTTACCGCGTCCTGCGGATTATTTATTTTTATATTTTCTTGGATTTTATGGCTTGATGCTGGTATTAAAAGTGGATCCCTTGAAAGCCTTTTTTGGTGCATTAGCCTTTGGTTTATCTACCTATTTGATAATTATTCTTGGAGTTGGTCATAATGCTAAAGCACACGCTATTGCGTATATGCCACTGGTTATTGCTGGATTTATTTTGGTGTTTCAAAAAAAATATATTCTTGGAGGTTTGATTACGCTTTTTGCGACAGCATTAGAAATCAATGCGAATCACTTCCAGATGACCTATTATTTATTGATTTTCTTATTGATTCTTTCTATATGTTTTGTGTACCAGCAAGTAAAAGAAAAAGACTATAAATCGCTACTGTATTCATTTGGAATACTTGCGGTTGCGGGAATATTTGCTATTGGCACCAATGCGACTAATTTATTAGCTACTGCCGAATATGCAGATTTTAGTACTCGAGGGAAAAGTGAATTAACCTTTAATCCTGATGGTTCAAAAAAGGATAGTAATAGCGCCTTGACGTATGAGTACATAACGGAATACAGTTATGGAATTATGGAAAGTTTTAATCTGATAGCGCCCCGACTTTTTGGAGGCTCAAATAATGAGGCAGTAGGAAAAGACAGTAATATGTTTGAACTAATGGTGGGCAAGGGCGTACCAGAAGATCAGGCAACTGATTTTGTTTCAGGAATGCCAACCTATTGGGGAGATCAACCCATAGTTGCTGCTCCCGCATACATTGGTATAGTGGTTTTCTTTTTGGCTATTATGGCCTTGTTTATTGATACACGCAAAATAAAATATGTATTCCTTTCTGGAGCTGTAGTTGCTTTGATACTTTCATGGGGGAAGAATCTTCCTTTAGTGACTGATTTTTTTATTGACTATATTCCTATGTACAATAAATTTAGAGCAGTTTCCTCCATACAAGTTATTCTTGAATTGTGTTTTCCTGTTCTGGCTATTATGGGATTGCAGTCTTTCTTTACATTGGACAAAAAACTACAAAAGAAAGCCGTAATGGAGACCGGTGTTTTAGGGCTGGGATTAATACTGATCTTGTTTTTTAGTAAAAGTATGTTTAGTTTCTCTGGAGGTAATGATGCGTATTATCAACAAAGTTACGGACCTGACTTTGTTAATGCCTTAAAACAGGACCGAATGAGTTTGTATAGTGCTGATTTATTGCGATCTGGTTTCTTGATAGTAATTACAGCGGGTATTTTATGGTTGTTTATTAAAGATAGGTTTGCTCAGAAAACCGCTATTATACTTGTAGGCTTATTGATGGTTTTTGATTTGTTTTTTGTTGATAAAAATTATGTGTCAGGAAAAGATTTTGTCAGCGGCAGGGAAGTGGAAGTCCCATTTCAGGAAACAGCTTCCGATGTTGAAATTCTCAAGGATACAACTCATTACAGAGTTTTTGAAGTAAGTGGAAACTTGTCCAGCGCACGTGCTTCTTATTTTCATAAATCAATTGGTGGCTACAGTGCCGTGAAGCCGCGAAGAATGCAACAATTATTTGATTATCAAATTGCCAATAATAATATGGAAATCCTAAACATGCTAAATGTCAAGTATGTAATTCAGACGGATAAGGAAGGAAAAGAATTTCCAACTTCGAACCCAAATGCCAATGGGAATGCCTGGTTTGTAAGCAGTGTGAAAGTAGTTAATACCCCTGATGATGAGATGAAATCTTTAGGACAACTAGATACTAAAGATGTCGCAATATTTAACCGGCATGAGCATGGATCTAAGTTTAGAAATGTTGGATTGAAAAGGAGATGGGATACCAGTGGAACCATTCAATTAGACGTTTACAAACCCAATTATCTTAAATATACTGCTAATAATACTAAATATGCTTTGGCAGTTTTCTCTGAAATATATTATGAAAAGGGATGGAATGCCTATGTTGATGGCGTAAAAACAGTTCATTTCCCTGTTGATTATGTATTGAGAGCACTAGTTCTTCCAGGGGGGCAACACAAAATAGAATTCAAGTTTGAACCTCAAGTTATAAAAACCGGAAGCACGATTACGTTGGTAAGTTCCATAGGAATGTTGTTGCTTTTGATTGGTGGGATTTATTTTGAAAGAAAAAAAAGGCGTTAGCTGTCTGATATTTATTTGTAAATTTGATCTAATAAATTTCGAATACATTCTAAATTTTTAATGCAATGGGTAAAGTCAAATTAAATCACGAACATCAACAGTAAAGGAGGCTAGATATGTTGAGGAAACAAGAGGATTGACTTATCAGCAACGTTTTGAAAAACTGATGGCAATAATCGAAATATCTTGCTTATTAAAGGCAGCAAAGAAATATTCAAAATCAAAATAATTTGAAATGAATATGCATAAACAAATAATAGATGTTTGGAAGTACTTGTCAGAAAACAAGGTAAACTATTTAACTATCGGTGGATTTGCAGTAAATATTTACGGCTACGGAAGAAACACAGGAGATATTGATATTTTCATTGAAGATACGATTGCTAATCGTGGAAATTTAAGAAATGCGATCAAACAAATTGGTTTAGGTGATTTTTAAAGTATTAATACAATGCAATTTATTCCGGGTCGGACAGATTTCACTCTAAATATTAATTTTAGATTGGATATTATGACTTCTGTTAAAGGTTTAGAAAATTAGCCTTTTGTAGTACTTTTAGAAAAAGCAAATATCATAGATATAGATGGAATTCCAGTGTTTTTTATTGATTATGATAATTTGATTATTTCCAAAAAAGCAGCTAATAGACTTAAAGATCAACTAGATATTGAAGAGTTGGAGAAACTAAATAACAAAAATATTTATTAAAATTATGATAGAATTATTCGGTTTAAAATCGTTTCAACAAATATTGTTGTTACTTTTTTTATTAGGTTTTATTTTTGGAGTATTGTTTGGTATTTACTTATTTATACCTGACAAATTTAAATATTATTCAGTAATCCCCGCTTTACCGGCTTTTTACATTATTTCAAAAGGATTGTATCAAAACAGTACTTTGTTTTTTACGGATTTAAAATCAATTACAACAAAATCCTAAACTTGGAACCAAAAAAAATTTTAATAATTACCTATTATTGGCCACCGGCTGGAGGACCTGGGGTACAACGTTGGCTAAAGTTTGTTAAGTATTTGCCAGATTTTGGCATTCAGCCGATTGTGTATATTCCGGAGAATCCAACGTATCCTATTGTTGATGAAAACTTGGTTAAAGAAGTTTCGGATAAGACCATTATTCTGAAACAGAAAATTTTTGAACCGTATCAACTGGCTTCGTTTCTTTCGAAAAACAAAACCCAAAAAATCAGTTCCGGGATTATTCCAAATCAAAAAAAACAATCTTTTCTGGATAAAACGTTTCTTTGGATTCGCGGGAATCTTTTTATTCCCGATGCGCGTGTTTTTTGGGTAAAACCATCAGTTGCTTATCTGGAGAAATATATTGTAGAAAATAATATTGATACCATTGTTACTTCGGGACCACCGCACAGTCTGCATCTTATTGGATTAGAATTAAAACAGAAATTAGATTTAAAATGGTTTGCTGATTTCAGGGATCCATGGACCACTATTGGGTATCACAAATCCTTGCGATTGTCGAGTTTTGCTGCTAAAAAACACAAAGCACTAGAACACCAGGTTTTGAATACAGCCGATACCATTATAGTAACGAGCAAAACCACCAAAACCGAATTCCAGGCGATTACCGCTAAGCCCATTGCGGTTATCACCAATGGGTATGATACGGAGCAAGTCGAAAAACAAGCGTTAGATTCTAAATTTTCTTTGGCGCACATTGGTTCTTTTCTTTCCGAGAGAAATCCTCTGATTTTATGGGAGAGTTTGGTTGAATTGATTCATGAGATTCCGGAGTTCAAATCGCATGTAGAAATAAAGCTAATCGGAGCAGTCAGTCAAGAAGTTTTGGAAACTATGACACAATTCGGGTTAAATTCCTATTTGAATAATTTGGGGTATGTTTCGCATGCAGAAGCGATTGCACATCAAAGAAAATCCCAGGTTTTGTTGCTTGTCGAAATTAATTCTGAAGAGACTAAAAGCATTATCCCTGGGAAATTATTTGAATATATGGTTTCCAACCGTCCAATTATTGCAATTGGTCCCAAAGGTTCTGATTTTGCCGAAATTATTACCACTACCAACACAGGCATATTTTTTGATTATTCGGAGAAAATGAAACTTAAAAGTGTAATTTTGGACTTTTATAATCAGTTTTTGGAAGGTAAATTGCAAGTAAATGGAGTTGGATTACAGCGTTATTCCAGAAAAAATCTTACCAAAGAATTGGTTGAACTGCTTAATAAAATATAAATTAAAAGTGAGATTGCTTTGTGTCTCGCAATGATAAAGAAATGGGAATAGTATTAAATCAATCTTTAAAGAATACAATAATTACCTATTTTGGTTTTGGTATTGGGGCAATAAATACACTTTATTTGTATCCGTTTTTTTTAGGAACAGTATTTTATGCCTTAACAAACTACATTCTTTCTTGGGCAAATATCATTATGCCTTTATTGGCTTTTGGTATGCAAAATACGTTGGTGAAGTTTTATACTCAGTATAAAACAGAAGAAGAACGCTCCAAGTTTCTCTCGTTTACTGTACTAATTCCTTTCTTGTTGTGTATCCCTTTAGTATTGATTGGATTATTCTTTTTTGAACCTATTTCATTATACTTGAGCAAAGAAAATCCTGTAGTTAAAGATTATTTATGGCTTATTCCATTTATAGGACTTAGTATGGCTTATTTCGAGATTTTTTATGCTTGGGCCAGAGTGCACATGCATTCGGTTTTTGGAAATTTTGTGAAAGAGGTAGGGCTAAGATTATTTTCTTTATTTGCTTTGATTGGAGTCTATTATAAATGGATTACAGTGGTACAATTTATTTATGTTACTGCTATTATTTATTTTCTGGCTTTTGCTATAACGATGTTTTATGCTTTCCGAATAAAAAAACCTGTATTTCAGTTTTCCATTCCTCAAAATGTGAAAGATGTTTTAGTATATACTTTTTTCATTATTTTATCAGGTAGTGTTGCGGTTATGTTGTTGGATATTGATAAAATTATGCTGAATCAATACATTAAAATTGAGAATATAGCCTATTATTCCGTTGCTACTTATATTGCATCTGTCATAGCAGTTCCCAGTAGGGCGATGCATCAAATTACATATCCCATAACGGCTAAGTTAATGCATGAGAATAAGCAGGATGAATTAAATGATTTGTACAAAAAGACTTCAATTAATTTGCAAGTTGTAGGTGGTTTTGTAATGCTGTGTATTTTTGTCAATATCAACCAGTTGTATGTAATGGTTCCAAAAGAGTATAGTGGAGGAATTCTAGTGGTATTTTTGATAGGGATTTCTAAATATTTTGATTTGATTTTAGGAAATAATAATGCTATTATTTTTAATTCAAAATACTACCGTATGGTCTTGTTTTTAGGTTTATTACTTGTTTTTCTAACAATAGGACTGAATATGTTTTTTATACCAAGATATGCTATAACAGGAACTGCAGTAGCTACTTTGTTATCAATAACGCTGTATAGTTTGGCCAAACTGCTTTTTGTAGTCAAGCGTATGCACTTGTATCCGTTTACAATACAGACATTATATTCTCTTGCGATAACTTTTGTATTGTTCTTGATGTTTTATTTCTGGGAATTTCCTTTTCATCCAATCATAAGCATAGGATTAAAATCTATTTTAGTAGCCATTTTATATATTTATATTAATTACAAGTTTGTTATTTCAATAGAGATAAACGAAGCTCTGAATTTGGTTGTAAAAAAATTCACCTAAATATTATTTATTTTCGGATTGTTACGTATTAAGTCGCTTATTTTCATGTATTTATAATTATTTTTTTTATATTTAATAAAAAATAGAAATGCAAAATATCACTAAAAGTGGGTATTGTGAAGTTCTAAAATTGCCATTATTTTTGTAAACGTCATTTTGTCACTACTAGTAAAAAAATTAGAGATAAATTATCTGAAATAATATGAAAAGCAATACAAGTATAACCGAGGAGAATTTTATAAAGTTTTCCTCCATCCTGGAAAATAAAACCAACCATGGATTTATAGTGTTGGAACGAAACGACAAGTTGCCCTTCGCTATTTTATTGAAAAAAAGAAAAAAAGTAGATCATCTTTTTAATTTTTGTATCTGTTGCATTACATTAGGACTGTGGTCCATCGCCTGGATTTATATTACACAGGTTTCCTCAAAAGCTAAAAAAATACTTGTAGCTATTGATGAAGATGGAAATACTTTTGAAGAGAAATGTTATATGGGATAATATTTATAATTTATCTTTCAAATATTTTCCCGTAACAGATTCTTTTATTTTAACAACTTGTTCCGGAGTTCCTACCGCCAATAATTTCCCGCCATTTTCCCCGCCCTCAGGCCCCAAATCAATAATCCAATCCGCACATTTTATTAAATCAAGGTTGTGTTCAATAACAATAATTGAATGTCCTTTATCAATCAATGCATCGAAAGACGCTAATAATTTTTTGATGTCATGAAAGTGCAGTCCCGTTGTAGGTTCGTCAAAAACAAATAAGGCTTTGTCTTTTGTAGCTCCTTTCACTAAGAATGAAGCCAGTTTTATTCGTTGGGCTTCGCCTCCGGACAGAGTAGAAGATGATTGGCCTAATTGAACATATCCCAATCCCACATCTTGCAAAGGCTGTAATTTTTGAGTTATTTTAGGTTGTTTATTAGTATTGAAAAACGCAATCGCATCGTCTATGGTCATTGTAAGAATATCATGAATGTTTTTGCTTTCAAAAGCTACTTCCAGTACTTCTTTTTTGAATCGTTTCCCGTTGCAGGTTTCACAAGGTAATTGTACATCAGCCATAAAAACCATTTCTACGTTGATAGCACCTTCTCCTTTACATGTTTCACATCTCCCTCCATCAACATTAAAAGAAAAATGTTTGGCTTGATAGCCTCTAATCGTTGATAGTTTTTGTTTAGCATACAATTCTCGGATATCATCATACGCCTTGATATACGTCACCGGATTAGAACGGGAACTTCTTCCTATTGGGTTTTGATCTACGTATTCTATGTGTTTAATTTGAGCAAAAGAACCGGTCATTTCAGTAAATTGTCCCGCTTTTTCACCTGCGTTTTCCAACTTTTTTTGCATGGCCGGAAAAAGGATTTTCTTAACAAGCGTACTTTTTCCACTTCCAGAAACTCCTGTAATAACCGTTAATACATCCAGTGGAAAAGTAACATCAATATTTTGTAAATTATTTTCTCGTGCTCCTTTTATGTCAATAAAATTCTTGAAAAGTCTTCGTTTTTTAGGGACGCTAATTTCTAAATCACCGTTTAGATATTTCGCAGTAAGTGAAGTAGATTTTAGTATTTCATCATAGGTTCCCTGCGCGACTAAATGCCCGCCTAAAGTTCCTGCTTCCGGACCTATATCAATAATCATATCAGCGGCTTTCATGATATCCTCATCGTGTTCTACCACAATGACCGTATTGCCTAAATCGCGTAACGATAACAATACTTTTATCAAACGTTCTGTATCTTTTGGATGTAAACCAATACTGGGTTCATCCAAGATATACATTGAACCCACTAAGCTGCTCCCTAATGAAGTGGCTAAGTTGATGCGTTGTGATTCACCTCCAGAAAGTGTTGCAGAATTTCTGTTTAATGTAAGGTAGTCTAATCCTACTTCGGTTAAAAACGATAGACGGTTGTTGATTTCAACCATTAATCGCTTCGCAATTTGCTTTTCATACACATCTAAATCAATGTTTTCGAAAAAGGTTACCAGATGTTTAATCGGTAAATCAACTAAATCAGAAACCGTTTTTGCGTTTATTTTCACGTAGGAAGCTTCTACTCTCAAGCGTTTTCCTTTGCAGGAATGGCATTTGGTTTTGCCTCGATAGCGCGAAAGCATTACTCTGTTTTGAATTTTATAATTTTTTTCTTCCAGTTCTTTAAAAAAATCATTCAGCCCTTGAAAGTAGCTATTTCCATTCCAAATTAGTTCTTTTTGATCCTCAGACAACTCATAATACGGTTTGTGTATTGGAAAATCAAATTTGTAGGCATTATTTACTAATTCGTCGCGAAACCAGCTCATACTTTCTCCTCGCCAAGGGAAGATTGCGTTTTCATAAACAGACAAAGTGGTATTTGGCACGACTAATTCGGAATCAATTCCTATAATATTTCCATATCCTTCACAAACGGGACATGCTCCATACGGATTATTGAAGCTGAACAAATGAACGTTGGGTTCTAGAAATGTAATACCATCCAACTCAAAATTATTGGAGTAGGAATACTTTTTATCAGCGTTTAATTCTTGTAAATGGCAGATCCCTTTTCCTTCAAAGAAAGCAGTTTGCACCGCATCAGCAAGACGATTGTAGAATTCTTCTTCTCCGGAAGTATCGTGATTGACTACAATTCGGTCAATGATTAAGAATATTTCTTTTTTATCTAGTGAATCCGGTAAGTCGTCCAGACGAACCATTTCGTTATTCACTAATATTCGGGCAAAACCTTGCTGTAATAGGACCTTTAGTTTGTCTTCCAGTTTTCGCCCTTCTTCCAGATGAATCGGAGCAAGCAGCAACCATTTGCTGTTTATTGCAAATGTTTTGACATCGGTAACGACATCGGTAACGTTATTTTTTTTGACTTCCCGACCAGAAATAGGCGAATACGTGCGTCCAATTCTGGCAAAAAGCAATTTTACATAATCGTATATTTCGGTTGAGGTTCCTACAGTAGAGCGGGCATTGGTAGTATTCACCTTTTGTTCAATAGCAATTGCCGGAGCAATTCCTTTGATGTATTCCACTTTAGGTTTATCCAATCGTCCAAGAAATTGTCTCGCATACGAAGATAAACTTTCTACATAACGGCGTTGTCCTTCGGCATATAAAGTATCAAAAGCCAAGCTTGATTTTCCAGAACCCGAAAGTCCCGTGATAACCACTAATTTATTGCGGGGAATGGCGACGTCTACATTTTTTAGGTTGTGTACTTGCGCTCCTTTTATAATAATATTTTTCTTTGGATCTAGTTTCGAAAGGTCAACTTGCATAAAAATGATAATTTTTACAAAAGTAATCAATTTTGAACAGAGAAAAGGGAATGAACAACTCACAAATAATCATTAAAAGCACGGTTGAAAAGTGCTTTTCTTCTTGTATCGTTTTAATATTTTCAATCCAATAAATAAATACTATTATTAATTTTATTTTTGAAAAATTAATAACAAGAACTTTTGAAAACAAAATTATACATTTTTCTTTTTTTAATATCTTTTTGTGTTTTTCGCAAGAGCTACCGCCAATTGTAAAATATTTCTCTACTACTTATGGTGCAGGAAATCAAAACTGGATGATTTCTCAAGATCAAAATCATTATGTTTTCTTTGCAAACAATGAGGGATTATTAGAATTTAATGGATCTAATTGGGAATTGTATCCATCACCAAATGAAACTATTGTTCGTTCTGTAAAAGTGATTGGAAATAAGATTTTTACTGGTTGTTATATGGAATTTCAGTTTTGGAAAAAACGAATAATTAGTGGAGTTTTAGAAATAAAATTGGCGAATTTGATTATTCTGCTAAATATTTTGAAATTACAAACAACTTGAATGTATTCATCGGCATGCTATTTGTGTTGTAAATGTGAAAAAACAAGAAAAATTTTAACAAATTTCAATGAACATCTGTTAATTTATATTAATTTTACTTGGATCTTAAAATAATAATTGGTTAAATTTGAAAACTTTAATAAACCTAAAAACTCTTTAGCCTATATACAAAACTACTTTTTAGAGAAAACTCTCCAATTTTAATTAAAAACTAAAAAGTATAATTATGGTTAATATACAACTCCCTGACGCATTATTGGTAAAGGAATACATCTCAGGTAATGAGGATGCCTTAGCTAAATTGATAAAAAGGCATGAATCAAAAATTTTTGGTTTTATATATTCTAAAATTCCGGATAGAGATATTACCAAAGACATTTTTCAGGATACTTTTATCAAAGTAATAAAAACTTTAAAATCAAATTCGTATAATGAAGAAGGTAAATTTTTACCTTGGGTAATGCGTATTTCCCATAATCTGGTTGTTGATCATTACCGAAAAACTAAAAAAATGCCCATGTTCAGAGAAACGGAAGAGTTTTCCATTTTCTCAATTATGTCCGATGATTCGTTGACCATAGAAAACAAAATAATATCGGAACAAGTCGAAATGGATTTAAAAAAACTAATAGAAGAACTTCCTGCTGATCAAAAAGAAGTTTTGGTGATGCGAATGTACCAGGATATGAGTTTTAAGGAAATTTCAGAGACAACAGGAGTGAGTATCAATACCGCCTTAGGGAGAATGCGTTACGCTTTGATGAATTTGAGAAAAGTGATTGATAAACACCAAATTGTTTTGACTAATTGACAATATACTGAAACTTGCTGCGTTGTAATAGAAAACAAATTTGTATTACTCTATGGCAAAAACTTACTCAAAAAAATCATTAGTTTCTCAAACAATGAAACCCAGTAAAGAAACAATTTCTTTTTTATTAAGCTATTCTAAGGCGTTAAGCATACTGAAAATAGACAATAAAAATTTCGAAATTATATCGAATTGACCAAGAAATAGCAGCTTTCCTATTTTATTTGGATTGTAAAAGACTAGAAAACCGCTTATTCCATTTGGAAGCAGCGGTTTTTTAGCATGCTTTATTTTTTATAATATGTATCAATAACCATTTTTCGGCCAATAGTTTTAGTAATAATATCCTGATCTAAATCCCAGCCACGAGCCGGAGAATATTCTCTTCCGTACCAAATAATTTGAAGATGCAGGTCATTCCAAATTGCTTCGGGAAAAAGGCGTTTAGCATCTTTCTCTGTTTGAACTACGTTTTTCCCATTGGTTAAATTCCATCGGTACATCAAGCGATGAATGTGTGTGTCAACCGGAAAGGCTGGAACTCCAAAAGCTTGGGACATCACAACACTGGCCGTTTTATGTCCTACCGCGGGTAATTCTTCCAGAAATTCAAAACTCTGAGGTACTTTTCCGCCATGTTTGTCAATTAATATATGGGATAAACCATGAATTCCTTTTGATTTCATTGGCGATAAGCCACAAGGCCGAATGATTTCCTTAATTTCTTCGACAGACATTTTGATCATATCAAACGGATTATCTGCTTTTGCAAAAAGTAAAGGAGTGATTTTATTTACTTGAATATCCGTACATTGTGCGGATAATAAAACGGCAATCAGCAACGTATACGGGTCTTTATGATCCAAGGGAATTGGAATCGTAGGATATAGTTTTTTTAACGTATTTATAACAAAAATTACACGTTCCTGTTTATTCATTATTTATTAAATTTGATTGGTAAAGAAAAACAATTTCGGCGGCATTAGCAAAATTCAAATTCAAATCAATAAAAATAATGACAACATTAAAAAAAGGAGATAAAGCACCTGATTTTTCAGGTCTGGATCAAGATGGAAAATTACATCAATTAACAGATTATGCAGGTAAAAAATTAGTAATTTTCTTTTATCCAAAAGCAAATACGCCAGGATGTACAGCCGAGGCTTGTGACTTAAGAGATAATTTCGAGCGATTTGAAGCAAACAATTATGCTCTTCTGGGCGTTAGTGCCGATGTTCAAAAAGCACAGGCCAAGTTTAAGGAAAAGTATAACTTTCCTTTTCCATTACTTGCAGATGAAGACAAATCAGTGATACAGGCTTTTGGGGTTTGGGGTCCCAAGAAATTTATGGGAAAAGAGTATGACGGGATCCACAGGACTACTTTTGTAATTGATGAAAACGGGATTATTGATGAGGTTATCTCGGCTGTAAAAACCAAAGTGCATGCTGCTCAGATACTAAAATAATGATTCCGTGGTGTCATCCTTTATTGCATTTGCAAATATAAATGCAAACCAACTTTTAATAATAAACAAAGTCCAGATCTGCGGTTTTAATCGACCCCAGCTCTGGACTTTGTTTTTAATTTAACTCAAAATTTGACTACTGATTCACGAATTGATTTCCTTCAAAACTTTATTAGGATCAAATCCAAAAAGTCTGTGTTCCTTAATTATTTCTGCAATACCAGGGGGAAGCATTGTTTCCCAACCGGGCTTTCCATTATTAATCATATTTAAAACTTCACGAGAGAACACCTCTAAAATAGAGGGGTCATAATCATCTATATCAACTACTTTTCCGTTGAATTTAAAGAATTTATAGAGTTCTTTCATTCTTGGGTGTACTTTTAAATTTTCGGAGGTGATTATTTCTCCATTTTCCCCAATCATTGGATACAAGAATACTTTCATGTCGCGGTAGAATAATTTCCCGAAAGCTTCCAGAATTCCGCCACTTAAATGACGGTAATATTTCTCGTCAAAAATATCTATTAAATTATTCACACCCATGGCTAATCCCATTCTGGCTTTGGTATAATTCGCAAAATACTCCACTACCTTGTAATATTCCTGAAAATTTGAAATCATTACGGTTTGTCCAAGTGAACAGAGTAATTCAGCTCGATCCATAAAATCTCTTTCATCGATTTCTCCATCAGATCGTAGGTTGGATAATGTAATTTCAAAAATCACTAATGTGTTTTCCGGACTGACCTTGTTCTCATTTAAAAACATTTTTAATGATTTCTCATACATGTCCATGTTGACTTTTGTAACGGGACGAAAACTACCCCTAAAAGCAAGGATGTTTTTCTTGTATAATATAGCAGCAGGAAGTATGTTTATTCCATCAGGATTAAACATAACGGCATCAGTCATTCCATTTTTGACTAATTGTAAACTCATCAAACGATTGTCAACATCAGCAAAACGCGGACCTGAGAAATTTATAGTGTCTATTTCTAATTGATCTTTGTCTAAATGGTCATACAAATAACGCAAGAGACGTTTGGGGTCGTTGTATTTGTAATACGCTCCGTAAATTAAGTTTACGCCCAGAATACCTAATGTTTCCTGTTGCAAACGCACATCAGTTTCTTTAAATCGAATGTGAAGAATAATTTCATTATAATCCTCATCCGGCTCAATTTGATAACTAATACCGACCCAGCCATGTCCTTTGAATTGTTTGGCAAAGTCAATAGTGGCTACGGTATTCGCATAGCTAAAAAACATTTTATTAGGATGTTTTTCTCTGCTTAGCCTTTTTTCTATTAGATTTACTTCATGAGAAAGCATTTTTTTGAGTCGACTTTCGGTCACATAACGACCGTCCTCTTCAATTCCATAAACGGCATCGCTAAAGTCTTTGTCATAGGCTGACATTGCTTTTGCAATTGTACCTGACGATCCACCAGATCTAAAAAAATGTCTTACAGTTTCCTGTCCAGCGCCAATTTCTGCAAAAGTTCCATAGATATTTTCGTTCAAATTGATACGAAGTGCTTTATCTTTGACTGAAGGGATTTGTTCGATGATTTTATCACCTTTTAATTTTATTTCTGTATCCATTTTCTTTTAATATGGCTAATATTTTGTAAAGTTAGTTAAATAGGTTTCTAATGAAAGGGAATTAACCCTATTTTTGCAAATAAAATAAAGAAAGTTGACGGTATATTTTTTAGGAACTGGTACATCACAAGGCATTCCTGTTATTGGTAGTAATCATCCTGTTTGTAAAAGCTCTGATTCTAAAGATAAAAGACTGCGCGTCTCTGTATGGATTTCTTGGGAGAATTATTCTTTTGTAATTGATTGCGGACCTGATTTCAGACAGCAAATGCTTGCGTCAAATTGCCAGAAAGTAGATGGTATTTTATTTACTCATGAACATGCGGATCATACCGCAGGAATCGATGATATTCGGCCTTTTAATTTCAAACAAGGAGAAATTCCAATTTATGCACATCAACGGGTTATAACTAATCTAAAAAGACGTTTCGATTATGTTTTTGAAACGGTCAATAAATATCCCGGTGCGCCTTCTGTTACAACTATTGAAGTTGTCAACAACCAGTCATTTGCCATTGGCAACAAAACGGTTGTCCCCATCAGTGTCATGCATGGAAATCTTCAGGTTTTTGGGTATCGAATTGATGATTTTGCCTACTTAACGGATGTGAAAACTATTGAAAAAAGTGAAATAGTCAAGTTAAAAAATCTAAAGGTATTGGTTGTAAATGCTTTACGGGAAGAGTCTCATGAAACGCATTTCAATTTAAAAGAAGCGTTGGATTTTATAGCTTTGGTCCAACCAGAAAAAGCCTATCTTACACATATTAGTCATATCATGGGGTATCACGAGGAGGTTCAAAAAAATCTCCCCGAGCATGTTTATCTCGCCTATGATAATCTAGAAATTAAAATTTAATTATATTTAAAATGAAAAATTCATTATTCCTGTACCTTACTATTCTGGCTGTGCTTTCTACTGTTTTTACGTATATGTTTTTGAGTAAACAAGTAGTATTTGAGCAAACTAGATATGAAAAAACCACTAAAAAATTAAGAGACAGTCTGAGTTTGGTTTCGAATCAATTAGTGGATGCCAACTATTTTTCTTTGGAAAAAAATGAGAATGCTCAAAATTATTTTGATACTACAAGCGCTAACAAAACAATTCAATACGAGAAATTGATTCCTTTCGTCACTGAAAAATTATTGGATTTGAACGCCAACCCAAAGGGAAATCCGTATACGGGTCAAGATCAAATTAGCACAAATAAATTTATTATTAACAAAGTCAAAATACTAAACCACAGATGGATTATTGCTGATTATAGTGATGGTGAAATTTGGGGTGAAGTTTTGTTGGAATATTTTGTCAATGAAGATAAAAGTATTTCTTTTGAGGTCAATCAATCGTTGTTGTACCAAAAATAATTAAGGTGCCGTATTCCGTTTATAAAGACCTGAATACGGCACAAATATTATTTATTCATTCTCTAAAATCCAGTTTTTGAAGTCATAAAAATTCTGTGGAGCAACTCCATGACCTATAGGATATTCTTTGTAGGTTATATTTATCCCTAAATTTTCTACTATTGCTGGTGTTTTTCTAGCCCATTCAACTGGAATTACTTGATCCACTGTTCCATGTGAAGCAAATATTTTCAGGGTATGAAAGTTGTTTTTTAGGTAATCCTCAGTGACAATTTCTAAATTTAAGTACCCGCTCATCGCAACTACTTTTTGAACCTTTTCAGGGTACGAAAGTGCAACTGCATAACTCAATATAGATCCTTGGCTGAAGCCAATCAATGTGACTTTCTCAGCATTTATGGGGTAGGTTTGAATTAATTCATCAATAAATCCGGCAATTAAATCTCTTGAAACTTTGGCTTGATCGTGATCCGAAAATTTATTTTGATCCGCATCAAAATTGATTGCATACCATGCATATGCACCGTATTGCATGTTATAAGGCGCACGTGCTGAAACAATATAATATTCATCAGGAAGCTCGGTTGCAAATGAAAATAAATCGTCTTCATTGCTGCCGTATCCGTGCAATAAAAGTAAAAGTGGATTTTCGTCTAATTTTATTTTAGGCTCTCGTATTTTATATTCTAAAGATAAATTCATGGATTATGAGATGTTTGATAACCATTTTTGATAATACGTTCCCAATAATGGAACCGGTTTTGTTTCTCCTTTTATAGCACTGGTAATACCGTAAGACCATAAAACAAATACGAAAATCCACATGGGAGCCGAAATCATTAGGCTGTCAAAATTGCTGATGATTAATCCCAGTGATATGAATGTTAAAGTAAGTCCCAGTCCTTGACGGATGTGAAATGAAGCAAATTCATTTTTGTCCTCGGAGTTCATAGACATGGCAATAAATACGCCAATTCCTAAAATATAACTGGTGATTGCGGCTGTCTTTCCTGACTCTGAATTATTATTATTAATAGTATTCATTTTTTTATGCTAAAATTAATTTTCCTTGATTCACAATTCCGTACACTTTACCTCTTAGTTCAGTTCCTAAAAAAGCAGTGTTTTTAGATTTGGATAAAATGGATGATTTTGTAAAAATGCTTTTTGGTTCCGGATTAAATAAGGTAATATTTGCTTTTGAACCTTGATTAATTGATGCTGTTTCGATGCCAAAAGTTGTTTTTCCTGAAGTGAGTTTTTCTATTACGGTTTCTAATGGCAAAACAGTCATCAAAGCTCCAAAAGCACTTTCCAGACCAATAGTTCCATTCTTGGCTCCATCAAATTCCATTTTTTTGTGCTCAATATCCATCGGATTATGGTCGGATGTAATCATATCGATCGTTCCGTCTTTTATTCCTTTCAGTAATGCTTTCCTATCGGTTTCAGTTCTAAGCGGTGGAGAAATTTTATAACGGGTATCAAAACCTTCCAGTTTTTCATCAGTTAGAACTAAATGATGCACAGCAACACTGCAGGTTACCTGCAGTCCATTGGCCTTAGCCTCTTTGATTAATTGTACTGATTTTTTAGTTGAAATAGTTGGAATATGAAGTTTTCCCCCAGTATATTCTAACAGAAATAAATTCCGTGCAATTTGTATTTCTTCGGCAAGATTTGGAATTCCTTTTAAACCCAGTCGGGTCGAAACTATGCCTTCATTGGCCACTCCATTTCCTTTTATATTTTCGTCTTGGGAAAAAGCAAGAATCAATCCATCAAAATCCTGAACGTATTGTAAGGCTATTTTTAGCAAATTAGCATTATCTAAACTTTTATTATAATCTCCAAAAGCAACGGCTCCCGCTTTTTTCATATCATATAATTCAGCCATGTCTTTTCCTGCACTTTCTTTGCTCAAAGCGCCGATAGGATACAGTTGAGTTGCAAATCCTTGTGCTTTGTTCAAAACAAAATTGACTTGGGATTGATTGTCAATAATAGGAAAGGAGTTGGGTTGTAATGCGATTGCCGTGAAACCACTTTTGGCAGCTACGGTAAGTCCGTTTGCTATGGTTTCACGGTCTTCATAACCAGGCTCCCCGAGCGAAACGCTACTATCAAACCAGCCTTGGGAGACATGTAAATTATCAAGTTGTATTTCTTCTGCTTTATCCAGATTTGGGAGCCAGGTTCCAATTTTTTGTATAAAACCATCAACAATTAAAATATCTGCAGTCTTATTATGAAAGGGACTTTTCGAATCGATAATTTTGGCGTCTCTGAGGATTAATTTCATATGTAGATACTATTTGTTTTTTTGATTGAATATGAAATTTGCATTGACTTTTATGACTAAAGTACATTCATGCTCATTTTATATTGATTTTTAAGTATTGAACTTCGTTATTTACTTTACGAATCGTATAATTGCCATTTCGGTTATTAGAAATAACAGTGCAAAGATAACAAACCATTTCCAAATTTGATTATCAGTTCTGTCAGTTTGTAAAGTGTCAAAGAACGATGGTATTGATTCGATTGTTTTATAGTCAGAAAGAATAGTCTCATTGGCTGAAGCCAAATCACTTTCGGTTCGGTTGTAATTGAAACTAATGTTTTCAATCCACTCTTTTGTATTGTAAATGCTGAAATTCCCTGCTTGTATCGGATAATCATTGAAAGTCATTTTGACTTTATTATTCAGAATTTGTTGGATAGGAATAAATTGTTCGTCTAAGCCTTTTGCCGTTAAAATAGCGCCTTTGTTTAGCGATGCTTCTATAAAATGCGGGTTGTTATTACCAATTATCAAAGCATTTACTCCGTTGTTTTGATTGTGCATCGCCATCTTGTAAAATGTAGGTACAATTAATGGAGATTGCTGAAAATTTGAATTTTGGATGTTAATAGGAGCAGCAAAAAAACTAACTGCTGAAACCGAATTTGCTATCGATGTCAAGAAAACGCTTTGGTCTTCATAAGACAAAGCAGCAGGAGAGGAACTGGATATTACAAAAGATTTTTTTGTCTTTGGATATTGAAAATTAGTCACTTTATTTTCAAAAACACTATGGAATATAGGATGATTGAAGTTGATTTTAGTAATCAGTTTTTCTCTGTTTTCTAAAGAACTAAATTTGAGGTTTCCAAAATTCGACAAAAAAGAATTTATATTGGTAATGGAACTTATCGCCGAAGGAATTACAATTAAATTGCCACCTTTTTCTACAAAAGAGTTCAACGTGGTTGCCAAAGCTTGCGGAATTTCATCCAATTCATTAAGAATAATTGCGTCTTGTTCTTCCAGTTTATTATAGTCTAAGGTGCTTAAGGTATAATTGTTATAATTGAATTCTTCACTGGTATAAATTCTGGAAAGGAAGTTGCTTTTCGCTAGTTCTCCAATGCTGATAATGTTGGTTTTCTTCGTTTTTGAAATACTGAAAAAAAACGTGTTGTCATAAGATAAACCATCGTCAACTATAGAAAAATAACCATGAAAGGATTGTTTAGGAATCGTGAAACTGAGGTTTTTTTTCTTTGTGTCTAAAGTTGTTATCGTTTTAGCAATAAGCTTGTTTTCATTGTATAGAGAAATTGGAATCGGGTTGAAATTCTTGCCATAACTGGATATTTGGACACTAATTTCATAAAAATTTTCTACTGTTTTATGGATGAATACGCTGTCAATAAAAACATTGTTTTTTTGTTCTGCTTTTGGAATTATAAATGAAGGAGAATCAGTTGCATCACTATTTTTCAGTTGTTTTTCATCAAGACCTACCGCATCCGTAATGATGACGATATCTTTATTAAAAGCTGATTTATGCGCTTTTATTTTTGCCATTATATTGTCTAATTGGAACGGAGTTGGGCTGTATTTTAGATTTTGTAAAGCACTACGAACAGACTTTATATCCGTGTTCCAATAATTTTCGGAATTGGTAATTAAAGAAAAATTTACATTTTCCGGAGTTTCTTCAAGTAATTCCTGAACCGCTCTTTTTAATAATTCCCCTTTTTTGCCTTTGGCTTGCATGCTAAAAGAATTGTCCAAAATAATATACAATTCATTGGTGGCATTTTTGCTGTCTTGGGACTCGAAAAAAGGTTGCGAAAATGCGAAAATAAGGCAAGTTAGAAGTAATAAACGACAGGCGAGAAGCAACCATTTTTTGATTTTAGAGCTTTTTCTGGTTTGAATTGAAAGTGCTTTTAAGAACCGAACATTGGTGAAATATTCTTTTTTGAAATGGCGTAATTGAAACAAATGAACCAAAATTGGAACAATCAACAAGAACAGAAAGTATAAAATTTCGGGATGTTTAAAATGCATTCTGAGGTTGAGTTTACTTTACTGTATTTTGTTTTCAACGGTGTTCATTGAATTTCAGGAGTCAAAAATACAAATTTGTTGACAGTTTTAGATGAAGTTGTTATAATTTTTCAAAGGAATAAACTATTGACATTCATTAGGAATATAATGTGTATTTTAGCTTTCTAATAAATTTTAAAAACATGAAAAAGCCGTTTGCGGTTCTTCTATTAATCTTCCTTTTTACAAGTGTTCATGCACAAAAAAACAAATTGAATTTACTAATAGGAACCTATACCCAAAGTTGTGACAGTAAAGGAATTTATGTATATGATTTTGATTCAAACACAGGCGATTTCAGTTTTAAAAATGCGACTGAAAAGGTTATAAATCCCAGTTATTTAACGGTTTCAAAAAATAATAATTTTGTGTATTCCGTAAACGAAAATGGGACTAAAAGTACGGTGAGTTCTTTTAGCTATAATCCAGCAAGAGGAAAATTAGACTTAATCAACAAGCAAAGCTCCAAGGGTGCGGATCCTTGTTACATAATCAATGACGATAAAAATGTAATTGTTGCTAATTATTCCGGGGGAAATATTTCCGTTTTTGCTAAAAATAACGACGGAAGTCTAGCTGAAGCGAAGCAAGTTATTCAACATTATGGAAAAGGAACTAATACACAAAGACAAGAAGGTCCGCACGTACACATGGTTCATTTTTCTCCAGATAAAAAGTTTGTTTTGTCTAACGATTTAGGGAATGACAAAGTATATTCATACGCTTATAATCCTAATGCTGAACACACTGTTTTAGAATTAAAAGACAGCATTTCAGTGAAATCCGGGAGTGGACCCAGACATTTAACCTTTAGCAAAGATGGTAAATTTGTTTATTTATTACAGGAACTGGACGGCGCGCTAACAGTATTTAGTTATTCTAACGGAACATTGACAAAGATTGATGAAACGATTATTTTAGCCAAAGATTTCAAAGGATCATTTAGTGCTGCGGATATCCATATTTCACCTGACGGTAAGTTTTTATATGCCTCTAATCGCGGTGAAGCAAATAATATCACCATTTTTGAACTTCTAAAAAACGGAAAATTACTATTGAAAGGGCAAACCAGTAGTTTAGGAAAAGGACCTCGAAATTTCACCATTGACCCAACGGGAAATTTTCTTGTGGTAGCACATCAATATACCAATGATGTAGTGATTTTTAAAAGAAATAAAAAGACTGGATTGCTTGCTGATACTGGTAAAAAAATTGTTTTGTGTTCTCCGGTTTGCTTGGTTTTTACTAAGAATTAAAATTAAAAACTCACAAAAAAAGTGTTGAAAAACGAAAATTATTTTTCAACACTTTTTACTATTTATTTTTGTTTTTATCTTTAGACCCCGATGTTCAGAAAAAAATCAGGATTTAGAAAATGAACACTGAACACGGAATACTGATCACTATTTGTTCTTGTCTTTTCTCTTTTTGTCTCTGGTTTTTAGCATATTCCTATTTACAGAACCATGTGTTTTTTTCTTAGTTACACCAGGGCCGCCTAAATTGACTTTTTTATTCTTTTTACTTT
Source organism: Flavobacterium sp. LS1R10 (assembly GCF_003968825.1). Taxonomy (NCBI): domain Bacteria; kingdom Pseudomonadati; phylum Bacteroidota; class Flavobacteriia; order Flavobacteriales; family Flavobacteriaceae; genus Flavobacterium; species Flavobacterium sp. LS1R10. The sequence goes on along the minus strand of NZ_RYDH01000009.1, from coordinate 62,938 downwards.
TCTCTTGAAAAGCGCCATCTCCGTCAAGTTTTTGTTTTTTCATCATAAACTTGATCGGTTGTCTCTCTTTTTCAGGTTCAATTAATTTTGATGAAATTTCTACGGTTTCTGGGAAAGGTTCAATAGCTAATTCCATATTCATCAGCACTTCAATCTCTACTTTAAATTCTTCTTCGCGAGGTGCGATAAGACTTATAGCGGTTCCTGTAGCATCTGCACGACCGGTTCGACCAATTCTGTGCATATATAGTTCAGGTAATTCAGGCATTTCAAAATTGATAACGTGGGTAATATTAGAAATATCCAAACCTCTGGCCATGATGTCAGTAGTAATCAAACCACGTAAATTTCCTTCTTGGAACGAAGCCATCGTACTCAAACGATAATTTTGTGATTTATTCGAGTGAATTACTCCAAACTGACCTTCAAAATCCTCCTCGATTCGTTCGTGAACCATATCAGAAATTTTCTTATTATTGACAAACACCAGCACACGGCTCATGTCTTCGTTGTTTTGCAATAAGTGTTTTAAAAGGTTTATTTTAGTATTAAAATTAGGAACCTGATAGGATATTTGTTTGATGTTTTCCAGAGGTGTTCCTGATGCCGAAAGCGTAACTTCTTGAGGATAATCAAAATAATCATTCAAAATCGCATCTACTTCATCTGTCATAGTTGCTGAAAACAGAATGTTTTGACGTTTTTTAGGCATCATGGCCAATATAGAGGTCAATTGGGTACGGAAACCTAAATTCAGCATTTCATCAAACTCATCTATTACCAGCTTTTGCATTTCTTCAAAACGAATCACATTATCCAGCGTTAAATCCATGATTCTTCCTGGAGTTCCCACTAGTATGTCGCAACCTGCATACACTGCTTTCTTTTGGGTATTGATATTGACACCTCCAAAGATTCCAATAGTACGAACCGACATGTATTTTGTCAATTTCTCAATTTCTTCCGCAACTTGTACAACAAGTTCACGAGTAGGAACCAGGAGCACTATTTTTGGGGTATGCCCGGGAGTAAATTTATATAGTTTCAACAAAGGCAAAAGGTAAGCAAATGTTTTACCAGTACCGGTTTGAGCGATTCCCATCATATCTCTTCCTGACATTATCACAGAAAATGTTTTTTCTTGAATAGGAGTAGGAGTTGTAAACCCTAAATCATCTATCGCTTTTTGTACGGATTTAGGAAGATTGAATTGCTCAAAAGTAGTCATTTGCTTAAATTTTTTGCAAATATAGTCTTTTTGAAAGTAATGCTCTAAAAATGATAAATATCACAAATCAAACGCATTAAAATCACCAGTTTTCCATTTAATTTTTCAAGCAAATTATATTAAATTCAACAGATTATACGTGATAAATATGTTTGTTGTTAGTGTATTTATTTGATAAGTAGCAAGAAAGATATATTGTCGCAATTATTAAAAAGAGTTTTTGCCACAGATTGTAAGGATTAAAAATATTTTTAAAATTACATAACGAATTAATCTGTGCTAATCTGTGAAATCTGTGGTAAAGAAATTTAGTGCTTTATTAAAATACGACATTAAATTTTAGTCATTACTTAGATGCACAATATTTAATAATTTATATCAAAAGGATGGTAAAGGCAAATAATATTTGTCATAAAGAAATAATATGCGGTTAGTTAGATACCGACCTCGAAGTTTTATAATTAAATTAGCAATGAATTGACGGTTGATGATAAATAGTGTCTCAACCAAGATATGGAAAGAATAGCAAATATACTTTTACAAATCAACAAATCCAGGTTAATTAAGATTATACTTCAAGCAGAAAATAGTCAAGCAGGACTTAAAAACTCGCAACGCCAGAAACCGAAAAACGGTAATGCTCTTTTGGTCACTACTATATTGACAATATAAATCAAATGATCGATTTCTTGAAAGTAATCATTTTAAATAGTTTGTGAATAAAAAGCACTGAATTCCAAGGGTTAAAAATGTTTTTACTAAAAGAGATACGAAGTTTTACTTATTTAAAAATGTTCAATTCTTCGTTATAAATAGGACTTTGAATATTTAAAAAATTTAAAACACTGTGAAATACATGGTTTTGAGACAACATCTCATTAGGTTTTAAATGTTTTGAACTGTTATCAGAATACCAAACTATAAAAGGGATTTCATATTGTTCTTTTGGTGCAATACTCAAAGGTAAACCATGCATGTATAGGTTTTTTTCTCCCAAAGATTCACCATGGTCAGACACAAAAATCATAGTACTTTTATAGGCAGTCAATTGCTTTAAATCTTTAATTATATTGGCTAATATATAATCGGTATACACAATGGTATTGTCGTAAGCATTGATTAGTTCTGTTTGAGAACAATTAGCTAATTCAACGCTTTTGCAAACGGGTTTAAAAGTCTCAAATTCAGAAGGATATTTCTTGCTGTATGTAGGTCCATGACTTGTACTTGTATGTAAAACGATTAATATTTTATTCTTTTTACTGGCTAAAATTTGTTCCTTTAATCCGCTCAAAAGTACTTCATCATAATTACAGCCATCGCCTTTGCAATTTGGCATTAGAAATGCTCTGTTTTGATAATTTTTTATATGAATTGGTGGCTCTCCCCAATTTGTTGTTCTCCAAATAACCTCAACATTATTTCGATGCAAATAATTGGGCAAAATTTCATACAAATCATCGGTCTTTTTATGTTCTAAAATACTTTTCACACCTGCAGTGGTATAGGTTGCATCCGATTTTGCATTAAAATGAAATACATTATTAGTTTTAGAGAGTAGGGGATTTGTGTTTTTGTTGTATCCATACAAAGAAAAATTTTGACTTCTTGCAGATTCGCCAATAACTAAAACTACAACTGATTTTTGATTATCTTTTATTGTTGCATTTGGTAATAAAATTTCTTTTTCATTTTTTTTGGATTCATGTGCATAAAAAAGTGAAATATTTACAGTATAAGACCAAGGCATTGCAAGTCCGCCCAAAGTTTTTGAATTTTTATCAATCCACAAAACATTACTTGAATTGGCAATTACTAAACCTAAAATAAATAATAAAGTCAATGAGATCAGGACAAAAAATCTTTTTATTGTAACATTTATGACTTTAACTTTGATGATATAAATACTAGGGATTATGCCCAGAAAAAGTAAGTATACAACTAATTTGAATGAAAAAAAACTGCTAGACTCGTCATAATTGGTATTAAGTATATTGCCTATCATACTTTCGTCAATGATAACACTATAGGTATTAACGAAGTAAACGGCAACTGAATTTATTATAAAGAACAACACTAAAAGAAATTTCCCAACATAACGCGACAGGAAAAAAAGCAGAAAAAAAACGAAAGCATTTAGCACTAACATTAGAATCATCAAACTAAGAATTAAAAACATTCCGTTCAAGTTTTTATATTCAACGTTATTAAACACAAATTTAAAAAACGGATAATGAAAGAATATAAAATTAAGAAAACTCATCAATAAGACAAAACGAGTTAATTTTAAATTATTTTTTAACGTATACATGAATGATTTTATAAAGTGAAACAATTAAACTAATTAACGCCAAATCAAATATGATGAAACTTTCTCGATTTATTTTGATGATGAATGAAATACCGCAGATCACAATCAACAGAATAAAAATTGGATAGTATTTTTTATTATTCACCCAATTCCATATTTTATATTTTCGGCTGGCAAAAATACCAATAAGACCCGAAATATATCCTATAATACTGCCTATAATGACGTCTAGCGGATGATGTGCTCCAACACCCACTCTGGAAAACACAATAATCAATCCTGTAAATACAACAGAAAAGACCCATAAGATTTTATAGTTTAACTTTTCAGTCATAAATGCAAACAACAAAACGGTGAGTATAGTAAAAACTGTAATGGAATGCCCAGAAGGCAAACTACTAAATCCGATAGCTGTTTTTCCTACAATGATAAAACTATGATTGTCAAAAATTTGAGCAGGTCGAGGTACTAAGAACAAGTTTTTTAAGAGGCAAGAAAATAGGAGGGAAGCCAATGAAGCTGTTAATATTGCCTCCCATATTTTAGGTGCATACACGATGAAAATAATTAAAAATGACAAAAAAACAGAGGCATCGCCTAATTGGGTAAGATTGTATTCTAAATTTGGATATTGACCTAAATAATGGTTAATATATAAAAAGTAGTCCTTTTGAATTTGTACATACTTAAAAGTAGTTAAAGAATCTTGGCTGAAAAGAAATATAAGAATAACCAATAACAATATAAGCGGTAAAAAAAACAAAGTTGTTTTTAGTTTGGCGTAATTATTAATAACTTTTACATTCATTATAATTTTATGTTTTCAGATTTAGATGAACAAATTTATTTAAAACTCACATACATTTATGACACCTTATTCGGTTAACGAACCACTTAATAAGTATTCCGGTGAAACTGTACCACTTTTTTAATGATATTTTCTGGGATCAAAATTAGATGTTTTTTTCTAATTATTTTTCATTTTTTTATGCATCGATTCACCCTTATGTTCGAACCTAATTGCGGAGTGAATTATCCTATCTGTAACTATTTAGGTTGCAATAAAGCAAACTTGGCTATCTAATTCTAAATGATTGGTAGAGTTTTAAACGAAATTTTGATAAAAGAGGGATATGCAAAGCCATATAACAATGTTTTCTGTGAAACGCTTCTATGAATCAGGAATGGAATTTACAAGTTAAAAACAAAAAATAGGATTGTATTCTATTGTAAATAAATTTTAATTTATTTTGTTGGGAAATAGTAAAATAAAAAAATCGTAAAAGCTTAAAATATAGCTTATTACGATTTTTTTAAAGTGGAGTCGATGGGACTACAATCGAACACCTAATTCCTATATTAACTTTTTTTGACAGCTTAAAATTGTAATGTAATCATTTGATTTTAAGTGATTTGATTTTTTTTAATTCAATGATTATTTTTTAGGTTTAAAATATTTACCTAACTGTTTTTAACGTTTTTCAATAATTCTAAGTTTTTTAAAGATAAAAAGTTGTGTTTAAAAGAACCGTTAGAGTTCGACTGTCGAACTCTTTTTCACAGTCGAACACTTTAGAGATTAGAGTAATAGAAAAAAGTATATATAAAAATATGAAAAAAAATTAGGTTTTTCTTTTGCGGAGAAAGAGGGATTTGTATTCCATTTCTAACCGGTTGATATTGTTACGTTTTAATAACTTTTATTATCCTAGGGTCTTGCTTTTGCTCCTCAATTTTGACTCGAAAATTTTCGAATCCATCCATAGCAAATATAATGAAATATTTAGATTTAAAATTATTCAAGAGCATGGCTTAATTTAGAAAACTACAATTTCTCAACCCATTTACCGATTTCAACAAGTAGTTCGTCAAAGTCAGGTTGGCCTTTGTAATACAGTTTAGCTGTTTTTTTATATCGTTCTATAAATCGCTCTCTAAGTTCTAAATTCTTCAATAAAAAAGCTTCATTATCAGCAATGGGTATTTCATAGTCTTTGGGAGGAAAACGAGCTTCTTTGTGTTTCTGATATTCTTTTGTGCCTATGAATGATTTTACTGTATTATCTTGTAACAGACTATAGACATCGTAGTACTGGCGCATCAAATTTTGTCTTTCTATTTTATCTTCCTGCTCCTGCCTAAATTTGGTTGCAATTGTTTGTAGTTTTTCGACAAAAGTGTACCCAATGTGATAGCAGGCAATATCTACAGCCCGATTGTCAATTATGTCTACTTTTTGCTGTATTGCTTTTTCGTATGCCCAAGACGATATTGTTAGAGGGTTGTTTGGTGTTACCGTGTCAAATCCAACTTCCAGTAAAATTCCTTCTTTAACTCCTTCAATTGTTTCCATTATACTCTCATAATGTAATCGTATGCCTCCACTGCGGTATTGCTTTAGGTCGTCAAATGTTTCATCTCTTTTTACTGCTATGATTCCGTTTATTTTTATTTCATCTGCCAATCCATCATAAAAATCTTTTCTTTTTTGAATATTCCGGGGCTTATTGTTGTTTGGGTTTTCATTTATTTCCATTTCAGCCGGTGGTTTGATATGGAGGGCGATGTCTTCGGAGAAACGGTGTATGATTCCATACCCTTTAGATAGAGAAGTACCTCCTTTGAGTTCGAATTGAAACCCTTCCTGTTTTAGCCCGAACAACACATGCATAATCCAATAGTCTTTTTCGATAAGTCCAGGTTCGATATTAATTCTGCTCCTACAATACGGAGCAGATCACGGAAGTTTTTATGGTTGTGTAAGTAATCAGACATATTGTGCTGTTATAACAGGTTCCAACAATTTTTTTGCTTTAACACTGCCGTACTCCTGAAGTGATTTTTTTAGTTTTTTAGCATCCATTGTTTTTGCTTTCAATCTCACTTTTGACACTACTTCTTTTGGGTCTTCAGCTAATTGGTCGAGATTGTTTAACAGGTCTACCAATAAAAATTCTGGGGTGGCTTTTAATGGGAAGTGAGGTTTTACCCTAAATGAAAATGTCATACCGCCGAGGTTGAAATCGCCATGACGTTTGTGGTTATAAACCGTTTTGCTGTTGTATAACTGAGTGGTTCCTACTCCCAAAGAATTATAAGCATTTAAGGAAGTTATCAAAAAACGTTTGTCTTTGAGAAAAGAGCGCACCAATACTTCTTCTTCTGGAGGTGTTTCTCCAAAGACTGTTACTTCGGGATAATAGTATAAGCCTTGTGACAGTTTTTGCAAAGTGCCTTCCTGCACCAACTCATCTAAATGGCGGTCAACGGATTTTGACCATTTGGACAAATCAGCCCTACGGTATACTTTTCCTCGTTTTAAATGTTTTTTTAATTCTTGTAATTTATTCATGTTACAAAGTTAATAAATATTATTTAATTGCATATATTTTTATTGAAAATTCATGCAATATGTTTTACATAACTCTATTTAGTTCTGTCTAATCTAAAATAATTTTTTATCTTTAGGGCTTTTAAATCATTCGATCCATGAATATCAAAGGTCACTGCTATCCACAATCTATTATTCTTCAAGCTGTATATTTCAAACTTTGATTTAAGTTAAGCTATCGTGATGTTGAGGAAATAATGAAAATGAGGGGAGTTCAGGTTGACCATACAACAATTCAGCGTTAAGTGTAGTACTGCAATCACATCTTGCAAAAATTCTATTGCTCGTCTAAGCCAAGTAGATAAACATACACTTACAATTTTACAAAAAAACTTGGATTTACTTGTTGATTTAAAATCAATATATAATCGAGCTAATATTACCCAAAAGAGAGAATTTGTAAAGCTGGTGTTCGACAGCGACTTATACTATCAGGATGGTATTCTATCGAACACCTATAATGATTGATTTATTGTCTCGTAATCACCTATTAATGAAGGAAAAAGGTTTGTTTTTATATAATAAAAAAAGGGATGATTTTTCAATCATCCCATCCAGTGGAGTCGCCGAGAATCGAACTCGGGTCCAAACAAGCAACTAAAAAGCTTTCTACGCGTTTATTTTCTGATTGAGTTTTCGATACTGTGCTAGGCCAGAAACAGCCACACGATACTTATCTTCTTAATTTTGAAATCCACCCGAAGCTCATGGAAATCTAGGTTTATTTTTACGGTTCTCCTAAACTGAACGCCACAAACCAAGGCTTTCAAGGAGAATCCAGCTTTCCTATCTGATAGGAACGTGGCTTAATCGTACTATAATTCGGATTATGCAGCTAAAGCGTAGTTATTTTCGCCGTGTAAAATGGTAAGATCTTATATTTACGAGCAAGGTCTCAATGCTCGACGTGCTTACTTATCAATTCGACTTGCTGTCAAAACCAGTCGACCCCTTTTTGTTTAAAATTCCAATCCTGAATTTTAAGTTTGCAAATTTACACTTTTTATTGGGATTACTATTGCAAATCTAGTATCACTATTCTAAAATCATTCTTTTTTTTATTCATCTCTTAATTTGAATGGATAGTCGCCAAATAAGACAGCTAATTTTCGTACATTATACGTTTTTCGTGTAAATTTATTAGAAAGTGCTATAATAGTAACTCCTTCTTTTCTCAAAGTAATATAGGCTGAAGTATTTCCATGCCACCAGCCGTTGTGGAAATAAAAATTTTGTCCCGTTTCCCAATTGACCATTCGAATCCCCAAACCATAATTTTTTGTTCCTTTGCGTTCATTACTGTAGCCTTTATATACCTGACTTTGTAGTTCAGGTGTTAAAAAAGCAGCGCTATTTCTGGCTCTGTCAAACTTTAATAAATCACGTGGTGTAGAATAGATATTTTTATCTCCATAAACGGCATCCAGGTAATCTTTTCCTATCTCGACTTTGTTTCCTTTGTAGGATGTAACGGCAGTATCTTTATCTCTTTCATAATCAAAAACATACGTATTTTTCATATTAAGTGGCTTGAAAATAATTTGTTTCATAGCCTCTTTATAGGGAAGTTTTGTGATTTTTTCAATTATTAGTGCTAACATGGCATAATTGGTATTGCAGTAACTAAAACGGGTATTAGTTTTGAATTCTAAACCAATGTCTTTTGTAACCATGATCGTCAGTATGTCTTGATTGGAAAGTATGTTGTGTCGGTCCCATATCGTTTTGTCTCGATCTGTAAAATAGGCGTAATTACGCATGCCGCTTCTGTGATTCAATAATGTTTTTATCGTAATTTCGGGATAAGGAAATTCCTTCAGGATTGTATTTACCTTTTGATCCAATTCGATTCTTTTTGCGTTTACTAATTTTAAAATAGCCGTTGCCGTAATAACCTTGCTGACAGATGCAATGTGCAGCGGCGTAGATTTAGTAATGACTGTTTTATCTTTGAAATTTGCATACCCTTCATATTTTTCATAAATAATTTGACCGTTTTTAGCAACCAGAAAACTTCCATTTGCGCTGTTATTGGGCCAATTTTTTTTGTAAAAAGAGTCTATTTCTTTTCTTTTTGAATCGACATATTCCGCGGTAAGTTTGGGCTCTAGGTTTGTTAACGGCTTCATTTTAGGCAATGTACTCTTTGGAAGTTGGGCATCACTTAATTCAACTTTCTTTTTCTCCTTGGCGCAGGAGCTCAAAATCAAAAAGAGGAGGTATATATGTAGTATCTTTGTTTTTTTTATAAAATTCATTTCTGTGGTGCTGGAAAGGCAAATATATAGAATCAAAGCCTTTTTGTTTGTTATTTTTTCTAAACCTTAACACTATTTTATCAGTAGACAGGGTACTCATTTTTGTATCATTTTGTACTTCAGTGACTAGGAGTGTACTGCCTGCAGATTTTAATTTTAAAATAAATTCAAATTCGTTTAAATTGTTATATTTGTAACAAATAAACGATATAAAGTTATATTAAACTAAGTCAAAAGCATTCAAAACGTATGAAATTTGGAATTTTAAAAGAACGGAAAAATCCGCCGGACAGAAGAGTTGTTTTCTCACCTAATGAATTAACAAAGCTGAAACAACAGTATCAAGAGTGTATGGTAAAGGTAGAATACTCTGATATTAGAGTTTTTACCGACTCTCAATATGAAAATCAAGGCATCGAATTGACTGATGATATCAGTGATTGTGATGTTTTGTTTGGGGTAAAAGAAGTACCGGTAGAAAATTTGATTCCTAACAAAACCTATTTCTTTTTTTCGCATACCATAAAAGAACAGCCCTATAACAAAAAATTATTGCAGGCTGTTTTAGAAAAAAATATCGATTTGTACGATTATGAAACAATTGTAGATGCTAACAATCGCAGGTTAATTGGTTTTGGTCGTTATGCAGGGATAGTAGGGGCATACAACAGTATTCGTGCTTTTGGAATAAAATTCGAATTGTTCAAATTGCCAAAAGCAGAAACATTATCCGGTAAAGAAGCCTTAATAGCTCATTTAAAACGATTAGTATTACCGCCTTTAAAATTTGTTATTACAGGAACAGGAAAAGTGGGAAACGGAGCCAAAGAAATTTTGGATGCTATAAAAATAAAGGAAGTTTCGGTGGAGAATTATTTAACTAAAAACTATTCGCAGCCTGTTTATACTCAAATAGATGTCTTAGAATATAACAAAAGAAAAGACGGGCAGGTTTTAGATTTTACTGATTTTTATCACAATCCAAAAGAATATGTTTCTGATTTCGAAAGATTTACAAAAGTGTCTGATATCTATATAACAGGACATTTTCATGCCAATGAGGCTCCGGTGATTTTGACCCGAGAAATGCTTCAATCCAATGATTGCAAGATCAAAGTAGTGGCAGATGTTTCTTGTGATGTGAATGGGCCAATAGCCTGCACCCTCAGATCATCAACAATTGCTGAACCTCTCTATGGGTATGTGCCAAATGAAGATAAAGAAGTGGATGTGTTTCATCCTGCGGCAATTGTGGTTATGGCAGTTGATAATTTGCCGTGTGAATTGCCTAAAGATGCCAGTGAGGGATTTGGAGAAATGTTCATGGAACATGTAATTCCTGCATTTTTCAATGGAGATAAAGATGGAATTTTGCAAAGAGCCAAAATAACTGAAAACGGAAAACTGACTCCACGATTTAGTTATTTACAAAATTATGTTGATGGAAAATAAATCTTTTTTCTTATGAATCCAAAAGCCCTGAATACAACGTTGCCGGTTTTTTTTATTAAAAGTTTTTAGACATGTTTTTTTTTGGTTTTATAATATTATAAATCAATTAACACCAGACAATTTTTGGCTCGACCGAAAATGATTATTTTTGTATAAAATCAGAAATTTATAATGACTAAAAAGATTCCAATTTCCATATTAGAGTTAGCATTAATTACTCAAGATAGCGATGCAAACGAAACATTTAAAAAAACAACAGCACTGGCGCAACTGGCAGACAGTTTAGAGTACGACCGTTTTTGGCTAGCCGAACATCATAATATGGCTAATGTAGCCAGTACAGCAACGGTTGTTCTGATTGGTTATATTGCCAGCCAGACTCAGAATATCCGAGTGGGTTCTGGGGGTATAATGTTACCCAATCATGCTCCGTTAATTATAGCGGAACAGTTTGGAACCTTAGAAATATTGTTCCCCAACAGGATTGATTTAGGATTAGGAAGAGCGCCGGGAACAGATGGATTAACCGCACAAGCGATTCGGAAAGATTTCTTTGAGCAATCGCAGCGATTTCCTCAAAATGTTGCCGCACTGCAAGAATTTTTCTCTAAAGATAATGCTATAGCCAAAGTGCGTGCTTTTCCAGCCGAAGGAACGAATGTTCCCATTTGGATTTTAGGTTCCAGTATGGATAGTGCTGCTTTGGCTGCTGCCAATGGTTTGCCGTATGCCTTTGCCGGTCATTTTGCGCCAAAACTAATGCATCAGGCATTTGAGTTTTATCGAGAAAATTTCAAACCTTCCCAATTTTTAGAAGCACCCAAAACTATGGCTTGTGTAAACGCCATAGCTGCTGATACGGATGAAGAAGCGGAAAAATTATCAACCAGTTTGACTCAAATGTTTTTGAACTTGATTCGGAATGATAGAAAACAATTGCAACCGCCTGTTGATTCGCTAGATGGGATTATGCGTGAAGAAGAACATTTTCATGTGAATCAAATGACTGCTTGTTCGTTTGTAGGAAGCAAAAAGAAATTAGAAACAGAATTGAAACAATTTATCGAATATACGCAAATTGATGAATTGATGATTACAAGCCCAATTTTTGATCATGAAGACAAATTGAAAAGCATTCGAATCATGAAAGAAGTTATGGATACAATTAATAAGAAATAAAAACTATAAGACATTCTTTCTCAAAGCATAAAGAAACTTAATTGACTTATATGATGAAAAAAAATAATCAGATAAGCCATGTAAGTAAAGATCAATTTTTAAATTTTGCTATTTAAAATATAAATACATACAAAGAAACCCTGCAACGTTACATTGCAGGGTTTCTAATTTACAGCTTAATAATTAAAAATTCAACATTGATAATTAATTATTTAAGGCTTCCCACCATATCTTCGGGTTTAACCCAAGCATCAAAATCTTCTGGAGTTACGTAGCCTAGACGAACAGCTTCTTCTTTGAGAGTTGTTCCGTTTTTATGTGCAGTTTGTGCAATTTCAGCTGATTTGTAATACCCAATTTTAGTATTCAAAGCCGTAACTAACATCAATGAGTTGTCAACTAATTCTTGAATACGTTTGTAGTTAGGTGCAATTCCTTGTGCACAATGTTCGTCAAAAGACATACAAGCATCACCAAGTAATCTGGCTGATTGCAAGAAATTTGCAGCCATCAAAGGTTTGAAAACATTTAATTCATAATGACCTTGCATTCCTCCCACAGAGATGGCAACATCATTACCCATCACTTGTGCGCAAACCATTGTCAATGCTTCACATTGTGTTGGGTTTACTTTTCCTGGCATGATGGAAGATCCCGGCTCATTTTCAGGAATAAGGATTTCTCCAATTCCGGAACGTGGTCCAGAAGCCAGCATACGGACGTCATTGGCAATTTTATTCAATGAAACGGCTAGTTGTTTTAAGGCACCGTGCGTTTCTACAATGGCATCGTGCGCGGCAAGTGCTTCAAATTTATTTTCGGCAGTTACAAATGGATGTCCGGTAAATTCAGCGATGTATTCGGCAACTTTTACATCGTATCCATCAGGAGTATTCAATCCTGTTCCTACGGCTGTTCCTCCTAAAGCTACTTCGGATAAGTGTGCCAATGTATTTTTAACCGCTTTCAAACCGTAGTTCAATTGTGCTACATATCCTGAAATTTCCTGACCTAATGTTAGTGGCGTAGCATCCATTAAATGTGTCCGACCTATTTTGACTACTGTATTAAATTCAACTGCTTTGGCATGAAGCGTGTCTCTTAATTTTTCAACTCCGGGAATAGTAACTTCAACTACTGCTTTGTAGGCTGCAATGTGCATTCCGGTAGGGAAGGTGTCATTTGAAGATTGGGATTTATTTACATCATCATTGGCTTTGATGAATTGTTCGCCTTCGCCAATGTTGAATCCTTTGAGAACTTGAGCACGATTGGCAACTACTTCGTTCACGTTCATATTACTTTGTGTACCAGAACCCGTTTGCCAAATTACCAATGGGAATTCATCATCTAGTTTTCCGGCTAGAATTTCATCACAAACCGCAGCAATGGCATCTCTTTTTTCGACTGGTAAAACTCCTAAATCACAATTGGCATACGCCGCTGCTTTTTTAAGATATGCAAAACCTTCCACGATTTCTTTTGGCATGGAAGCTGATGGGCCTATTTTGAAGTTGTTCCTGGAACGTTCTGTTTGTGCACCCCAGTATTTGTCAGCGGGAACCTGCACTTCACCCATGGTGTCTTTTTCTATTCTGAATTTCATTTTGTTGTTATTTAAAAATAATTATGTTGTTTATTACGTTTTTAGCCCCGATGGCAACGGAAATCCTTTTCTTTTTATTTTCAAAAAGAAAAGATTGGAGCGTACAGCGGGAAATAGCTCCAAATTCTGAGTTCAAAAATACGGATAATTCCTTTTTTATAAAAATTGATTGATAGTTTTTATGGTTTTTTATTGGTACGAAAAGGAATTAAACTTACATTTGTGGCTACATTCAAAAATTCCGGAAAACATGTTTGAATTTTCACAGTATTTAGGCTTTTTACTTTTCTTAACCATCCTTACTATAGGATTTTGGTTAATGTTTTTTCTTGTAGGTTTCGTTCAATATTGGATTGGCGGTGCTTTATGGGAAATGTATAAAGAAAGAAAAGCAAAGAAAGAACAATCAGTATAATCTGTTTGTTAAATAAAAAAAGGACTTCTGAAAAGGAGTCCTTTTTTTATGCTTTTACTTTTCAATTTTATTAGCTCTGATGATTTATAAAAAAAAAAGACCCATTTTCATGAGTCCTTACTTTATTATCCTTGATAATCTCCTTCGTTATCATTTTGCAATTTTTTAGGCTGTTTTTCTTTTTCGTTTTTTGGTTTGTTAAAACGATATGTGAATGACAAACTAAACTGTCTGACTCTCCATTGCATCTCACCGTAGGAGTTTGCAAATCCGGGAAGGTTTGTTTCCATCATTCTTTTTCTGGAATTGAATACATCGCTGATATTAAACGAAAGCGTTCCTTTGTCTTTCATGATATCTTTACTGAATGCTAAGTTTGCACTAAAAACACCTAGACGATTTCCTTGAGCACTTTTTTCTGCACCATTATAAGTCGCATTCGTTTGCCAGTCAATTTTGTACGGCAACGAAACTTTTGAGGTGATTCTGGTGAACCATGATGTTGCGATATTGTCAAAATTTTGTGTAATTATTTTGTTGTTGAAATCAGTATAAACAAAATCTCCTTGTGTTTCGTTTCTGAAGAAATTGAAATTCCCGTTTAATTTCCACCATTTGTACGGAGAATAATTTAACGTGAATTCAAAACCTGCTCTATATTCTGTAGCTAAATTAATTGGTGAACTGATTGTTATTGGTATGCCGTTAACGAAATCTCCGGATTCTCTTCTTGCAAATTGAAAAACATCTGTTGTTTTATTTACATATAGGGATGTATTAAAGGTAAGTTTATCCCATCTTTTGATATAACCAAAATCAATAGCATCTGAAAAAGCAGGATCTAAATCTGGATTTCCCACAAAAATATTGATATTACTAGACAAGTTGCTGAATGGATTCAACATTCGTCCTCTTGGTCTTTGTATTCTTCGGCTGTAGCTTACCGAAGCGCTGCTTTTATCGGAGATTTCATAAGTAAAGAAGGCGCTTGGGAAAAAGTTATTGTATTTTTTAGTATTAAAATCATTAGTTGCCAATTGATTGATATTAATATTAGAATCCTCAAAACGCAATCCTACTAAGACAGAAAATTTATTTATTTTCATTCCATATTGGGTGTAAACAGCATTCACTTTCTCCTTATATTCTAATGTATTGGTGAAGTTTTTATTGATTAGGCCGTCATTTTTAACTTGATAATCCGTGAGTAATTCTGAAAAATCACCACGATATCCAGCCTCAAACTGACCTCCTTCGCCAATAGGCAACACATAATCCATCTGTAGTAAATTTCGACTTTGACTTTGGTTGTTGAGGGTGTTGTCAAATTTTACCTTAGCGGTATTGGTAGCTCTATCCGTAATTACTGCTATTTCGAGGTCTTTACTAGTTGAAAAGGAACCGTCAAGGGTTAATTTATGTCCTTCTTTTTTGAATTTTTTAGTAAAATTAGTTGCAAATTCTACATTTTCACTATCACTGTTTTCTAAATTGATTCGGTTGCGAGTGTAATCAAAAGTATTGTCTGCTTCAAAATAATTCTGAAAAACATTATCCCGATTATCTCCGTTATTTTTTCGGTAATTGAATGTATTGGTCCATGCGGTGGTCTCGTTTAAAAACAATTCTATTCCAAAATTTCCATTGTACCCTTTACTAAATCGGTCATTTTCTCGGGTTTCATTTACAATATTGTTGATAGTGTTGTCCGCATTTAAATAATTGGTATTTGTAAGAGCGTTTCCTGGACTGTTCCGCTTGTTGTATCCTTGAGTAGTGAAAAGATTAAAGTTGTCAGATTTATAATTTAATGTACCACTCAAACCATTATTTTCAGGATAACCTGCCGAGCCAATAAATGTTCCGTTTAAACCGCGGTTTTTTCCTTTTTTCAAAATGATATTTAATAATCCACCACCACCTTCCGCATCGTATCGTGCTGATGGGTTAGTGATCACTTCTACTTTTTCAATGGCATCCGCAGGAATCAATCGCAAGGCTTCCGCGATATTTATGGCATTTGAGGGTCTGCCATCAATAAGAACGCGAACATTATCGTTTCCACGAAGACTTATATTTCCTTCAATATCTACCGCTACAGAAGGAATGTTGTCTAACACATCGCTTACAGTTCCACCTTTTACCATCAGGTCATTTCCTACGTTGTATACTTTTTTATCTAATTTGATTTCGACAGTAGTTTTTTCAGATCGAATAATAACCTCATTTAATTGATTTGCATCCTCCTCTAAACTAATCAATCCTAAACTGGTGTTAACCTGAAGGTTTTTTTGCTTAATTTCATTTACTTTGAAAGAAATAAATTCAATATTAATATCGTAAACACCTGGAATAACTTCTATATCAAATTCTCCTTTTGGATTTGTTATTCCTCCGGCAACCGGTTTTGGATTGTTAGGATTCAGGAATGTTATAGTAGCATATTCTAAGGGTTGTTTGCTGATTTTTTCTATTACTTTACCGGAAATTTTAATTTTTTGGGTGGGAGCTTGTTGGGCAAAACTAAATAGTGTAGTAAAGAAAAGCACTAGAATTAAAACAGATTTCATTTTTTTCATTTTAAAAAAACTTTGGTTACAGTCGTTAGATTGTAAAAGTAAGAGATGGTTTAATAGTACAAATCATAAAAAAATGTTAATTAAAAAAATAAGAATTTTAGGAAATAAAGGCCTCTACTTTTTCTAAATCTCTTCCTATTATTGCTTTATTTCCCATGATAACCAGGGGTCTTTCTATCAGAATTGGATTTGATAGCATAGCTTGAATGATTTGTTCCTCATTCATCGTTGTTCCTTTAAAATTTTCAATCCAAATTTTTTCTTTTTGACGAACCAATGCTATTGGTGCTATATTTAGTTTCTTTATAATTGCAGACAATTGCTCAAAAGTGGGCGGACTTGTCAGATAATTGATTACTTCAAACTCTTTTTCTGATTTTTCTATTAATGCAAGACAATTTCTAGATTTTCCGCAACGTGAATTATGGTATATTTGTATCATATTTAGTCGTTTTTAAATAATTGTTTAAAAGCATTAGATTAGTGGTAACAAAAATAACGTTTGTGAAACTAATCAAGTATAAAATTAAATTAAAATAGATGTTTATAGCGCAGGGTTTAAAATCAGAGAATACGTTTTGGAAATATATTAAGGGGTCATTTATATTTATTTTTGCTTCAACTTTGGGTCAGTTGCCACTTATAATTCTTTTAATTTATGAAACAACAGTTAAAGGAAAACCTTATCCTTTAAATAATGAAGCCGTAATGCAGTTTTTTGAACCCAATTTAACCCTGTTTTTAGTCCTGATTCCATTTGTGGTTCTCATGGGAAGTATTATTTTGGTTGTGCGTTATTTGCATCATCAAACGCTACTTTCGGTAACTACTTCAAGAGCTAAAGTAGACTGGAAGAGAATCGTATTTTCCTTTTTAATTTGGGCGGCATTTACTGTTGTATCTACGTTGTTATTTTATTTTTATAGTCCAAGTGATTTTGTGATCAATTTTAAGCCTGTTCCATTTGCTATTTTGGTTCTCATCGGTATTGTTTTAATTCCAATACAAACTAGTTCTGAAGAATATATTTTCAGAGGCTATTTGATGCAGGGATTTGCGAACCTTGCTAAAAACAAGTGGTTTCCGTTGCTGATGACTTCTGTTATTTTTGGGGGAATGCATTGGTTTAACCCTGAAGTAGCTAAGATTGGTCCTATTATTTTAGTATATTATATAGGAACCGGATTGTTTCTTGGAATGATTACCTTGATGGATGAGGGTATGGAACTCGCATTGGGATTTCACGCAGCTAATAATTTAGTGGGTGCATTGCTGGTCACTTCGGATTGGTCTGCCTTTCAGACACATTCTGTTTTTAAGGATATTTCGGATCCATCTGCGGGATTAGATGTTATTGTGCCGGTTGTTTTTATTTACCCGATACTTTTATTTATCTTTAGTAGAAAATACAACTGGAAAAATTGGAAAGAAAAATTAACTGGAAAAATTTAGTAATAGAACAGTTTCAATAATTTATAAAAAAAAACGCAATCATGGTCAATACAATTACGTATCAAAATGTTCATAATCTATTTAAAATGAATGGTTATCATCTAAATCGAAACGATTTATGCAGAGTAGCGTATAGTTTTATCAAAGAAGGGGAAGAATATGAAAAAGCTGTGGGTGATTTTATCCTAGATTGGTTTGACAACAAATCCTATCTAGAATTGAATACATCAGGCACCACTGGAATCCCAAAAGTGATTCGAATAGAAAAACAAGCCATGGTAAATTCAGCCATTGCAACCGGTGATTTTTTTGATTTGCAACCAGGTAATAAAGCTTTACATTGTTTGCCAACTAAATATATAGCCGGAAAAATGATGTTTGTAAGAAGTTTTATCCTGGGTCTTGATATTGATTTTGTTGCGCCAAGTTCACATCCTTTGTTAAACAATGAAACTAAATATGATTTTGTTGCCATGGTGCCTTTACAGGCTCAAAATTCATTGACAATGTTGAAGAATGTCAAAAAAATGATTGTTGGCGGCGCTAAAATGAATAAAACTCTTGAAAAAGGACTTTGTAAATTAAAAACCAAAGTGTATGAGACCTATGGAATGACGGAAACCATCACGCATATTGCGGCAAAGGAAATAGGTGAGGTGGCTTTTTCAGTATTACCTAATGTAAAAATAGCTAAAGACGACAGAGATTGTCTGGTTATTAATGCACCTAAAATTTCAAGCGAAGCAATTGTTACTAATGATATAGTAGAACTGATCAATGAGAACCAATTTATTTTTTTAGGTCGAATTGACAACATCATAAACAGCGGAGGAATTAAATTAATTCCAGAGCAAATCGAGGAAAAATTAGCTACTATGATTCATTCCAGATTTTTTGTCACTGCAAAACAAGATCTTGTTTTAGGAGAAAAATTAGTATTGATTATTGAAGGGGAACAACAAATTATAGCTGAAACTGTTTTTGATGTTTTGGATAAGTATGAAAAACCAAAAGAAGTTTTGTTTGTTGCAAAATTCGCTGAAACACAAAACGGAAAAATAAAACGAAAAGAAATTACAGAAAGTATTTAAATTGTTTTTAATAAAAAAACATCCGCCTAAACGAGGGCGCTGAAAAAGTCTTTTTCCGAATAAATCGATAAATAAAAAGAGGGTAAATCTTAGGATTTATCCTCTTTTTTGGTATGTTTAGTTCTAATTATAAGAGTTTTTTTAGATGTTACTACAACAGTAATCAACACATTTCAGTGAACATTCTTTGTCTATGATTTATTTATTCCAAAGAATAATTTTTTGAGAAAGATCAATGATTTAATAGATTTTCCCTTAATTTATGACAAATTGTTAAATAAATACTGCACCAATAATGGACGTATGGCAGAAAGTCCCAATTCGTATGTTTAAGTATTTGCTTCTTAAAACAATTTGTAGCGTTTCGGATGTTGATGTAGTGGAAGGTTTGCGTTACAACATGTTTTTTAAATAAATCCAGAACCATTCCGGTTTAAACTGTACAGGTGAAATAACAATTTTCACAGTCAATTTAAAAAGAATATTTAAATTAATATAAGAAAAATGCAATCTACCAGAGTTACTTAAAAGGACTCTAGCTAAGCCTAAAGTAGGTTTATTGAACCTCCATTAAAAAATCAATCATAAAAAAAGAAAAAACGCTTGTAACCGATTATATAAATCCTGTTATAAGCGTTTTTTTATTATCTAAAAAATGATTCTGATCAAAATAAGGAATGTTTTTTTATTAAATTATTGCTGCATTTTAAAATAATAATCAGCTGAATTTTTCCCGCTTCCGTAGAATAAGAAAAATATGCAAGCTCCTAATATTAGCAATGCCAATAGTAAATTTTGGGAATGCATTGCTCCCATAAAATTTATTATAGTAGCACCTACCAATATGGGAAGTTGTGTTATTATAGCCCATCTTGTCAGTAAACCAAAAGCAATCATTATACCACCTACCATGTGTGCTGGAGCAATATAGTGGATAAGGAACATTCCGCCACCAATCCTGTCAATTGGAGATATTAGATCATTTAAATATTGGATGTTCGTTATAAAAGAGATTCCTTTCATAAACAAAAAGACACCAAGTGTTATTCGTACCAAATCCACGGTTAAATAAGTGTGCGTATTCGCCCATTTGTTTAAATTTTTTACGCTATTCATAATACTATAGTTTTAAATATTAAGTACTAAGTTACTGAATTTTAATATAATAAATTATAATTGTTAAAGAAAACTAAACTTTGATTGTTTTTTTGTTCAAAAAAATAGTATGTCAGCTATTGAGAATAAACCACTAATAATGCTGTCTTAATTTATAAGTACAGCGTAAGTAAGTATATTAAATAATTAAAATGAATTTGGTTTAGATTTTCAGCACGTTATATCGCAAAGGGGCTAATGCTATAACTACCAATACTTTGAATAAAGGCAATTATATGTGTACAAAATAATAAATATAAGTGCCAGTAAATTAGGAGTTAAACTTGAATAATACCTAAGTTAAATTTTTTATCAATAGGGGAGTGGTTAGCCGCTTCTATTCCCATAGAGATCCAAGTTCGGGTGTCTAGGGGATCAATAATAGCATCTGTCCATAATCGAGATGCGGCATAATAAGGCGAAACTTGCTCGTCATATCTGGCTTTTATTTTATCAAATAATTCTTTTTCTTTTATTTCATCTACGAGTTCTCCTTTTGCTTTAAGCGAAGAAGCTTCAATTTGCGCTAGCACTTTTGCAGCTTGGGTTCCACCCATAACGGCTAATTCCGCACTTGGCCAGGCGAATATTAATCTTGGATCATACGCTTTTCCGCACATGGCATAATTTCCAGCACCATATGAATTTCCTACAATTACAGTGAATTTTGGAACAACGGAATTGGATACCGCATTTACCATTTTGGCACCGTCTTTTATAATTCCTCCATGTTCTGATTTAGATCCTACCATAAATCCGGTAACATCTTGAACAAAGATCAATGGGATTTTTTTCTGGTTGCAATTGGCAATAAAACGGGTGGCTTTATCTGCACTATCGGAGTAGATTACGCCACCAAACTGCATTTCACCATTTTTAGTTTTTACCACTTTTCGTTGGTTGGCAACAATTCCAACTGCCCAACCATCTATTCTGGCATAACCAGTGATAATAGTTTGGCCATAGCCGTCTTTATAAGCTTCAAATTCTGAATTGTCTACTAAACGATTGATGATTTCCATCATGTCATACTGCTCATTTCTGGCTTTTGGCAAAACACCGTAGATTTCCTTTTCGTCTAATGCTGGTTTTTGGGATTTAATTCGGCTGAAACCAGCTTTATCAAAATCACCTATTTTATCAACTATATTTTTTATTTTATCCAATGCATCTTTATCGTCTTTGGCTTTATAGTCCGTCACACCGGAAATTTCACAATGGGTGGTTGCTCCGCCCAGAGTTTCATTATCAATACTTTCGCCAATAGCAGCTTTGACAAGATAACTTCCTGCCAAGAAAATACTTCCTGTTTTTTCGACAATCAAAGCTTCGTCACTCATGATGGGTAAATAAGCTCCACCGGCGACGCAACTTCCCATTACAGCAGCAATTTGGGTAATTCCCATGCTGCTCATTTGGGCATTATTTCTAAAAATACGTCCAAAATGTTCTTTGTCCGGGAAAATTTCATCTTGCAAAGGCAAATATACTCCGGCGCTATCTACTAAATAAATAATTGGCAGTCGGTTTTCCATAGCAATTTCCTGTGCCCGTAAGTTTTTCTTGGCCGTTATAGGAAACCAGGCTCCCGCTTTTACGGTAGCATCATTGGCTACAACAATACATTGTTTGCCTCTGATGTATCCTATTTTTACCACAACACCACCTGATGGGCATCCACCGTGTTCTGCATACATTCCTTCACCAACAAATGCTCCAATTTCAATGCATTTCGCTTTTGGATCCAATAAATAATCAATACGTTCACGAGCGGTCATTTTGCCTTCACCATGTAATTTTTGAATGCGTTTTTCACCGCCGCCTAATTTAACTATGCTTAATTTTTGTCGCAATGCGGAAAGTAAAAGTTTATTGTGGTCTTCGTTTTTGTTGAAGTTCAAATCCATGATGAAAGAATGTTAAAAATAATTTTGGGCTAAAATACAAAATTCAACTAAATAAATTTTATTGGTTTAGAAAGAAAACGGAATATTTTTTTGATTTAAAAACAAAAAAACAGAAGTTACCTCCTGCTTTTTTATGAATTTAATAAAAAAAAGGTTATTTATGTTTGGATTCATTTACAAGTCTTTTTAAAATTGCCCATTGTTTGAGTGCATCACGAGCTTCAACGGCCGGATACCCTAGCATGGTTTTTCCTGCAGGAATATCTCCTGTTACACCGGAACCGGCACCTACAATCGCACCATCGCCTATGGTGGTGTGATCCTTTATAGAAGCGCTTCCGCCAATGATTACGCCATTTCCTAATGTTACAGAGCCTGCTAATCCACTGTTTCCAGCCATAATACAAAACTTACCTAGTTTGCTGTTATGCCCAATTTGGACTAGATTATCAATTTTACAGCCGTCACCTAAAATGGTTGAACTGAATTTGCCTCTGTCCACACAGGTATTAGCGCCAATTTCGACACTATTACCAATAATTACATTTCCAATTTGCGGAATTTTGACCAAACCTCTTTGTGGGTCAGGTCGAAAACCAAAACCATCCGCACCTATTGTCGCATTAGGATGCAAAATACAATCATTGCCAATGTGGCATCGTTCTCTGATAACCGTTCCTGACCAGATTACTGTGTTTTTACCAATCGTACATTCATCTAGAATAGTCACATTAGGATATACAGTGGAGTTGTCTCCAATTATGACATTAGGTCCTATATAACAGCCAGCACCAATTCGGGCACCAGTGCAAATAGAGGCAGTTGGATCAATCACAGCACTGGGATGAATGTCAATAGTAAATACTGGTGTTGGTGGAGCAAAGAGTTCTAGTACCTGAGACATCGCTAAATCAGCATTTTTAACTTTTATGAAAGCTCTATTTTCTCCGGGTTCTATAGCAATATCTTCATTGACAACTGCCGCACAAGCATTGGAAGTAAACCATAATTTTTCGTATTTTTTGTTTCCAATGAATGAAATTTCGGAAGCGGTAGCCATTTCTAATTGTTCAGGAGCAGTAATGTTTTGGGTAGTATTCCCTATAATTACGCCATTAAGAATCGCATTAATTTCTTGGATTGTATAAGATTTCATTCCGTGTAGATTGGATTTGGTTGTTTAATATTTTTCAAATAAAAGAATTTAGCGTTGAAATTCCTAATCTTACTAATTTCTTTAACAGGAATAAATGGAGTGGTTATATAAATTGTGAATACAATATTGTAATTGTTCCTTATCCTTTGGACATGAGGAAATGCTGATTGATTACAATAAATAGCAAACAACAGTTAGCGGTAGAGACTTTGTTGATTCAATGGTTGGGGTTAATTATAAAACAAAAATCCGGTACTTAATTATAAGTACCGGCTATTTTCTATTTATTTGACTCGGATAAATTATCTTTTCACAATCATTTTTCCATTGTTTTCTCCTTTAAATAAACCAAGTAGCGCTGTAGGTAATTGATCAAAACCTTCTACTATAGTTTCTGTAAACTTCAATTTTCCTTCATTGACCCATTTTGATAAGTGTGCAATTCCTTCTGGAAAGTCTTTTTGAAAATTATTGATAATAAAACCCTGCATTAATACACTTCGGGTTAATAACATGGGTTGGATTCGGGGTCCCATTGGTATTTCGGTGCTGTTGTATAGGGAAATTTGTCCACACAAAGCAATTCTGGAATGAAAATTCAGGTTTTCGATAACCGCATCAGAAATACTGCCACCTACATTGTCAAAATAAACATCCACACCGTTTGGACATAATTTAGCAATTGTGGATTTCATATTGGTATTTGTTTTGTAATTGACGACTTCGTCATAGCCAAATTCTTCTTTTAGCATTTTTACTTTTTCATCAGAACCGGCAATTCCTATTACACGAGCACCTTGGATTTTTGCAAGTTGGCCTACTACTATCCCAACGGCTCCTGCGGCTCCTGATACCACAACGGTTTCTCCCGCTTTTGGTTTTCCAATTTGCATTAGACCAAAATAAGCGGTAAGTCCTGTCATTCCCAGTATTCCTAAATAATATGTTAGGGATTCTACTGTTGATTCAATTTTTTGCAGGCCTTTTTCAGAGGCAATCATTTGTTCGCTCCAAGGCAAAGCGCCCAGAACAGTATCTCCTGTTTTGAAAAGATCGGATTTTGATTCTACTACAGTAGCCAAAACTCCGCCCTCTATAGGTTGGTCTAATTCAAATTGAGGTACATACGATTTTCCTTCATTCATTCGACCGCGCATATAGGGATCTACGGAATAATACAATCCTTTTAAAAGGACTTCTCCTTTTTTTAGATCGTTTAATTCTATATTTTCAGATCTAAAATCATTCAATGTTGGAATTCCATTAGGTCTTGATGCTAATACGATTTGTTTCGTTTTCATTTTTTTTTGTTTAATAAAAACTCTATTAGCCATTAGCTAATGAAGTTTTGTTTCCTGTTTTCTTTTTTAAAACTAATTTATAGTTTGGTTCTGAAATCATTTATGATTCCCCCTTTTGCAAGTACGTTAATTTGACGATCACTTAAACTGTGTTTGGTTTCAAATTCTAAAGTGCTTCCGTCCCCTTTTTCGATCACTACTTTTATATTATTTCTATTGACAACATCTTCACGGAGGTTTTTAAAACGGATCAAATCTCCCTGTTCCATTTTGTCATAATCAGAAACGTTTATAAATTCTAAAGGCACAATTCCAAAATTGACTAAATTTTGCCAAGCAATACGGGCATAACTTTGGGCAATAACAGCCACTTGCCCCAAATATTTAGGAGCAAGAGCGGCATGTTCCCGACTGGAACCTTGGGCATAATTTTCTTTTGCAATAACGATATGTCCACCAAATTCTTTTTTAGATTTCATGGCTCGGTCATAAAAACTAGGATCGATCACACTAAAAGCATATTTACTGATTTCAGGAATATTACTTCTTAAGGGAAGTACATCGGCTCCGGCTTTCAAAATTTCATCTGTAGATACATTATCGCCCATTTTTAATAAAATAGGAATTCGATAGTCTTGTTGTAAAGCTTCAATTTCAGGAATCGATTTGATATTTGGACCTTTATGTAATTCAACTCCTGATCCATCTTTTAGGGGAGCCACGAGCATATCAGTATTGATAATTTCTACTTCAGGATTCTCAAATTTAGGATATTTCATGCCATAGATTTTTTCCATATCTCTAGGATCTGTGATTTTTCCTGTCAGGGCAGATGCAGCAGCCGTTTCGGGACTACACAAATAAACCTGATCATCTTCTGTTCCAGAACGACTTGGGAAATTTCGAGGCATGGTTCTTAAACTGATTGTTCCGGTAGCGGGAGCTTGCCCCATTCCTATACAACCCATACAACCTGATTGATGAAAACGAGCACCAGCAGTAATCAAATTTGCAAAAGTAAAATTCTTTAGCATGTTTTGAATTGTTTGTCTCGAAGTAGGATTGACATCAAATGAAACGGCACTGTTGATTGTTTTGTCTTTTACGATCACTCCGGCAATCCAAAAATCTCGTAATCCAGGATTTGCAGAAGAGCCTATTACGACTTGACCAATTTCTTTTCCGGCAACTTCGCTCACAGGAACTACATTTCCAGGACTTGTAGGCAGGGCAATCAAAGGAACTAAATCGCCCAAATTGATTGCTGCATATTCATCATAAGTTGCTCCTGAATCGGCAATTAATTCCGTCCAGTCAGATTCCCGATTTTGGGAAATTAAAAACCGTTTGGTTTCATCATCACTGGGGAATACAGTTGTTGTAGCACCTAATTCAGCACCCATATTGGCAATTACATGGCGGTCCATCACGCTCAGATTTTTCAATCCTTCACCATAATATTCTATAATTTTTCCCACTCCGCCTTTTACATCATAGCGTCTTAGCATTTCTAGAATGACATCTTTGGCACTAACCCAATCGGGTAGTTTACCGCTGAGTTCTACACCCATTACTTTTGGCATTTTGACAAAATAAGGTTGACCTGCAATTGCAGCTGCAACATCTAAACCACCGGTTCCAATGGCCAGCATGCCCAAAGACCCTGCAGCACAAGAATGACTATCGGACCCAACGAGTGTTTTTCCGGGTTTGCCAAAACGTTCCATGTGCACCGGGTGACTTACGCCATTTCCGGGACGACTGTACCAAAGACCAAATCTTTGTGCCGCCGAAAGTAAAAATAAATGGTCATCGGCATTTTTAGAATCCGTTTGTAAAAGATTGTGATCCACATATTGAACCGCAACTTCTGTTTTGGCTTTTTTTAGACCCATGGCTTCTAATTCTAATTGGACCAATGTTCCAGTTGCATCTTGTAATAATGCCTGATCTATCCGGATTCCAATTTCTTGACCCGCAATCATTTCACCATGTAAAAGATGCGATTGGATTAATTTTTGACTAACGTTTAATTTTGACATATTTTGTACTTTTAGATGCTTTTCTTAAATGTAAAAATCGAGATATTGTCTTATTCTAGAAAGGATCAGATAATCCACTGATACGGATTAATTTTTTATTTACAAATTCATGAATTCCAATTTCAGAGAGTTCTCTACCGTAACCAGAACCTTTGGTTCCTCCAAAAGGTAAATCGGCTTGTGTCCAAGTTGGGTGATTGATAAATACCATTCCAGAATCAATTTGATCTGCAAGTCGTTTTCCACGTTCGATATCTTTAGTAAATATGGATCCTCCTAAACCAAAATCAGAATCATTCGCCAAGGCAATTGCAGCAGCTTCGTCTTTTACTCTGTAAAAAGAGGAAACTGGTCCAAATAATTCTTCGTGATATGCTGGAATTTCAGGATTTAGATCCGTTAGAATGGTAGGTTCCATAAAGGCTCCCGGACCATCAACTCTTTTTCCTCCAAGTAAAACGGTAGCTCCGGCAGCAACTGATCTTTCCACTTGATCTACTAAGTGTAATAAAGCTTCTTCACTACTCAATGGACCTAATTCTGTATTTGAATCCATTGGATCTCCTACTTTTAATTTAGCTAGTTTGGCTGTGTACTTTTCGATAAATTCATCAGCAATAGCTTCTATAGCAATAATTCTTTTGGAAGCAATACAACTTTGTCCATTATTGTTCATTCTACCTACTACGGCCCATTCTACAGTTTTATCAATATCGGCATCTTCTAAAACGATTAAGGCATCATTACCTCCTAATTCTAAAACTGATTTCTTAAGGTTTTTACCAGCTTCTGCAGCTAAACTTGCACCAGCGGCTTCACTACCGGTAAGTGAAACACCTTTGATTCTTTTGTCAGAAACAATGGCTGAAGCTCTTTTTCCTGAGATTAACAAATTAGTGTATAATCCAATTGGAGCTTGCGCTTCTTTAAATAAATCTTGAATTGCAATTGCACATTGAGGAACCATAGAAGCGTGTTTTACTAAGATAGTATTTCCTACCATGATGTTTGGCGCAATGAAACGAGCTACCTGATAAAAAGGGAAATTCCACGGTTGAACACCCAGTAAAACGCCTATTGGGCTTGATCTGATAATGGCTTCGCCAAGTTCAGGCTCTAATTTTTTATCGACTAAAAATGCTTCGCCATTTTGAGCATAATAATCTAATATATTAGCACTTAATTCAATTTCACCTTCTGCCTGTGAAAATATTTTTCCCATTTCGAGTGTAATCAAAGTAGCCAAAGCTGTTTTTTTCTCTCTCATTAAAGAAGCTACTTTGTTTAAAACAGCCGCTCTTTCAGAATATGATGTTTTTTTCCAATCTTGGAAGGTATTGGCAGCTTGTACAATGACATCATCTACTTGCTTGTCGGTCATTTCATCAAATGATTTCAAAACTTTGTTTGTTGCGGGATTCGTTGTTTGTATGGCCATAATTCTAATATTTAAAGAAGATTAATTTTTGGCTTCTGCCAAAAATAATTTATACTGTAAAACAGATGGTTTTAGCATGTATAATTCAATAATTGGTTAGGAAATTTTTACGAAGTAGATTGGTTTTTTTGAAAAAAATAAAATTGTTCTAGTTTGTAATAAAAATTATTGAATAACAAAGATAAAAATATTATGAGGAATAAGACTTACATAATTCCCACATTAACTTTTTTTTATGCGTAAAGTAAACACATCTAAAAGCCTTCTTTTTAGATGTTGTTTCTTTTCGTCTTCCTTTTTTTACATTTGGATGGATGGTGCTAATTTTTACTTTTTTTAATTAAAACAAGACAAGAAATAGTAATTATAGCGGTTTAGATTAATACAATAGGATATTTTTTAAATTAATTTTTCTTCATAATAGTGTTACTTTCAAAACAGAAAAAAATTAGCATTGAAAATGGGATGCAATTGTGGGTCGTGAATAATTACCAAGCAGAAAATAATACCGTTTTCTAATGGCTTTAGAAAAAAAGGTAAAGAGTAGTATGATGCCTTAAGTAACATGATAAAATGTAACCGCTAAAAAAAGGGTTTATCTATAAAAAAAATCCCACCGACTTTAAAGCCGGTAGGATCTGTTTTATTTTAACTAAATGGTATTTTATTCCTCTTCCTTTTGTCCCATCATCATTAGATAAGCTTTCAGGAACTCATCAATTTCTCCATTCATAACGCCGTCAACGTTGCTGGTTTCATAACCGGTGCGAACATCTTTGACTAACTTATAAGGTTGCATGACATAATTTCTGATTTGGGAACCCCATTCTATTTTCATTTTACCAGCTTCAATATCAGCGCGTTGTGCCTGTTTCTTTTTTAACTCAATTTCGTACAATTGAGAGCGTAACATCTGCATGGCACGCTGTCTGTTGTCTTGCTGCGATCGCGTTTCGGAACATTGTATTTGAATTCCGGTAGGTTTATGAAACAATTGTACTTTAGTTTCCACCTTATTTACATTTTGTCCACCAGCTCCGCTGGATCGCGAAGTCGTGATCTCAATGTCAGCAGGATTGATGTCAATTTCGATGCTATCATCTACCAGTGGATACACGTAAACGGATGCAAATGAGGTATGACGTTTGGCATTGCTGTCAAAAGGAGAAATTCGTACCAGTCGATGCACGCCGTTTTCGCCTTTTAAATATCCAAAAGAATAATCGCCTTCAAATTCGAGTGTTACGGTCTTGATACCGGCAGCTTCTCCTTTCTGGAAATTCAGTTCTTTGATTTTGTAACCGTATTTTTCGCCCCACATCATGTACATGCGCATGAGCATTTCGGCCCAATCACAACTTTCGGTTCCACCGGCACCAGCAGTAATTTGTACCACAGCACTCAAAGTATCCCCTTCGTCCGAGAGCATGTTCTTGAATTCAATGGCTTCAATATGCGCTTGAGTGGCGTAGTAATGTTCGTCTAATTCTTCTCCGGTAAGTTCACCTTCTTTGTAAAAATCATAGGCAAGTTGCAATTCATCCGTCATTTCGACTGCTTTATTGTAATCTTCAATCCACTTTTTCTTATTTCGGAGATTTTTTACAATGATCTCAGCTTCTTTTGGATTGTTCCAAAAATCAGGGGCAAAGGTTTTTTCTTCTTCGTTTGAGATCTCAATTAGCTTGGCATCAACGTCAAAGATACCTCCTCAACGCACCAAGGCGCTCTACAATACCTTTAATTTGTTCGGTAGTTGTCATAAAATTATATTAATTTGGTTGGTCTGTTTTCAATAATTTATCAAAATTGCTGCCGTGTACTACAATTAGTGTAGTTTTAACGGAACTAGTTGGAATTAATAAACGGTATTGTGTAAATTTGTGGCACAAAAATAGAAAAATTTTACGAAGGGACAATTCGCGAATTGTCCGTACTGAAAATAAAAATAAATATGGAAATAAATTTAGTTAGCGACACAATCACGAAACCTTCACGTGAAATGCTGGTTCATATGTTAAATGCTGAAGTAGGCGATGATGTTTACAAACAAGATCCTACAGTTATAGCCCTAGAAGCCAGAGTTGCTGAGATGTTTGGTATGGAAGCGGGTCTTTTTTTTCCCTCAGGAACGATGGCCAATCAAACAGCGATAAAATTGCATACCCAACCCGGAGAACAATTAATTGCTGACAAATATGCACATGTATACCATTATGAAGGCGGCGGTGTTTCCTTCAATAGTGGCGTTTCTTGTTGCTTATTAGACGGAAACCGCGGAATGATAACTGCAGAGCAAGTGGCTGGAGCCATCAATGATCCGGAGTTTTACCACAGTCCTTTAACAAGTTTAGTTTGTGTAGAAAACACCACTAATAAAGGTGGCGGCGCTTGCTATGAACTGGAAGATTTGCAAAAAATAAAAAAGGTTTGTGATGCTAATAATTTGAAATTTCACCTGGATGGCGCCCGTATCTGGAATGCTTTGGTAGCCAAAAATCAAGATCCAAAAGCATTTGGTGAATTATTTGATACCATTTCGGTTTGTTTGTCTAAAGGTTTGGGAGCACCAATTGGTTCGGTGTTGTTAGCGGACAAAGCCACGATTCACAGAGCATTGCGAATTCGAAAAATATTAGGTGGCGGAATGCGTCAGGTAGGCTATTTGGCAGCAGCCGGAATTTATGCCTTGGACAATAATATAGAACGCCTTGCTGAAGATCATAGGCGAGCGAAAGAAATTGCCGAAGTTTTGAAAAAGGTAAGCTGGGTTGCATCAGTAGAGCCGGTTGAAACTAATATTTTGATTTTCTCGTTGGTTCCAAATTGTATCGAAAAGAATTTAATTGAATTGTTAAAGCAAAAAAATATTTTAATCAGTTCCATGGGGCATGGAAAACTGCGAATAGTCACGCATCTTGATTATAAGGAAGTTATGCATACCTATGTATTGGAAACCTTGCAGAAGTTAGTATAGTTCTTCTTGGAGAATTTGTTTAAAGTTTAAGGTTTAAAGTTTTTATCGTGATCAAAAAACGTTAAACCTTAAACTTTAAACTTTTTTATTTAAACAAATCTTCCATTCCGGGAATCATTGGCATATCCATTTTAGTAACGACATCCAGTTCGCTCTGATTGACATTTGTCGCTTTTTCGATTGCTTTATTCAATACTAAAATCAAATAATCTTCCAGTTGCTCTTTATCTGCTAATAGAGTGTCGTCAATAATAATTGATTTTAGGGTTCTGTTGGCAGTCAAAGTAACTTTCAATAAACCATCAGTGCTTTGTTCGTCTATAAGAACAGTATCTAAACGTTTTTTTGTGTCTTCTATCTTTTGTTGGGTCTCTTTAAGTTTGCCCATCATTCCCATTAAATCCATGTTTTAATTTTTTAAATTAATTTGATTTACAAAATTACTATATTGCATAGTTATAATCAATAAAATATTCATGAAAAATAAACTCGTCTTAAGTTGTCTTTGTGTTATTTTTGCACCATCAATTACTAATATAAAAGCGCAACAAATGTCAAAAAATATTCCTTCTCCCGTAGCTAAAATAATTCCAAAAACTTTAGAAAAACACAACCAAAAACGGGTAGATAATTATTTCTGGTTAAACGAGAGAGAGAACCTGGAAGTGATTGATTATTTGAATCAAGAAAATACGTATTATGAAGCCATGACTGTGGATACAAAAGGGTTTCAGAAAGAATTATACGAAGAAATGAAAGCCCGCATCAAGGAAGACGATCAATCGGTTCCTTACTTATACAATGGTTACTATTATATCACGCGTTTTGAAACCGGAAAGGATTATCCCATTTATTCCAGAAAAAAAGGAAGTCTTACCGCTACTGAGGAAATTTTATTCAACTGTAATGACTTAGCTAAAGACCATTCTTACTTTCAATTGGGTGGTTTGAGCGTGAGTCCGGACAATAAATTTGCGAGTTTTGGTATTGATACCGTTGGAAGACGTATTTATACGATACAAATCAAAAACTTAGAGACGGAAGAAATTCTTTCGGATAAGATTGAAAATGCTACTGGAAGTTCTGTTTGGGCCAATGATAATAAAACGATATTTTACACCAGACAAGATAAAGTTACCTTGCGGTCTGATAAAGTTT
This sequence comes from Flavobacterium sp. LS1R10, assembly GCF_003968825.1. Taxonomy (NCBI): domain Bacteria; kingdom Pseudomonadati; phylum Bacteroidota; class Flavobacteriia; order Flavobacteriales; family Flavobacteriaceae; genus Flavobacterium; species Flavobacterium sp. LS1R10. Next base: position 30,842 of record NZ_RYDH01000009.1, on the reverse strand, counting down.
TTAAACATAAATTAGCCACAGATTCAGCTACTGATATATTAGTTTTTAATGAAAAAGACGATACGTTCAATGTTTCTGTAGGCAAAGAAAAATCAAAAAAATATATTGTAATAGGCTCCGGAAGTACCTTAACAACCGAGTACAGAATTTTAAATTCAGATACTCCAGATGGAGAGTTTGTGGTTTTTCAACCAAGGGTTCGCGGCTTAGAATACAGTATTTCTCATTTTGGAGATTCTTTTTATATCATGACCAATAAGGACAAAGCAACTAACTTCAAGTTGATGAAAACCCCTGAAAACGCTACTGCAAAAGAAAATTGGAAAGATGTCATTGCGCATCGAAAAGACGTTTTACTGGAAGATATCGAAATTTTTAGAAACTATTTAGTTGTAGAAGAACGTTCCAATGGTTTGAACCACATTCGTATTATGCCTTGGAGTGGAGAAGGAGAATATTATTTGCCTTTTGGAAGCGAAACGTATAGCGCATATACGACAACAAATGTGGATTTTGATACTGATATTTTGCGTTACAGTTACCAATCATTGGCAACGCCATCTTCAGTTATTGACTTTAATATGAAAACCAAAGAGAAAGAAATCAAGAAAGAGCAACAGGTTCTTGGGGGTAAATTTGATAAAAATAATTATATCGAAGAGCGTGTTTGGGCCACAGCAACAGATGGTACCAAAGTACCCATTTCTATGGTGTACAAAAAGGGGTTGAAAAAAGATTGGAATAATCCGGTATTGCTTTATGCCTACGGTTCATACGGCGTTACCATGGATGCTTATTTTTCATCTACGCGTTTGTCAATTTTGGATCGAGGATTTGTATTTGCCATAGCACACATTCGCGGTGGTGAAGATTTAGGAAGACAATGGTATGAGGACGGAAAATTATTGAAAAAGAAAAACACCTTCACTGATTTTATTGATTGTTCTAAGTTTTTGATTCAGGAAAAATATACTTCACCAAAACATTTATATGCCGAGGGCGGTTCAGCAGGTGGATTATTAATGGGAGCAGTTGTCAATATGGCGCCGGAATTGTACAACGGAGTAATTGCGCAGGTTCCTTTTGTAGATGTTATCACCACGATGCTTGATGACACGATTCCGCTGACAACAGGAGAATATGATGAATGGGGCAATCCAAACGAGAAAAAATATTATGATTATATGGCATCCTACTCTCCTTATGACAACGTAAAAGCTCAAAACTATCCTAACATGTTCGTTTCTACCGGACTTCATGATTCACAAGTACAATATTGGGAGCCTGCCAAGTGGGTTGCAAAGCTCCGTACTCAAAAAACAAATGATACCGTTTTATATCTTAATACGAATATGGATGCGGGTCACGGCGGTGCTTCAGGTCGGTTTGAAGCCTTAAAGGAATTAGCAAAGGAATATAGTTTTTTATTAGATTTAGAAAAAATTAAAAACTAAACAGCTTTTTTTTGTTAAATTTGTAACTTTCGAGGTGTAATTAGAAATTGCTGCAACTAACTATTTTTTTATGAAAAAAAAAGTAAACGCTTACAATAATGTCTTAGAACTTATAGGTAATACTCCTCTTATTAAGTTAAATAAAGTCACTGAAGAGTTAGAAGGTGCTTTTTATGCAAAAGTAGAAGCTTTTAATCCGGGACATTCCTCCAAAGACAGAATAGCATTGCACATAATTGAAGAAGCTGAAAAGAGAGGTGTTTTATCTCCTGGTGATACTATAATTGAAACAACATCCGGCAATACGGGTTTTAGTTTAGCAATGGTGAGTATCATCAAAGGATATAGCTGTATTCTGGCTGTTAGTTCTAAATCATCTAAAGACAAAATAGACATGCTTCGCAGCTTAGGAGCTAAAGTGTATGTTTGTCCGGCGCATGTTTCTGCTGATGATAAACGTTCGTATTACAATGTTGCCAAACGTTTGCATGAAGAAACGAAAGGCTCGGTGTATATCAACCAATATTTCAATCAGTTGAATGTTGATGCGCATTATAAGTCTACCGGTCCGGAAATTTGGAAGCAAACAAATGGAGCAATCACACACTTAATTGCTTGTAGTGGAACAGGAGGAACTATTTCCGGTACTGCAAAATACTTAAAAGAACAAAATCCAAACATTAGAATTCTTGGAGTCGATGCTTTTGGATCCGTATTAAAAAAGTACCATGAAACTGGAGAATTCGATAATGATGAAATTTATCCGTACCGAATAGAAGGTTTAGGGAAGAACTTAATTCCATCAGCAACGGATTTTGATATTATTGATAAATTCATGAAAGTAACTGACGAAGAAAGTGCTCATGCGGCTCGAGAAATCACAAGGAAAGAAGGTTTATTTGTAGGATATACTTCAGGAGCTGTTTTGCAAGCCATCAAGCAATATGCTGATGAAGGAGAGTTTGATGTTAACAGTGTTGTTATTGCCATATTTCCAGATCACGGTTCTCGTTATATGAGTAAAGTATTTAGTGATGATTGGATGCATGAACAAGGTTTCTTTGACAGTATAAACCAAGAAGAAGTTCAAAAAATAGAAATGATAAAATAAGTTGAAATTATAAATAAAAAGTCCCATTAGCTTTTGCAAATGGGACTTTTTTATTGATCATATAAGGAAGAATACTTTTTTTGTTAATCCAATAATTCAGGAGTACTAAGTATTAATTCGATTTTTTTAATAGTGATCGTGATCTGGCTCATTTGTAATTCTATGTTTCTAAAAAAGAGACTAATATCTCTGTTGACCCAACTTTCAGAAATAACTCTTGCTCCTAAACTAATTCTTAAAATAGCACTTTCAATTTCAGTAGTATATTTTACATTAACTGCTTGACCAATATGGCATTTTTGGGCAGCAAGCCGAATGATTTCTAATGAAGAACCTTCAAACTGATCCGATAAATCAGTATTTAATAACGTATATAATTTTTTTACGTTATCAACAGATAAAACTTCATTATCTTTAAAAATAAAGAAAGGAAAAATGGTACGGATATTTCGTATTCCAAATTCTTTACTGCTGTAACTCTTCGTTTTTGTTTCATCACCATAAATAGGCTGTAAAAAAGTGGCTTCTTTTATGGAATCATCAACAAAATTGCAAAACATCTCAATACCCATATTTCGATATAAAACAGGTGTTTTGTAGTATCTGTCCATTTCAACTACGGCCGCATTCCAGCGCATATAGGAACCATAGTTATACCCATCGGATAATTCATTGGAACAAAACCAAGAAGCCGGCCAATCAGAATGATTGTAATATTGGGTTAAACCTTTGGGCAATGTGTTTTTTACAGAATGTATTAATTTGTTGACACTTTTAGGTAGAATTAATGCACCGCAGTATGGAGGGCCCGTGAAAAATTTACTTCCTGTTATAGTAACAATATACCCTTTGTTTAAATAATTTTGTATGTCTTTTGGATCTAATCTAAGCTGTGAGCCATCTACAATAATCTGAATTGATAAATTTTCAAGTGTATTTAGTTTTTTTATAAATTCGTCACTGGGAGATTGATACCCTAATTTTGATTGGTCCATAGTATGTAACACGATGTGCCTGCCTTGATTTTTGGTCTTGATAACGGCATCAAATACTTCCTTATCTAATTGAGCAGAAGATTTTGATGCGCCATTTTCATCTCGAAAAGGGATTTTAATTAAATCAACCTCTCTAAAGCCTTCAATTTTAGTATCTTTTTTAATTGGATAATTTAGTGCAGTAGTGTTTTCAAAGTGGCATCCCTTTAAGGCGGCAGCAACGCCACTACCAGTTTCATCAGAGGCCACCAAAATGTGTGTAATTTCTTTGTCGGAAATAATTTGTGTTATAGCTGCTATTTGCAGCGACGAATCGGTACCTGATGGAGAAAAAATTATTTCACATTCCTCATTTAATTTAAATATTTTTCTAAGGTTATTTTTTAGTAATTCAGAAAAGTCGGTAGTAGTATTTTTAAAACTGTTTTTCAAGCTGTTTCTAATTAATATACTTCTCACTTTATCGGTTTTATCAAAAGCAAAATTTGAAACGCTGGACGCCGTAGATGAGGCAAAAGTAAATGCATCAGGTCTTGGGAATGGGCGACATCCGTATTTGTTTAGCAAATGAATTTCGTCGATATTCAATCTAAGATCTCCTCCAGACATCAATAAGTATTCGGTGGGTTTTGCTAGATTTTCAACAATAGGTTTCCAAGATTCTTTGAGTTCAGTATTTAAATTTTTTAAACCATGGAAAGATTGTAGCTCTTCGTTTATTAATGAAGATTCTGTATTTAAATAGGTATCATTTTTGATTAAATTAATTAAAACATAATCAAGATCTTCTAATTTTTCTTTATCATCTTTAGGTAGTAAATTATAAAATATTCGAATCACTTCAAGTGCAGCGATATCGCATAAAACAGCCTCTTTTTTTTCGTTATTCAACGCTTTGTACCATAACTGCCATTCAATACCATATCTTAAATAAACTAGAGCTAAAATAGGTTTGTTCAAAAAGGACGAGCCAATAATAATCGATTTATTGGGTATAATTTTGAAAATAGTAGGCTCACTAGTTGAGGTGATTATATTGATGTTATTTATCTTTGGTACAGTATTAAACCTTTTTAAAATACGCACTAAATAGTTTACATTTTCTTTTTCAAATAAACTGGTTCTTTTATATTGATTTTCAATTAGAATGTTGTTTGTCATATATGTTATAATTTAAAACGTTCCTTAGAACGATATTCTGTATTAGGAATATTTAGTTAATTCACTACACGCATTCAATCAGGGACTACATTCTGCTGAAAATTGTCACAAAAAATAATTTTCCCTTTTATTCTTAATATTCAATGATGGTGCTCTATTTTTAAATAATTATGTTCTCACTTGCTGGCTGTTTCGCTTGTTTTTTGGGCGTCGCATTTATCAAAAAGTAGGCAAATATAAGAAACTTGATATCAGGAAAAAATATATTAAAAATACTCGTTTGCTAAATCTCTTCGTGTTAATTGTAGACCGTGAATTAAACTTATATTCACTAAATAATGGAACTTGTATTTTTTAATTAAATATTGTATTTTTTTATTTTTGATTTATTACTTGAGCACCTGATAAAAAAGGATATGGGACACTCCAGAGGACATTTAAAACAATAAATGACCGAGGCTTAATTTTAAAGTCATACATTTTCAGGCAAAAAAACTCCAGCCGAAGCTAGAGTTTTAGTTATTGTAGAAATTAAGTTTATGCTTCTTCCATAGTATGATACACGTTCATGACATCATCGTCTTCTTCCATTTTTTCAATTAATTTTTCTACATCGGCCATTTCAGCTTCCGATAGTTTTTTAGTAATTTGGGGGATTCTTTCAAATCCGGAAGAAAGAATTTCCAGTCCTCTGTTTTCTAATTCTTTTTGAATGGTTCCAAAACTTCCAAAGGGCGCATATATTAAAATACCATCTTCGTCTTCAAAAACTTCTTCAGCACCAAAATCGATTAACTCTAACTCTAGTTCTTCAGGATCAATTCCGTTTGCCGGGATTCTAAAATTACAGGTGTGATCAAACATAAATTCAACTGAACCTTGTGTTCCCAATGTGCCATTGCATTTGTTAAAATAACTCCTAACATTAGCCACCGTTCTGTTATTATTATCAGTAGCAGTTTCAACCAGAATGGCAATACCATGGGGTGCATATCCTTCAAATAAAACTTCTTTATAATTGGCCGTGTCTTTATCGGTTGCTTTTTTAATGGCGCGTTCCACATTTTCTTTTGGCATATTCACTGCCTTAGAGTTCTGGATCACGGCTCGTAATCTAGAATTGGCATCAGGATTTGGTCCGCCTTCTTTTACGGCCATTACAATATCTTTTCCTATTCTGGTAAATGCTTTGGCCATTGCTGACCAACGTTTCATTTTTCTTCCTTTTCTAAACTCAAACGCTCTTCCCATTTCTATTTCTTATTTTGAACTGCAAAAATACAGTTATTCTAAACTTTATCCAATGATTTTATTTCTTGTAAAAAGGTAATTTTACCACTTTGGCAGGGACGTCATTTTTACGGATTCGGATAAAGATATCGCTTTCCAAAGCACTATTTTCTGAAGTTACATACCCCATTCCTATTCCTTTATTCATTGAAGGTGACATCGTTCCCGAAGTTACAATTCCGATTACATTTCCTGTTGCATCTACAATTTCGTAATCGTGTCTTGGCACCGCACGTTCCTGCATTTCAAAAGCAACCAGTTTTTTAGAAACACCCGCTTCTTTTTGTTTTTTCAGATTTTCTGAATTCGTGAATTCTTTTGTGAACTTTGTAATCCATCCCAAACCAGCTTCCAGTGGCGAAGTCGTGTCATTAATGTCATTTCCGTACAAACAGAAACCCATTTCCAATCGCAACGTGTCACGAGCTGCAAGACCAATTGGCTTGATTCCAAATGCCGCACCTGCTTCAAAAACTTTAGTCCAAATTTGTTCTACTTCTGAATTTTTGCAATAAATTTCAAAACCTCCAGAACCAGTATATCCTGTAGCCGAAATAATTACATCTTTGATACCCGCAAATTCACCCACTACAAAATGGTAATACGGAATCGCAGATAAATCTTTTGAAGTCAACGATTGCATTGCTTCAACCGCTTTTGGCCCTTGAATTGCCAATAATGAATAATCATCCGAAAGGTTTTTCATCTCCACACCCAAATCATTTTGAGCCGAAATCCAATCCCAATCTTTCTCAATATTCGACGCATTTACTACTAATAAATACTGCTCATCTTTCATTTTATAAACAAGTAAATCATCTACAATTCCACCATCATTATTTGGCAAACAAGAATATTGCGCTTTTCCGATAGTCAAAGTCGAAGCGTCATTCGTAGTCACTTTCTGAATCAAAGCCAATGCATTTGGACCCGTAAGCAGGAATTCACCCATGTGAGAAACGTCAAAAACACCCACGGCATTGCGCACCGTTTCATGTTCCGCATTCACTCCTTCATATAAAATGGGCATATTGTATCCGGCAAACGGTAGCATTTTTGCTCCCAAACTCTCGTGTATGTGCGTAAGCGCAGTATTTTTCATTGTGTTTTTCTATAAAATTTAATTTTGCTAATTTATTGATTTTATTTCGGGTGACAAAGGCGGAGCGAAGCAAAGTTTAAAGTTTCAAACGTTTTCGGAACAATCTGTACTGTAGGATTTGTAATAAGTATTTTTAGGAGCTATTTCCTGCTTTTCACTGTAATCTTATTATTTGCCAAAAAGGCATATAATAAGGATTTCCGTTATAATCAGGGCTAGGGAATTTCGGTTCAAATAACGAATTTGTATCCTATTAAATTCGTAATTTTAAACAAATAAATTTCCATGACGAATCCTATTTATATTGACCAAAAAGAAATTCTAAAACGCTTCAAACAACCAGACAAACATACCCACAAAGGTATTCAGGGACATGCTTTAATAATTGGCGGAAGTTACGGCAAAATAGGAGCAGTGAGTTTATCCTCTAAAGCGGCTTTGAAAACCGGTTGCGGATTAGTCACGGTTTTTATTCCGAAATGTGGGTACGATATTTTACAAATTTCAATCCCAGAAGTCATGGTTTTAACTGACAATCAGGAGAAATCAATTTCCAATATTACTTTCGACATTACACCACAAGCCATCGGAATTGGTCCTGGATTGGGTCAGGCCGTAGAAACCCAAAATGCGCTGCATCAGTTTTTAAAAACAAATAAAACGCCTTTAGTGATCGATGCCGATGCACTGAATATTTTATCCCAAAACAAAGAATGGTTTTCTTTAGTACCGCCCAAAACAATCTTAACGCCACATCCCAAAGAACTGGAACGATTAATTGGAAAATGGCATTTCGAAGAAGAAAAAATGAATAAAGCAATCTCTTTCTCCAAACAACACGAAATTATAATCGTTATGAAAGGCGCACCCACCCGAATCATTGATGGTAAAACTTTCTACGAAAATACCACCGGAAATGCTGCGCTTGCAACCGCTGGAACGGGTGATGTTTTGACGGGAATGATTACAAGTCTCTTGGCACAAGCCTATGAACCCATTAGTGCCGCAATTCTTGGCGTGTATCTTCACGGATTAACCGCGGATATTGCCTTGCCAGAAACGGGCTATCAATCTTTTATCGCTTCAGATGTAATTGCGAATATTGGAAAAGCTTTTTTGAGTATAAAAAACTTGGAGTAGTATTTTGTCTTTTACCATTTCATTTTATTTCTTTTCCTTTTGTCATTCCGACGAGGGAGGAATATCATTGTAGTTTCCGGTAATTTTTTTATGAATAGCTCATTTGTTCAATTTATTATCAATATAGTTTAGTGATGAAAATATTCTTCATGAGATTTTTCCTGGAGTAGAAGCCAGATTGTTAGCAATCATTCTGCAAAATAGATACTAAATTCTTCTACTTATTTGTAAGTTTGTATCCAAGCAAAATAGCTTTATCCAATTCGATTATGGAAAAAACACCCCATCTTAGAACCGTAAATGTTACGCGATACATCACTCCGCTGCGGGAAGGCGGTTCTTTGCCTGCGCTCGCTGAAGCCGATGATGATTTTAAATATGTCTTGAAATTCAAAGGTGCTGGACATGGCGTAAAAGCCTTAATTGCCGAATTAATCGGTGGAGAAATTGCTCGTGTATTAAACTTGAAAATGCCGGAACTCGTTTTTGCAAATCTCGACGAAGCTTTTGGCCGCAGTGAAGCCGACGAAGAAATTCAGGACTTGCTTCAAGGGAGTCAGGGTCTGAATTTAGCTTTGCATTATTTATCGGGAGCCATAAATTTTGATCCTGTTGTCACGTTGGTTAACCCAAAACTAGCTTCCCAAATTGTTTGGTTAGATGCTTTTATCACCAATGTGGACAGAACCTTTAGAAACACCAATATGTTGATCTGGCATAAAGAATTATGGCTTATTGATCACGGCGCAAGTCTTTATTTTCATCATTCGTGGACCAATTGGGAAAAGCAAGCACAAAGTCCTTTTGCACTGATTAAAGACCATGTTTTGTTGCCTCAGGCTTCTTTATTAATAGAAACTGATGTAGCATTCAAAAAAATAATGACAGACGATGTATTGCAAAATATCGTGAATCTGATTCCGGAAGTATGGCTCCATTGGGAAGATACCGATGAAACTCCGGATGCAATTCGGGAAGTCTATTTTCAGTTTTTAATAACACGTTTGAACCATTCCGAAATTTTTATAAACGAAGCACAAAATGCAAGAAAAGCACTTATATGAGTATGCCGTAATCCGGGTTGTGCCTAGGGTAGAACGCGAAGAATTCCTCAATGTGGGTATTATTCTGTTTTGTAAAAAAGCAAAATTCATCAAGGTTTTGTATGCAGTAAATGAATCCAAACTCCAAGTTTTTTCGGATGATTTGGATATAGAACAATTGCATTTAAATATACTGGCATTTGCCAAAGTAGCGCATGGCGAAAAATTAGGAGGACCAATAGGACAATTTGATATTCCATCGCGTTTCCGTTGGTTGACAGCACTTCGCAGTTCCGCCATTCAAACCTCAAGACCACATCCAGGATTGTGTGATGATTTGGAACAAACAACCCAGCGTTTATTTGAAGAAATGATATTGTAAATGAATTTTAAAACTATTGTGTAAAGTCATTTTGCAATCAAAAATACTTTTAGCCAATTTACAATAGTAATATTTAAAGTTACGATTGTCCGATAAACATACCAAGGTTTTTTTGCCACAGATTCACAGATTTATATATTTTGTGATAAATATTTTTTTACCAAAAATCTATTTTTAATCTGTGAATCTGTGGCTAATTTTTTAAAAACGTTGATGCGTGATTTACTAGGTAATAGTTAAGGAAAATATTGTAAAAAAATTAAGGAAGACTGTTCAGATGACGCGCAAGATGCATCCCCATACTAAAACAAGCTTGCAAGAGATAGCCTCCGGTAGGTGCATCCCAGTCGAGCATTTCACCAATGCAATAATTACTTTTTTTATCTTTTAGTTGAAAATTTTCGTCCACAGCATTCAGTTGGATACCGCCTGTCGTTGATATCGCATCGTTCAATAACGCAGCACCGGTAATTTCGAGGCTTAATTTTTTAATATTTTGAGCCAATAATTCTGGATTCAAGTAGATTTCTTTCGAAAGGTATTTTTTCAAAAGTCCAATTTGAGCGGGACTCAATTTTACTTCTTTCTGTAATGTTTCGCTCGTCTTTTTAAAAGTTGATTTTCTAATTTTGTCAAGCAAATCTTCATGACATAAGGTTGGTTTGAGATCTAGGAAAATTGTAGCTTTTTGTTGACTTTCCAATTCTTCCCGAATGTGTGGACTAAGTGCATAAATAGCATTTCCTTCTAAACCGAAACGTGTGATAACCGCTTCGCCTTTTTGTCTTTTATTCAAACAGCTAATCGCAATATTTTTAAGCGGACTGCCTTCATGTTCCAAGATGAAATCTTCCGGCCAGTTCACCCGATACGCACAATTCGAAGATTGAAAAGCAACGATAGGAATATTTTTCCTTGCAAATAAATCTAGCCAGGCACCATCAGAACCGGTGATCTTCCAGCTACCACCGCCCAGGGCAAAAATGGTGTAGTCGGATTTTATTGCTGTATCTGTATTGAAAACGATGTCATCTTTGTTCCTCCAGCCCGTCCAGGTGTGTTGGTATTGAATAGCGACCCCTTGCTTAGTCAAAACAGCCAGAATTGCGTTGAGTACTGTTATGGGTTTGATGCCACTTTCAGGATATACTCGTTTGCTACTGCCAATATAGGTTGGGATACCGATGGTATCTATCCACTGTCTAAAGTCTTCATTATCAAAATCAAGCAATGCTTTTTCCAAAAAATGAGGTGGTGTATAGCGTGCAATCAATTCAGCAATGGGTTCCGAATGGGTGAGGTTAAATCCCCCTTTTCCGGCCACCAAAAATTTCCTTCCCAGTGTTTTGTTTTTTTCGTAGACTGTAACCTTGAATTTCTCACAATCCAATAATGCAGCCAGTATAAGTGCTGCGGGTCCTCCTCCAATAATTGAAACTGATTTTTTCACGTCACAAAAATAGGTTTTGTTTTTCCCATAAATGCCGTTACGTATTTTATATTAGCCAATGTATATGTAAAAAATAAAAAAGGCTGTTCAAAATTATTTTGAACAGCCTTTTTAGAAATTTTTTATCCACTAATATTTTGCCGACTCTCCGGCTTTCGGCAAGGACTGTTTTATAAATTGTCTGATATCCTCGTTGGCAGTTTCTAAATCTACTTTTCTCAAATACATCATGTGCCCGCTTCTGTAACCTTTCCAGGACATTCTGTCATTTAGTCTTCCGCTTGGATCCATTTGCCACATGTTGTATTTCGAGTTGAAATAATCACAAGCCCCGTCATAATAGCCGGACTGAACCATTACATGCAAATACGGATTTTGAGCCATGGCTTGTCTCAGGTTTTCTCCAGTTTTATCATTGGAATCATCCCAAGGCCGCACAGAACCAAACATATTGTATTTGAAATCGGTTTTGTAATTCAAATTATTGCGCAAGTACATATTGATGGCAGGAGTAAAGGAGTGGAGCCAAGAAGTAAGTTCGGCATTAAAATCAGGACTGTCACCAGCGGTTTTACGGTCAATTCCTTTGTAACGAGAATCTAATCTTCCTACGGTAAATCCTTGATCGCGCAACAATTCTTTCCAGAAATAATCATAGGGAACATCTAAATTATTTTGTGTAACCACTTTTTCCGAAAGCCCGGAATAGCGCGCAATTTTGGACGCCATTTCTTTTCTTTTTTGATCGTCCAATGCGCCTCCTTTGCTCATTGCGGGAAGCAGTTCATTTATGGTAAATTCTTCTACTTCAGGCAGCATATCCGTTAAATCTTTGTTCTGTAAATCAGCAGGTAATTTTTTATGGAACCAAGCCGTAGCAGCAAAATAAGGCAGTTTCAGTGCTGCTTCAGAAGCGACTCCACGAGTGATTCCCAATTCAGTTGGAGATACTAAAATAACGCCGTTCAAATACATCCATTCACTGTTTTGTAATTCTAGTGCCAATCCGGAAACACGCGTAGTACCATAACTTTCACCAATGAGATATTTGGGTGAAGCCCAACGATTGGTTCGGGATACAAATCCATTAATCCAATCAGCAAGGTATTTAATGTCGGCATTTACACCAAAGAATTTAGTGGTTGGTATTTCTTTACTTGTTGCTCTTGAATAGGCGGTATTAACAGGATTTACAAAAACAATATCGGCAACATCCAATATCGAATATGGATTTTCCTTGATTCCATAAGGCTGTAAGGGATAGCCTTCATCATCAATATTAATTAAAGTGGGACCCGTATAGGCAATCTGCATCCAAACCGAAGCGGAACCTGGACCGCCATTAAAGGAGATGACTAAAGGGCGGGCAGCACGATCTTTTACATCAGAACGCTCATAATACGTGTAAAATAATCCGGCAATTGCTTTTCCATCCTCATCCCAAACCGGCATCGTCCCAGTTGTGGCTTTGTAAGGCACTTTTTGACCTTTGATAGTTGTGCTGTGTTCTGTTATGACCTGCGAATCCGGATTGAAAATAAGATTTGCAGCTGAATATTCTTCTTTTGGAGCAGGAGTAGCTGCTGGTGTTTTTGATGGTTGGGCATGCATTGTCGTAAAAAATCCAACTAAGAGCAACGATAGTACTGTTTTTTTCATAAAGAGATCGGTTTGAGGTGTTTTTAACAACAATTTTTGATAAAATTTAATTTCACTAATGTATTGTTTTTTATTGGAGCATCTATAAAAGAATGCAGAATTATGATTTTAATGCGTTTGACCTGTCATTCAAGCACCTGGAATAGGAATCAAATAACTGTTGTGTTTGCCCTGATTTTCTGATTACCTTTGCATCATGGATAAAATTTTTCGTCCCAACCCTAATTCTTTCAAAAATACTTTCTGTGTATTTGATGAAATTTCTATTGATGCTATAAATGGATTGAAAATTCAGTATGACAGCAAATCGGGCAGTAAATATTATTATACTAAAACGGGAATGTATCGGTTGTCCAATCATTGGGGACGATTAGCTAATAGCAAATGGCGATTAGAACCTTTAGAACCAGAAACAATTTCTAAAATTAAATTGGGTTATGCTTCTTGGGATCGTTTTTATCCAGATAATGCTATAGAAGAACTCTATTATTTAGAAGCAAATTATCTAAAGAAAACAGTCAATTACCAACACAGAAATAATCCAAAGTATGATAAAAAAGCGATCTTGAGAACCAGTTTTGAAACCACTAAACGCATCAAGCAGATCCGGAATTTATTCAATCTGACTTCGTGGGCTAACTATTTTGATTGCGACGATATTGATCTTTTGAGAGAGAAAATTATCAATCAATTAATTTTTACCACTAAAACGTTAGAGGAAATAAAAAAAGAATTTATTTGATGCCAGCCACGGAATCATCTGAAAAATCTTGATTTTTCGCCTTTTAAGTAATAACCATAGTATAATGTCGTGTTTTAAAATCAGGATAAAATTATGTAACAATCTGATTTAAAGTCGTTTTACTTAAAGTTAATTCTTTTGACTTTACGCCTTTTAAACTTTCGACTTACTTAATAGACTGCTTCGTGTTTTTAATCACATAAAGAAATCAATAATAAATCATTAGTAGTGATAGGTTTAGACAGGTATCCCAGAATATTTTCATATGATTTAGATTTGTTTTTATCTTCAACTGCAATGGAGGAACTCACGATATACACAATGATTTGTTTATCAAATAAAGATTTTATAAGTCCCATTTCTTCCATAAATTCCCAGCCGTCCATTATTGGCATATTAATATCCAATAAAATGATATCCGGAAGTGCAGCATTATTTTCTACAGCAATATGAAGATGGTCAATTGCTTCTTTTCCATTTTTGAATGATGAAACCCTCGAAAATATTTCGGACCTTTGAATTATTTTATTTACGATAATTTGGTAAATGGCATCATCATCGACTATCCAGATTGCTTTTTTTGTCATTGAATATAGATTTTAAATGTTGTTCCAATATCGGGTTCACTTTCCACGGTGATATTTCCTCCCATAGCATCAATTTTATTTTTAGTAATAAACAATCCAATTCCTTTTGAATCAGAATTAGGGGTAAAGGTCTTGTACATTCCAAAAATTTTATCGGCATTTTTAACCAGATCAATCCCAATGCCGTTATCCGAAATTTGAAGGACTTTCATCTCGTTTTCTATAACCAAAGTAATTTTTATGATGGGTTTTCGCGAGGGATGTCTGTAACGAATAGAATTTGAAATAATATTATAAAGTATGCTTTCCAGATAAGCCGGATTATAATTTATCATTATTTGATCTGAAATGGCTGAAATAATAGTGACTTCATGGGCCATAATTTGTTCCGAAAGTACATTTTGTGTTATCTGAATGTACTGTTTTAGGTTCAAAGGTTCGGATACTAAACCAATATTTGTGCTTATGTTTACGACTTCATTCAGGTGTAACATGGTTTCGTTCAGCGAACTAGAGACTGTTTTTAAAAGTTCCATCATTTCTGCTCTTTCTTCTTCGGATTCTGAGGAGGTGATTAATCCTATAATTGAAGTAATATTGCTAGTATGTGATCTTAAGTTATGAGAAACGATATAAGAAAAATTCAGCAATCTTTTATTTTGTTCCGTAACAAGAGTAAAGGATGATTTTAACTCTTTTTCAGCTTCTTTTGTTTTAGTAATATCAATCATAATGCCTTGTAATCTTGCTACTTTACCATTTTCAATGACAACATTTGCGATGTCACGCAGCCAAACTACATCCCCATTTTTGGCAACCATCCGATACTCAAAATCAAGGTCTGCCTTGTCATTTATTTGTATAGTACAATAATTCTGAACCCATTCACTATCTTCTAAATAGAGATGGTCACTCCAAAAAGTAGGGCTTTTAAGCCATTCTTCAGGGGTATAACCTAATATGTTTTCAACTTTCTGACTAATGAATTTAAAAGTAAGATCAGTAACACCGCATTCCCAAACAATTCCGTCAATGGTATTGATCAGCGATTTAATTCTTTGTTGGGAATCTATAATTATTTTTTCAGAGTATTTACGATCAGTAATGTCTTGTGTGGAAACAATGATTCGTTCAAATGTTTTTTCATAACCACGAATAACATTCCATCTTAAGTTAATGTCCCGTAATTTGCCTTCTGAATCTTTTATTACGGTTTCAATAATAAATTGTTTGTTATATTGAGTGATTGAGACCAAATTTTTTATGAAATCTTCTCTGGACTTCATATTAAACAATTCTCCTTTAATACTTATTAATTCCTCTAATGAGGAAACCTTATAAAGCAACAAGTTAGCTTTGTTAACATTGATAACTTTAATTAAAGAATGACATTTGTCAACAACTGCGGGATTATTGTTGAAATATTCTGTTACCTTTTCTTTGTTTTCCCCAAACAAATTTAATTCCTCCAGATATTTTTTAACATCTAAAAAATCCTCTTCTCTAAGAGGTAATGGAGAGTCCAGAAAAAGGCTTTTGAACCGGTCTTCACTTTTTTTGATTAATTGCTCCGCTTCTTTTTTTATTGAAATATCCTCTATAATAGCGATATTAGTGGATGCTTTTTTATTTTTTTTATAGAGTGCTGATACCGTAAGATTGACCCAAAGGATAGTACCAGTTTTTGTAAAATACCGTTTTTCCACTGAATACTCAGTAATTTCACCATTCCGGAGTTTTTCAAGTTTTATTAAATCATGTTCTAAATCATCGGGGTGCGTTACTGATTGGAAATTTAAGTGTTTCATTTCCTTTTCAGAATATCCTAATAATTGGCAATATTGGTTATTGATTTCAATAAAATTACCGGTTAAGGAATTTATGTGCGCTATTCCTACAGGTGCCTGATCAAATATGGCTTCAAATTTTATTTCAGAATTCAATAATTTTGTGGCCTGAGCATTTACAAGAGACTGCAATTCTTTTGGTATTTTCAGTACTATAAATAGTAAAACACCAAAAAGCGCAGCAAAAAATACACCAATAATTCCAGGAATTAAAATTTGAGGACAGAGGTAATTCTCGTGTTTTGATATCAGATATAATTTCCAGTTGCCATCCGGAATAGAAGTTGAAATAGTATAATTTTTTGAAAATTTAGTTCTAATGGGCAAATAGAAAATTTCTTTTTGTTTTTCAATATCAAATTTTGAAAACTGGAAGTAATATTTAGAATCATCAATATCTGTTATCCCTGAAGTTTCTAAAAAAGTTTCTAATGTAATGATAATGGCTGAAAATCCCCAAAATTTATTGTTTTCAAATACTGGAAACCGTCCTATAATTCCCATTCCGCCTTGTTTTAATTTCAAAGGCCCGTCAAAATACATTTTTTGGGTTTTTATAGATTTTAAAGATTCCTTTTTTTGATGGGGTGCTGTTAAAACATTTAATTCTAAGGATGCTTCATTTCCTTTTAAAGGATAGATGTACTTAATTATTCCATTAGGAATCAGCAAAATTGCACTGATGTTGGTATTTGTTTCAATCAGTTTTTTACTTACGGAATCAAAATTTTCAGGAACACCTTTGTCATTGATGGTCAGTGCTAATGTTAACGTTGAAGTGTAACAGTTTTTAAGCGATTGATGAATGTTTTGACGAACAAAATGAAGAATAGTATTCATTTCGCGTTGTTCATCTTCTTTTATTAGTTGGTATTGCTGCCAAACGATGAAACCAGTGAGACAACTTAAAATGAGAAATGTCATGAAGCCCATTGTCCTGGGCTTGTCTATAAACCATCGGATGAATTTATTATGTTTTTTTTTAGACATTATGTAGTATTTTTAGTAGGTTTTTGGGGCAATATCATTAAAAAAATAAATATATAAAAAATAAAGATTAAAGTATATTTTTTTTTTGGATTTAGTTGCAGTATTAATTTTTGTGTTTTATATGTTTTTTAGTGTATTTACAGTATATGCCTCATAATCTTTGATATCAAAAAAAAATGATTTTCGCAAAAAAAAAGTACACTACGGAGAAGATATTTCAAAGCCCATTTGAAAATTTAAAGCGTAAAGTAGCCTGTTGACAATTAAAAGAAGCACTATCAAACTAAAAACAATTTTAATTTCAATAATTAAACCGAACTTTGCAGTAGTTTTTGAATCGAAAAATTGATTCAACATTTGATAATTTAGAGCGCAAGAGCATGAGTAGAAATAACGAAAAAAATATTAAAAAACACAACGATAAGTTGCACAAAGCGCAGGATAAATTAAAACAAGCTGAAATGCTGCGCAAGGAAAAACTAAAGCAAATCACTAAAAAATTTAATGAAGATAAGGCTTCAGAAAAACAATGTAACTACATCATGGAAAAAAATAAATTTAGCGAAGTAAAAAGTGGCGTTCAGCAAATAATAGATTTTATTGCTAAAAAAAATGCCCGGGAAGCCAATACTAAATTAGCAGAAGTTAGCGAGCAATTAGATGAACTCCTGGATTTTGCCGAAGAGGATGAAGACCTAATGGAGATAAGCCGCTATCAAGTCTTGTTGAACCAGTTGCATCAAAAAATAGTAGGGTTAAATGGACAGGCAACCGAATCCATTTAAACGAATTTTATCAAAGAATGATCAAAAATAAATGTTATTGCGGTTTTGATAAAAATTTCCAGGATTGTTGTGAACCCATTATTAATGGAGTAAAAAAAGCGACTACTGCGGAGTCTTTAATGCGTTCCAGATATTCAGCTTATGCAACGCATCAAGTAGATTATTTGTTAGCCACGACCCATATTACGGTGAGAAAGCAGCATTCAAAATCTGAAATTCTAAATTGGGCCACCTCAAATAAATGGCAGCAATTGGAAATTATAGAATCCACAGAGAACACGGTAGAATTCAAAGCTCATTTTTTAGACACCAAACTTCATAAACAAATTCATCATGAATTTTCTACTTTCAAACTTGAAAATGGATGTTGGTTTTATGTGGACGGACAATTTTTTTAGGTAGCTTTTTTTGGACTTTATCGTTTTTAACTAAAAATTAATAAATGTTTGTATAGCATACATTTTTTATTGGTGTAATTTTATTGGCTATGAAAAATGACACTAAAAAAGGTTTTTATTTCAAGCAATACGAAGCCCCCTTTCAGTCTCCGTTTGATAAGCTCTTTGGTATTTTTAAAGAATTAATTACACATACTTCAGGAGATTTTGATGAAGCAATCGACTGGTTACGGGAATTGGACAAAGAATATAAACTCACTGATGAACACTACAGTATTGATGATTTTATTGAAGATTTAAAGAAAAAAGGATACATCCGCGATGAACTTAAAGAGGATGGAACTGCTGGAATTGGTATTACTGCCAAGACGGAGCGTGCCATTCGGCAACAAGCCTTGGACAATATTTTTGGTAATCTGAAACGCTCCGGAAGCGGCAATCACAAGACTAAACATTCCGGAAACGGTGACGAACATACCGGGGAATTTCGGGAATTTCATTTTGGTGACGGACTCGAACGAATTTCCTTGACCGAAAGTTTACGCAATGCCCAAATCAATAACGGAGTAGCAGATTTTATGTTGACCGAAAATGATTTAGTTGTCGAAGAAACGCAATATAAATCACAGATGAGTACTGTTTTGATGATCGACATCAGCCACAGTATGATTTTGTACGGTGAAGATAGAATTACTCCCGCCAAGAAAGTAGCAATGGCTCTTGCTGAATTGATTACGACACGTTATCCAAAAGATACTTTAGATATTCTGGTTTTTGGAAACGACGCTTGGACCATTGCAATTCGGGATCTACCGTATTTAAAAGTGGGCCCTTACCACACCAATACAGTTGCCGGTTTACAACTAGCCATGGATATTCTGCGCAGGAAACGAAACACCAACAAGCAAATTTTCATGATTACCGATGGGAAGCCAAGTTGTGTCCGCGAAAAAGACGGTTCCTATTATATGAACAGTAACGGACTCGACGAATATATTGTGGATAAATGCTACAATCAGGCGCAGCAAGCCCGAAAACTACACATTCCAATCACCACATTTATGATTGCGAATGATCCGTATTTGCAAAAATTCGTCAATAAATTCACCGAATCAAATCAAGGAAAAGCATTTTATACCGGATTAAAAGGACTGGGTGAAATGATTTTTGAGGATTATGAAACCAATCGTAAAAAGAGAATAAAATAGTAATTAGTCACAGTCTCAGTTGTCAGTTCGAGCGCAGTCAAGAACAAATTGACAGTTAACAATAATAACAATTTTAAAAGCAATATGAAAATAGAAAATATAAAAACTCTCGGAGAATTAAAAAAATCAGGTTACAAAAGTATAAACATCAAAGATGAGTTGCGTACGAACTTAAGAAATAAAATTAAATCAGGACAACCAACTTTTGAAGGTGTTCACGGTTTTGAAGATACCGTAATTCCGGAACTAGAACGTGCTATTTTGTCGCGTCACAACATCAATTTATTAGGGCTTCGTGGTCAAGCCAAAACCCGATTGGCGCGCAAAATGATCGAATTGTTGGACGAATACATTCCGTTTGTGACAGGTTCCGAGATTAATGACGATCCGTTGCAGCCCATTTCTCGTTTTGCCAAAGATATTATTGAAACTAAAGGCGATGCAACTCCCATTTCCTGGCTACACCGAAGCGACCGTTTTTTCGAAAAATTAGCTACGCCGGA
This sequence comes from Flavobacterium sp. LS1R10, assembly GCF_003968825.1. Taxonomy (NCBI): domain Bacteria; kingdom Pseudomonadati; phylum Bacteroidota; class Flavobacteriia; order Flavobacteriales; family Flavobacteriaceae; genus Flavobacterium; species Flavobacterium sp. LS1R10. Next base: position 10,995 of record NZ_RYDH01000009.1, on the reverse strand, counting down.
TGTAACCGTTGCAGATTTGATTGGAGATGTCGATCCAATTAAAGCAGCAAATTTAAAACTGTCCTATGCGGATGATCGTGTGATCCATTTTGGGATGATTCCAAGAGCGAATCGTTGTATTTTCGTTATCAACGAATTACCGGATTTACAGGCGAGAATCCAAGTAGCACTATTTAATATTTTGCAGGAAGGCGATATCCAGATTCGTGGATTCAAATTGAGAATGCCCCTTGATCTGCAATTTGTATTTACAGCAAATCCAGAAGATTACACGAATCGTGGGAGTATTGTAACCCCATTAAAAGACAGGATAGGTTCTCAAATCCTGACACATTACCCGGAAACCATTAAAATTGCCAGAACCATTACAGAGCAGGAAGCAAAACTGGACGCCACACAAAACAATATGGTTTACGTGCCTTCGTTAGCGAGAGATTTATTAGAACAAATCAGTTTTGAAGCAAGAGAAAGCGAATATATTGATAACAAAAGTGGGGTGAGTGCCAGATTGAGTATTACCGCTTTTGAGAACTTATTAAGTACTGCAGAAAGAAGGGCTTTGAAATCCGGAGTAGATAAAACAACGTTGCGATTGTCTGATTTTATGGGAATTATTCCTGCTATTACCGGAAAAGTCGAATTGGTTTACGAAGGAGAGCAGGAGGGAGCCGCCGCTGTAGCACAACATTTATTGGGCGATGCGATCCATACTTTTTTCCCTGCATATTTTCCAAAAATCGAAAAATTAGAGAAAGAAGGTGTCAAAAATGCCTACACGGATATCATCGAATGGTTTTTTGCCGAAAGTGGTTTCGAATTATCAGACGATTGTTCTGATGAAGAATACGAAAGAATATTAGGAAGTATTGTTCCTCTTGAAATTTTAATCAAAAAATACCAACCGCAACTGGAAAAAGAAGATAAATTTTTCATGAAGGAATTTATTCTTTGGGGATTGGTTGAATATAAAAAACTAAGCAAAGACCGTTTTTCTAAAGGGTATCAGTTCAAGGATATTTACGGAAGCTTTATTAGTAAATTGTAAATAACATACGTTTTTTACACTATAAGTCATTTAAGGAATCACTATTGTGTAGTTCCTTAAATGACTTTTTTGTTTGAAAATTGATGTATTTTTGGCGTTTTTTCTAGAGAATAAAATAAGCATCCCATTTATTTATTTCTTTATCGGCGTTACTGATTTTTATTAGTCTACCTTGCCTCATTGACCGTCTAAGCAGTCAAAAAGAAAGACATGGAAAATAGCTTTGAAGCCTTGATTGCTACTTATATTGAAAATAAGGTAGGCATATCCGAACATTTTTTGAGTACCGATTTAGCTAATAATCTAAAACAAAATTTGATTGTTTTAAACCAAAATAGTCTGTTGACGGAAGCAGGAATTGGTAACGCAGAAAAGGTTTCTTATGATGGTGCAATACGAAGCGATTCCATTTATTGGTTGGATAAAAAACACAACAACGCATTCGAAAATGAGTTTTTTGCTCAAATAGAAGCTTTTATTATTTATTTGAATGAAAGTTGTTATGCTGGAATAACGGGATATGAATTTCATTATTCGTTGTATGAATCGGGCGATTTTTATCTCAAACATTTGGATCAATTCAAGAATAATCCCAGCCGAAAATACTCTATGATCAGTTATCTGAACAGCAATTGGCAAGAAAGTGACGGTGGTGAGTTGCTGATTCATCAAGCTAATAACAATCAAAAAATAGCCCCAACTCAAGGTAAAACAGTTTTCTTTAAGAGTGACGAATTAGTTCATGAAGTTTTGGTCACCCAAAATACCAGAATGAGTATTACGGGATGGTTGAAGAGTGATTAATATTTCTAAAAAAAAATACTCAGTTTCCCTTTATCCGCGTAACTATTTTTTGAAGTAATCGCTTTCCGTCCCTTTTGTTTTTAGGAACTTCAACCGCTTTTAGTTCTGTTTTGCTTGCAATAAATTGATAGCTGAAAGCAAATTGAGGGTTTTTTGAATCGTCATTTAACAGTCCAAAGCGCAAATCATTGAAATATAAAGATTTATTTTTATTAGAAATAATATACCAGCCTTCGCTCGCTTTTTTTAGTTTTTCAAAATCTGAATTTCCTTTTAGCTGCGATTCTAGAAATTTATTTTTGCTATAAGCAGTAAATAAAATGGGTTGCGTGTCAAAAAGAGAGTAGTCGCCTAATGCGTAATTGTTTGCTGTGGCTACGTTAGCATTCTACAAAATGAGGTTGAAAGCGGTGGGTTTTACGATGATTTCAGAATACTGAATTTTTTGTTTTGTTAATGCTTTTTCAAATTGGTTCAAGGCATATACTTTTATAAAACAGGACAAAAGGAGATACGCACTACTGATGGATAATCCTCTAATTATATATTTTTTGCGAAGTACTGCGTTTTTTGTTTTCCAAGTCACAATCAATGTAATAATTAGTGGAATGGTGTACAACGGGTCAATTACAAAAATGGTTTTTAACGCAAATCTATAGTCTAAAGGCCATAAAATTTGTGTACCCCAAGAAGTGAACATGTCCAATAACACATGGGTAAACAAACACCAAAACGCCATACGAGTTGCCTGAAAAAAGTTGATTTTATCTCTTTCTATTTTTGAAATAATCCAACCCAAAACAGGCGATAAAAATAGAAAAAGAAAAAGAGAATGACTGATGCCACGGTGAATCAGGATGGCATCTACAGGATTTAAAAACAATCCCACTACAATATCTAAATCGGGAATTGTGCCCAGAATTGAACCATATAAAATTGTTTTATTTTTGAGCTTTTTGCCTGCGCATACTTCGGCAATGGCAATTCCTAAAGCAACTTGAGTAAAAGAATCCATTCTGTAAAAGTAGCTGAAATCAATAGATATCTTGATGACCAGTAGTAAATTTTTGGTGTGAATTACACTTTTTTTTATTGTACTTGAAAAAGTATCTTAAAATAAAACTATACTGATCAGTAGAGATTTTAAAATAAATATGTGCTATCTTGTCCCATAATAAATAAACCAAGCTATGTATAAAATTCATACTATTGATTTACACTTTCAATCCGAAAAACATTCTATTGGTGCTTTTTTAATTGAAACCGAAAAAGGTCCGATACTTATCGAAACCGGACCGGAATCTACTTGGGAGTATCTTGAAAAAGGAATCCAGAAGATAGGGTATGAGATCAAAGATATTCAGCATGTATTCCTGACGCACATTCATTTTGACCATGCCGGAGCAGCATGGAAATTGGCACAAAATGGCGCTAAAATATACGTACACCCCATTGGAATTCCACATTTAGCTAATCCAGAAAAATTATGGAATTCGGCCAAAATGATCTATACCGATAAGATGGAGCTTCTTTGGGGGAAAATGGAATCTATACCTGAGCAACAATTGATTGGGGTTACGGACGGTGATGTTGTAGACTTGGGAGATGTTCAAATAAAAGTATGGTATACACCGGGTCATGCTGTGCATCATAATGCGTATCAAATTGAGGATGTGATATTCACTGGGGATGTGGCCGGAGTAAAAATAGGAGATGGTCCCGTTGTTCCTCCTTGTCCTCCCCCGGATATTAATATTGAATTATGGAAACAATCCCTTAGAAAATTAAAAGATTTAAAGCCCAGAGCCTTGTATTTAACACATTTTGATTTTCAAAAAAATCCGGATGAATTACTATCAGGATTAGAAATAGTTCTGGATGATTGGGCTAGTTTTATCAAACCTTTTTATGACAATCAAACTCCGCCAGAAAGTATAGTTCCTCAATTTATGGAATACACCAGAAAGCAGTTTTTGGACAAAGGACTCGATGCGGAAGAAATTCAAACCTATGAGTTTGCTAATCCAAGCTGGATGTCTGTAAATGGTTTATTGCGGTATTGGAAACTCAAAGAACAAGGAAGGATTTAAGATTGCCATAATTTGATGGCTAAATTCTCCTTTTGTACTACTGAAACCGGATGCGTACTATTCTTGTTCTGGAAATATTACTTTCAATACTTTCATAAAAGAGCAAAAGGAAAGACAATAAATGGTAGTTTTACCCTCTAAAAATTCGCTATGCTATTTCTTGTTTTAAGTATTATTTGCAGTGTCACTGTGGGAGTGTTGTTTAAAATGGCTCGCGGATATGAAGTCAGTCCTATTCAAATTGTTGCTTGGAATTATGTATTTGCGCTTATTCTTTGTTATTTTTTCTTCAGTCCGGATCTTACCAATATTGGCACTTTAGCACCTTGGGGAATTTATGTTTCTCTTGGGGTTTTGTTGCCAGCAATCTTCCTTTTTTTGGCGACTTCAATCAAACAAGTAGGGATTGTAAAAACGGATGCTGCTCAAAGGCTATCTTTGTTTATTCCTATTTTAGCGGCTTGGCTACTCTTCAAAGAGGATTTTACTATCCTAAAAATAGCGGCGCTTTTGGCAGCATTTCCAGCGCTGTTGCTAATCCTTGATAAACCTTCTGAAAACACAAAAAATAAATGGATCTATCCTGCGGTGGTGCTATTAGGATTTGGAATTATAGACATCCTTTTCAAGCAAATTGCCCTTCACACCACTTTGCCATATACAACGTCATTATTTGTAGTTTTTGGAATTGCGTTGTTTATTATGATTGGCGCTGTTATTTATAACGTGATGATAACTAAAGTCTCATTAAACTTCAAAAATATTATTTTTGGTGGTATGGTAGGTGTTTTCAACTTTGGAAACATACTCTTCTATCTAAAAGCGCATAAGGCTTTCGCTGAAAATCCTTCAACGGTTTTTGCCGGTATGAACATGGGTGTAATAGTAATGGGAAGTCTTGTTGGGATTTTTATTTTTAAGGAAAAACTAACTAAAATGAATTTTGCTGGACTTTTTCTGGCTTTAATAGCGATTGTTTTAATCGTAATCTCGCAGATCATTTAAAGAATAAGTTGCAACTAAAAGAGTTTTCATATACAATTTTTGGTTTTTTTGATTGCATTTAAAGCAAAAGTATCCGATCTAAAAGCGGATCTACAGTCGAATCAAAATTCCGTAAAACAAGGTTGCATAAAAAAGTGATATTTTTTGCATTTAATTTCACAGAATCATTGTTTTTTTTATAATTTACCGTATAAGTAATAACCATGGTATAATGTCGTATTTTAAAATCAGGATAAAATTATGTAACAATCTGATTTAAAGCTGTTTTGCTTAAAGTTAATTCTTTTGACTTTACGACTTTTAAACTTTCGACTTACTTACAATAAGTTATTGGTCCGAAACTGGTGTAATGGAATAGAAAATTAAGCACTAAATATTCAAATATATGTTGTTTTATATAATTGCAAGTTTAATGCGATTTTCAAGGTTGGTTCAGTTTATTTAACAATTTCAAAAATAAATAAATAAATAACAAGATAAATGATTAAAGGAAAAAAAGCAAAATGGATTAGGAAGTCTCACCGATATTTAGGGATATTTTTGGGTCTTCAATTCTTAATGTGGACTATTAGTGGACTATATTTTAGTTGGTCAAACATTGATGATATTCATGGAATGCAATTTCATAAAAAAGGAATTGTTGCTGAGTCGTTTTCAGGTTTAATTAGTCCTTCACTTCTTCATCCTTCGATAGCAATTCAATCTATCGAATTAAGGAAAATAAATAATCAACCTTTTTATTGGGTGAATGAGAAGATGCTTTATAATGCGAAAACTGGAAAATTAAAAAATGGGATCTCTAAAAAAGAAGCATTGTCAATTGCAGATAAATACATTATATCGGGTTTAAAAGTAAAAGAAATACAACTCATTAAAGAAGTAGGGAAACACCATGAATATAGAGAGCATTTACTACCTGCCTACGTTATTTCATACCAAGAACCGGATAATTTAAAAGTTTATATTTCAGTCAATGACGGAGGTTTTCAGACGATTAGACATAGAAATTGGCGATGGTTTGACTTTTTATGGATGACCCATACCATGGATTATGAAGGTCGAGATAATATGAATAATATTGTTTTGCGACTATTTTCATTGTTAGGGTTAATAACTGTTTTAAGTGGTTTTTTACTTTGGTATATCTCTTCGCCTACCGTTAGAATAATCTGGAAGAAAATAAAAAAATAATTTAACATAATAAAACAAACCATAAAATCAATTTAAAATCAAAAACTATGAGAAAAATAATTCTAATACATTTCTTTATTTTACAAGCATTAGTAATTTCGGCACAAGAAAAAGTTCAAATAAAACTAACTTCGGCAAGTCCATCTGCATCATTTGAACAAGAATTGGGTAGCACAATGATTAAAGTTTCTTACAGCAGACCACTAGCAAGAGGCAGAAAAATATTTGGTGAATTAGTGCCTTTTGAAAAACTTTGGCGAACTGGCGCTAGTGATTGCACTTTAATAACTACTAACGAAGATATTGTATTTGGAAATACTACTTTAAAAATGGGTAGCTACTCAATATTCACAATACCTTCTAAAAAGGAGTGGACAATAATTGTAAATGCAGATACAACATTACACGGCGAAACTGGATATGATGCCAAAAAAGATGTTTTTCGTTTAACAGTTCCTGTAGAAAGCATATCTAATTTCTATGAAACATTTACAATCGAAATAAATGATATTAACAGCAAAGGAGAGGGGTTTCTAAAAATAATATGGGAAAATTTGATGATTAAAATTCCATTAAAAAGTAAAGCAGATGAAACTATTTTAACAGTAATAGATAAAAACATCATTAAAGAAAAAACCCTTGATGCTAATTTATTATTTCAAGCAGCAAACTATTATTACAGTACAAACAGAGATTACAAACAAGCAGTGGCTTGGCTTTTAGAAGCCGCGAAATTGGATCCAGATAATTTTTATTATCCTAATTTGAGACAAAAAATAGCAACGGAATTAAAAGACTATCCAAGTGCAATTGAAGCAGGTAAAAAAGCTTTATCTATAGCAGAATTTAAAAAAATGAAAAGTGTAGAATCACTCAAAAAACAAATTTTAGAGATGGAGTTACTATTGAACAAATAAATTAATTTTAAATCAAAAATTATGAAAATGAAACACACAACAGAAGAGCATACACAAGAATCAAGTTTAACTATGTACAAAAAATTGACGATTATGATAGTGGTGTCATTTATAGCTATGTACATACTAATGTATTCAATGGTAGATATTTTATCTATATTTATAAGGGGTTAGAAGGGTAGAGGTGTACAAAAGGAGTCCTGATTTTGATCAAGTAACTATCTTTAGTGTTAGTAAAAACAATTTGTATTTTTTATTCATTCAAAAACTGCTGAGTTCTATACTTTGTTTTTATGATAAAAAACGTTCTTTCTGTGATGGAAAAAATATTGAAATGAATCGCTTAGCTTTTGACAACTTTTCTTCAATTTTGTTATATACAAAGCTAAGTTGCTTTTCATTCAAGTCTAACACTGATACAAATTTATCATTTATATTTTAGTTAATTTTACCGCCTTAACAGTAATTCGTCCTTTTGTTTCTTTAATTAGATGCTATGTCACGTCCTAATAATGATTTTACTGCTATAACAGTAAAATGATAAATTTTTTAATGATTTAAGCCGTGCGTGTTATTAAATTGTATATTTTTACCGCTAAAACAGTATATAATGAATGATTTTGATTTAGGTGCTTTAATTAAAGACCATCGAAAAAAAGCAGGACTTACACAGCTTGAACTAGCCGACTTAGCTGGAGTAGGCAAGACCACTGTTTTTGATATTGAAAAAAATAAAGAGACAGTTCGTTTGAATAATCTTTTTGCAGTACTCCGAGTGCTAAATATTAAAGTAGAATTCAAAAGTCCTTTAAATAAATAATTATGAGAAGAGCAATTGTATTTGCACACGGAAAAAGAGCTGGAATTTTAACGGAAATTGCTGCTAACGACTATCATTTTGAGTACGATGAAAATTATGATGGCGAAGCGGTTTCATTGACTATGCCTACAACTCAGAAAAAATATAGCTATACATTTTTTCCACCGTTTTTTGAAGGGCTATTACCTGAAGGTGTAATGTTAGAGGGATTACTACGTATTGTCAAAATTGACAAAAAAGATTACTTCTCTCAACTGATAGCAACGGGAAATGATTTAGTGGGAGCAGTAACGGTTAAATTGATGGAAGATGAATAGATGTCCTATTACGTATGACTTGTGTGGTACAGATAAGTACAGTAAAAAAGGATTACGCATGATAGCTCCTAAGCTGGCTTATTTAAATGATTTACCTTATACAGCTGTTGAACTTCGTCAGGAAGCCGCAAATAGAGCTAAAAAGCTATCCATTCAGGGAGTGCAACCAAAGCTTAGTGCGGCTATTTCAATAGTGGATCAAGAATTTAAAATTGTGGACCAATTTGGAACGTACATTATTAAGCCACAAAATGATTTATTTCCACAATTACCGGAAAATGAAGATGTAACTATGCGAATGGCGAAAGTGTTTGGTTTAGAAGTGCCATTTCACGGGATGCTATATGGCAAAGATGGTAGTTTGTCTTATTTCATTAAACGTTTTGACCGCTACGGTAAAGGAAATAAGTTCGCAACAGAAGATTTTGCTCAATTGACTGGGAATACAAGAGACACAAAGTATCGTTTTACGATGGAAAAATTGATTCCTGTACTTGATGAATATTGTTCATTTCCCGCAATTGAAAAAGCTGATTTTTTTAAAAGAATTCTTTTTTGCTATCTGACCGGAAATGAAGACATGCATTTGAAAAATTTTTCGCTAATTACCAAAAATAGAAAAACAACACTGACACCTATTTATGATTTTCTAAATTCTACAATAGCGATTAAAAATCCTGACGAAGAAATTGCTCTAACTTTGAAAGGAAAAAAAAGTAATTTAAGAGCAACTGATTTTATAGATTACTACGGCAAGGAAAGATTACAACTCAACGAAAAAATTATAGCAAGTATTCTCGAACAAATGAAAAAAGCAACTCCTGAATGGAAGGAGCTGCTTGAAATTTCTTTTCTTACTGATAGAATGAAAGAGAAGTATTTGGAGTTGTTGGAAAGTAGGGTAGGGATGTTTTAGTAATCTCCGCAAAAATGCGGTGAATAAGCAACTTATTCACCGCATTCATTAAATTTGATTAACAGGTAGTTTTTGAAGTGTAACAAATGTATGAATTAAACTTAATAGAAGAAAACTAAAATACTGCTAAATCAATGGGAGTCAACTAATAGAAAGTAAAGTTAAAGAAAGTGCTTTTATTTCCCGATGCAATAAGTAATAATCCTTGTTTTTAAAGGGCTAAGAAGGGCAGAGGTGTACAAAAGAAGTACTGTTTTTAATGAAATAGCCATTAAAGACGACAAAACAAATTATGTTTTTTTTAACTTAAGAATGATTTCTTCAAAATCTTCTTTTATAAACTCCCAATATTTTCCTTTGTAGCAAATTGGGTCAAAATCATCATCTGCTTGGTCAAAATTAGTGAAATTTTGAATAATTAAATTTTTATCATGTGTATATGGATAGCGTTGTTCGTGAAATTCTATCATTTGCATGATGCTGTATGAGTCTAATAAATCGTGTAAATCCCAGAAGTCTTTTTTTCGACCACCTCTTTGAATAACATCAACTTTCATAGCAATAATTTCCTCAATAGTAGCCATTCTTATACCATCTTCTTCTATAAATGGTTGAATATAAGTGTCAGTGTAAAATATATCTAATTTTACTGTATTGTCTTTGTTTTCTCCAATAAAATAAGCCTTTCCCATTGCAGGTGGGAGATCTAAAAAATCAACGTACTCAAAATTGCTTTTCAAAAAATCTTCAATCTCTTTAAAGTTTAGTGTTCCATATTCTACATCACTAAATAAATCAATATCAATGGATTCTCTATGTCCTATTTGTAAACTCAATGCTGTACCGCCTACAAGCCTAAAATCATTGAATACATCGGATTTCATTAATTGTAGTAAACTGTTTTTCAGTAAATCATTTACAGTATTATAGTGTAACATTATGCGCTTTCTTTATTATTGTAAATAGTGTACGGTTTACGATTGCTTTGTTCAAGTGCAGCTTTTACGATTGTATTTTTATAGAAGCGTTTAATTTCTTCTTTTTCAATATCATTGCCACGTTCAAATATTCGTTTAATAATTGCTACACTTTGTTTTTGCCAGTCTATTTTAGAAATATCAGTATCCCAAAATAAAGATTTTCTTAAAAGTGTTAAGTCTGGAGTATTTTGTTTTGCTTTACTTTTTTCTTCCTTAATGTCAAAATAGGTTTGTAGAAGAGCAAGAGATCCTTCTTCTAAGCTTAGTTTTTCTTCAATTTTCAAAGCCAGAGCTATATTGAGTTTCCTTCTGCCTTTAATGATTACATTTATTGTTTGTGGATGTTCACCAATAGAAAGGGCAAAAGGACGTTGTGAAATCGCTTTTTTGTCAAGTAAGCGTTCCAATATTATCCCAGGATGTATGCCTTTATATTTTTCGATTAATGTATTCATAGTACAAATGTAAACAATTTTGTTTACATCATTGTAAAGACTATCCTAAAATTAGTATTTTGGCAAAATTGATTAAGAAAAAATATTCGAATAGGTATAAAATAAAAAACAACCTATTCTCTGCAAAAAATGCGGTGATTAAGTTGATTATTCACCGCATTTTTTGAATTATATGTTTTTGTAATGCTCTATCTCTCTTTTAATTTCTCTACCGCCTTCTAATTCTTGTTCCTCAAAAATAGTATTAATGTGGTTTTCCAATGGTTTTTATATCTCTATCAAAAAACATTGCCAATTGATGACGATTGAGCCAAACAGTATCATTATCAAGATTAACTTGAAGTTCAATTGTATTGTTGGCAGATTTGTATATTTCTATTGGATATTCCGGGTCAAACTGAACACCCCATTCCGGTTTAAACTGTACAGGTGATTCCGGAGCAAAGTGAACACCC
>NZ_RYDH01000008.1:0-151109 GCF_003968825.1 Flavobacterium sp. LS1R10 | reverse complement strand
AATCCCTTTTTTTTATCCTTTTCTTAACTTTTTCTTTAACTTGCTGATATCACGTTTTTTGAAGATCAAAGTTTTTTCTTCTCCACATCTAGATTCAAAAGAAAGGATGACTTTATCTACAAATTTTAGGGGTTCTGCAGCCTTAACTAGTGTAAAATTGCCTTTCCTGTTTATTAAATCTTTAAAAATTCATGCTTTATTGCACTCAGCAATTCACTTTGCGTATTCAAGATAGCATCCCTAACTAGCATTCGAACAAAAAATCCCGTTTAACTCTTTCTTTTCAAACAGAAATCATGCTAAATCATTTCGGTAAACATCATCAAAAAGAACTATTTGCACGATACCTTATATATAAGGAGTACCTATCAATATATTCTCTCCATACTTTTAGAAGATAAATGACGCAAAAGCACTGCAAAACGAATAGTATCAAAAAAGGAACACTGTTGTGCTTCAAAAAAAAAGCACTACTTTGTAACAAAAACCACTATTGACTTACTAACGTATATATGAGTGATAATTTAGAACATTCTTTTGTAATGCAGTTGCAAGAAAATCAGAATATAATCCACAAGATTTGTAGGTTGTATACTAATGGCGATGATGCACACAAGGATTTGTTTCAGGAAATTACGATTCAGTTATGGAAGGCTTTTCCAAAATTCAGAGGTGACAGCAAATTTTCTACTTGGGCGTATCGAGTTGCTTTAAATACAGCAATTACTTTATACCGAAAAACAAAACGATCCATAAACACCATAGAATTTGAAGGACGACAACATTTCCTGAATGACGTGGAATATGATTATGAAGAAGAGGAGCAATTAAAATTAATGTACAAAGCGGTTTACCAGCTGAATGATATTGAAAAAGCATTGATATTTATGTATCTGGAAGATAAGGATTATCAGGAAATATCAGAAACATTAGGAATTAGCGAGGTAAATGCCCGGGTAAAAATGAATAGAATAAAAGGGAAATTAAAAAAAATATTAAATCCGTAAGGAATATGAAAGAGCTGGATTTATTAAAAAAAGACTGGCAGAAGAATGATAATTCTTTTGCGCAAGTATCCGAAACCGAGATTTACAAAATGATTCATAGAAAATCGTCTTCGATTGTGAAATGGATATTTATTATTAGCATCATTGAATTTATAGTGTTAAACACTTTAAGTTTTTTGCTGCCTGATGATAAAATAAGTAAATCTGAATCCATTGAAATTTTCATAACTGTATTAGATTATTTAAGTTACAGTGTAGCATTATTCTTCATGTACTTATTCTATAAAAATTATCGTTCTATTTCAGTCACTTCGAATACTAAAAAACTGATGGAATGCATTTTAAATACCCGGAAAACAGTCCGATACTACATAGGATATAATTTGTTACTTGTGTTTTTTGTTGCTGTACTTTTACTATCCTATGAAATTCAAATTAAGTCTGCAACGACCAATGACGATGGAGTAAGAATATTTTTTACTTGTATTATTATGCTATTGTTTATCCTTATTTTAGTAGGTATGGTATGGCTGTTTTATCAATTGATTTATGGAATTTTACTAAAAAAATTGAATAGAAATTATGCAGAATTAAAGAAAATTGATTTATAAAAAAAGAGGCTTTTGCCTCTTTTTTTAATATTCCCATTTTCTAAATTTATTCAACTCTTCTTGCTCTCTAATATCTTCAGCAGGAATAACTTTAAGGAACGAAGGATGCTGCTCAATAGCAAATTCTACTTTTTTGACTATCTCATCAACTGTATCATTATCATAATCAATATCTAAAGGCTCTTTGATAATGAACGATTGCAGAATTCCTTTCTTTTTCATCCGAAACCCTTTTTTATCAAATGAACGACGAAACCCATCTATAACAATAGGCACCACAATAGGCCTGTGTTGTTTGATAATATGAGCCGTTCCTTTACGAACTGGTTTAAAAGATTTTGTTGTTCCTTGCGGAAAAGTAATTACCCATCCGTCATTTAAGGCTGTTTTTATGTTTTCAGTATCATCTGGGTTAATTTCTTTTTTCTCTTGGACATCAACTCCTTTAGCACGCCAAGTCCGCTCTACAGAAATTGCTCCGGCATACGCCATAATTCTTGGTAACAATCCCGCCTGCATGGTTTCTTTGGCAGCAACATAATAAATATTCATTTTGGGTTGCCACAGATAGCAGACATTCTTAATAGTATCTTCTCGTCCGCTCAAACTTGCGTTAAAAACATGAAACATAGCTACTACATCTGCAAAATAAGTTTGATGATTGGAAATAAACAGCACGTTAGTGTCCGGTAAATTTCTGATAATTTCTGACCCTTCAATTTGCAATTCATTGAATCCTCTATAGCGTCTGTGAGTCACGACACCAAAAATCCGAATTAACCATTTTTTTATAAATAATACATGACCAAAAGGATTTCTCTTAAATAATCCCATAAAATTGTGTGTTTTTTTTAAAAATTCTAAATACAAACTTACGAAAATTATATTTGAAGTTGAGTACTGAAGTACACAGAAAAAAATTGAACATGATAGCCAATTAATTGCTCTTTTCAATTCCTAAACAAAACTATTTTAGCGTAAAACTTCCTTTAACACATCTTTCAATTCGCTCAACATCATCGCTGTAGCTCCCCAAATAATGTGTTCTTCAATTTTGAAAGCCGGTACATTTATATCATTCGCATAAGAAGTTGACAATTTTGCTTCAATTACAATTGCATCGCTTAAAAAAGTTGACAACGGTATTTCGATAATACTGGCTACTTCAGCAGGTTCCAGTACAAATACAAGTTCTTCTTTACTAATTCCCAAAAAAGGATACACCATAAAATTACTTGGAGGAATATAAATTTGAGTAAATGGTTTAATAATTTCAATTTTATCTGGATGGATCCCTACTTCTTCATGTGTTTCACGTAAGGCTGTAATTGCATAATTCCCATCCTGTAATTCATACTTGCCTCCTGGAAATGCAATTTGTGCTGAATGAACTCCTTTATACGAGTTTCTCACAATTAAAACGAAATGAGCACTGTCCTTTTTAGGATAAAAAAGCATCATCACTGCTGCTATTCTTGGATTTTTAGCCTCTATAGTACTCTTTTTCAAGCTTTCCAATCGCTCTAGTGGCGCCATTTTGATATGTGCGTCAAATGCAGGAAGCCCAGCATTAATTAATTTAGGAACAAACCGTAAAAATTCTTGAAAATCCATAATCAAAGTCTATTTTTGTACACTGAAATTTAATATAAATATAGTTTAGAAAATGTGCTTGAGCAAATTTTCCAGGATCAAAAAGCCCCTAAAATGTACAGTAAAGAAGAGACCCAAAGATTAAAGCGAGAATTCTGGATTGCATTTGCAGAAAAATATCCCAGAAAATGGGTCTTATATGATACTAAGATTAAAGATTTCTCCTTTAAATTTTACGTAGACAATAAAAAAGCGCAAGTTTTAATAGATATTGAACATCGAAGTGACGAAAAAAGAATGGCTTATTTTGAAAAATTCGAAGCGTTAAAAAACATTCTTGAAGAAGAATTTATCAAAGATTTGATTTTTGAAAAAGACTACACCCTGGAAAGCGGAAAAACAATTAGCCGCATTTGGGTTGAAAAACTGGGTGTGGGAGTTAGCAATAAAAACTATTGGAATGAAATCTTTGATTTTTACAACGAAAAGATGAATGCTGTAGAATTATTTTATTTAGAATACGATGGTTTCATCAAAGACATCGAAAAGCTTTAAAGGAACAAAATCTAATACGATAATTCACTATTTACATATTGAAAATATTATAAACTATTATCCGATTGTCATAATTGATATAGAGCTGTTTCCTGTTATTTTGTTTTTTTCTGGTTATGATTGAGACAGTACAATCGACCCCTTCATTGTCTTTACAGGTAAATGAATACACAATATCACTCTCATTTTCTTCGGTGGGTTGATACTCGATTATTTCAAATAATTGAATGATTTGAGAATAAACTACAATCCTGTTTTTATCCGTATCCAAAGTAACACGGAGATTGACCAGCTGTAAATCTGACCACTTATCCCCTTTTTCTTTTTTTTCTAAAACACTAAATCCTGATGTTTTAAACGTATAGCTTTGTCCATAAGAAGTATGCAACCCTATGACCAAAAAAAACAATATCTTGTATATTTTTGTCTTTGTCATTGTTTAAAAATTGAAATTCAACACTTCCATTTTTGCCAATTCAAAATCGGATATCATTTCCTGGACAATTTCTCCCGCTGGTCGTATCGCGTGAATAATACCTGCTATTTGACCAATTTCTAATTCCCCTTCAATTACATCACCCTCAAACATCCCTCGTTTTGCTCTAGCTCTTCCTAATAAGGTAACAATTTCCTCTTTTGTAGGACCACTTTCATACAAATGCTGTACGTCTTGATAGAATTTATTTTTAATCAATCGTACCGGAGCCAGTTCTTTTAAAGTCAATTGTGTATCGCCTTCCTTCACCTTTACGATGATTTCCTTAAAATTATCATGAGCAGATGATTCGATAGACGCTGCAAATCTGCTTCCAACCTGAACGCCATCTGCACCAAGAACCATTACGGCTAACATTGCATGGCCTGTGGCAATTCCGCCGGCAGCAATCAAAGGAATCTTTATTTTTTCTTTAACCATAGGGATCAACGCAAGGGTCGTAGTTTCTTCTCTCCCATTATGTCCTCCAGCTTCAAAACCTTCGGCAACAACGGCATCGACACCCGCATCTTGTGCTTTTAACGCAAATACAGAACTGCTGACTACATGCACTACCGTTATGCCATTTTCTTTTAAATATGAAGTCCACGTTTTAGGGTTTCCTGCTGATGTAAAAACAATTTTCACGTCTTCTTCAACAATAATTTTCATGATTTCTTCAATGTTTGGATACAACATAGGAACATTTACTCCAAAAGGTTTTGAAGTCGCTTTTTTACATTTCTGAATGTGTTCTCTCAAAACTTCAGGATACATGGAGCCTGCTCCAATTAATCCTAAACCTCCGGCATTACTGACGGCACTTGCTAATTTATATCCGCTGTTCCAAATCATTCCGCCTTGAATAATTGGGTATTTTATTTTGAAAAGGGCTGTAATTTTGTTCATGTGCTCCTACTGTATTATTGTTTCATTATTTTTCCCGTTTTAGAAAAACCAACGGATTCCATTTTATAAAAGTACATTCCTTTCTCCAATTTTTTCAAGGAAATAGTTGCGGATTGAGGAGTTACTTTTTGTTCTAAAATTTTTTGGCCTAAAAGAGTATAAATAAATAAAGTACCCATTTCAAATTTTGAAGGTAAAGAAACCGAAACAAAATCGCTTGTCGGATTGGGATAAATAATAAAATCATCTTTCGAAAAAGAAGCTATGGACAATTGATTGCTTAGCGCCAAATTAAAATCGGGGATTCCATATCCGTACTGATTATTTGGTACTGAAAATTTATCGGATGATTTGAGTACTAATTCTCTAATTTCCCTGTTGGTTTTTTTAGGAAATGCCTGCCACAAACACGCTACCATTCCTGCCATAATTGGACTGGAAAAAGAAGTTCCGCTTGCCGTTACAATATTTCCAGCTTCATCTGAAACTACTGCTGCTTGTCCTTGTGCCATTACATCCGGTTTTATTCTTTCGTCAAAAGAAGGACCTATTGAACTGAAAGAAGTTATTACTTCAGAGGAATTTACTGCACCAACTGCAATTACTGAAACAGCATCTGCCGGAACAGCAATATGAGGATTTGAGGAACTTCCTGAATTACCGGCCGATGTCACTAAAACCATTCCTCGGCTAAATGCAATTTCAGCTCCTCGAGACATAAATGCAGTTGTGCCATTCATTTCGGCATACGTATGATTGTAGGCCTGATTCTCAAAATCAAAATAACCCAAAGAGGTGTTAATAATATCGACCCCTAAACTATCTGCTTTTTCTGTTGCTTCAACCCAAAGTGATTCTTCCACAGGATTTTCAAAAGTATCGTCTTCCGTAATAAATAAATAATAAGAGGCATCCGGTGCCGTTCCTACAAGAGCATTTTCTTTATAACCGCCCATTGTAGAAAGTACAGAAGTTCCATGAAAAGAACCGGTA
Source organism: Flavobacterium sp. LS1R10 (assembly GCF_003968825.1). Classification (NCBI taxonomy): domain Bacteria; kingdom Pseudomonadati; phylum Bacteroidota; class Flavobacteriia; order Flavobacteriales; family Flavobacteriaceae; genus Flavobacterium; species Flavobacterium sp. LS1R10. The sequence goes on along the minus strand of NZ_RYDH01000008.1, from coordinate 144,966 downwards.
TAAAAATTTGGATTTCGTAATACAAAATTATAACCTCCTAAAATCTGACTGTTATTTCTTAATCTTTCAAAAGGAAGTATGGTATTTACACCCGGAAATCCGGCATCCATAACGGCAATTATTTTTCCTGAACCAGTATAATTCTGCTGATGCAACAGGTGCCCATTGAGCATCCGTATTTGATTTGAAGAAGATCCATAAGCGTAATCAATTTTGGTTTTACTAGTCTTCTCCTCTTTTTTTACCTTAATTGATTTTGCGGTTTTACCTTTTTGATTTAACGATTTGTCTGCAAAATCAACTTTATCTACAAAAGAAAATAGGGCTAATGACTGTATCGCCACCTGTTCTCCTCTAACATGAATGGCATTCATCCATTTAGATTTTGCCATAACAGTAATTCCCGATGTAGATTTTACTTGATTAACATAGGAGGCTTCTACCGGAATATCTTTAAAATCTAAGGCAATATTTTGATTGGATCTTCTGTCCAATGCTCTTTGAGAAAGCATTTCCAGTGGTGAATCAACATAGAATTGAGAATTGGGCTTGGCATTAAAATACACCCAAGCATCCTGTTGTGAAAAACCCACAGTAGCAATGAATAGAAAAAAGAATAAATAGAATTTTCTCATAGGTAACTATATTGTTAAGATATAAAGATATAGCTTCCAATGAAATTAAATGGCAATTGAAACTACGGTTTTTCTTGAAATCATACTAAAATAAAGTACTAAACTAAGAAATAACTCCTGAACCAACTAATTCATCCCCTAAATACCACGCGGCAAATTGTCCTTCGGTTATTGCCGACTGCGGTTCGTTAAAGTCCACGTACATTTCATTTTCAAACTGATGCAAAGTAGCCCTTTGCAACGGTTGCCTGTAGCGTATTCTTGCCATCACCTCCATCGTTCCTCCATTGGCCAAAGCCAAATCTTTACGAATCCAATGTACTTCTTCTTTTTCAATACGCAATGCTTTCTTGAATAATCCGGGATGTTGACTTGATAATCCGGTATATATCGTATTGGTTTCTACATTCGTGGCTATAATAAACAAGGGATCCGTTGTGCCTCCTACATTTAAACCTTTTCGTTGTCCAATAGTAAAATAATGAGCCCCTTGATGTTTCCCCACTATTTTTCCCATTTGTGGCGTGTACGGAATTTTTCTTGCTGCTGATTTTAAATCCGCTTCTACACTTAGGCCTACATGATTTTCAGCACTGTAAACAGGATCATTTTTATCTATTTGGATAATAATTCCGTCTTTGGGTTGCAATTTTTGTTGTAAAAATTCAGGCAAACGCACTTTTCCAATAAAACACAAGCCTTGTGAGTCTTTCTTTTCGGCAGTTATCAATTCCATTTGGGCAGCAATTTCACGTACTTCCGGTTTAGTTAATTCGCCAATGGGAAATAAGGATTTTGCCAATTGCTCTTGGGATAATTGACACAAGAAATAGGATTGATCTTTATTGGTATCAGCACCGGCTTTAAGTTGATACACGGTTTCGCCATTCACTTTGATTTCACTTTTTTGACAATAATGCCCCGTTGCAACATAATCAGCACCAAGACTCAAAGCAATTTTCATGAAAACTTCAAATTTTATTTCCCGATTACAAAGCACATCGGGATTTGGAGTACGTCCTTTTTCATATTCATTGAACATGTAGTCTACGATTTTTTCTTGGTATTCAACACTTAAATCTACCGTTTGAAATGGAATTCCAAGTTTTTCGGCAACTAACAATGCATCATTACTGTCCTCCAGCCATGGGCATTCATTAGAAATAGTGACTGAATCGTCATGCCAATTCTTCATAAAAAGACCAATAACTTCATACCCTTGTTGCTGCAACAAATAAGCAGCAACACTTGAATCTACTCCTCCGGAAAGTCCTACAACTACACGCTTCATCTTCAAAAAATTAAAATTTTATAAGGGTGCAAAGTTACAAAAAGATTTACAACAGTAATGGCTAACGATACCGTTAATTGTTTTTTGATTTTGTGGCATTTTCTACAAAGCTCATATTGATTTCTTTGACTACTTTTCCTTTTTCAAAAAACTGCCATATACCCGCTTTCTTTCCATTTACAAAGTGTCCTTTCGAGACTGTATTCCCGTTGGAATCTCTAAAGATTGCTAAACCGTTATAAAGGTCGTTCTTGAAAGCAGACTCTTCCAACACGATTCCTTTTTCAGTATATTTTTTATAAAAGCCATTTTTTAAATTATTTATATAATTGATTTCTTCGGCAATTTTTCCACTTAAATAGAATACGGTACGCAAACCTTCAAGTTTTCCTTTACTATAGTGTTCCGTTGTCATTATATTTTTTGAGGCCAAATGGTAATAGTTCCATTGACCCTCAAATACTTTATTGATCACTTTTCCTTCACTTACTTTATTCTTGTTTTGGTCGTAAAAAATAGTAAACGCTGCATTGTCTTTTGGATTAAATTCTCGAGTTGCAATTAGCGATTTTGCTCTGGTATCATCAAAAAAATTAAAAATACCAATTTCTTTTCCGTGCTCAAAAGTTCCTTCATATCTAGGTCGTTTTGAGGTTTCATATACACCTTTCCACACTCCGTGTTTTTTCCCTTTTGCATCTAATACATTAAAATCAGTTTGTGCATAAAGAAAAAACACATTCAAAAACATCAAAACCAATATTCTTTTTTTGTAATATGTTTTCATAATTACTTTTTTTACTCCTGAATTCAGGTCACTTAAATTACTCTAATAAAAAAGCTCTCAATATTTGAGAGCTTTTTTTATGCATTATTTTTTCTTTTGTTGTGCTTTTTGAGCTTCGGCTTGTTCCATCACTTCTTGCAGTTTTTTCTGGAATTTACCTTGCTTTTTGGGCTCTTTCAATTTATTCTCTTGAATTTGAGTATGAATCTTATCACTATCGATAAAGTATCGTTTGATGACAATCATAATTCCAATGGTAATCAAATTCGAAATAAAGTTATACAAACTCAATCCCGCACCATAACTATTAAAGAAAAACAACATCATGATTGGCGACACGTATATCATAATTTTCATCATTTTTGCCATATCCGGCATTCCTTCTTGTTGTGGAGCAGCCATTTGCTGGTCTCCAGAAGTCATTTTCATGTAAAAGAAAATAGCAATCGAAGCCAGAATAGGAAACAAACTGATGTGATTTCCGTAAAACGGAATATAGAAAGGCAAACGGATTACTTCATCAAAAGACGATAAATCATCCGCCCAAAGGAAACTTTTTTGTCTTAACTCAAATGCCGATGGAAAAAACTGAAACGAAGCATACATAAATGGCAGCTGAATCAATGCTGGAATACAACCTGCCATAGGATTTACTCCCGCTTTGTTATACAACTTCATTGTTTCCTGTTGTTTCTTCATAGGGTCTTTTTTGAATTTTTCACCCAATTCTGTTATTTCAGGACGCAATACTTTCATCTTAGCCTGTGACAAGAACGATTTAAAAGTAATCGGCGACATTGCTATTTTTATCAAAATTGTAAAAATAATTATCGCAATTCCATAAGAAATATAAGAACTTAAAAAGGCAAATAATGGAATAAAGATAAACTTATTGATCCACCCAAAAATTCCCCAACCCAGTGAAATAATTTTTTCCAGATTTTGATCGTATGAGTGTAATGTCTTATAATCTGTTGGACCAAAATACCAACTCATTTTGTGATCTAATTCACCATTGGTAAATGCTAATGGGATGTTAGCATTAAATTGTTTTGTAAAAGTAGTATCCACTTTGTCATCCAGCACTAAATTTGTTGATTTTAATTTAGCCGTTTCGAAAGGGGTTTGCGTTAAAAGAATCGTTGAGAAAAAATGCTGTTTGAAAGCTACAAAAGTGGCTTTATCTAAGTCAGATTCTTCCGTCTGACCCAATCCTGCGTAATCTATTTTTCCGTCTTCATGTTCAAAATAGATTTCAGTATACCGGTTTTCATACGAAACACTTTTCTCGTTTCGGTAGGTTTTTAAATCCCACTCTAAATCTACTGGTTTGGCGGTATTCAAGACTTTATTCAATCCTTGGGAACGAATGTCAAAACCAATCATATATTCGTTTGGTTTCAACACGTATTTGTATTCCAAGAATTCATTAGCTCCCGCTTTCAATTTCATGGATAATATTTGATCTGCTCCAACTTTTGTCAAGGTCGGTTCAAAATACAAGTCTTTTGAATTTAAAGTACGGTTATCACTAGTCAGCAATTGTACATTTAAATTGGCATTATTGTCTTTGATCAATTGCACTAATTGTCCTGAACCTTTCTTGAATTTTTCAAATTTTTTCAAAGTAGCCTCCACAATATAGCCTCCTTTATTGGCTATTTTTAGCATAACCAATTCGTTTTCAATAGTTGTAAAGCCTGCTTTTGCTGAAGGTAATGTTGCAGAATAGGCAAAATTCCCTAAGGTTTTTTGCAACTGCGCCAGTTGAGTTGAATCTCCGGTTGCAGCAACCTCAATTGTTGCTTTTGCAACCGTTTTAGCTTCTAACTCTTTCGCTTTAGCTTCCTGAATCACCAATTCTTTTTGTGCTTTTTCAGCGGCAATTACTTTCTCATCAGGTTGATTTTGATACATGATAAAAATCAAAATACCAAAAATTAATACAAAACCTATGATCGAATTGAGGTCAAATTTTTTTTGTTCCATTATAATTAAAAAAAGTTATAAATTTTAGGTTTACTGAAACCCAATCGTTTTCAGTTATTTTTTCTTTGCCTGAACGGCTGCTGCCACAAAATTCACAAAAATAGGATGCGGATTTGCAACCGTACTCTTGTATTCCGGATGGTATTGCACGCCAATAAAAAACGGATGATCTTCTATTTCTATAATTTCTACCAATCCCGTATCAGGGTTTACGCCTGAAGCCATCAATCCGGCATTTTCTAATGGAGCAACGTATTTACTGTTGTACTCATAGCGGTGACGGTGGCGTTCTGAAATGGTTTCTTTTCCGTAAATTTTATAGGCTAATGTATCTTTTTTGATGTCGCATTTCCATGCACCAAGACGCATTGTTCCGCCCTTATCCGTGATAGTTTTTTGCTCTTCCATGAGGTTTACTACCGGATAAGCGGTGTGTTCATTCATTTCAGTTGAATTAGCATCTTTATAACCCAACATATTTCTTGAATATTCTATGATGGCCATTTGCATCCCCAAACAAATTCCGAAAAACGGCACTTTATTCTCACGGGCATATTGCACTGCTGCAATTTTCCCTTCAATTCCTCTTTCTCCAAAACCTGGAGCAACCAGAATTCCGTCTAAACCTGAGAATTTTTCCTGTATATTATTCGCATCAATGTGTTCTGAATGAATCGAAATCACATTTACTTTTGTTTCATTAGCTGCACCGGCATGGATAAATGCTTCCAAAATAGATTTGTAGCAATCCTGCATTTCTACATATTTTCCTATCAAACCTATATTCACGGTATGCTTTGGATTTTTTAATCGGCGTAAAAAAGTATTCCAGTTTTTTAAATCCGGAGCCGCTTTTTTAGGTAAATCTAATTTTTTTAACGCCACAACATCAAGTCCTTCTTCCAGCATTAGATTCGGCACTTCATAAATCGTGGAAGCATCAATAGACTGAATAACAGCTTCTCTTTTTACATTACAAAACAAAGCCAGTTTATTGCGTAATTCTTCAGAAAGTTCGTGTTCCGTTCTGCACACTAAAATATCTGCTTTTATTCCGCTTTCCATCAAGGTTTTTACGGAATGCTGGGTTGGTTTTGTTTTCAACTCTCCCGCGGCAGCTAAATAAGGAACCAGCGTAAGGTGAATTACAATCCCATTATGCTCTCCTAATTCCCAAACTAATTGACGAACAGATTCTATATAAGGTAAGGATTCAATATCCCCTACCGTTCCACCAATTTCTGTAATTACAATATCATAGTCACCAGAATTTCCAAGCAACTGCATTCTTTCTTTGATTTCATTGGTGATATGAGGAACTACTTGTACTGTTTTTCCTAAAAACTCTCCTCTTCTTTCCTTTTCAATAACCGAAAGATAAATTCTTCCTGTAGTCACATTATTCGCCTGAGAAGTAGGAACATTCAAAAAACGCTCGTAATGCCCTAAATCCAAATCCGTTTCGGCACCATCATCAGTCACATAACATTCCCCATGTTCATAAGGGTTTAATGTCCCTGGATCTACATTAATGTATGGGTCAAACTTTTGGATGGTTGTACGGTATCCTCTAGCTTGTAACAATTTTGCCAAAGATGCTGCAATGATTCCTTTCCCTAAAGAAGAAGTCACACCGCCAGTAACAAAAATATATTTCGTTTGATTCATTCTGTTGTTATTTGTATTGTAGTTGTGTAAAAAACGTGGCAAAAGTACAATTATAAATTGTCAAATTGAAAATTAAATCGGTTTTGGGTACCGTTTTTTTATATTTCGAATTAACTCTTCCAGACCATTGAGTTTCAATTCATAAATTAATTTCAGTTGTTCCCCTAGTTCCCCTTTAGGAAACCCTTTATTGCTATACCAAACAATATAGTATTCCGGGATATCGATAAGAAACCAGCCTTCGTATTTACCAAAAGGCATTTTAGTATGGGCTAGCTTGATGAGTTGTTTTTGGTTTTGATCCATTTTATAATAAAAAAGAAGTAAGAGACAGGAAAACAAGAAGAAATAATCATTTTTGTTTCCTGTCTCTTGCTTCCTAAGACTATTTAATTCCAGTTAAAAATAATTCGTTTCTCGATTTCGGGATGCAGACTCAGGAATACAGGACAGGTCATTGCTGCTCTTTCCAGTATTCTTATATTCTTTACATCAGCAGTTCCGTATATCTCAAAATTAATCGCTATCACATCAATACGTCTGGGTTCCGTTTTCATTATTTTAACCACCTCAGCGGTAGATCCTTTTAAATCCACTTCGAGATCTCGTGCTTTTATTCCCATGATGGTCATCATACAAGTTGCCAGAGCATTGGCAACCGCATCCGTTGGAGAAAAAGCTTCTCCTTTCCCATTATTATCTAAAGGAGCATCCGAAAAAATTTCAGTCCCGGATTGCAAATGAATAGAAGAGGTTCTTAAATCCCCCAAATACGTTACTATTGATGTCATTATTTTGCTTCTTTTATGGTTAAATCGGTATCATAATATAAAATATAAATTCCTTTATTGGTATATCCACCATCTTCTTTTTTATAGAATTCAAACTTATTATCTATTTGTTCCGTTGCCGTAAAGGCTACTGTTTCCTGATATTTCTTATCTTGTGACAAACGCATCATCGTGTCAAAAGTAACATCAAAACCACGAATTGCATAAGCACTTGGAGTAATTTTATTCCTGTTTTTAAACTCTTTCTCAAAAATTAATGCTTCAGGTGTTTCATTTTCACGAGCAACTGACGGATACATTAATTTCAATTTTGTCAAATTCACAAAATTAATTTCGTCCGTGTCTAATGTTTCATTTGGTTCCAGAATTACTAACTGCACTTGATACGCAGACATAGCACTCAACATAGTGGCCATAGTTGCCTTGATCATACTCGTGTTTTCGGTTTCCATCACCACGTAATTCATTTTGCCTTTTACAAATAAACGCTGTAGATTTTCTGGAGACACACTGCCATTTGGATTAAGAGTTGCAAATTTAACGTCTTTATGATTTTCTTTTATAAACTGAATTACAGATTCTTTTTTCCTATCGACTACTGCTATAATAACGCCTCCTCTGGCTCGCATATAATTGAACATCGCATTTTTAACCTCAGTGGTCGTTGGAATGGTTTGATATAAATTACTAAGGGAGTTACCAACATCTTTTGATAAAGGGGAGATTACCGGAACCTGGTGTTTATGAAGTAATTCAGCCGTTATCTCGACGTTACTTTGATAAAAGGGTCCAATTATAGCATCTGAATCTTCCAAATTATTTCGCTTAATTAATGCTACTATATTAGAATAATCCTTAGTTTCCTGAGAATCATAGATACTCACATCAAGAGAAAGACCCAATTGTTTGGCAGAATCTATGGCCATTAATGCACCTGCATAAAAATCTAAAGTCATATTCAAAAACTTGTCGTTTTTCAAGCGGGTGATGATTGAATTTGCAGTATCCACCTCCATTTTTGCAATATTAAAGGGCAAAAGAAGCACTAGTTTTTTCCTGTTCGCGCTATTATTTGACAATACGGTATATTCTTTTTTAATTTCTTGCAAAACAGGAGTCGCTGACGGGACTTTCAAAATCATACCTTCTGTCACGCCCTGAGATAAAGCGGGGTTTAAAGCAATTAATTCCTCCTGACTCAAATTAAACATTCGGGACAAACTATACAGTGTTTCTTTCGGTTTTATAACATAGGAACGGTAACTAAAGAGTACTTTGGCTGGTTGTGCATTATTTTCTCCCATTTCTTCTTTGGACGCAAACGCTGCTTCCGTTTTATCTGCTTTTGGCCCCAAAGTTTCGGGATTCCCTTTGATACGCAATTTATATCCAATGGGTAAACCGGAAACTATTTCAGGATTTTTCTGCTCTAATTCTGCAATGGTAATTCCATAGTATTTCGAGATTGAGTATTTAGTTTCTTTTGGAAGCACATCGTGATACACTACTTTATCCTGATTTGATACTGTTTTTTTTAACCCATTTTTAGATGGAATAATAAGCGTCTGCCCTATTTGAAGACCCTCGTTTTCAAGAAAAGGGTTCGCTTCTTTTAAAGCTTCATCCGTTACCTCATATTTTTTTTCGATACCATAGAGCGTTTCTTTTGGTGTCACTTCGTGAATTATAGCCTTCGCACCTGGTATAGTCGCAGTCAACGGTTTTTGGCTGCCCCCTTTTTTAGGAATCAGCAAAATACTGTTTGGTTTCAATCCACTTTGAGCATCCGGATTTAGTTGATATATATCAAATGGAGTGACCTTGTATTTTTGAGCAATTTCGTTAATTGTTTCCCCTTTCGCCACTTTGTGCGTTGTATTTTTTTCTTGTGCAAAAACACTATCATGATTGAACAACAACAGCACCATACAAATTACAAAAAAATATTTCATCGTTTTCATTTATAAATTATTCAAATTAGTAATACAAGAACGGTACCAAATTTTATTCTAAAAAATTTGATACCGTTTATATGGGAACATTAAAAAAAGCTGTTCTTAGAAAGGACTAAATAGTAAAGTATTATTCCCATTCAATAGTTGCCGGCGGTTTTGAACTGATATCATACACCACTCTATTAACCCCTTTTACTTTGTTGATTATGTCATTCGAGACTTTCATCAGGAAATCATAGGGAAGATGTACCCAATCTGCTGTCATACCATCTGTAGATTCTACAGCACGTAATGCAATTACTTTCTCATAGGTACGCTCATCTCCCATTACTCCTACACTATTAACGGGAAGTAAAATGGCTCCGGCTTGCCATACTTTATCGTACAGTCCCCAAGATTTTAATCCGTCAATAAAAACAGCATCAACGTCCTGTAAAATCTGTACTTTTTCCGGGGTAATGTCTCCTAAAATTCGGATGGACAGTCCTGGTCCTGGAAAAGGATGTCTACCTAATAATTCAGGGTCTATTCCTAAAGAAGCACCTACTCTGCGTACCTCATCTTTAAAAAGCATGCGCAATGGCTCTACTATTTTCAGTTTCATGTAATCCGGCAAACCGCCAACATTATGGTGTGATTTTATGGTTGCCGATGGTCCTTTTACAGAAACGGATTCAATAACATCCGGGTAAATAGTACCTTGTGCCAACCATTTTACATCTTGTATAAGGTGCGATTCATCATCAAAAACTTCGATAAAGACACGTCCTATAATTTTACGTTTGGTCTCCGGGTCGCTGACACCTGCTAATTCAGATAAAAAACGATCACCGGCATCGACTCCTTTTACGTTCAAACCCATTCCTTTGTACTGATCCAGTACGTTCTGGAACTCATTTTTACGAAGCAAACCATTATTCACAAAAATACAATACAGGTTTTTACCAATCGCTTGATGTAATAAAACTGCTGCCACGGTAGAATCTACTCCTCCAGAAAGTCCGAGAACCACTTTATCGTCTTGTAGTTTTTCTTTTAATTCAGCCACCATTTCTTCAACAAAAGCATTTGGCGTAAAATTTTGAGGCACTTCCGCAATTTTCACCAAAAAGTTCTCTAACATTTTAGATCCGTCGGTTGAGTGAAAAACTTCCGGATGGTACTGAATGGCGTACGTGGTTTCACCCTCTATTTTGTAAGCTGCAAATTCCACATCGTGGGTACTGGCAAGTTTTACTCCATTAGTAGGCAATGCTTTGATGCTATCGCTATGGCTCATCCAAACTTGGCTGTTTTCAGAAACACCCTCGAAGAACACTTCATTCTCTTTTATAAAAGATAAATTAGCTCTACCATATTCTCTTGTATTTGAAGCTGCCACTTCACCTCCACTAAAATGAGATAAATATTGGGCTCCGTAACAAACGGCTAATAAAGGTAATTCCCCTCTAATTTGAGATAAATCAGGATGTGGCGCATCTTCTCCTCGAACAGAAAAAGGGCTACCACCAAGGATTACGGCTTTGTAAGAAGATAAATCACTCGGAAAATGATTGTATGGGAAGATTTCGCAGAATATATTTAATTCGCGAACTCTACGAGCAATAAGTTGTGTGTATTGCGATCCGAAATCTAAAATAAGTACGTTGTGTTGCATGTGCAAAAATACTTTTTATATTTTGAATTGAAAAATCGAATTTTAAAATATTTATTTTATTTTGGATCGCCAAAATAATTTCTCCTATCTTTTAAAAGAGAATTAGCCTTTTAGTCCATTTTGGAATTATCCTGAAATTAAGTTTAGAAGATAAAAGAGTACATTTGCAGCCCTAATAATCTACTTAAAACAGCAAAAATGAAAGCAAAAAATTTTATAGTCGTTGCCTTTTTTGGCTTTATTATCATTTCATGTAATGTAATTGATGATTTATTGACCTTTTCGATAGACAATCAAACGACCGTTACCATTCCTTCTGGATTTCCAGTGAACACCTCTTTAGAATTAGTTACTCCAGATGTTCCGTCTAATTCTAGTACCGCATTTGAAAATAACAATACAAATGCCGAATTAGTCAAAGATGTAAAATTGAAAGAGATGAAGTTGACGGTAACAAATCCCGCTAACAAATCATTTTCATTTTTAAAATCGATACATATTTATATTTCAACAAATGACAGCGACGAGATTGAACTGGCTTTTTTAGACGATATAAACGCAACATCAAACACGTTGAGTTTAACCTGTACCACAGCAAAATTAGACAAATACGTTAAAGCTTCCAGTTTTAAACTACGAACAAAAGCGATAACCAAAGAGGCGATTCCTCAAGATATTTCCATAAAAGCGGACATGAAATTTCAAGTTACTGCAGATCCTTTTTAGAAAAAGCTATCAAACTAGTGGCTGACGAAATACAAAGTGATTGTACCCTGAAATTTCAAATAAGACAAAAAAAGACCTTTGGAATCTCATTTCAAAGGTCTTTTTGTTTTTACAATACAGGATTTATGTCAACTATTCTTTGACCAAAATAATGGTTGCTTTAAAACCTGTTCCCAGATTCCATTGACTTCCTGATATCAAACCTCCTTTATCATTATACACTTTGAATTCAGCAGTATTGGGTCCTGAAGATCCCTGGTTCAATGCTTCAAATTCAATCTTGTTAAATCCTTTTTCTAAGACGATTTCAAATCCTTGAAAATTACTTTCAAGATTCACTTGGTACTGGATTACTTTATCGTTCAGATACACCCTGATCTGATCTCCATCAACGTAGGCCGCATCGCGATACAGTACTTTTGCTGTGACAGATCCCGTGGTAAAATTGCCTAAATCTTGGTTTTTTCGATACACCAAACCTTCTGTTTTTTCTTCTTTTTTATTCCATTTGTCTCTATACACATCTCCCGGATTAATAAACTCATTTTTAGGAATCATCGAAAAATTATTTGCCGGCGCTACAGGAGCTGAAGCACTTGGTTTTGGATTTAATAACTCCGGATTTTTAAACACATTAGGTGTCTTGACAGGTGGAACATTCGCTTTTGGAGGAATTGGTTTTTTAATTTTTGGTGCTATATTTTTAGGGGGAATGGCTTTAAATTTTGAGCTAAATTCGTTTTGGGCATATCCGCTTAGAGACATGCTGATGGTAATCATTAAAAATAAAATCCTTTTCATAACTTTCAAAATTAGGTTTTTTGTACCTGTAAAAATTTAAAAATAAAAAACCTATTGTACTTAATCAAAAATGAAGCACTAATTTAACTTTCATTTATAACTTATAATTTCCGATTTTATTCCATTTTGGATACCCAAACACCATAAAAAACCGGTACATAAAAGGAACATTTTAATTACAAAACGGGTGATTTTATTTCGCTTTTTTTTATAACTTGCAAATAGTATGCCATACCAAAGCATCGCCTTCCATAACACTAAACAACCTTTAAACACTACTACAATGAAAAGAGAAAACATACTGACAGGCTCGCCATGGGAAGACAAAATGGGATATTGCCGCGCCGTACGCATTGGCAACTCTATTGAGGTTTCCGGAACTGTCGCACTAGTTGACGGCAAAAAAGTAAAAGCTAATGACGCCTATGCGCAAACGCTTAATATTTTAGAACGTGTCGAAAAAGTTCTTGAAGACTTGGATGCAAGTATGAAAGATGTTATCAGAACCCGAATTTTCACTACTGACATTACTACTTTTGAATACGTTGCTAAGGCTCATGCTCAATTTTTTAAAGATATAAAACCTGTCACTGGTTTTTATGAAATCAGCAAATTAGTCGGTCCTGAATATCTAGTTGAAATAGAATTTACAGCAATAGCCCCTGAAAAATCATTAATTCAAGACGGATTATAATACTTTTGCACAAACACTTTGCCCCCTTTCCACTAATGCGTTTAGAAAAAACTAAAAAAATTACGACACTCCTGCTCAAATGGATTTTCATTTGCATTTTAATAGGTATTTTTTCCGGATCGGCATCTGCTTTTTTTCTGGTAGCATTAGAATGGGTAACCCAAACCCGAGACAACAACAACTGGATCATCTGGCTTTTGCCAATAGGTGGCTTGGCAATAGGACTGGGATATTACTATTGGGGGAAATCAGTCGTCAAGGGGAATAATTTATTGTTAAAAGAATACGAAAATCCGCAGCAAATTATTCCATTCAAAATGGCGCCTTTGGTACTTTTTGGCACCTTGATCACCCATCTTTTTGGCGGTTCAGCCGGCCGTGAAGGAACAGCAGTACAAATGGGAGGTGCTATTGCGGATCAGTTCACAAAACTATTTCAGCTTGACGCTTCCGAAAGAAAAACAATACTCATTCTGGGAATCAGCGCAGGATTTGCTTCCATTTTTGGCACCCCTTTAGCCGGAGCCTTATTTGCTTTGGAAGTTGTTTTTTTTAGTAAAATCAATTTAAAAAGCATCCTATTATCGTTTTTTGTTGCCTATATCGCTTATTTCACCGTGGAACTTTGGCAGGTACAACACACGCATTATGCTATTCCTTTTGTCCCTTCAATTACTTTCATTACCTTATTCTGGGTAGTTCTCGTAAGTATTTTGTTTGGCTTGGTCGCCATGCTTTTCTCCAGAAGCACACACTTTTGGGGTCGGTTATTTTCTAAAACCATATCGTTTCCGCCTCTTCGCCCTTTTGTGGGAGGATGTTTCATTGCATTAGCCGTCTATTTTATTGGAACTACAAAATACATTGGACTTGGAGTTCCTATGATTATTGAGGCATTTTCGAGTCCAAATGCTTCTTATGATTTCCTACTAAAAATACTCTTTACGGGATTTACGCTGGGAGCAGGATTTAAAGGGGGCGAGGTAACCCCGCTATTTTTTGTTGGCGCTACTTTAGGAAGTGCCTTATCGCTGGTTGTGCCATTGCCAATTGCCCTTTTGGCAGGCATGGGGTTTGTGGCTGTTTTTTCCGGAGCCACCCATACACCTATTGCTTGCACGGTCATGGGAATGGAAATTTTTGGTGTTGAAAGCGGTATTTTTATTGGTCTAGCGTGCTGCATCGCTTACTTTACATCCGGTTCCGTGGGGATTTACAACGCCCAAATTGTAAAAGGAGCAAAATACCATTTGTACCAAAAATTAAAAAGAAGAAACACCGACTTTTTATAACCCTCTAAAAGTTTGTTAATTGTATAATTCATTTCAACATTACAGTAAAAAAATGTAATTTCGCAATCTATGAAAATACAAGACATTCAAGCGATACAGTTGTTATTAGCAACTCCTAAAAAGATTGCCATAATCCCACACCGAGGCCCTGATGGCGACGCCATGGGTTCTACCCTGGCTTTATATCATTTTTTATTAAAAAACAAACACCAGCCCGTTGTTGTTTCTCCCAATGAATTTCCAGATTTTCTGGCTTGGATGCCGGGCTCTGAAACGATTAAAATATTTGAAAAAGACAAACAAAATTGCACAAAAATCCTTGAAGAGGCCGATCTGATTTTTACCTTAGATTTTAATGCCTTGTACCGCACCGGCGATATGGAGAAGGTTTTATCCCAGCTAAAGGCACCCTTCATCATGATTGACCACCATCAAAAACCGGATGATTATGCCGCGATCACCTACTCTGATACGGCCTTTGGATCAACTTGTGAAATGGTGTACAACTTCATTTTATTCCTTGGAAAAAAGCAAGATATCGACAAGACTATCGGAACCTGCATTTATACTGGAATCCTAACCGATTCCGGTTCTTTTCGTTTTCCAAAAACAACTGGAACAACCCATAAGATTGTGGCTGAATTAATCGATTTAGGCGTTGAGAACACAGAAATCCCAAGCTTATTATTTGACAACAGCTCCTTTGGACGTTTGCAAATACTAGGAAGAGCGCTCCAAAACATGAAAGTACTTCCGGAACATAAAACAGCCTACACGACTCTTAGCCAGGACGAATTAAATTCGTTTGATTATGTAAAAGGCGATACAGAAGGTATTGTAAACTACGGATTAAGTATCAAAGGAATCATTTTTACAGCTATCTTTATAGAAAATAGAGAAGAAAAAATCATCAAAATTTCATTCCGTTCCCAAGGCGATTTTGATGTGAATCAATTTGCAAGAGACCATTTTAATGGTGGCGGACATCGCAATGCAGCCGGAGGGAAATCAGAAACATCAATGACAGAAACTATCAAAAAATTCGAAGATTTAGTAACAACGCTAAAAGTATAATCCATGTTAAAATTCAGTACGCCTATTGCACTGGTCTTTTTTTTGATTCTGGTTATGTCAAGCTGCAAGCAGCATCAGGAGGCGCGCAGACCCCTTTCGCAAGCTTCGGGAAGTTTCATGAAAAAATCAATTCAACGCAACAAAAAACTGGTGGCCACCGAAGAAGATAAAATTGAGGCTTTAATCAAAAGCGACCCAAAGATAAAATACCTTGCCTCAAAAAAAGGATATTGGTACACCTATCAAACCCGGAATGAAACCGATACGCTTACGCCAAAAAAAGGAGATGTAGCCTTTTTTGATTACGAGATAAAAGATTTAAAGGGAGCCATCATTTATTCTGAAGTAGAGCTAAGACCTCAAATCTATTATGTTGACAAACAAAACATTATGATGGGATTGCGAGACGGCATCAAACTAATGCGTAAAAACGAGAAAGTTACCTTTCTTTTTCCATCAAATATGGGGTACGGTTACCATGGTGATGACAAAAAAATTGGCACCAACCAGCCCTTAATCTGCACGGTTACGCTGCGTGACTTTAAATCGGAAGCAACTTATAAAAAAGAGAACGAAACACCAGTAAAAACAGTTGTACTCCCAGCTCCCAGCAAACAACAAGTACCGCCCACCAGTACACCTAAAGACACTATAAACCAATAAAAATAAAGTTAGAAATGAAAAAAAAGATCGTACTCGCATTCCTGGCAATTGCCTCATTTTACTCCTGTAAAGAAGAACACAGCGATCTTCCAGACGGTTTATACGCTAAAATTGAAACCAATAAAGGGGACATCATCGTACAATTAAATTTTGAAAAGGCCCCTATTACAGTAGCAAATTATGTGGCATTAGCAGAAGGGAAAAATGATTATGTGACCAATGAAAATCTTAAAAAAAGACCTTTTTTTGATGGTTTAAAATTCCATCGTGTCATCAATGACTTCATGATACAAACCGGAGATCCGCTAGGAACGGGTTCTGGTGATACCGGCTACAAGTTCAAAGATGAATTTACTGATTTGCAATTTGATAAAGGAGGCGTTCTGGCTATGGCCAATAACGGCCCGGCCACCAACAGCAGTCAGTTTTTTATCACGCATCTTGCTACACCTTGGCTAGATGGCAAACACACTATTTTTGGTCATGTAGTCGAAAAAGGGATGGAGGTCGTGAACAAAATTCAACAAAACGATTACATCAATACAGTTACCATTATCAGAAATGGAGAAGCGGCTAAAAAATTTAACGCAGTAAAAATATTCAATGATTATTTTGCTGTAGAAAATAAAAATCAAAAGGAAAAAGCAGCTGTAGATACTGAAAACAAGCGAGTTTACAACGAGAAATACAAAGAAGTCCGCAAACAAAAAGTAGCTTATTTTGCCGAATTGAAAGCCAAAGCAACAAAAACCAAAACAGGACTGCAATACGTGATCACCAAAAAAAGCGGGGGTAAAAAACCTGCTATTGGTACTGGCATCTTCATTCATTACGCCGGTTTTCTTGAAAATGCTGAATTATTTGATGCTAGTATCGAAAGTATTGCCCAAACTTTTGGAAAATACGATGAAAACAGAGCCGCTCAAAACGGCTACCAACCCATCCCTTTCCAAGCTGGTAAAAAAGATGGCATGATTCCTGGTTTCATTGAAGGCATCGAAAAATTATCGTTTGGAGACAAAGCCGTGATTTTTATTCCATCCCAATTGGGATATGGGGCAGCTGGAGCCGGAGGTGTGATTCCGCCTAATGCCAACATCATTTTTGAAATTGAATTATTAGAAAAAATGCCTCAATAATAGTAAGAAAATAAGCCTTTAAATTAGTACACTATGAAATTTAAAATTCTGGTTTTATTGTTTCTGGGAATGGTCAATGTACATTCCCAAACGGTCAAGAAATCTATTCCTGCCAAAAAACCGGTGACAACAGCAAAAGCAATTGTAAAAAAACCGGTGAAACCTGCGGTAAAAGCTCCGGTAGTTATTGAGGGAATTTTTGCAACAATTGCTACCAACAAAGGAGACATTGTAGTGGAACTAGCCTACCAAAAAGCACCGGTTACCGTTGCGAACTTCATTGCATTGGCAGAAGGTAAAAACACTTTTGTCACTGATGACAAACTAAAAGGAAAACCGTTCTTTGACGCTCTGAAATTTCACCGTGTCATACAAGATTTTATGATACAGACTGGAGATCCTTCCGGCAATGGTTCCGGTGGCCCAGGTTATAGTTTCAAAGATGAATTTACGGACTTGAGACACAACAAAGCCGGTATTCTTTCTATGGCTAATTCTGGACCTGCAACTAATGGAAGCCAGTTTTTTATCACCCATAAAGCAACGCCATGGTTAGATGGTAAGCACTCCGTTTTTGGGCATGTAACCCAAGGAATGGCCATCGTGAACGCTATTGCGCAAAGCGATGTAATTACAAAGATTACTATTGTGAGAAAAGGCGCTTTGGCCAAAAAATTTGATGCGCCAAAAGTATTCGCTGATTATTTCAACAATAAATCCGAAGACCAGAAGAAACAAGACCTGGCAAACGCTGAAAATAAAGCAAAACAAGCTGTTTTTGAAGCGGAAAACAAAGTAAAAAGAGAAGCGCTGGAAGCGGAAGCTAAACGAGTATACATGGAAAAATACGGTGCTGTAGTAACCGCTAAAAAAACCTATTTAGCCGCTGCTAAAGCGACAGCAACCATCACACCTTCCGGATTAGCGTACAAGATAACAGAGAAAGGAACCGGAGTAAAACCTGCTAACGGAGCAACATTTTATTTTCATTACGCAGGCTATTTTGAGGACGGAACCCTATTTGACAGTAGCTATGAAGAAGTCAATCAAGTCTACGGGAAATTTGATGCCAATCGTGCCGCCCAAAACGGATACCGAGCCTTCCCGTTTGAAGCCGGAAAAAAAGACGGCATGATACCCGGATTTATTGAAGGACTTGACAATATGGCTTTTGGCGATAAAGCAGTCATTTTTATTCCATCCAATCTGGCGTATGGCGAGCGAGGTGCCGGAGGCGTTATTCCGCCTAATACAATGCTTGTGTTCGAATTAGAAATGCTGGAAAAACAGCCAACTCCAAAACAATAAAATAAAATATTTGACAATTATAAAACCCGACAATTCTCATCAAAGGAAAACTGTCGGGTTTATTATTTAATCCATTTAGATAAATCTTATTCAGTATGCGGATTTAAACTGGGTTACACTGATTAAAAAATACTTAAAATTCGTTTTTCCTCTGGCATCCGTGTCATCTGCGTGCAATCAGACGTAAACCAACACTATTATTTCTTTGTGAATTTCCAGTCAAATTCATCTTTCTGATTGATAATTGCACCAATCTCAAATTTCACCACCTCATCAAATTCTGTTTGAAAAATGATCCAGTTTTCCTCGTTGAAGTAATTTTCGAACGTATCAAACTCTTCCTGAGTAAATTTAGTGATTCCTTTGGTAACCAAATCTTTTTTGACCTCACTAATTTTTCTGTTGATCAATTTGTATCCAAATAATTCCAACTCCGGACTTGATGCGACAATGTACCCCAATTTCAGCTCTTCTTCCTTATAGAATGTCAAGCGCATTTTGAGTTTGTTGTAAGCAAAAATTACATTATCATCCTCATCCTTATAATTGCGATCTGGTTTCCCGTAAAGCGCCGTAACATCATTTTGTTTCATCCCGAAAAGAAGCTTATCGATGCCGTGTTTTGGATTTATTTTCATACGTAGTCTGTTTTTTTTTAGTGAATAGAAAAATCAATGTGTATTGCAACAGCTCCTTTTCCAATCCTGATTATGGAACGCAAAGTTCGCAAAGTTTTTATAATGTTTGCCCTTTTTATCATTAAAAACTGAAGACTTTTTAGTAATCTAGCCGAGTATAAAAAAACCAGCTGCCAAACTACAGAGTAGGATCGGTTTTCGGGGAGGCAAAGTGCTCAATTTTTTTTAATCCCCATCGTTAAAACTACAATTTAAGGTTTTGTTTTAATCCAGCGCTGGATTTCTTTCCTGAGATTTCACCCATTTACACCGATTAATTCATCAGGCATCTTTAAAAATCTTTTATCAGCCTTCGCTGTGGCAGCACTTTTTTTAATACTTGTATCTATATCCTTTTCTTGCTGCTTAATCATTAATGCTGGACTAAAAATGTAATAGATTTGACGGCAGTATTAAAGTCTGTACGGATACCATTCTAAATGATAATCCTATATTATTTTTAGAATCCAAAAGCAAAACACATTGAAGCACATTGTTTTAACTAGCACCTGAACCAATGCGCTATTTTGGAAAGATGACAATAAATGGCTACTTTAGTACCACCAAAAGAAATAGTATGAGCTGGAATGCTAAAATTATTACACATAAAAAAGAGAAAAGAATCGCGGTCTATTTCGAAAAAAATCAAGAATTAATTACTCGAATAAAAACAGTAGCCGGTTCCAGATGGAGCCAATCTTTAGTCGCTTGGCACATTCCAGATACGGAAGAAAATAGAATTCGGTTTAAAATCCCAGCACTTACCTACTCCTTTCCGTCACCTGAAGGCATTGCTCAAATCGAGAAACTCAAGCAATGGATGCGTTCCAAGCGGTATAGCCAAAGTACGGTTGTTACCTATAGTGAAGCTTTGAAATGCTTCTTGGTTTTTTATAACCAAAAACCTATTGCTGAAATTACCAATGAAGATGTAATTGTGTACAATAATGAATACATTTTGAAAAACAATCTTTCGGCTTCGTATCAAAACCAAATTACAAACGCCCTTAAGCTATATTTTAAAACTATACAAAACACCAAAATCGAAATTGACAAAATTCACCGACCAAAACGGGCTAAGGTTTTGCCAAATGTATTGAGCAAAGAAGAGATAAAATTGATTTTGAATGCACACAGCAACATTAAGCACAAAATGATGTTGAGTCTGATTTATAGTTGTGGGTTACGCTGTGGTGAATTATTAGCACTTCGACCCGTTCATATCGATGCTAACCGAAACATAGTTTTGCTAAAAAACGCCAAAGGTCAAAAAGACAGGATTGTGCCATTAAGTCTAAAAATATTAGAAATGCTTCGTGAGTATTATAAAGTTTATAGACCTATATCTTATTTATTTGAAGGACAAATCAAAGGACAACCCTACGATGATAGAAGTTTGCAATAGGTGTTGAAACAAGCGCTTCAAAAAGCTGGGATCACAAAACCAGCCACCTTACATTGGCTCAGACACAGCTACGCAACGCACTTATTAGAAAGTGGCACCGATTTAAGATATATACAAGAATTATTGGGACACAGCAGCAGCAAAACCACCGAAATTTATACTCACGTAAGTACGAAAAGTTTGCAACAAATAAAAAGCCCATTTGATGATTTGTAAGAAATTAATTTATTATATTTGAATCGCAATGCGCTGCTCAATAGCGACAATCTACCCAAAACAGGGTGTATAGTCGCTACTTTATAGCGAGTATAGACAAGTTGCAAGAAACCTTATGAACAACGTTCGTGTAAAATTTCAACGTTCAGCCTACGAAATGGCTCTTATAAAAGACGAAATAACACCTAACGGAAGAAAATAAATTACTTGTAGCGGGCAGAAACCCATAAGGGAAAACAATAGTAGAAAATCTTTGACTGCCTTAACGTTCCAGAAGAACTTGCAAAGATTGAAGCACAATACTTTTTAAAATGAAAAAATTATTTTTAACATCAATTTTGACTATCGCTTTATTTTCTTCGGTAGTAGCACAACAAAAACTTGTAGAAGATTGTAAAATGACTATTAAAGACAATACAACAGGGAAAAGTTATACTATTACAGTTCACGGAACTAGCTGTGCAGCCCTAATAAAAGCAATGATTCAATAATTTTATATTATGAGAAATAAATTTATAATTTTAGTCCTATTTTGTAATTGTTTATTTGCAGAGTCATATGCAAATAATAGAGAACATAATATTAAAGAGTCTATGGAAGTTATGGACTGTTCAGGGAATTTCATGATTGACGGAAAGTCTTACACAATCACCTTGCACGATCAATCATTATGGACTTGCGCTAAGTTTAAAATAGGGAGTTGGTTTCAATAAATAATAATGAAAATTAATTTTAATTACTAAAACAGATTGTCTAAATGGCTTACTGTTAAATTATTTAACAAAAAAACTTTTAGGCAATCTTTTTTTTACAAAAACATTTAAAAAGATGAAAAAATACATACTGTTTATAAATTTTTTGATTGCGTTTACTTCATATTGTCAAACCAATGCAAAAATAACTTATAAATCTTTACTTTTAAAAAACAGTTATGCTCCAATTTATGAAGAACTCATAATTAACGGAAATCAATCAACATATAGTTTGATAAAAAAGATAAAACCTGAAAGTGCTATTGCAAATGAAGAAACTGGAATTACGACTTTAAATAGAAAATGGCCAGATAGCATACATCCATTTATTCTTGTAAATTATAAAAAAAAAGAAATTATTTCTAAAGTTTATCTAACTGAAAACGATGGAGAAAGCTTTAAAGAATACAATATTATAGAACCTTTTAGCATAAAGTGGGTTTTGCATCAAGAAACATCCCAAATAAAAAATTATAATTGCAAGAAAGCTACCACTAAATTTAGAGGACGAGTCTATACAGCGTGGTACACTGAACAAATTCCGCTACCTGTTGGTCCGTGGAAATTCTCAGGTTTACCTGGGCTAATTTTAAAAGTGCAAGATGATAAAGGGGAGGTTAGTTTTATAGCAGAAAATATTAAAATACCTCATAAAACTACTTTGAAAATACCTAAAACTATTTATACAAACAATATAACAATTAATACTTATTCCACATTACGAGATGATTATGATAAAAAATCAGAAAAAATATTTAGAACAAAATTATTAGCAAAACTTCCACGAGGTGCATCTATTGAAATGACAGAAGATGACAATAATGAAATAGAAAAGAAAATTGAATAGCAATGAACTCTAAAAATTGTATATTAATGTTTTTAATTACAATCAGTATAAATTGTTATTCTCAATGGAATATAATTGGAAAGGTAGGAGACAATAAAAAAAAACCTGCCTTTTTAATAAATGTAGTCTTAAAGAAATCAACTGATTTAAGTATTATAAATTATACATTCACCAATGAAAATGGTGATTACGAAATTCACAACATTCCAAATGGAGAGTATTTTCTTGAATTTTCGAGTATTAATTATGAAAGAAAAACAATTCCTCTACTTATTAACAATGAATCAATCGTTTATAACATAAATCTTGTTGATGAAGTTACCATTTTAGATGAAGTAATTATCACTTCCGAAAAACCAATTACTATCAAAAAAGACACGATTTCGTTTCTTGCAAAGTCATTTATTCAAGGCAATGAGCAAGTGATTGAGGATTTACTAAAAAAAATTCCAGGCCTTAATATTACATCAGATGGAACTATCAAAGTAGGCAATCAAGAAGTGGAAAAAGTAATGATTGATGGTGATGATATGTTCGAAAGAGGTTATAAAATTTTGACTAAAAACATGCCTGTAAACCCAGTAGAGAAAGTAGAAATCTATCAGCATTATTCAAATAACAAACATCTAAAAGGAATAGAGAATAGCAATAAAGTAGCACTAAATTTAACCCTAAAAGAAGATGCAAAGCGTGTTTGGTTTGGCAATATTTCAGCTGGTTATGGTTTGGGGTCAGAAAATCGTTATGAAGTTAGAAGTAATTTAATGAACTTTGGAAAAAAAAATAAATATTATTTTTTAACAAATATCAATAATATTGGCGAGGATGCCACAGGCGAAATTAACAATTTAATAAGACCTTATCGTTTTGATGAACCTGCAAGTATTGGCGATGACCAAACAGCAAATACATTGTTAGGTTTAGGTATTGATACGCCAAACTTAAAACAAAAAAGAGTGAATCTCAACAATGCCGAAATGCTATCTTTAAATAGTATTTTTACACTTTCTGATAAAATTAAACTCAAAATTTTAGGTTTTCTTAATACTGATGAAATTGATTTTTTCAGAAATAGTTTGCAGCAATTTTCTGTTGAAAATACAACATTTACAAATACCGAAAATTTTGTGGGCAGAAAAACACAACTCACAGGCTTTGGAAAAGTAGATTTAACCTACGATATTACCAAAACTAAAACTTTTGCATATACAGGAAAATTCAATAAAACCAACGAAAAAAACAGAAGCGATTTGTTATTCAACAATGATTTACTAAACGAACGTTTAAATGCAAACAACCAACTTTTTGACCAAAAAATAGTTTTTACTAACAAATTCAAAGAGAATAAAGTTTTTTTACTTTCAAGCCGATACATCAACGAGAAAACGCTACAAAATTACTCAGTTAATCAGTTTATTTTTAATGATTTGTTTACAGAAAACGCAAATAACACCAAACAATTCAGCAAAAACAAAATGCAGTTTGCAGGGTTGGAAGCTCATTTGTTAGACAAAAAGAGAAATGGCGATTTGTTAGAACTAAAAATCGGCAATCAGGTACGAATTGATGATTTAAACACTAGTTTTGAGTTGTTGCAAAATGAAAACAATCTCGCTTTTCCAAATGGGTATCAAAATAACTTAACTTATACCACAAACGATTTGTATTTATCCGCTAAATATGATTTTAAATTAAAAAATTTCACTTTATTAACCCAATCAGATTTTCATCAATTATTCAATCAATTAGCAAATTTTGAAGAAAAAACCACTCAAAATCCTTTTTACATTATGCCAAAAATTGGGTTAGATTGGAAAATTAACGACAAAAACAAAATCTTAACATCCTATTCTTACAACACTACAAATGCAGGCGTTTTAGATGTATATTCTGGATTTGTACAAACAGGTTTTCGTTCTTTTTCAAAAGGTCTAGAGGAATTTAATCAGTTGAATTCATCAAGTGCCGTTTTAAATTATACTTATGGCAGTTGGGGCGACAAGTTTTTTGCCAATACGTTTATTCTATACTCTACAAACAATGATTTTTTTAGCAATAATTCTATCATTGCTCAAAATTATTCACAATCCGAAAAAATCATCATCAAAGACCGTGAATTTTTGTCTATTTCTTCAAGCATCGACCGTTATTTTAAACCTATAAAGTCCAACTTAAAAATCAATTTAGGAGCAAACAAAACTAATTTTAAAAATATCGTAAACAATTCAAATTTAAGAGAAGTTAAAAACTTCAATGCGGATTATGGTTTTGAATTGCGTTCTGGTTTTAGAGGTTTTTTTAATTACCACATTGGCTCAAAATGGAATTACAACCAAGTAGAAACTACCATAAAAAATTCATTTACAGATAATATGAGTTTTTTAGATTTATCGTTTATGTTTAGTGATAAATTTAATATTCAGTTACAATCTGAACGCTATTTTTTTGGAAATTTAGATAAAGACAATAACAAATATTATTTTTTAGATTTAGAAGCGCGTTATGTGGTTAAAGAAAATAAACTTACGTTTTTTCTATCTGGTAATAATCTTTTCAATACAGAAACATTTCGGAATTACAGTATTTCTGACATTAATATTTCACAAACCGAATATAGATTAATGCCAAGATATATGCTATTAAAAATGGAATATAGGTTTTGAAAATAAACAATCGTAACAAAGTAAACAAGAAAGGCATCTTGCAACAGCCGTTTTGATTTAGTCTGTGATTTAGTGGAATTAACGTTTCGCATCATGTTTTCGTTAAGTCGAAAATGGAGCGGTTACGAATTTCCAGCCATCTCAAAGTGGCATAACGTTATGCCTAATTTTAGGACAAAAGAAATGAACGATAATACAACATATACACCTGACGAACTTTTTGAAATATTTAAAGAACAGCATAGACTTTGCAGTCCACTTGACATAATGGCCAATGAAACTTTTGTATTAACAAAGGAGACCTTAATTTATGAATGGCGTGATGCTCAAGATTTATTGCCTTGGGATGAACTTGCTGAATTTTTAAATCAAGAATTCAGAATTAATGTGCCATTAAAAACTTGGGACAGAATCTTAAATCCTGATGACAAAAAAACTCTGGGAGAACTTTGTATCTTTTTATCAACTATTGCTGAAAAAGAAATAATCAAACCTATTAAAATTTTAGGTGCGGAATGTTTAACAACAGCAATTTTTATAACATTAAAGAGAAATCTAAAAAACAAAGGTGTTGATGTTTCCAACTTGAAACCTTCTACAAAAATTGAAGAGTTTCTAAACGTAAACAAGAATTTTTCTCCACTATTGGAAGAAGTAACTTTAACTGGTTTAAAGACTTTTGACAAGCTTGAATATGGGAAATTAGAAAATGAAAGACGATTTAAATATTGGATTGACAAAATATTTCCGAACTGGATATACAAAAGAAGTATAAAGACTGGAAATATTCAAACATTCCGAGATTTGGTTGAGAGGATTGTTGACGATAAAAAACTAGGCATAACAGCTACTAAAACGGATTTGGGCATTTAGCTGAATGGGAAAATGGTTTTGTATTTGTGAATATTTGGCAAATCCGAAAATAGGACTTAATTTAGTCACAAACCCGCTGTAGTAGCGGGACGTTATATGATATTTTAAACCAAAAAAACCCCGATCGCGCGGATATCTGATTTTTCGGACAACGATAGCGCGGATTTGCAATCCGTGCCCACAAAGAGAATGATTCAGCAAGAAATTGTGCCCGTTTAGAGTGTGAAATAGAAGTGGTTTTATTAGAATTATTTCGATATTGTTTACGGACACGGATTGCAAATCCGCGCTATCGAAGCTAAAAATTATCATCAAAACTGTCCAATTTGAACCGGAATGAGGTGTTCACTTTGCTCCGGAATCACCGGTCCAGTTTGACCCGGAATATCTATAAAGCAACTTTTGCCAGAACGAATTTTAATTGTAGTTTAAATCACAGGTATTTACTCAATGAGTAACAAAATACAGTTCGTTTAGAGATTTTTAGACGAACTGACGTTGGCAGTAATCTCAAAAAAATCCAGAAATCGAAAAAGAATAGTTTCCAATTTTGAATTTGATTATATTTGCAATTATGAATAAAAACCTTTACATAATTGCAGGTTGCAACGGAGCAGGGAAAACAACCGCTTCTTTTACTATTTTACCTGATATTTTAGACTGTAAAGAATTTGTAAATGCTGACGAAATAGCGAAAGGATTATCGCCATTTCAGCCCGAAAAAGTTTCATTTGAAGCTGGAAGAATAATGATAAAGAGAGTTAATGAACTTCTTGAAATTAATGAAAATTTTGCTTTTGAAACTACTTTAGCTACCAAAAGTTATAAGTCAAAAGTAATAAAAGCTCAGAGTAAAAATTATACTGTTACTTTACTTTTTTTTTGGTTGCAAAACGTAGATTTGGCAATTGAAAGAGTAAAAACACGAGTATTGGAAGGTGGACATAATATAGAGACAGAAGTTATTCGACGTAGATATAAAAACGGGATTAAAAACTTATTTGAAATTTATCTTTCAATAGTTGATGAAGTTATGATTTTTGATAATTCAGGAGGGAAACCTGAATTGATTGCTGAAAAAACTTTAGAAACAGAAATAAACATTTTAAATGAAATGAAATTCGATAAACTTAAAAAATATTACAATGAAAAAGCATAAAAGAACATTAAATCAAACCAAGATTTTAGAAGGAATGGATAAAGTTTATGAAAAACTAATCGAATTCAAAAAGAAAATGAATAGCGAATTGATAATATTGAAAGATAACCAAATCGTAAGACTAAAACCGTAAATATTTGCACTTCTGCCAGCAGCTAGGGTTTCGTTGCGTGCGCAGCACGAAAAATCAATTATAATCACCGAATACCAACAAAAATAAATTCAATGAGGTAAATCCGGGTTGAACAGCCTGTCCCGTTTTTACGGGAGAACCGATTGTACGTCCGTCAACGCTATGCTCTTATCGAAAAAAAATTAGAGAAAATTATAAGAGGCAAGCGAGCCTCTTTTTTTGTAGCGTGGTTTCAGCTTGTTTTTTTTCGTGTTTTTCATCACTTTTGAGCACAAGTTCCCTTACCCATCCCGCTAATTAGCGGGACAGGAATTTGAACTTTGGCTACCGCCAAGATACCAAGCAGGTGGACCTCGCTGGTCAAAAACCGCTATCCGATGTAAATTGCCCGTTTTACAACACGGACATTTAGGCATAAAGGTCTTTTTCTCTGCTTTTTCTAACACTTTTACTTTGAGCTTTTCTTGTAGAAGCTTTAGTTTTTTTCGTTTCCAGGTGCTACTCAAAAATCCATAATGCCGTATTTTTACAAAACGTTTGGGCAAAATATGCAACGAAAATCTTCTAATAAACTCCTTATGCGTGAGCGTCATTTGTTTTTTAACGCCCGCTACTCGGTAATCCTTGTAAACAAAAGTTACGTTTTCATTGTCAATGCTTTTAATTCGATTGTTACTAATGGCAATTTTATGAGTGTAACGTCCTAGATATCCCCGATCGCGCGGATATCTAATTTTTCGGACAACGATAGCGCGGATTTGCAATCCGTGCCCACAAAGAGAATGATTCAGCAAGAAATTGTGCCCGTTTAGAGTGTGAAATAGAAGTGGTTTTATTAGAATTATTTCGATATTGTTTACGGGCACGGATTGCAAATCCGCGCTATCGAAGCTAAAAATTATCATCAAAACTGTCCAGTTTGAACCGGAATGAGGTGTTCACTTTGCTCCGGATTTGTTCGTATTCAGTGCAATCTCCTAAAAAAGATGGCTTTATATTTTGGGACTCTAAAAACAATTTTTAACCCTTTTTACGGACTGTTATATTTTAATATTCATAAGCGAATTTTGCCAGAACGAATTTTAATTGTAGTTTAAATCACAGGTATTTACTCAATGAGTAACAAAATACAGTTCGTTTAGAGATTTTTAGACGAACTGACGTTGGCAGTCATACACACTTGCGACGGAAAAAATAGAAATCCCATTTCGGGAACTTTTTTTTATTATCTTTGAAAAAAATTAATACATTTGAGAGTAGTAGCTAAAAAAATATTAAAAGACTTTTGGGAGATACATGGTGATTGTGAACAACAATTAAAATCATGGTTTCAAGAAGCAAGTACAGCTGAATGGAAAAACCCAAACGAAATAAAGTTAGATTATCCTAGTGCTAGTATTTTAAATGACAATAGAATAGTTTTCAATATTAAAGGAAATAATTACAGATTGATAGTTAAACTAACTTATGAATATCAAATGATTTGGATTCGATTTATTGGAACGCATGCAGAATATGACAAGATTAATGCAAATGAAATTTAAATATTATGGAAATTAAACCTATAAAAACAGAAAACGATTACAATCAAGCTTTACAAAGACTTGAAATAATCTTTGATGCAAAAAATGGCTCTCCTGAAGGAGACGAACTTGAGGTGCTCGGTATTTTAATTGACAAATATGAAAATGAAAAATTTCCTATCAGCTTACCAGACCCCATTGAAGCAATTAAATTTAGAATGGAGCAAATGGGTTACAACCAAAATGATTTAGCAAATATTATAGGTCTGAAAAGTCGTGCAAGCGAAATTTTAAACCGAAAAAGAAAGCTTTCTTTGGAAATGATAAGACAATTACACGAAAGGCTTCATATACCAACTGACGTTTTAATTCAAACTTATTAAAAGTACGACTGCCAACAGCTAGGGTTTCGTTGCGTGCGCAGCACCAACAATGAATTATAATCACCGAATCCAACAAAAATAAATTCAATGAGGTAAACCCGTGTTGAACAGCCTGTCCCGTTTTTACGGGAGAACCGATTGTACGTCCGTTAACACTATGGAGTTGTCGTAAAGTTTTTAGAGAGAATTACAAGAGGCAAGCGAGCCTCTTTTTTTGTAGCGTGGACATGCTAACTTCACCAGCATAAAAAGTTAAGAAACTAGGATACAAAATAAAGTCCCAAATAGAATCGCTATGCGACACATTTCTTAGTCAACGAAACGGATTTACGTTATATTCGGGAATTATTAGAGCGCAATAGTAGAAAAACTCACAGCCAATGAAGAACCAAAAGCATTCAGCAAATAAAAAGTCATTTTGATGATTTGTAATAAAAGATTATCAATACATTTGGAAAGGCTAGGCTATTCAATAGCAATTACAGACGAGCTGCCAATACTTATAGATCCTTTACGATTTTAAACTTTTCAATTTTTAAAAATAAATCTTATGAAATCCAAACAAATTCTTTTTTTGATATTATTTATTTCCACTTCGCTTTTTGCGCAAAGCACAGCACCACAATTAGATAAAATTAAGCAGCAAGATCTAAAAGATGATTTATATGAACTGGCCGGTGACGCCTTTAAGGGACGAAGAGGAGGTGAACTTGGCGAAATGCGAGCTTCTGTTTGGGTGGCTCAAAAGGCCCGTGAAGCTGGCCTTAAACCTGCAGGCGAAGATGGAACCTACTTCCAATTCTTTAATCTGAAACGCAGCCGTTTGGCCAATAGTAGTACTGTTAGTGTAAATGGTAAAGCACTTGATCTTTGGAAAGAGATTTGGCCAACTAATTTGGTTGACACTACCCTAGAAGGCTCCGTAGTTTGGTTGGACAAAATACCGGATAATACTGTCGATCTGAAAGGCAAAATTGTAGCTATGAATATTATGCCTCCAACCCCCATTATTCAAGACTGGGTGAGCCTCTGGCAATATCGTTATACCGCTTCTGCCATGAACCAGCAGGGAAAAGAACTCCTCAGCCGCGGTGTTACTGCTATAATTTTTGTTGCTGATGATACTGTAGAATCACTTATCTCATTTACGGGATTTCATTATCAAGAAGGAAGTTATGGAATAGAAGGTGCCCAATCCTCTACTGCAGCTACGGTACCAATTATATTGGCAAGTAAACAGTTAAAGAATATGTTTTCTAAACAAGGCGCTTATTTAAAAACTACTTTGAAGGTAGAAAATTTTGACTATCCTTCTATTAATGTTGTTGCTAAGGTTGATGGAACTGATCCTAAACTCAAAGAGGAATATGTTTTATTCAGCGGTCACCAGGACCATGACGGAGTAGGACCTGCAGTTAACGGGGATCCTATCTGGAACGGTGCTGATGATAATGCATCAGTAACGGTAGCGATGCTTGCAATAGGGAGTGCGTGGAGTACACAACCCGCTAAGCGATCGGCTTTATTTGTGTGGCACGGATCTGAGGAAAGGGGTTTATTGGGTTCTCGCTATTTTGTTAGCCATCCCACCGTTAAACTGCCCTCCATAGTTGCTGTTTTAAATGGCGATATGATAGGACGCAATGCACCTGATTCTGCTGCACTATTGGGCGCAACAGAACCTCATCTTAATTCTTCTGACCTTGTAGCTATCACTTTAGCAGCTAATAAAAGTATTGCCAACTTCAAAGTAGATACTTCTTGGGATGCTGCAGATCACCCAGAGAATTGGTACTTCCGAAGCGATCATCTTCCCTATGCTCAAGCTAATGTTCCAGCAATATTTTTTACCACCTTGTTACACCCTGACTACCATACCCCCTTCGATAGCCCAGATAAAATTGACTACGTAAAACTTACTAAGATGGCAAAGTGGATCTATGAAACCGGATGGAGAGTTGCTGAAAGTGCCAAACGTCCTGCTTTAACTATTGAAATAAAAAAATAAAAAATAACTACTTATTATGTTCTTAATAGACAAGCCATTTGTTTCCGATTTTCTTATCAAAACAATAAAAGATAATAATTATAAAATAATTGCAACCAAAGTAGCAAAAGAATTGGTAAAAGATGATTCTTTGGCATGGATAGCCGAAGAGAAAGCAATCACTTTACTAAAAAATAATCCAGAAATTTCTCTTTATAGCAATTCAGAGAACGCATTAGCTTGGATCGACCAATACTATGGAGAAAGTGAATTATCAAGTCAATTACAAGTTTTAAAAAATAAAGTAAAGTTTAGAGAACTTATAAAAGAGTTGTTTCCCGACTTTTATTTTAAGCAAATAAGTATTGAAGAAATCCAACGATTGTCCGATGATGAAATTCGGTTCCCTTTTGTAATTAAACCTGCTGTTGGTTTCTTTAGCATAGGAGTTCATATCGTAGAAAATGAGAAAGACTGGGTAAAAGCTAAAAGTGAGTTACAACCTGATAAACTTAAAAGTATATTTCCTGAAAATGTATTAAACACAAGTAATTTTATTATTGAAGAATTTATTCGTGGAGAAGAATATGCAATCGATTATTATTACGACAATAATGGAGATGCTGTTTTGTTAAACGTTTTACACCACCTCTTTTCATCCGGAACAGACACAAGTGATCGGGTTTATTCAACATCCAAAGCAATCATTGAAAAGTATAAAATTGATCTTGAATATTTTTTAAGTAAAATTGGTAAAGAGTTACATTTAAAAAATTTCCCGGCTCATGCAGAAGTCCGCATAGATGAAAATGGAAAAATAATCCCCATCGAAGTAAACCCTTTACGCTTTGGTGGATTTTGCACCACGGCCGATCTTCTAGGAGTAACTTTAGGATTTAATGAATACAAATGCTTTTGTGAAAACAAAAAACCAGACTGGGATACTATATTTAAAGGAAAAGAGAATAAAACATTTAGTGTCATTATTTTGGATAATAATTCGGGAATAATCCCTTCGGATATTTTAGGATTTAACTATTCAGGTCTTGCTAAAGATTTTGAAAAACCGATAGTAATTAGAGAATTAGATATAAATAAATATCCTGTTTTTGGATTTGCCTTTATTGAAAGTGCTGCCAGTAATCAAAAGGAATTAAATGACATCCTAACCTCTGATTTAAGAAAATATATAGTATTGAAATAAGGAAAATTTTAAAGTGAACATGCTGACTTAGCCATCATAGAGAGTTAAGAAATAATCTTAATTTTAATCTATGAAACAAGTGCGCAAAATTTACGAAAAAGCTTTCAAAGAAAAAGCTGTCCAAAGCTAGACTTGGTTGCGTGGCACAATAGAAGCATCTGCGCTATTTTACCTTTCAGCAAATTCCAAAAAAAGCCCCAATCGGGGCTTTTTACATATAACAAATTCAAGTTTTTATTTACTCAAATACATTTTTCTTCTGGAGTACAATTCGTAGAACTGATCGTCTTTCAAGTCATCAATAAACAAGATGCTTTCTCCTGTTGATTTCATTTCTGGTCCTAATGCTTTGTTCACATTATGGAATTTACTGAAAGAGAACACCGGTTGCTTGATGGCATATCCTTTTAATTGTGGGTTAAAAGTAAAATCGGTTACTTTATTATGCCCTAACATTACTTTAGTCGCATAGTTCACATAAGGTTCTCCATACGCTTTCGCAATAAAAGGAACCGTACGAGACGCTCTAGGATTTGCTTCAATGATATAAACGATATCATCTTTTATCGCAAACTGAATGTTGATCAAACCAACGGTTCTCAAAGCCAACGCAATATTTTTGGTATGGTCTTTTATTTGTTGCATTACAAATTCACCTAAGTTAAACGGTGGCAAAGTAGCGTTACTATCTCCAGAGTGCACTCCGCAAGGTTCGATGTGCTCCATAATTCCTATGATGTACACATTTTCGCCATCGCAAATCGCATCAGCTTCCGCTTCAATTGCACCATCTAAATAATGGTCTAAAAGCAATTTATTTCCTGGAATCGTTTTCAATAAATTGATTACGTGCTCTTCCAGTTCTTGTTTGTTGATTACAATTTTCATTCCTTGACCACCCAACACATACGAAGGACGAATCAATAATGGAAAATCTAAAGTATCCGCCAAAGCTGAAGCTTCATCCGCTGTTTCAGCGATTCCAAATTGTGGAAAAGGAATTTTTAAATCGGTCAACAATTCTGAGAAACGACCTCTGTCTTCGGCTAAATCCAATGCATCAAAACTCGTTCCTATAATTTTAATACCGTATTTAGACAGTTTTTCGGCTAGTTTCAGGGCCGTTTGACCTCCTAACTGCACAATTACCCCTTCTGGTTTCTCATGTTGGATAATATCATAAATATGCTCCCAGAAAACCGGTTCGAAATACAATTTATCTGCTGTATCAAAATCAGTCGAAACTGTTTCCGGATTACAGTTGATCATAATCGTTTCATAACCACATTCTTTGGCGGCAAGCACCCCGTGAACACAAGAATAATCAAACTCGATTCCTTGTCCAATTCTATTTGGGCCTGACCCAAGAACGATTATTTTCTTTTTATCGGTAACAATACTTTCATTGTCAACGTAACGGGTTCCGTCCGCTTTTTCTATTTCGGCTTCAAAAGTCGAGTAATAATAAGGCGTTTTTGCTTTGAACTCCGCTGCACACGTATCCACCAATTTGAATACACGATTGATGTTCATTGTAGTTCGCAGCGTATGTACCTGGCTTTCCAAGCAACCTACCATGTGAGCAATTTGTCTGTCGGCGAAACCTTTTTGTTTGGCTTCTAATAGCAATTCTCTGGGTAAAGAATCCACTTTATAAGTAGAGACTTCTTTCTCTAACGTATAAAGCTCTTCGTATTGTTTCAAGAACCACATGTCGATTTTAGTGATTTCATGAATGCGACTCAATGGAATTCCCATCGCGATAGCATCATAAATCACAAAAACACGATCCCAACTCGCAAAAGTCAGTTTCTCGATAATTTGTTCGTAGTTTGTATATCCTTTTCCGTCAGCACCCAGACCATTTCTTTTGATTTCTAATGATTGAGTCGCTTTGTGCAATGCTTCTTGGAACGAACGTCCAATTCCCATTACTTCCCCAACAGATTTCATTTGAAGTCCTAACGTTCTGTCAGCTCCTTCGAATTTATCAAAGTTCCAACGTGGAATTTTTACAATCACATAATCCAAAGTTGGTTCGAATAATGCCGAAGTCGATTTGGTAATTTGATTTTGCAGTTCATCTAAGTTGTACCCCAAAGCTAGTTTGGAAGCGATTTTTGCAATAGGATATCCCGTTGCTTTTGATGCCAAAGCAGAGGAACGAGATACACGAGGATTGATTTCAATCGCTACGATGTCTTCCTTATCGTCAGGAGAAACGGCAAACTGCACGTTACAACCTCCGGCAAAGTTTCCGATACTTCTCATCATCAAGATTGCATAATCACGCATTCTTTGAAAAGTCGTGTCAGATAATGTCATTGCTGGCGCCACAGTGATGGAATCACCGGTATGGATTCCCATTGGATCCATATTTTCGATAGAACAGATAATCACAACATTATCGTTTTTATCTCTCAAAAGCTCCAATTCGTATTCTTTCCAACCCATTAAAGCCTTGTCAATCAAGACTTCATGAATAGGAGATGCTTCTAAACCTCTAGTTAAGAGTTCATTAAAATCTTCTTTTTTATAAACAATAGCCGCTCCTGTTCCACCTAAAGTAAACGAAGGACGAATTACTAATGGGAAACCAAATTCCTGAGCAATTTCTTTTCCTCTCAGATAAGACGTACATATTTCTGCTGGAGCAGATGGCACACCGATTTTTTTAAGCAGTTGTTTGAACTGTTCTCGATCTTCGGTAATATTAATAGCGTTAACATCAACGCCAATTAATTTCACGCCAAAATCCTGCCAAATCCCTTTTTCATCGGCTTCTAAACAGAGATTTAAAGCCGTTTGCCCTCCCATTGTAGGTAGGACTGCATCAATCTGAGGATGTTCTTTTAAAATTTGAATAATCGATTTTGTCGTTAAAGGCAATAAATAAATGTGATCCGCCATTGAAGGATCGGTCATGATTGTTGCCGGATTCGAGTTGATCAAAATAACTTCGATTCCTTCTTCACGAATAGAACGTGCAGATTGCGATCCCGCATAATCAAATTCGCATGCTTGACCAATAACAATAGGACCTGAACCTATTATTAAAACTGATTTTATGGATGTATCTTTTGGCATTGTGTGTAATTATAGTGTTGTGTAGTTGTTGTTTTGAAAAGATTAAAATTACTGAACTCAAATCTTTTAACTGTAAATCTTAAACATTTTTTAACGATTAGGTATAAAAAAAGGCGATACTAAAAAAAGTAACGCCTTATTTATGTTTATACAAACATTATTTTTTGTGTCTTGGTTCGCAAGAAACAGTCAATTTATGTCTTCCTTTAGCTCTTCTACGCGCAAGAACTTTTCTTCCATTAGCAGAAGCCATTCTGTCCATAAATCCGTGCTTATTTCTTCTTTTTCTTTTCGATGGTTGAAACGTTCTTTTGCTCATTGCTTTGTATCTTTAAAATCTTATTTATATGTCTTCCTATTTTTGAATAACTGTTATTCTAAAACCGAGTGCAAATATACAAAGACTTTTTTTTCTCACAAGTAGTTTTGTAAAAATATTTTCAATTCATTTTACTATATTTGTCATCTTAAAATAATCACACTATGTTTCACAGAAATATTAAACTTATTATCGCCGGACTTATTATAGCTACTGGCATTTGGCAATTTAAAGAAAGTAATATTGGGAATGGAATATTCCTTATATTATTAGCTGTAATCCCTATTTTCCTTTACTTCAAAAACGAATTCATCTTATTAGCCTTCTTAAAACTACGAAAACAAGATTTTGAAGGTGCCAAAAAATGGTTGGCGTACATCAAAAATCCGGAAACGGCTTTGATACAAAAACAGCAAGGCTATTTTAATTACCTGCACGGGATCATGCTTTCGCAAACGAATATCAATCAAGCAGAGAAATATTTTAAGAAAGCCATTGAACTCGGATTATCAATGGACATGGACTTGGCTGTAGCCAAATTGAATCTGGCCGGAGTTGCCATGACACGTCGTCGTAAACTTGAAGCCACTTCCCTATTGAACGAAGCCAAAAAATTAGACAAACAGAATATGCTGAAAGAGCAGATTACTATGATGAAACAACAAATGAAGAAAATATAGTTTTTATAATTATCGAAAAAAAGGTCAAATGATACACATTTGACCCTTTTTCTTTGGTATATATCCTAATTTTTGGAATAAAACTGCTTCATGTTTTCTTATATCAATATCCGTTATTAATACTAAATTGATAAAATTAGCCACAGATTAAAAAGATTCAACTGATTTCTTAAATACAAAATAAAATCTGTGCGAATCTTTGAAATCCGTGTCAAAAAAATGCTTGGCACACTTTGCGGACATTTCTATTTTCTTAAATGCCTTATATGGTTCAAAAAAATCAGTTAATATCCTTTTAACGGAATATCGATTTGGTATTTCTTACCGGTATCATTTATTAATTTTGTTTCTCTAAGCCAAGGATTATGAATTTTCAAAATCTTATAGTTAATCCCTTGGCTTTTTGCAAAATCAGCTAAATCTGCAATCGAACTGTCAATTTCTATTTTCCGAGTGGGCAGCGTTGCGTATAATTCTTCGGGAGCAATCCTAAAATTGTATTTTTCTGGATTTTCCATAATTTCTTTCAAGGCTAAAATTCTGAAAACATAGCGGGACGTTTCTTCGGTAAGTAACAAATCATAATAATTCGATACTTTTTGAATCTCAATTTGTTTGTTTACTCCTGTCATTCCGCCATTATACGAGGCTGCTGCCAAAGTCCAACTGCCAAATTTACCTTTGGCACTCAAAAAATAACTGCACGCTGCCTGGGTTGATTTCTCAAGATCATAACGCTCATCCACATTTTCATTGACTTCCATGCCGCGTTCTTTGGCCGTTTCCGGCATAAATTGCCAGATTCCCCTTGCCCCTGCCGGAGAAACTACATTCACTAATCCACTTTCAATAACGGCC
This sequence comes from Flavobacterium sp. LS1R10, assembly GCF_003968825.1. Taxonomy (NCBI): domain Bacteria; kingdom Pseudomonadati; phylum Bacteroidota; class Flavobacteriia; order Flavobacteriales; family Flavobacteriaceae; genus Flavobacterium; species Flavobacterium sp. LS1R10. The sequence continues at coordinate 107,730 of NZ_RYDH01000008.1, read as the reverse complement.
AAATATTTGAAATCATCCGGAATACCGTTCTTTTTTAGAATAGGCTCAATTACTAAAAAAGCACGACTGGCTCTTTTTATTGCCAAAATTGTAGAAGCATGTAAATTGACATTCACCTGTAATTCCCGGTCAAATCGTTCCTTGACATCTGCTATTTTCAACGGAGTTGCTTCCCCTGAAAAATTCAGTTTTTCAGGAAAAAAAGATGCCGATTCTCTTTTTAACACTTTTTCAACGTCCGGATTTGTAGTGGCAAAAACTAATATCCCACTCGCAAAAACTACGGTAAGCACTAGAATCACTTTATTCATTACTTTCATCTTTTCTTTTTTTATACCTTTAGAGTAGTTGCGAAAGTGCGTTTGTTTCTTTTTTGGTTTCCAATATAATGGAAGGCAAATTTTCATTCAACCATTTGTATTTATTCAAAATCATAATATGTGTTCCTCCTTTTACAACGATACAATTCTTAATATATTTGATCGGGAAAACATCATCTGCGTCTCCATGAATATGAATCACGTCTGGGTCTGCAACTGTTCTGTCCCAAAGAACAACCTGCTCTACTGCCCAATTCAAATAGCGAATGTCCCGAACCGAAAGGAATTTTTTATACAATTTTAATCTTTGATTCACTTTTTCTCCAAACGAAAATTTAGCCAGGTTTTCCAGATTCAAAATCAAACTCATAGGAATCAGCTTATAAGCCTTCGTTGTTTTAGCAATTTTTAATCGGCGTGGAAATTCTAAATTACTTTTGACACTCGAAATGATAATCACTTTTGAGACAGCTATACATCTGGCGATTTCCTGAACCAAAATACCTCCAAATGAAACACCTATCAAAACGGGATTTTTATGCTTGATTTTCTTAGCTATCCTATTGGCATAATCCATCAGCGCTTCATTGTCCAACGGAATCTCCCACTCTAATAAATGGATCTCAAAACGATCTTCCGGAAGTGCAATTCGTTCAAAAATAGCGGTACTTGCCGCTAATCCTGGCATTAAATAAACTGGAATTTTACTCATAATTGTTTTAACGATTTTATAACAACATTCCCCTTTTTTATAGCGAATTTTGTATAAAATTAATTTTTTTATTGGAACCTGCTGTAACTAAGTAAGTCGAAAGTTTAAAAGTCGTAAAGTCAAAAGAATTAACTTTAAGCAAAATAGCTTTAAATCAGATTGTTACATAATTTTATCCTGATTTTAAAATACGACATTATACCATGGTTATTACTTATCATCTTATATTATTAAATAATTTATGACTACACAACTATTTGAATCAAACACTAGGGGCAAAGCTGATTTTGGCTGGCTAAAAGCCAATTTTTCTTTTTCTTTTGGAAATTATTTCAATCCGGAACGTTTGCAATTTGGAATGTTACGTGTTTTAAATGATGATATCATCAAGGGCGGAATGGGTTTTGGGACTCACGGTCATGCCAACATGGAAATTATCACCATTCCTCTTGAAGGCGGCTTGAAACATCGTGACAGCATGGGAAACATAGGTGTCATTGGTTTTGGAGAAGTTCAGGTAATGAGTGCCGGGACTGGAGTAGAACATTCTGAAATGAACGCAAGCCACATAGACGAAGCCAAAACGCTACAGCTTTGGGTCTTTCCTGACAAAGAAGAAGTTACACCAAGATACGACCAAAAATCATTTGATATTGAGAATCAAATCAATACCTTTGTAAATATCGTTTCGCCAAATGATATGAATGATGGCAATGCACTTTGGGTTTACCAGAAAACCTTTTTTTATTTAGGAATTTTTGACAGCAACACTCGTTCGACCTATCAGGTTCGAATTCCTAATAACGGTGTGTACTTATTTTTAATCGAAGGCGAAATAGAAGTTAACAACCATGTTTTGAAGGCAAGAGATGCCATGGGAATAACCGATTTTGAGACATTTGAAATCAAGATTATTACCAAATCAAAAATACTTTTGGTAGAGGTACCAATGAATTAGCGTTAATTATTATGGAGGCAGCAATCACTATGGAAATCAAAGACAACACTTTTGCAAGACAATTTGAAACTATGGTCGACGAAGGATTAGTTTCTGTTGAATATTCGTTTCAGGAGAAAAAAATATTTTTGACAAAAATAAATGTACCGGAATCCTTTGAAGATGAGGAATTCATTTCTAAATTTCTAAAAAACATTATGGAAATTGCGATAGAACGAAAATTTAAAGTTGTTCCTATCCTTCCAAAAATAGTTGTTTTTTTTAAAAAGAACCCTATTTACAAAGAGTTGCTTCCTCCGGGAATCAGACTCTAAAAAAAAGAGGCTATATTCTTGAATACAGCCTCTTTTTTTATGCAGATTTTCAAGCGATTACTTCTCTATCTCTCGCATACTGTCCATTTTTTTGTGCGCTAGGAAACCCGCAATATCCTCAAAATGTTCCACTACTCTTTTGTTTCCAAACTCAAAAACCTTAGTGGCTAATCCGTCTAAGAAATCCCTATCGTGAGAAACGATAATCAATGTACCATCAAAATCGCGCAAAGCCTCTTTGATGATGTCTTTGGTTTTCATGTCCAAATGATTCGATGGCTCATCCAGAATCAATAAATTCACCGGTTCCAATAATAATTTAATCATTGCCAAACGGGTTTTCTCTCCTCCGGAAAGCACTTTCACTTTTTTGGTTACATCATCGCCCTGAAACATAAAAGCCCCCAAAATATCTTTTATTTTAGTTCGAACATCCCCCACGGCAATGTCATCGATGGTTTCAAAAATAGTCGCATTTTCATTTAATAAAGAGGCTTGATTTTGAGCAAAATAACCAATTTGGGCGTTATGGCCAATTTCTAAACTACCACCATTGATTTCGATTTGTTTCATAATGGCTTTGATCATCGTCGATTTTCCTTCTCCATTTTTCCCTACAAAAGCCACTTTTTCGCCTCTTTCGATCACCATATTTGCATTCGAAAAAACAACATGCTCTCCATACGATTTTGATAAATCTTTTACAATTACGGGATATTGACCGGAGCGAGCAGCTGGTGGAAATTTTAGTTTCAAAGCAGAAGTATCTACCTCATCTACCTGAACGATAACGAGTTTCTCTAACATTTTTACACGGGACTGTACAGCATCCGTTTTAGAAAAAGTTCCTTTAAAACGATCAATAAAAGTCCTGTTATCCGCAATCATGCGCTGTTGCTCGTCATACGCTTTTTGCTGATGCACACGTCTGTCTTTTCTAAGTTCTAAATAATGTGAATACTTGGCTTTATAATCATAAATACGTCCCATTGTAACTTCGATGGTGCGATTCGTAATATTATCGACAAAAGCTTTATCGTGCGAAATAACCACAACCGCTTTGGCGGAATTAATCAAAAAATCCTCTAACCATTGAATACTTTCAATATCCATGTGATTGGTAGGCTCATCCAGCAAAATTAAATCTGGTTTTTGCAAAAGGATTTTGGCTAATTCTATTCGCATTCTCCAACCACCAGAAAATTCCGTAGTTTGACGGTTAAAATCTTCGCGAACAAATCCCAGACCAAGTAGAATTTTCTCCACTTCGGCTTCATAATTTACTTCTTCAATAGCATAAAATTTCTCGCTTAAGTCAGAAACTCTTTCGATCAATTTCATATAAGCATCACTTTCATAATCGGTGCGAATCGTCAATTGTTCATTGATTTCATCGATTTCGGCTTTCATACCAAAGATTTCACCAAAGGCTTTCGAAGTTTCTTCCATCACTGTTGCGCCATCTGTAGTCAATAAATGCTGAGGCAAATACGCTACTACGGCGTCTTTTGGCGCTGAAATATTCCCAGTTGAAGGCTTACTTTGACCCGCAATAATTTTAAGCAGTGTCGATTTTCCTGCTCCATTTTTACCCATTAGGGCAATTTTATCATTTTCATTTATGGCAAAAGAAACATCACTAAAAAGTGTCGTTCCACCAAATTGTACGGAAATATCGTTAACTGTAATCATTATTTATTTGTTGATTTGGTAATTCGGTTAATCGGTTAAATCAATTAAACGATTTTTTAAAAGTGCAAAGATAGATTAATTAAGTACTTTGTTTACTATAAAATAAAAGCTTGCAGAAAGAGAATAAAAATTCTGTTCCTGCAAGCTTTTAAAAAGAAATACTCAAACTAAGTAATAACCATGGTATAATGTCGTATTTTAAAATCAGGATAAAATTATATAACAATCTGATTTAAAGCTATTTTGCTTAAAGTTAATTCTTTTGACTTTACGACTTTTAAACTTTCGACTTACTTACGCTTCTTTATTTGTATTGATCTCGTCCCATAATGGCGCATTCATAACACCAATATTTTGTGGATTAAACACTGGATTCTTACCTTCTTTTCTTTGTTTTTCGTAATCTTTTAATGCTGCGAGAGCTGGTTTTTGCAACAGCAGGATTGCAATAATATTACACCAAGCCATAATCCCCACACCAATATCACCAATATTCCAAATCAATTTAGCTTCATTGACACAGCCATACATAACCACTAGTATCATCACCACTTTTAACACGCGATTGAACATGTGCGAATTTATCTTTCTGGTCAAGTACGAAATATTAGTTTCAGCAATATAGTAATATGCCAAAATAGTGGTGAAAGCAAAGAAAAATAACGCAATAGCTACAAAGAAAGAGCCAAAACCAGGAAAAACACTATCCATAGCGCTCTGTGTATAGCCTGTCCCAGCAGTAACATTTTGCGCTCCCTCGTACAAAAATTCAGTGGCCCCATTTGTACCTAAGACCGGGTTTTCTACATTATATTTACCGGTAATCAGCAACATAAAACCGGTTGCACTACAAATCAATAATGTATCTATATAAACTGAAAAAGATTGCACTAAGCCTTGTTTTACCGGATGCGACACATTTGCAGCAGCGGCAATATGCGGTGCAGTACCCTGTCCCGCTTCATTAGAATAAAGTCCTCTCTTTACACCCCACTGAATTGCCAATCCAATAACGGCTCCAAATCCGGCTTCCTGATTAAAAGCACTTGTAAAAACCAAAGAAATAACGCCCGGTAGCTCGCTAAAGTTCATCCCTATTATCACAACTACAAGCAAAATATAACCAATGGCCATGATAGGAACCACGATCTCAGTCACTTTTGCAATTCTTTTTACCCCACCAAAAATAATCGCTCCAAACACAAGAGCAACAACAACGGCGGTAATTCTAGTATCAAGATTGAAGGCATTCTCTAAACCTTCAGCAACCGAATTGGACTGAATACCGGGCAGCAAGATTCCTGCAGAAATAATAGAAACTATAGCAAACAAGATGGCAAACCACTTAACACCCAAGCCTCTTTCGATATAAAAAGCAGGACCTCCTCGAAACTGTCCCAAATGTTTTTCTTTGTAAATTTGCGCAAGAGTCGCCTCTACAAATGCGGTACTCGCACCCAAAAAAGCAACCATCCACATCCAAAATAAAGCACCCGGACCACCAAAGGTTATTGCTGTAGCCACTCCGGCAATATTTCCCGTACCAACCCTGCCGGCCAAAGACATGGATAACGCTTGAAAAGACGAAACACCAGATTCTGAACTTTTGCCATCAAACAGCAAACGAAACATTTCCTTAATGTGCCGCAGTTGAAGAAAACGAGTCCGAATAGAGAAATAAAGCCCCGTTCCTAAACATAAAATTATTAAAGGCGTACTCCAAACTATTTCATTTATCATTCCAACAATCTCTTCCATATATTCCATTTATATTAATAATCCGACCAATTAATTTGTATAAAACTATAACATTAAGCCAAAGAAAACTAACTAAGAGCCCTCTAAAACCCAAACAAACTCTTAATCCACTTAAAACCAACGGCTGAAACAGCGTCTTATTTGTATTCAAAAAAAGATGTATCCATTCTCTTTTTCTTGTTTTTATAAAGAATCCATTTTTATTCCATTAAAAAAAATGCTCCATTCAATTGAATGGAGCATTTTTTTGTTTTAAATAATTCTGACAGCTTAGCGAAAGTAATTATTCCTTCCTCCACTTTTTAGTTTCTTCAAAAACATGTTCAAGAATAGCCGCTTCTCTTTCATCAAAAGCTACGTTTCGGCGACTCATTACCAGTCGAGCTGTTTCAAATGCTTTCTTGGTAATATAGGTCGTAAAACCGGAAGCCCCACCCCAAGAAAAACTCGGTACAAAATTGCGTGGAAAGCCGCTGCCAAAAATATTAGCACTTACGCCTACTACCGTTCCGGTATTAAACATCGTATTAATTCCGCATTTGCTGTGATCTCCCATCATCAATCCACAAAACTGAAGTCCCGTTTTAGCAAATCCTTCGGTTTCGTAACTCCATAATTTTACTTCTTCATAATTATTTTTTAAGTTTGAATTGTTACTATCCGCGCCAATATTACACCATTCGCCAAGAACAGAATTCCCTAAAAAACCATCATGTCCTTTATTCGAATACCCAAACAATACCGAATTATTAACTTCGCCTCCAATTCTGGAATGCGGACCTACGGTTGTTGCTCCGTAGACTTTGGCAGCCATTTTTACAGTTGCATTTTCGCACAAGGCAAAAGGACCTCTGATGACAGAACCTTCCATAATTTCAGAATCCTTACCTATATATATGGGACCTGTTGAAGCATTTAAAGTAACAAACTCTAACTTTGCGCCTTCCTCGATAAATATATTTTCGGGAGCGATGACGTTGACACTTTTTGGAATGGGCTGTGACCTGCGGTCTTCGGTTAAGATTTCGAAATCTTCCCGAATGGCGGCATCATTTTTCGAAAAAATATCCCATGTATTTTGAACCGTCAAACAATCGTCCTGAAATTCTATAATTTCATAGGAATCAAAATCTACTTCTTCTTGTTCTTCAGTGGTATAAAAAGCAATCACTTCATCTGCTCTAAAAATGGCCTGATTGGGTTCCAGATTACTAATCATTTCTACCAAAATAGCATTGGGCAGAAAAGAAGCATTGATCATCACATTTTCTTCTAGTTCCACCATTGGGAATTTTTCAGACAAATAGTCCTCCGTCAAAGTAGTTGTGGTAGAGCCTAAATGCATTTCCCATTTTTGACGAATGGTCATAATCCCAATAAGAATATCCGCAACAGGACGTGTAAACGTAAAAGGCAGTAAGGCGTTTCGAGCGGGACCGTCAAAAAGTATGTAATTCATATATTTTTTTTTAAAATGTATCCGTACGGACAAGTCGTGACTTGTCCGTACTTTTAAGCAGTGCCAAAGTTACAAAGTTTTCAAATAGATAAAAATAAAAAAAGCCTTCCATCTCGAAGTATCGGGAGGAAGGCTTTACTATAATTAAAAACAAGCTTTTATTATTTAGCGTGTTTAGCATATTTCGTTTTAAATTTATCAATACGTCCTGCAGTATCGATAAGTTTAGATTTACCGGTGTAAAAAGGGTGAGAAGTTCTGGAGATCTCCATTTTTACAACTGGATATTCAACTCCGTCAACTGTTAACGTTTCTCTTGTATCTGCAGTAGATTTAGTGATAAAAACATCTTCATTTGACATGTCTTTAAAAGCAACTAATCTGTAATTTTCTGGGTGTACACCTTTTTTCATCTTGTTATTCTTTTTTATTTGTTTGGCTATAAGTCATTTTGAAGCTTTTCTTCTGACAGAAAAGGTATAAATGTATTATAACTTTTTGTTTTTACACTATTATTTTGAGTCTGCAAATTTACAATTTTTTTCCAATAAACAAATCTTTGTCTCACTTTTTTTATATAATCGTAAAAAGTGATTTTTAGTCCCGAATATATTGGGAATTGTTATATTTGTAGATTAATTCTAAAACAACACATAATGATCAACGAAATAATTAAAAAAAACGGTGTAACCTACGGTGTAATTGCAGGAGTACTATTATCATTGATAACTGCTGTTATGTACGCTATAGATATCAAATTATTCATCGCATGGTGGACTACCCTTTTAAGCTTCTCTGTTTTTATAATCGTTCCTATCATAATGCTGTCAAAAACAAAAAAGGAATTAAATGGCATTCTTTCTTTTAAAGAGGCCTTTACTACCTATTTTATATCAGCAGTGGTTGCCGTTCTTATTTCTGTTGTTTTTAAAATCATTTTATTTAATTTTATTGATCCTTCCGTAAAGGAGACTCTTTTAGACTTAACCATAAAATATTTAATTAGTACGTCTGAACAGTTTGGGGTTCCGGCATCCTCATTGAATGAAACCGTTTCAAAATTAAGAGAAACGGATCCGTATTCGATCGTTGAACAATTAAAAGGATCTGTTTTCGTACTCTTTTTTTGTGCCATATTAGGATTAATCATGGCAGCATTCTTTAAAAGTAACACTACACAAGAATAAAAGTAATGAATTTATCTATACTCATACCGCTTCTTAATGAAGAGGAATCCCTTAATGAACTCTACCGCTGGATTATCAAAGTGATGCAATCTCATAATTATTCTTATGAAATCCTTTTTCTGGATGATGGAAGCACGGATAATTCCTGGACACTTATAGAAGGATTTGCCCAAGAGAACCCTCATGTAAAGGGAGTTCGTTTCATGAAAAATTTTGGAAAATCACAAGCGTTGCATGCTGGTTTTGCAAAAGCGCAGGGTGATGTAATTATCACCATGGACGCCGATTTACAAGATAGCCCGGAGGAAATTCCAGGTTTGTACGATATGATCACCAATGGCAAATATGATTTGGTTTCCGGATGGAAAAAGAAACGCTACGACTCCGTAGTGGCAAAAAACCTTCCGTCTAAATTATTCAATTGGGCTGCCAGAAAAACCTCTGGTGTAGCATTGAATGATTTCAATTGCGGATTGAAAGCTTATAAAAATGTTGTAGTAAAAAATATCGAAGTTTCGGGTGAAATGCACCGCTACATTCCGGTTTTGGCAAAAAATGCCGGTTTTGGAAAAATTGGTGAAAAAGTAGTGCAGCATCAAGCTAGAAAATACGGACAAACAAAATTTGGAATGGAACGTTTCATCAATGGTTTCCTGGATTTAATTACCATTTGGTTTCTTTCTCGTTTTGGAAAAAGACCGATGCATTTATTTGGCGCCATGGGATCATTGATGTTTATCATTGGGTTTATGCTTGCCGGATATATTGGTGTTTCCAAATTATACCACATGTACAATGACATGCGCTATAGCCTGGTAACGAATAATCCTTGGTTTTATATTGCGCTAACGACAATGGTTTTGGGAACACAATTGTTTTTAGCTGGCTTTCTGGGCGAAATTATTTTGCGAACAAAAAACAATGAGGAACGCTATAAAATTTCGAAAGAACTGAATTAACGAGATCAATCTTTTTGTATAATTATTTTTTTTTAAGGTCCCAAATTGTGACCTCAAACATTTAGAAGTTATAGAATTAAAAATTATACACAAAAAAATAGTGGAGATAAGAGAATTCAACGTGATGCTTGATTTTGGTTTAGCCTTGTTATACAATGTTGAAACACGCATTTTATAGCAAGTCGTACGAAGAAACCGCTCTCGATTCCCCAAAAATTTCATGTTTATGCTGACCGCAACTGAGACAAACTAATGGGTATCACAAGCTGTGATATCCTAAAAAAGCAATAATTAGTGTTGCTTTGCCTTTTGCGTTTACAGAACAAGGGATCGCAATGCTCTTGATTGTCTAAAAAAAAGCAATAGAAAATCAATTTGCTTTCGCCTGTTCGTCTTTCAGACTCGAGTCTGGATATTTACAACGTATTAAATTATTTGGTAAATAAAGGTAATACGGCTCAAAAGGATTCTGAACGAAATAGAATTGGGTACAAAAAATAATTTTTGAAAAAACGAGTACTAGCCCTGATAGCAATGGAAATCCTTTTTTGAGGTTTTTACCGAAAAAAAGATTGAAATGAATAGCAGAAAAAAGCTCCGAAAAATTTATAAAAATGGAAATTAAACGACACATTTTAGACGCCGTAAATGAATGGCTTACGCCAACATTTGATGCTGCGACTCAGGAAGCAATTACTGAATTGATGACTACATCACCAAAAGAGCTGGAGGAAAGTTTTTATAAAAACCTGGAATTTGGAACCGGCGGAATGCGCGGTGTCATGGGCGTAGGAAACAATCGGATCAATAAATATACGCTTGGGAAAAGCACGCAAGGTCTTTCGGATTATATGCACACTGTCTTTCCAAACCAGCCTTTGAAAGCGGTTATTGCTTATGATTGCCGTCACAATAGCGATACGTTGGCTAAGTTAGTTGCGAATGTTTTTAGTGCCAATGGGATTGAAGTGTACTTGTTCTCGGAGATGAGACCTACACCAGAATTATCCTTTGCGGTGAAACATTTGGGGTGCCAGTGTGGCATTGTGCTTACGGCATCACACAATCCGCCGGAATATAACGGATACAAAGTGTACTGGCAAGATGGTGGACAAATTGTGCCACCGGAAGATGAAGGAATTATTACTGTCATTGAAAATTTAAATTACAATCAGATCAAGTTTACTGCCAATGAAGATTTGATTCATTATATAGATACGGAAATTGATACGGCTTTTATCCAATCGACGGTCGAAAATGCTAGTTTTGGAACTTCGGCTGTAGCCAAAGAAAAGCTGAATATTGTATTTACTTCCTTGCACGGAACCTCTATAAAACTAGTTCCTGATACTTTGGCGCAAGCGGGGTATCCAAATGTGAATATCGTGGAAGAACAACGAGTACCCAATGGTGATTTCCCTACTGTGAAATCGCCAAATCCGGAGGAACCGGAAGCCTTGACCATGGCGTTAGCACTTGCCGATAAAGTAAATGCGGATATTGTTATTGGGACGGATCCTGATTGTGATCGTTTGGGAGTTGCCGTTAGAGACAATGAAGGTAAAATGACGTTGCTAAACGGGAATCAAACCATGATTTTGATGACTGCATTTTTATTGGAACAATGGAAAAAAGCAGGTAAAATTAACGGCAAACAATTTGTGGGCTCTACGATCGTTTCCACACCTATGATGATGGAATTAGCGACAAACTACGATGTAGAATGCAAAGTGGGTTTGACTGGTTTTAAATGGATTGCCAAAATGATTAAAGACTTTCCTGAATTGGAATTCATAGGTGGTGGTGAAGAAAGTTTTGGCTACATGGTGGGCGATGCGGTACGGGATAAAGATGCTGTTGCAGCTACTTTATTGATTTGCGAACTTGCAGCTCAGGCTAAAGCCAAAGGAAGTACGGTGTACAAAGAATTATTAACACTCTATGTTGATAACGGATTTTATAAAGAACACTTGGTTTCGTTGACTAAAAAAGGAATGGATGGTTTACAGGAAATCAATCAGATGATGATTGACATGAGGGAGAACCCACTGAAAGAGATCAACGGACAACGCGTGATTATGCTGGAAGATTACCAATCATCAATCGCTAAAAACCTTTTGGACGGATCCGAGTCTACAATGACCATTCCAAAATCGAACGTGTTGATTTATTACACGGAAGACGGGTCTAAAATTTGTGCCAGACCAAGCGGTACGGAACCAAAAATAAAATTCTACATCAGTGTAAATGCTGAACTATATTCAGTAGAAGATTTTCAGGAAGTAGAAACCGTATTGAACGAGAAAATTAAAAATATTATTATTGCAATGCAATTGAACTAATGGACAAAAATTTAATCAAATTAATTCCCTTTACAAAACCATACAAAACACATATTATCTGGAATGTGGTGTACAATATTTTGTATGCTTTATTTAGTACCATTTCAATGTTGACGCTGCTTCCAGTACTTCAGGTGCTTTTTGGCAAAGTCAAAACAGTAGAAAAAGAGCCAATATATACCGGAATAGGGAATATAAAAGACTACGGAACTGATCTTTTGTATTTTAAAATAACCGAATTAACAAAAGACAATAGTGCTCAGTTTGCGCTTTTATTAGTCGTTTCATTAGTCATTGTCACTTTTTTATTCAAAAATTTATTCAATTACCTCGCTTCGCATCACATCATGCACCTTAAAAATGGTGTATTACGCGATTTACGAAAATCAATGTATGATAAAATAGTTGAATTGCCCATATCCTATTATTCCGAAAAAAGAAAAGGAGACATTATGGCGCGAATGCTGGGCGATGTCAATGAGGTTCAAAACTCTTTTTTCTCAATACTGGAACTTATCGTAAAAGAACCATTAACGATTGTTTTTGCAATAGTCACCATGTTTTTCATAAGCGTTGAACTAACGTTTTTCGTTTTGATCTTTATTCCGATTTCGGGATTTATCATTTCAAAAATCGCTAAAAACTTGAGAGCACAATCTTTACAGGCACAAAAAGAAAGTGGTTTTCTGATTTCAATAGTTGATGAAAGCCTAGGTGGTTTAAAAGTGATTAAAAGCTATAATGCCGAACCTAATTTTAAAAACCGATTCAACGATTCGGTAACCCGATTATTGAATTTATCCAATAGTATAGGCGACAAAAATAATTTGGCAACGCCATTGAGCGAATTTTTAGGAATTACGACTATTGCTGCCTTGCTATGGTATGGTGGAAACTTAGTCTTAATTGACAAAACCCTTGAAGGTGCCGCTTTTATTGTTTTTCTTACGCTGGCCTTCAACATTCTTACTCCTGCCAAAGCCATTTCGAAAGCATCGTATGCCGTGAAAAATGGTTTAGCCGCTGCAGAACGAGTTTTTGAAGTTTTAGAAGTCGAAAACGAAATCACTTCAAAAGAAAATGCAATCGAAAAAAACACTTTCGATTCCAATATCACAATCAAAAACATTAACTTTAAATACGAAAAAGAGAATGTGTTGAAAGACTTTACTCTTGAAGTAAAAAAGGGTCAAACGGTGGCTCTTGTTGGGCAATCTGGGAGCGGAAAAAGTACCATTGCCAATTTGCTCACCCGTTTTTATGACACCAGTGAAGGCGAAATCACCATTGATGGAGTTAACATAAAAGATTTTAGTTTAAAATCGCTTCGGGGCTTGATGGGCTTGGTTACGCAGGACAGCATCTTGTTTAATGATACGATCAAAGCCAATGTTGCCCTGGGAAAATTAGACGCAACCGATGAGGAAATTATCGAAGCGTTGAAAATTGCCAATGCCTATGAATTTGTAAAAGATTTACCGTTAGGGATTCACACTAACATTGGCGACAGTGGAAACAAACTTTCCGGAGGTCAAAAACAACGTTTATCGATTGCCAGAGCCGTTTTGAAAAATCCACCAATTATGATTCTGGATGAGGCCACATCAGCATTGGACACCGAAAGCGAAAAATTCGTTCAAGTCGCTTTAGAGAACATGATGCAAAACCGAACTTCGATTGTGATTGCGCACCGACTATCAACCATTCAAAAAGCGGATAAAATTGTGGTGATGCAAAAAGGAAAAATAGTAGAACAAGGAACACATGACGAATTAATTGCTCTTGATGGAACCTATCATAAATTAGTGACGATGCAGTCATTCGAATAACTCTTGCGTCTTATGATACGCTGATGAAATGAATTTGCGACAGTAAAAACATGATTTTGACAGATTTTTAAATCTTTAAATTAAAAATGTACATTAATAATCCAAACATAAATCTTCCCGAGGACCCCAATACTGTTGTTTGGAAATACCTCGATTTATCTAAGTTTCTGGACTTGTTGTTGTCACAAAAACTATTTATGTCCCGATCCGATAAATTTGAAGATCAATACGAAGGCACTTTTAGCGAGCCTACTTTTGAGGAAATAAAAAAACTTTCTATTGACAATCCTGACTTTTTAAACTACTATAAAACACATCGGGAAAAAGTAGCGATTAGCAGCTGGCACATCAACGAGTATGAATCATTTGCTATGTGGCAAATTTTCACGCAAAACAGTGAAGGTTTAGCCATTCAATCTACGATTGGGCGTTTACAGCAAGCACTTGCTCCGGAAACAAATTTCAATCAATACATTGGGAAAGTAAATTATATTGATTACAAAAAAGAACACATCCCGTTTAATGATCTATTTTTTCCTTTTTTGTTCAAGCGAAAAAGTTTTCAATATGAAGGTGAAGTGCGCATCATCACGGACATTGGAGAAAGCGATATAAAAATTAATGATGGTTTAAAAATCAATGTAGACATCAATCAGTTAATTGAAAAAATATACATCCATCCCAAATCCGAAAACTGGTATAAAAACCTGGTCATTCAGTTAGTGAAACAACTGGGATTTAATTTTACCATTGAAAAATCAGACTTGGAAAGTGATATTTTGATCTAAAATCATTGCCTCTAAACGGGCTCATACCCAATTATTTTCCACTCTTTATTGGACAAATCGATATAGTAATAATTCACGACATCTTTTTTATCAAATTCACCATTTTTATTAGTGTCTTCAACGGTCCTAAAATACAAACGATTTTTGGAACCGATCAATTTCCAATCGATCAATTCCTGAAAATCGGGTGACATCTTTGTGAACTTCTTGCCGCTAATTTCACTTAAATACAAGGCCTTAATATCGCTTGTGTCTAGTTTTCCATCTTTATTAGTATCCACATCGACCATCGTATAGACCATAATCTGGTTATTGGTTTTGTCAGCAACGGACTTCAAATACGTCGCTGTTTGAATCAAAACAGGTTTGTCTGTCAATTTCCTGATGGAATCCGAATCTACTTTTTGAAATTTTAAATTTTGCAAAAAACCGGTGATTTCAAATTCACCATAATTAGAAATCGTAAAACTTAAATCATTTACACTCGAAGATCCATATCGCGCTTTAGTTCCTCTTTCACGGATACTTAAATCGGCCACAGGATGAATCAAATAATCCGTCCCTTCCATTTGCAATGGTAAGTCAGCAATTTGTATTTGAGTAGAATCCACTCGGGCAATTACCTTTGCTTTGCTCGTTCCATCGTAAGTTACTTTAGGTTTTTCAACCTCTTCTTTACAACTGGTCAAAAGCAGAACGGCTATTCCTATAAGAGTGATCTGTATTTTTTTCATGATGCTGTGCTTTAAAATTCAAATATAATCATTTTTAAAAAATGACAATCGTATTCCGTTGTCGATTTATCTAATTAAAATAGAGCCCGACTTTTATCTAAAATACGACATATCGCATACTACTATAATTTAGCACTCAATTTCACATTAAAAACTCTGGTAGTCATGTAATTAGGAATTGCATACTGATTTTTAGAATATACATCGCGAACCCAAGTATTCGTAATGGCATTTTGATTGTCAAAAAGATTAAAAATTTCCAATCCTACCGCCAACTCTTTAAAATCTTTAAACCAACCCGTATTCTTTTTTACTGTTGTGTTATCTATAAAAACTTTAGAAAAACCTACATCCACACGGCGGTAATCATTCAATCGGTTTTGGTATGCATAAGGATCTGCATAGGACGGCGAACCTCCCGGCAATCCCGTATTATACACTAAATTCAAATACAATTTAATACTTGGAATATTGGGCATATAATCCTGAAACAACAGACCAAATTTTAATCTCTGGTCTGTTGGTCTTGCGATAAAACCCTGGTTATTGCTATTTTCCTCTGTTTTCAAATACCCAAAACTAAACCATGATTCGGTTCCGGGAACAAATTCCCCGTTTAACCGAATGTCTACTCCTTGCGCGTACGCTGTAGCATTATTATTAGCGGCATACCTAATGCGCACATTGTCAATCGTATAGGTATTTACATCCGACAGTGATTTGTAATACAACTCAGATATTAGTTTGAAAGGGCGATTCCACATCGTGAAACTAAAATCATTCCCAATCACAAAATGAATGGATTGTTGCGCCTTGGTATTGGGCTGCACCAGTGCATCTGCATTTCTCAGTTCCCTGTAAAACGGAGGTTGATGGTATAAACCTCCGGAAAGTCTAAAGATCATATCGAGCTGCCAATCCGGCTTTATGGCAAATTGTGCTCTGGGACTAATCGTTATTTGGGATTTACCAATTATAGTAGCACCTGATACTTCCCATTGATGCATCCGGACTCCGGCATTATACCAAACTTCACTCCTGCCAATAGTGCTTTTCAAACTCCATTGGCCATAGCCTGAAAATCTATTGATCGAATTAAAATTAGTCGCACGAATGTCTTGGTAGGGCACTAACGGTCCTGTGTAAGGCGAGTAGGGCTGATCGTTTTTAGGCAAATCAATAACAGGTGGATTCAACGAGAAACCGGCTGAATCGATTACCTCCCACTCTATAATTCGATCCCGGATGGATTCTCTTGTATACTTTATTCCCCATTCAAATTGGCTTTCTTTCCAATCCTGAAATCCTTTTATTTCCGTATTAACAATCAGTGCATCTAAGTCATTTCTGGCATGATTGAGCTGGGAGCCAATTCCTCTTGTAAAAGCGACTTCGCCATAGGTTTCAGAACCAATACTGGAATCCACTTCGCCTAAGCGATATTGGGCAAAAATATCAAAATATTCTTGTTCTAAAGTATGAAAAACAGAACCAATAAATTTCAACGTAAAATTATCCGAAACGTTAAAGGTTGTTTTCACCGCGCCAAAATACGTGTCGTACTGATCCTTTTCCTGTCCTTCATAGAAAACAGAAAGACGCATTGGATTATCTATAGTTCCAAAATTAGTTTGTCTGGTTAATGGTTGATACTGGTATTTGTTTTGGGAAATATTACCTAAAAAACTCCATTGCCATTTCGCCGAAGCATTATAATTTATATTGGTTTGAATATCTGCAAAGGAAGGCGTGAAATTTGTTTGTGTTTCCTGGCTATTCACCAGAAGACTGTTGTTGCGGTAGCGGACTCCCGTAACCGCAGACCATTTTTTATCTTTGGAAACCAAATCTACAGAAAGGCTTCCGCCAAGAAGACTCGCTTCAAGGCTTGCGCCAAATTTAATCGGTTTTCGATACGTAATATCTAAAACCGAGGATAATTTATCTCCAAACTTCGCTTGAAAACCACCCGCTGAAAAATCAACATTTTGCACTAAATCCGTATTGGTAAAACTCAACCCTTCTTGTTGCCCCGACCGAATTAGAAACGGACGATAGACCTCAATTTCATTCACATAAACTAAATTCTCATCGTAATTACCACCGCGTACGGCGTATTGCGTACTCAATTCGTTATTTGAGTTTACTCCCGGCAATGTTTTCAAAATATTCTCGACACCGGCGTTAGCCCCAGGAATTTTTCGGATCATTTCTGGTTCAATTGTAGTAATTCCCTGGATCTGTTTTCTGTTATTTGTTGTTATAATAACTTCTCCCATTTGCTCCTTCCGATTCGTCATTACAGGGTTGAATTCTCTTTCCTCTTTTGGTTCCAATACAAAAGTCACCGTTATTTTCTTCAGCGAAACATGTGTAAAAACAAGCGTAACTTGTTTATTCTCAGGAACTTTTAGCACATAAAATCCATTTTGATTGGAGCTTGTTCCACTACCGGAATACGAAACATTTACGCTTGCCACAGGCTGGTTGTTTTCATCCAAAATCACCCCTTTGATCCTAGCCGTTTGGGCTACTGCAGTAAGGCTCAGAAGAAAAAAAAAGAATACAGGTAATAATCGATTCGTGCTCAAATGGTTTGGCTTTTATTATTTTTGACTTCTAAAAAAATGCGTTTCAAAGGTAGTTGAATTTCCTACATTATCCGTCACTACCACTTTTAAATCATTGGCGCCTTCAGCAACAATCCCATCACTAAAATAATGAGTAATTTTTCTGATTTTATTATCATATTCAAACAATACCCATTTTCCGTTCAAATACCCATTGTATGATTTGATGCCTGACAAATCATCGGATATAGAAAGCTGAATCGTTTTTTGTGTACTGATCCATTTTCCTTCTACAGGTGCATTCATGGTGATTTTAGGAGCAACGGTATCAGAAACCAAAGCATATTTGCCCAAAATTTTGACTTTGGTGCTAAATACGTTGTCTTTTCTATATGTTGGATTGTAATTTGTAGCTTTTCCGTCGATTCTGCCAATAAACATTTTCTCTCTTTGCAGTTCCGTAGCTTTTGTGTCTTCAATAGAAACAGTAAAATTACTATGGGCAGGAACGGTATCATCATGCAACCATAAAATGTCGTTTTTTACATCAAAATTCATATTAAAATCATCGTAAAATGTTCCCGCAGGAAAGAAAACTGACATGTTCTCTAAAGCAAAATTGCTATCTACGTTAGCGTTCACAAAATAATTTGACACCGCAGGTTCCGGGCTTATAACCGTTGGCAATAAATCATATTGAATAGGAATCGCTATTATTTTTTTGTTTCCAAAGAAATCCGACACTTCAATGCGATACAACGAAGCTAAATTTGGCGTTATTTGCAACACACCTTTATTTTCATCGGCTTGAATAATGCTCAAATTATACGGAGTTTTCATAAAAAGTTTCTGAACCCGTTGTTGCGTTTTTTTATATCTGGGATAATCAATCAAAGCATTAATGTAACGCATCTCATCAAAGGAATAGGTATTGAATTTATACCCGAAATTTGGTTTCCCATTATAAAAGGAGTGCACCTTGTACACTCCGTTAACATTAAACGAGACATCATCACTATCAGAAGCGGAAATACCAAAACCAATCACGCCATTTGCGGTTACTTTATCAGACAGGTATGTCCCATCTTTTTGTAACGAAACATTGAGGGCTATTGGTCGTTTGGAATGGTTAACTGTTGTTTTTGAATCTAAAGGGTACACGTAAACGGCTGAAACAATTGGTTTTTTAGTGTCTTTTAAATATGTATCGTAGCCAAAAAGCATGGGATTGATTATGAACTCCGTTTTGGAATCTCGAAATTCAAAATGCAGATGAGGACCTTGAGAAGATCCTGTATTACCAGAAAAAGCGATAACATCCCCGTTTTTAACCTGCATTTCATCGGGTTTAAAAAACATTTCAATTTCAAATGATTCCTCTTTATAATGGCTGTTTTTGATGTAGCTTTCAATGGCACCATTGGCCATTTTTAAATGCCCATAAACGGATGTAAAACCATTAGGATGATTAATATAAATTGTTTTTCCATTACCAAAAGTAGAAATTTTTATTCTGGACACATACCCATCGGCTACTGCATACACCTTGAAACCCTCCTTTTGCTGGGTTCTTAAATCAAATCCTGCATGAAAATGGTTGGGTCGTAATTCTCCAAAATTCCCTGACAATTGCATCGGAATGTCTAATGGAGACCTAAAATAATCTTTGGGATACTCCGCTTGCGCAAAAACAAAGTTGCAAAAAAATACTAAATAAAGAGAAAATTTCATTGTTTACATTTTTGCTAAGGTAAAAAAAAGTATGCAAAAACAGTTCTAAAAAAAAACAGTTCCTAATCAATTGTTTAACTGTTATTTAACTAAATAAATGCAAAAAAAATAATAAAATATTGCAAAATTAAAAAGGAATACTAACTTTGTATGATTATGTAATGAATTAGAATATATAATGAGTGCAATTGCAGAAATTATTGATACTCTTGAAAATAAAGTTGAAAAACTTTTCATAAAAATGAAAAGTTTGGAACAAAACAATCAAGATTTAAGAAACGAATTAACAAAAACTGCATCTATAATACTAACTCAATCACAACAGATTGAGGCCTTAAAAACGCAGTATGAAACACTCAAAGTAGCGAATGCATTACTAGGCAGTGACGATAATAAAAGAGATACCAAGTTTAAAATAAATTCATTAATTCGCGAAATTGATTATTGTATAGCCCAGCTATCAGACTAATAAAAGATATGGACGAAAAGCTTAAAATTAAAATATCAATTGCAGACAGAGTCTACCCGTTAACGGTTGATCTTTCACAGGAAGAAGGACTGAGAAGTGCTTCAAAAAAAATTGATAAAATGATAAAGCAATTTGAAGAAAACTATGCCGTTCGTGATAAGCAGGATGTTTTAGCAATGTGTGCCCTGCAATTTGCCTCACAAACGGAACAAAAACAAATTGATAATGCAATTGATGGAGAAGAAACCATTGAAAGAATTAAAAAAATCAATGCGGTTTTAGATCAATATCTCGACAAATAAACGTTCTTTACAAAAACTAAGATACTGCCTACATTAGTTCACATTTGGTAAACTCAACACTAACAATTTAGAATGAGCAAATCATCACTACTAAAGCATGCCACGCCCCGGCGAGGAAACTTGAACAGTGAGTTAGCTCAAAACTTGTCTTTCCGAGTTTATTCAACACAACTAATGTAGGCTTTTTTATTTATAAATTTTAACAAACATGGACAACATATTAACGATTATTATTACGGGAATTATAGGTATTGCAGGCGGTTTTGCCATCGCAAAAATGATAGAAAAAAGCAATATCTCTAACTTGATTAAGAATTCAAAAAAAGAAGCCGCATCGATTCTTAAAGATGCCAATCTTGAAGCTGAAAATATAAAGAAGGATAAAATTCTTCAAGCGAAAGAAAAATTTATTGAATTAAAATCAGAACATGAGCAAGTGATCCTTTCTCGTGATAAAAAAGTCGCTGAAATAGAAAAAAGAGTTCGGGACAAAGAATCTCAAATTTCAAATGAATTATCAAAAGCTAAAAAAGTAAATGATGATTTTGAAGCAAAAACGGTAGAATACAACTCTAAAATAGATATCTTAGACAAAAGACAGGCTGAAGTGGACAAACTTCATAAGAGTCAATTGCAACAATTGGAAGTAATCTCCGGCTTATCCGCAGAGGAAGCAAAAAATCAATTGATTGAAGGACTTAAAGCCGAGGCTAAAAGCAAAGCAATGTCTCACATACAAGACACGATTGAAGAGGCGAAACTTACAGCACAACAAGAGGCTAAGAAAATAATCATCAACACCATTCAAAGAGTTGGAACCGAAGAAGCAGTAGAAAATTGCGTTTCAGTATTCAACATTGAATCTGATGATGTAAAAGGACGAATCATAGGCCGTGAAGGTAGAAATATCCGTGCACTGGAAGCAGCTACAGGAGTAGAAATCATTGTAGATGACACCCCGGAGGCGATTATCCTTTCCTGTTTTGATCCGGTTCGAAGAGAAATTGCACGTTTAGCATTACATAAATTAGTGACTGACGGAAGAATTCACCCGGCTCGTATTGAAGAAGTAGTAGCAAAAACTGCCAAACAAATTGACGATGAAATTATAGAAGTGGGTAAACGTACCGTTATAGACTTAGGAATTCACGGATTACACCCTGAATTGATTAAAGTAGTAGGACGCATGAAATACCGTTCTTCTTACGGACAAAATTTATTGCAACACTCCCGGGAAGTTTCTAAACTATGTGGAATCATGGCAGCTGAACTTGGCTTAAACGTAAAACTGGCTAAAAGAGCTGGTTTATTGCACGATATTGGTAAAGTTCCAGATGCTGAAAGTGATTTACCACACGCTTTATTAGGAATGCAATGGGCTGAGAAATACGGTGAAAAAGAAGAGGTTTGTAACGCCATTGGTGCTCACCACGACGAGATAGAGATGAAATCATTACTATCCCCGATCATTCAGGTTTGTGATGCTATTTCAGGTGCAAGACCAGGAGCAAGAAGACAAGTCTTGGATTCTTATATACAACGTCTAAAAGATCTTGAGGAAGTAGCGTACGGCTTCAGCGGTGTGAAAAATGCTTATGCCATTCAAGCTGGTAGAGAACTTCGGGTTATCGTAGAGAGCGAAAAGGTTTCGGATGAAAATGCGGCTACCTTATCTTTTGATATTTCACAAAAAATTCAAACAGAAATGACCTATCCGGGCCAAGTTAAAGTAACCGTAATACGGGAAACAAGAGCTGTGAATATTGCTAAATAATTTATTCAATTATAAGAAACAAAAAAACTTCTCCATACGGAGAAGTTTTTTTTTGCACTGAAAATACGGTTTTTAAAAATTATTTATCTCTTGGTAATTTTCGTTTTAGGGAACATCAAAATCATAATTACTTTTTTATATCATTTAAATGCGATTATAATTTAGATTTTATTTTTATTCAAACATAAAAAAAGTATCAATTTTATAAAATTTCAACTAAACTACACTAACCCGTTGGGTACAATTGTTTAAAACGTCAGTTCGAGTATTTTTGTAGAGTAAAACGGAACAAAACTTCTCGATACGCTTCGCACTCGAAGTGACGTGTATCGAGAATCGTTATTAATACTAATTTTCTAGTTCTCGATTAATCCCGCCTAAAAGTGGGATCACTCGAACTGACGAAAATTTCCATCAAAAACTAATTACACTCAACAGGTTAAACTAATAAAAATATTACTTTCTTGGGTGAAAAGTATTTAGAACCTGAGTAAGAAATGTTCTGTCAAGGTGTACGTATATTTCCGTTGTGGTGATTGATTCATGACCAAGCATCAGTTGTATTGCACGCAAATCAGCCCCATTTTCTAAAAGGTGTGTGGCAAAAGAATGCCTCAGGGTATGTGGACTAATTGTTTTGTGCAACGCTATGACTGACGCTAAATTTTTGATTATCGTAAAAATCATGGCTCTTGTCAGTTGGCTTCCCCTTCTATTTAAAAACAACGTATCCTCAAAACCTTTTTTTATATTCAGTTGATTTCTTTTTGTATCCCTGTAGATAATGATGAATTTTTGAGTATAATCCCCTACAGGTACAAAGCGCTGTTTGTTTCCTTTTCCGGTAACTTTTATAAAACCCTCTTCAAAAAACAAGTCGGACATTTTTAATGCCACTAATTCCGAAACCCGAAGCCCACAACCATAAAGGGTTTCCATCATAGCGCAATTGCGTTCCCCTTCATTAGAGGTCAAATCAATGGCTGCAATAAGAGTATCGATCTCATCAACAGATAAAATATCTGGAAGTTTCCTGCCCGTTTTGGGTGTTTCTATAAGTTCTAATGGATTATCTGTTCGATAGTCCTCAAACATTAAATAACCAAAAAAACTTTTAAGACCCGAGATAATTCGGGCTTGTGATCGGGGATTCACTTCTTTTGAAACACTGTAAATAAACTGTTGAAGTACTTCTTCATCAATTTGAATTGGTGAAACTTCCATTTTATTTTCAGTCAAAAAAAGACACAATCGTTGTACATCAAACGAATAATTTTCTATTGTGTTGTGAGACAAACCGCGCTCAATTTTTAAGTACGATTGATACCTTTTTATGTAAGCAGTCCAATTCATAAACACAAAGTAACACTTTTATTCATTAAAAAACCTTCCAAATTGAGAGGCTTTTGAATGTAACTATGCAAACTTTAGAAATGCAATGCAAAACCCATATTAAATTGAAAATTTGAATCATAAAACGATTTGTTAACCGCATTATTGTAGCGAATACCTGGTTCCATACTTACATTTTTGCCAAGAAAAAAAGCGTATCCTGCTTGAAAACCAATGTAGGCAGGATTTGCATCTGTATCGCCAAAGCCTACACCATTATAGGAAATCTCGACCGGAATTTTACTTTTAAAATAATACTTCAATCCTAATTTATACGCAATTGGGTCCGTGAGAGTACTGACACCATCGTCGCCATAGCCTAATCCCACTTTAATTGCTAAGTTATCTTTAATAAAATAACCCCCTTCAAGCCCTATATTATAGGCGGTAACACCATCAGATGTTTTAAAGTACAAAGAAGTATTGCCTACATTTTGCCCAAAACCTGTATTTGCTTCAATCAATCATTTTCCGTTAGAACCTTGATTTCCTTGCATTTGCAATTCATTTTCTTGAGCTTGAGCAACTAAAAAAGCAAAAAAGGCAATACCGGACAGCATAATTTTTTTCATATTGATTTGTTTTTATTGGAACGAAAGTAGATAATGCTAAATATTTTGTACGATTTTTATGAAAAAAAATAACTTTTAAAATTCACAGTATTTTTCTTCATATAAAAAATACAATTATAAATTTATAAACACACAACACACTCAATTGTAATGTTTTAAGCCAAACCAACTAAGAATAATAATTTAAAAAAACAACTATTATTCCTGTTAACAAAATGTGGACTAGTTTTTGATTAGAGAGAAGACAACAATAATAATCAAACAAAACAGTTTGTAATAAATGTACTCATTAAATTAATTTAAAAAAAAAAATATGAAAAAAATAATTCTTGTTACAGTAGTTCTTCTTGCCGCGTCAGTAGACATGCAAGCACAATTGATAAAGTTTGGGTTTAAAGGGGGTTTAAATTACGCCAATCAATCAGGAACTGATATCACCATCAACAGCGGTAATTATGATAAAGAAGCTATAACGAGTTATCATGCGGGTCTAGTAGCTGAACTGAAATTGACAGATGGTTTTTCGATACAACCCGAATTATTGTATTCCACTCAGGGAGCATCATATAAATATGCGGCTACAGAATTCAAAAAAGAGTTAGGATATTTATCTATTCCAGTGATGGCTAAATTTCATTTCAACAAAACAGTCAGTTTAGATCTTGGCCCTCAGGCCTCATTCCTATTGAGTGAAAGAAGAGAATTTGATGTAAAAAATGCAGAAACTTTTGAATTTGGAGTAGCCGGTGGTTTAACTCTAAATGTAACTAAACACATTTTCCTTCAAGGTCGTTATGTGTTGGGATTAACTGAAGCTTCAAAACAAGCAGAAGTTAAGAACTCTGTTCTTCAAATTTCAGCAGGATTTACATTCTAAAAAAATAAAAAATTAAATTTATTAAAACCGTTCTATAAATTGGAACGGTTTTTTTATTTTTACAGAAGCAGGAATTATGAAATGAGCATATCGGAAATGTAATGAAAACCAGATAAGCCACATGGGAATTCGATATTCAAATAAAAAACAAATAGCAACTACTTATGAAAATTAGTATCATCAATGGACCGAACCTCAATCTTCTGGGTCAACGCGAGCCTTCAGTTTACGGAAATCAAACTTTTGAAGAATATTTCACTACTTTACAAATTAAATACCCAGCAATAGCATTTACTTATTTCCAAAGTAACATTGAAGGGGAATTAATTGATAAAATTCAGGAATTGGGTTTTTCATTTGATGGCATTATCTTAAATGCCGGAGCGTATACACATACTTCCATAGGAATTGGCGATGCTGTAAAAGCCGTTACCACTCCAGTGGTTGAAGTTCATATTTCGAATACGTTTTCCCGTGAAAGTTTTAGACATCAATCCTATATTTCTGGAAATGCCAAAGGTGTTATTCTGGGTTTTGGTTTAAAGAGTTATGAGCTGGCGATTCAGTCATTTTTGTAGTATCAAAATAAAATAAGCCATTAGATAAATCTTTAACAAATAATTAATACGCTCTTTTGTAACTTCTTCTATTTTTGTGAAAGAAAAAACCTTCATGAAAAAATACTACTTTCTACTGCTTTTATTAGTTTCATTTGTCAGTACTGCACAAATTAAAGGAACCGTTTCGGACGAAAAAGGAAATCCCTTGCCTTTTGTGACTATTTTTCAGGAGGACACCTATAATGGAACCACTTCAAACGAGCAAGGAAACTATGAATTCAACTTAAAGAAAAAGGAAAAACAAACAGTTGTCTTTCAATTTTTAGGTTTTAAAACCCAGAAAGTAGTTATACAAACAGACAAACTCCCTTATTCGTTGCACATCAAAATGATCGAAGAAAGTTTCTCGCTGAACGAAGTAATCATCAACAAAAAAAACAATCCGGCTTTAGCGATAATAAAAAGTGCCATTGCCAGCAGAAAACAAAACACCAAAAAAACAAATCGATTCAATGCTGATTTTTATTCTCGCGGTATTTTTAAACTGAAAAATGCCCCAAAAAAAATATTAGGCCAAAAAATTGGTGATCTTGATGGCGCACTGGATTCTACCGGAACCGGAATTATTTCCTTATCTGAAACGTTTTCAAAAATAGCATTTGAGAAACCCAATAACTTAAAAGAAGTAGTTACTGCCTCAAAAGTAAGTGGCAGAGACAATGGCTACAGCTACAATACAGCTACAATACGGCTACATCTTCATTCTACGATTTTTATGACAACACCATCGATTTTAGTGTCCAAATGATTTCTCCAATAGCGAACAACGCGTTCAACTACTATAATTACACCTTAGAAAGCACTTTTTTTGACGAGAATACAAACATGATCAACAAAATAAAAGTGATTGCAAAGCGAGACAGTGAACCCGTTTTTGAAGGGTACATTTATATAGTGGAAGACTCCTGGGCGATTTACGCCGTTGATCTGGATATAAAAGGCTACCGAATAAAAGAAGAATTTCTGGATGTGATGACCTTAAAACAAAATTTCAGTTACAACAACAGCAATAAAATCTGGGCCAAAAATACCCAAAGTCTCGAAATCACAGCAGGTGCTTTTGGGATAAAATTTACCGGAAAATACAATTACGTGTATAGCAATTATGAATTCATAAATGCTTTTGCACCCAAAACATTTACAAATGAAATTACGAGAATCGAAATAAATGCCAATAAAAAAGACAGCTTATTCTGGACTACCAACAGACCCATTCCGTTAACAAATGAAGAAAGCATGGATTATGCTAGAAAAGACAGCATTTACAAGGTCCGAAATTCAGAAAAATACCTAGATTCAGTAGACACAAAAGAGAACAAGTTCAAAATCTTGAAGCTACTGAGCGGCTACACCTATAAAAACAGTAGCAAAAAACACAGTTTTAGTTATGAAGGATTATTAAATCTTGGTTCATTGAGTTTCAATACGGTGCAAGGATATAATTTTGACTCGGGATTTAAATACACCAACTGGAAAAATCAGGAAAGTAAAGGAATCTACACTTCCATAAGTACAAAACTCAATTACGGTTTTGCCGAAGATCGTTTGCGTGTCACTGGACAATTTATCCACCGGTTCAACAATCAGAATTATGCCACTTTATATATGACAGGAGGCAGTTCTGTAAAGCAATTTAATCCGAATGAACCCATCAGTAAAGTAATAAACACGATCAGTTCCCTAGCATTCAAGAACAATTTTATGAAGTTGTATAATCTGGAATCAGCGGCAATTGGCTACAGCCAAGATGTTGCAAATGGCGTGAATCTCAATGGAAAGATAGAATACCAGCAACGCAAACCAGTATTCAACAATACGGATTTTTCTTTTTTTAACAAGGACGAATTATACACTTCGAATAATCCGTTGGCACCAAATGATTTCACCACTCCCGGTTTTGAAAAACACCATTTGACGAAAATTAATGTGCTAGCAAAAATCAATTTTGGAAACAAATATTCCTCCCGTCCCGATGGAAAATTTAACATCCGAAATGAAAAATATCCAACTCTTTATTTAGGCTATGAAAAAGCAATTGCGGCTAATGATAAGAAGTATGAGTTTGACCATTTCAATACCCGATTAACGTATGATTTGACATTGAAAAATAAAGGTGTTTTAGGGTTGAATCTAAAAGCGGGAAAGTTTCTGAATGCAGATAACATTGCTTTTATAGATTACAAGCATTTTAATGGCAATCAAACCCACATTGGGCAGTCAGCGCGCTATTTGAATGTATTTGACTTACTGCCGTATTACTCTAACAGTACGAACGACAGCTATTTTGAAGTGCATACGGAATACAACGACAAAGGCTATATCATGAATAAAATACCTTTATTGAACAAACTAAAATCAACTTTGACACTGGGTGCTCACGCGCTGTCTACGCCAAACAACAAACCTTATACTGAAATTACAGTTGGGTTCGACAATTTAGGTTTTGGTAAATTTAAAATGCTCCGTATCGATTATGTTCGTTCGTACCAAAATGGATTTCAAGGAGACGGAGTAGTATTTGGGCTCAAATTTTTGAATATATTGGAATAAAAAAAGAATCTATTTGTCAGTTGCAGTACAGTCGGAAAATATAACGGCATCTCGACTGCGCTCGATGTGACAAAAACATAACGAATTAAAAAAAGGCACTCGAAAATAGTTTTGGTGCCTTTTTTAGTTTTATCATACACCACAATATTAATCATTTGGTTCCACATGAATCAACACCTGTCCCAATTCCGGAATTTCCTCTAGCAAAGTATCCTTTAGTTTATGAGCCAGATCGTGTCCTTCTTTCACGGTAATATTTGAATCGACAGTAGCATGCAAATCTACATGATATTGCATGCCGGCTTTTCGAATAAAACATTTCTCGGTATCGATAATTCCGTCAACCTGAATGGAAACCATTCGGATTTGAGCTATTAAATCGTCGTATAAATGTTCGTCCATTATTTCGCCCAAAGCGGGTCTAAAAATAAGGTAACTGTTATAAAGTATGAATCCCGAAGCAAAAAGTGCAGCCCAATCATCCGCAGATTCGTAACCATCCCCTAAAATCAAGGCAATCGAAATTCCAACAAATGCCGCCACAGAAGTTATGGCATCACTTCGATGGTGCCAAGCATCAGCTCGTAGTGAGGAACTATTGGTTTGAATGCTTCTTTTCATCACCAGTCGAAACGAATATTCTTTCCAAATAATAATTGCAGCCAGAACGAGTAATGTCCATGGTTTTGGTAATTGATGTGGCGTTCCAATATTTACAATACTTTCATAGGCAATAATTGTGGCCGAAGTAATCAAAAAACCTACCACCAGAAAAGTAATCAAAGGTTCTGCTCTACCATGTCCGTACGGATGATTTTTATCCGCTGGCTTGTTGGAATATTTAATTCCGAACAACACCAAAAAAGAAGCAAAAATATCAGTCGTTGATTCAATTGCGTCTGCAATTAGTGCATACGAATTTCCGAAAAAACCGGCTAATCCTTTGATAATAGCCAGGCAAGTATTCCCTATAATGCTAAAATAAGTCGCCTTGATCGCTGTTTGTTCGCTTGACATGCGCTTTGTTTAAAGATGAATTAAAAGTAAAATCGTTTAAGTAAACCGAATTGAATTTTAGATTTAAATTCTTTCTGGCTTACTTAAACGAAAATTTTTATGATTTATGTTATTTATGCACGTACAATATTTGCACCAATAGCTCTCAATCGTTCGTCAATACGTTCGTATCCTCTGTCGATTTGTTCAATGTTTTGAATTGTACTCGTTCCTTTTGCGGAAAGCGCAGCAATCAATAATGAAATTCCCGCACGAATATCCGGTGATGACATTGTGGTGGCTTTGAGCTGCGATTTGAAATCATGTCCCATCACAACTGCTCTATGCGGATCGCACAACATAATTTTTGCTCCCATATCAATCAGTTTATCCACAAAGAACAATCTGCTTTCAAACATTTTTTGATGAATCAAAACATCACCTCTTGCCTGAGTGGCAACTACAAGCACAATACTCAATAAATCCGGAGTAAATCCAGGCCAAGGTGCATCAGCAATTGTCAAAATAGAACCGTCAATATCTGTTTTTACTTCATATCCATCTACGTGAGCAGGAATGTATATATCATCGCCACGACGTTCCAGCGTAATTCCAAGTTTTCTAAAGGTCGTAGGAATAACACCAAGGTTGTCCCAGCTGACATTTTTTATTGTAATCTCTGATTTTGTCATTGCAGCCAGGCCAATCCAGCTCCCAATTTCAATCATATCTGGAAGAATTCTATGCTCGCAACCACCTAAACTTTCAACTCCTTCAATAGTCAATAAGTTAGACCCAACTCCAGTTATTTTAGCTCCCATAGAGTTCAACATCTTACACAATTGTTGCAAGTAAGGTTCACAAGCTGCATTATACACTGTTGTTTTTCCTTTGGCCAAAACGGCAGCCATAACAATATTTGCGGTTCCGGTTACGGAGGCTTCGTCTAATAACATATCGGCCCCTTTTAATCCTTTTGGTGCTTCAACGCCATAAAAATGATCTTCTCTGTTGTAACGAAATTTAGCGCCCAGATTGATGAATCCTTCAAAATGCGTATCCAATCTTCGGCGGCCTATTTTATCACCACCTGGTTTTGGGATATATCCTTTTCCAAATCGTGCCAAAAGTGGTCCAACAATCATGATAGAACCTCTTAAAGAACCGCCTTCTTTCTTGAATGCTTCGGTTTCCAGATACTCTATATTCACTTCATCAGCTTGAAAAGTATACGAGCCTGATCCATTTTTTTGGATTTTTACTCCTAAATTTCCTAGAAGCGTAATTAGTTTATTGATGTCAATAATATCAGGAATATTATTGATAATTACTTTTTCAGGTGTTAAAAGAACGGCACATAAAATTTGCAACGCTTCATTTTTTGCCCCTTGTGGCGTGATTTCTCCTTTTAGACTGATGCCACCTTCTATTTTGAAAATTCCCATTTTTTACAGTTATGAGTTATAAATTATTAGTTATGAGTTAAAAAGTTACGAGCTAAAAGTAATAGAACAAAATTCAAAACTTATAACTCCAATTTATAACTGACTTACAAAGGTTTCCTATTTTGGTTCTTGTGAATCGGATTTGGTTTTCCTGTTTTTGTATTCTTATTGCTAAGAATTTTGGGTTGTCCTACCGGCAATATTTTATTCGAAACCCGCTTATTGGTTCGTAATAAATCAGTGGTATTTAATAATTCCTCTGAACTTTGAATCAAATTCAACTTGCCATCAGAGAGTTCAAATAAATGTTCAAAAATGACATCATCTTTTACTGTGTCTTTGTTCCAACTCAAATATGATTTTTTCATGTGATTGGCAATTACTTTCACCAAGGCACTTTTCATATCGCCATCTTCCCATTTATTGGCCACATCAATCATGTATTTTATGTTGTTGCCATAATACCTGTATTTGGGAAAATTCTGAGGATAACTCAACACATCCGGTTTCAGCTGCAAGACTTCGCGAGATGGAGTTGGGTAGGGCGAATCCGCCACTAGTTTAAAATCAGACATTATGAAAATTTGATCCCATAATTTGTGCTGAAAATCAGGAACATCACGCAAATGCGGATTCAAGCTGCCCATGACCTGAATAATGTATTTTGCCGCTTTATTGCGTTCTACATCATCTTCAATTTTAGTTGCCTGATCAATTAATTTTTGCAAATGACGCCCGTACTCCGGAATAATCAAATGCGATCGCTCTGCATTGTATTCCAAATGATGCACTACATCGTTCGCATTTTCTTTACTATATTTTGAATTCATATTTGAATGTATATTTTTTTGATTTACGTGTTTTCTTTTTCGAATAGTGGAATCATTCGAACACCCATCCCAATTTTTTTATATCTAAAGAGAAACAATGCCTTTTATTGTAGAGACTTCTAGGTATTTATCTACTATTTCTTGTGCATCTTTCACAGTCACATCAACAGATATACTGGTAAATTTGCCTGTTTTGGATTTTGTGGTTTTGATAACCGCTCCCATACAATCAAAAGCCAACTCAACGCGTTCTACATTATCACTTTCTGTTGGCACAATAAATTTAAATAAATATTCTGCTGGCCATGTATTGCTCATATCCAACTCTACTTTTAATCTATCGTAAAATTCTTCCGTCTTCTTATCCATTTTTTATTTAAAAATAAAGGCAAATATACGGTTTCAAACGTGAATTATGAATTTTGAAATATGATTTTTTGTCTAATCGCACTTTAACCGCAATGATTTTTTCAAATCCCAATAAGTTTAAGTAAATTTGCCCCTTATTTTTTAAAAGTGCAGAAAGAAATTATAGTTATCATTGGCGGTCCAGGAACCGGTAAAACTACTATCATCGATGGATTGATAGCTCAGGGACATTGTTGTTATCCCGAAATTTCCCGGGAAGTAACATTGGAAGCAAAAAAACAAGGAATCGAGCAATTATTCCTAGAAAAACCACTGTTATTCAGCGAATTGCTTCTTGAAGGAAGAAAAAAACAATTTCAAAATGCTTCTAAAGAAATCCACGATATTGTATTTATAGACAGAGGAATTCCGGATGTTTTGGCCTATATGCATTACATAGGCGATAGTTATCCTGCTACTTTTGATACGGCTTGCCGCGAACACACCTACTCAAAAATATTCATACTCCCACCTTGGGAAGAAATTTATATCAGCGACCACGAACGTTATGAAAACTTCGAACAAGCGAAACTCATCTACAATCATCTCACTGAAACCTATGAAAATTATGGGTACAAACTCATAGAAGTTCCAAAAGATACGATGGATAACCGAATTCTTTTTATCTTAGATGAAATTTCCAGATAGTCTGCAGGTTTAGGATCTATGCTTTGGACTGTTTTTCAATGAAATGAAATCTATACTCTATGCAAGAAGCAGAAGCTATTCTTCAAAAATATTGGAAGCACAACAAATTCAGGTCACTGCAAAAGGAAATCATCGATTCCGTTTTAAGTGGTCAAGATACTTTTGCATTGATGCCAACCGGCGGTGGAAAATCAATTTGTTTCCAGATTCCGGCAATGATGAAAGAAGGCATTTGCCTGGTTATCTCGCCATTGGTAGCGCTCATGAAAGATCAAGTCGCCAATTTGCAACAGCGAAACATCAAAGCCATAGCGCTGACAGGCGGAATTCGATCCGAAGAAATGATTGATTTATTGGACAATTGCCAATTCGGAAATTACAAATTCCTTTATTTATCGCCAGAGCGTCTTCAATCCGATTGGATTTTAGAACGAATAAAAAATCTTCCCATCCATTTAATCACAATCGATGAAGCGCATTGCGTTTCCCAATGGGGACATGATTTCCGACCAGCTTATTTAAAAATTTCAGAACTAAAAAAGCATTTTCCAACAGTCCCATTTTTAGCCTTAACCGCTACTGCAACGCCAAGAGTCAAAAAAGATATCATCGCAGAACTGGGACTACATAAACCACAGATTTTTGAAAAATCATTTGCCAGAGAAAATATTGCTTATATGATTTTTGAGGTCGAGGATAAACTGTTCCGAATCGAACAAATCCTGAAGAAAAATCCACAACCTTCCATAATATATGTACGAAACAGGAAATCGTGTCTGGATATTTCCTCTCAATTGAATTCATTAGGATTTAAAGCTACGTATTATCACGGCGGACTTTCGTCCAAAGAAAAAGATAAAAACATGGAATCCTGGATGAATGAGGATGTACAGGTTATTGTGGCAACCAATGCTTTTGGAATGGGAATTGACAAAGCCAATGTAAAAACGGTCATTCACATTCAGCTTCCGGAAAATATGGAAAATTATTATCAGGAAGCCGGACGTGCGGGTAGAAACGGAGAAAGAGCTTTTGCGGTTTTATTAACCAGTCCCTCTGACATCATTCAGGCTCAAAGCCAATTTATCACTATTCTTCCTGATAAAAAGTTTTTGAATCTCATGTATGTCAAGCTTTGCAACTATTTTCAAATCGCTTACGGAGAAGGAATCAATGAACAGTTTACCTTCAATTTGCATCATTTTTGTTTAAAATATGAATTCCCAACCTTAAAAACGTACCATGCAATGCAATTCCTGGACCGACAAGGAATTATTAGCCTGTCTCAAGAATTTTCAGAAAAAATCACCCTGCAGTTTCTTATTCCCTCCAAAGAAGTGATTCGGTATATGAGTTTAAATCCAAATGACGAGGAAATTATTTTAGCCATTTTGCGCACGTATCCGGGAATTTACGAAATGCAAACGGCATTCAACCTGCAACTGATTGCTAAAAAATCAAACCATAAGGAAACTGAAATTCAGGCTGTTTTACATAAATTAAAAGAAAAGAAAATTATAGAGTACCATTCGAAAAATAATGACGCCACATTAATTTTCAATGAAGTTCGGGAAGATGACAGAACCATCAATCGAGTTTCGAAGCATTTAGAAAATCAAAATCAATTAAAAAAAGAACAGCTTCAATCCGTAATTCAGTATATAAGTGAGAAAAAAGTATGCAAAAATAAGTTGATTCTAAATTATTTTGGCGAAAAAACAACCGTTGATTGCGGTGTTTGCTCCTTTTGCATTACTAAAAAAATAAAGAAAAAAGAGGTATCGGTGCTTTCCAAAGAAATAATTGCGTTATTACAAGCAGAAGATTTAAACTCAAGAGACATTCAAAATAAAACTAAAAATAGTCCAGACGAAGTTATCTTTGTACTTCAGGATTTACTAGAAAACAACACAATTTTGGTTAAACCAAATAATAAATATACTTTACGATCATAATGGAAAAATTACGAATAGTTTTTATGGGTACGCCTGAATTTGCCGTGGGAATATTAGACACGATACTTAAAAACAACTACGAAGTCGTAGGTGTCATTACTGCTGCAGACAAACCTGCAGGTCGCGGACAAAAATTAAAATACTCAGCAGTAAAGGAATACGCACTAGCCAATAATCTAACTTTATTGCAGCCTTTAAACTTAAAAGACGAAACTTTTTTAGCTGAATTAAAAGCGTTGAATGCTAATTTGCAAACTGTAGTTGCGTTTAGAATGCTGCCAAAAGTAGTTTGGGAAATGCCCTCTTTAGGCACTTTTAATCTTCATGCTTCGCTCCTACCGAATTATCGCGGCGCGGCACCCATAAACTGGGCAATCATTAATGGAGAAACTAAAACTGGTGTCACCACTTTTTTTATCGATGATAAAATTGATACAGGCGCAATGATTTTAAGTTCGGAAATTCCAATTGATGAAACCGAAAATGCGGGACATTTGCATGACCGATTAATGGAATTAGGAAGCAAGGCCGTTATTGACACTTTGGCACTGATCGAAAAAGGAAGTGTATCGACAGTGATTCAAAAAGACACCAACGATATCAAAACAGCCTACAAACTCAACAAAGAGAATTGCAAAATAGACTGGACAAAATCAGCGCAGGAAATAAACAATCTAATCCGAGGTTTGAGTCCGTACCCAGCGGCTTGGAGTTACTTTGGCGACAATAGTGAAGAGTGGAATGTAAAGCTATACGAAGCCAAAATAATCACTGAGGAACATAATTATGCTGTCGGGAGTTTAATTTGTACCAAAAAAGAAATGAAGGTAGCGGTAAAAAAAGGATTTATCCAAATACTTACTCTACAGTTTCCAGGCAAAAAGAAAATGAATACTTCTGAATTTCTGAACGGGATTGTATTTTCTGTTGACGCAAAAGTCTATTAACACCAACAAAAAGGGCACTTCATACACTTTAACAAGAAACAATCTTTACTTTATCAACAAAAAAAATAAGTTATCAACAAAATACTCTAAATTAACACAAAACGCTTGCAAGGAACGTATTTCCTACTAAATTTGTGTATTAACAATTTTTTTTAACCAACAATTAATAACTAATTATTATGAACAAATCAGAATTAATCGATGCTATCGCTGCTGATGCAGGAATTACAAAAGCTGCAGCAAAATTAGCTTTAGAGTCATTTTTAGGTAACGTAGGCGGAACTTTGAAAAAAGGTGGAAGAGTATCTTTAGTAGGTTTCGGATCATGGTCAGTATCTGCCAGAGCTGCAAGAGACGGTAGAAATCCTCAAACAGGAAAAACTATTCAAATCGC
This sequence comes from Flavobacterium sp. LS1R10, assembly GCF_003968825.1. Taxonomy (NCBI): domain Bacteria; kingdom Pseudomonadati; phylum Bacteroidota; class Flavobacteriia; order Flavobacteriales; family Flavobacteriaceae; genus Flavobacterium; species Flavobacterium sp. LS1R10. The sequence continues at coordinate 72,198 of NZ_RYDH01000008.1, read as the reverse complement.
TGCTAAGAATGTAGTGAAATTTAAAGCTGGAGCAGAATTAGAAGGTGCAGTAAACTAATTTTTATCCTTCCTAAATATAATAAAACCTTCCATCTGGAAGGTTTTTTTATACGTTTCAACGATTTTATATGGCGCCCTTAAAATAAAAAACCTAAATTTAATGAAAAATCTAATCCGATGATAACAGATAAGATAAAAAAAGGATATTTGCTTATAGCAGAGCCTAAAATAATTGGGGATTTATCATTCAATAGATCGGTAATTTTATTAGCTGATTATAATGAAGAAGGATCCGTAGGGTTCATAATTAATAAACCTTTAAAGTACACTATCCACGATTTAATTCCGGAGATAGCGGCACGATTTAAGATTTATAATGGTGGTCCGGTAGAACAAGACAACTTGTATTTCATTCATAATATCCCTGAATTAATTCCAAATAGCATTGAAATATCTAATGGAATATATTGGGGTGGTGACTTTGAAGCGACTAAAGAGCTCATCAATAAAGGAGAAATAAGCAAAGACAATATCCGATTCTTTTTAGGTTATACCGGCTGGCATGAAAACCAACTAGAAAGCGAAATGGAAAGTCGCTCGTGGATTATAACGGCAAACAGTTATGAAAACAAAATAATTGGAACATCAGCCACTCATTTCTGGAAAGAACAGATTATGGAATTAGGCGGCGAATACCTCATCTGGTCTAATGCTCCAGAAAATCCATACCTAAATTAAGCATTTCGGACTATTTCGTTGAGTTTTTCTAATAATTGAGTCGATACGTGAGTTGTAAATATTTTTTTGCGGTATCGCGTTACGGGTTGAATGCCTTTTATTACGTTCGTTATAAATAATTCATCCGCTTTTTGCAGGTCAAACGGAGAGATCACTTCCTCGACAACCTCTAAAGTTTCTATTTTTTTAGCCAGACTTAAAATCTGTTTTCTCATGACGCCGTTTAAACACCCCTCAGAAACCGGAGGCGTAATCAATTTATCACCCATTAGCATAAAGATATTCCCCTGCAATGCTTCTACTACATTCTTGCTATCATTGAGTACTAAGCAATTGTCCAAGCCATTTTCATTAGCGAAAATACTTCCTGTTATATTGATAATTTTATTAGTCGTTTTGATAGACGACAGCAATTGTTTTGTGATATAGAAGTCTTTGTATAAATCTACTTCATATTCTTTCTTTTCAATTGAATACAAAGTGTTCTCAAGCGCTATTGAATGGATCAAAAAAGAAACCGTATTATTTTGCGGCAAATAATACCCGCCATCGTTTCTATATACTGTAATTCTGGCTCGGGAGGAAAGAGAGAGACCCGTTTTTTTTACTAAAGAGAGAATTTGTTCCTCCAGGTATTCCATGGTGAAATTCATTGGGATTTCCATACGCACCACCCGCATAGAAGACATTAACCTGAAATAATGATCTTCTAGAAAAAGAATTGTATTATTTACTATTTTAACTGTTTCAAAAACACCGTCACCATATAGAAAAGCACGGTTTTGAAACAATACATTGGTGTCCTGTGACACAATAGTTCCATTAAAATTAATCATAAAAAAGCCCTAAATTTTATTCAAGGCAAATATAAGTCATAAAATATGATTTTACTATACAGATCCAATTAGATGTTTAAGATCCGATATTTGATTTTCCCACAGTAGTGTGGCCTCGTCTACCTCGTCTTTTTCAGCAAAATCTACTACCATTAAAGAAACGTCTTTAGTGAGTTCATCTACTAAAATATGCAATTCAAAAAAGTACTCCGTGTCTTTACTATTCTCGTCGACCCACTTGAATTTTACTTTCTCACCTGCTTTCTTAGAGGCAAGCCTTGCTTTTTCTTCGGAATCCTTCCAAATAAAAGTAAAAAATTCACCACGAGAGTTTACATTATCTGCAAACCATTCAGACAAACCTGATGGAGTAGAGATATACTGATACAATAATTGTGGAGAAGAATTTATGGGAAACTCGATTTCGTAACGTACTTTTTGATCCATGACCTACATTTAATTTTTCGGAAATATATAGAATATAACTACATAAAAAAAGTGTTTTTAAAAATATATTTTTTTATTAAAAATATAGTTGCATCCAATATTTTTATTTTTATATTTGCACCCGCATTCAGGGAAGGTTTTTCCCTAATTATGGCGAGATAGCTCAGTCGGTTAGAGCGCAGGATTCATAACCCTGAGGTCCCGAGTTCAAATCTCGGTCTCGCTACCAAAGCAAAAACCCTAACATCAATATGTTAGGGTTTTTTATTGGAAATAATTCAAAAAACATCGCCCTCTGATTACTCCAGTGCGCACCGAAGTGACGAATTTTATGAATTGAGCTGACAATTCTTTAAGTATGATACAGACACGGCATACATTCAATGTAGTTTTCATGTGTACCTTTTCTGTTTAGTCAAACATCTTAATTTCCAAAGTCCCTTTTGCGATCACAGATGAAAGTTTAGGATCTAAGTACTTTTTCAAAACTTCATTAGAAGAATGCGGTGATACCATTTTAGTTTCGCCTCCCATTGCTCTTGCCATTCAAGTAAAATAGGTTTTCCGAAAAATTTTCAAACGATACACTTTATTAATTCCGGTGCTTTTCCAATAGAATGTACATGATATTGTCGAGAGGTTATATTCGCATTTATCGTAAACTAATTTCCGTTAACGGGATTCTTGTTTACTGTATCAAAATTACTTTTCTGTATGAAAAATACAAAATAAAACCATTAATCCTTGTCAACGGTAGAAAAAAACGTAAACGCAAGGAGGTGCTTGACATCAAAGTGATTTATTAAATTTCTTGTTTATAGGATAAATTTCAAATATCACTAAAAGTGGGTATTGTAAAATCATTGGGAATCTCCTTTATTTACATTTCCGCAATCAAAGCATTCTATTTTGATTTAAAATAAATGTAACGAAACTTTAAATAAAAAAATTTCACCCAAATGTGGAAAACCGTAAAGAAAGAATTGTTTTTGGATGTAGGTTTGAAAAAGTTTAAAAACAACTCACTAAAACAGAAATTGAAGTTAATAGACTAGTAAAAATTAATCCTGCCATCATCAACCTTATTAGAACTTTTGATTTACTGGATAGTGATAATAAGATTGGAAATATTGATTGATATTTAGTCAACGCTTACACTTCTATTTCCCAAATTACAGTTCCTAAACGCTCTCTTATGACCTAACACAAATATTAGTTGATGAACGGTCTAATTTTAAAGCATAACATCTTATAATTCATCAAGTGAAATCTTGGATACCAACAGCTTATTCTTGGATAGGTGAGACTAATATTAACAGCTATTTTCATGAATTTTATTACCGAATTAATCGTTCTCAAAACAAAGACACAATCTTTAATAATTAAATCAAAAGGATGGTGAAATCAGAGAATATTACTCATCAAGAAATACTATGTGATTAAATACCGACCTCAATAAACTTATACCACTAGAGCAGATGTAGAGATCTATTTAAATTTGGGACAATAAAAAAAAGGCATTCAGCCCTAAATTAGAAGACAATTGAAGAGTTCTAGAAACAGAAAAATAATTTTAAAAATGTTGTTTAACTAATACTGCAGGTTTAATTTTATATACATAATGTTTATATAACTTAGGAATACTCTTAGTCATTTACTTTTACTATTATTATCAAAAATCAGTAAAGAATGCAACGTCCCAATAATGAGTATTACAAATCCTTTAATTTTTATTGTTATTTAAAAACCAATCTACAAAATGAAAGAAGTATTGAAAATATTGAAAGTGTAATAGAAAAACATACTTATGTTTACCAACCACCTTATGACGAAGGATTTATTTACGAGATAGTTTCAGGAGCTGTAAAATTAGGAAGTTATTCTGAACAAGGAGAGGAGTTTGTTTACGATATTTTGCACAAAGGTGATTTTTTTGGAAATCTAAGATATCTGAACATGCAGTTCTTTGAATTTTCAAAAACCTTGATAGACACTAAAATAAGAAAATATGAAATTTCTTTTTTTAAAAAAACGATAAGCAACGACCCTTATCTATCGGATTGGTTTTTATCCTATCTTACAAAGCGTTGGTGTATTTCAGAAATGAAAATGGGAAATATTACGGGAAATAAAATTGAAGACAGAATTTCATTTGTAAGGAAGTTTTTCAATATTGAAGTTCATGATGCAAAGGGAGAGCAATTTTTACTTTTCAAGCTATTGACTCAAAAAGATGTGGGTGACCTTTCTGGGGCCACCCGACAAACTATTTCAACCATACTTAAGAAAAAATCAATTTGAAGCTTTGAGAATTCCTGGAAATAGGACTCCATCTTCTGTTTTAAAGTTTAAATCTAGTAATTCACTCACTAATGGAGCTATATCTTCCAGTCCCATTTTTGGCACTTCTTTTCCGGAAGAAATTCCAGCACCCCAAGCTACAAAACCAGTTTCTATTTGCTTGAAATCAGGAAAATAACCATGCGTACCGCCACTTCTTGCAGTGATAACTTTACCCTTAGTAGAAGCTGACATAGTTACACCAGGTATCGGAGCAAGTGCGAGAATAGCATTAGGATCTGCTCCGATGGCATCTAGTTCTGGTCTTTCTACAATGCGAAATAGTTTTTTATAGGAGTTTGGTAAGGAATGCAATTTTTTTCGAATTTTGTCTAAGGTCACTTTATCTTTTTTATCTTTTAACATTAAAAAAGCAGCTGCGCCTGAAGTATGAAATTTTGCTTTCCAGAGTGTCGTGTTTTCTTGCAATAAACCGTCTTCTTTTAGCCATATATTTGGACTTATAGCGGAGTGTATATCAACAAATCCATGATCACCAACGATTATAAAAGTAGTTTCTTCACTAATTTTAGCTCTTTCAGCGGCCTCTTTAATCTTACCAATGGCGCGATCTATTGCTGCAATTGAAGTAAAGACTTTTTCACCATTCCTGCCTTGTTCGTGCTGAAAATGATCTGTTGCAATTAAATGAATGGTCATTAAATTGGGTTTGTACTTTTCAAGTAAATAGGCACCCATTTCCCCTGTACGATCTTCACGGTTTAAATAGTCACCATTAAAGGTAATGGTATCCATTTTTCCTAAAACAGCAAGCTCCATTTCTTTTAAGAGTCCTTTGGGTGTTTCATTATCTTCCATGGGCTTTATTCTCCCATAACTACTATCTAAAGTCCAAACTTCTGGAATGTTATAATCTATTGGCGCACCCACAGAAACAGGCCATATAAGACTTGCACTTGTTTTTCCGGATTTTCGTACGGCATCCCAAAGGGTTTCGGTTTTAATTAAATTGCTTTCCCAATACCAACGTCCTGTTTGTCCTTCTGGTTCAAAAGGGCTATTATAATAAATACCATGAGTCGCTGGATAAGCACCTGTAATTATGGTCGTATGGGAAGGGTAGGTTACGGACGGGAACACACTTCGCACCCCTAATGCATAAGTACCCTCTTTTACCATACTTTTAAGATTGGGTGCTGGCCACTTTTCTTCAAGGTAAAATTCTGGTCGGAAACCATCAATAGAAATTAAAACAACATATTTCGACATTGCTTTATCTTGTGCTTTAACGGCGAAATTAAGTTGTGTAACTAGAAGTAATAAAAGAATTTTTTTCATTTTTAAAGTATTTATTTGATAATTTTAACGAATTGTAACATCATATTCATGGCTTGATATAAAAAGAACTGGGCTTGATTTGCCCAAGTTATTTTTAAAAAACGCTTAATTAAAAAGAGTATCGTACTCCTAATTGCAAACGCCAGGGAGTACCATTGATGGGTTCAGCTGCCACACCTGTGTTAACGTTGTACTGGTAGCTATTAGTTGCCTGGTCAAAACCAGTTGTATTCATTAAATTTGTTGTTCTGCCGAAATTATTATTTCTTCCCCATTCTTTATTTACCAGGTTCATAAAGTTGAAAACGTCAGCCGATAATTCTAAAGCTTGTTTGGTCTTTGGAATTTTAAAACTTTTTAGAAGTCTTAAATCTACTAGGGCTCTAAAAGGGTTCTTTCCGCCGTTACGCTCTGCAAAAGAACCAAAGCTTTCTCTCAAATACTTTTTAAATCCATCTGGAGTTTCTGGGTTATTTAATATTTCGTTGTAGCCATCAATAATGTTTTGAGGAGTATTAGGGTTGTTGGGATCAAAAACATAGGCAATTTCATTGCTTAAATTAAAGTCGCCATTCGTACTTCTGTTACCTCCAGATTGAAAAGAATATCGTGAACCTCCATCTCCAATGATAGTGGCACCTAAAGTAAACCCTTTCCAAGTAGGTGAGGCACCGTTAACAACCAATTTAGTATCAAAGTGATTATCTGAAAACCCATAATTAAGGTCTCTTGGATCTCCAGAGACTGGAAGAAAAGTAGATGTATTTCCCACACAACAATTATAGGATGAATTATCTTTAGAGGTGTTTACTGTGAAGCTAGCATTTACATAACCATCTTTTCCAATTCTTGCAGTTCCTTCCAAAACGAAAGCTAGATTGTCCAAGACTCCATCAGAAGTTAATACTAAAGTTCTTCCTACTTGATCCGAAATTCTAGAGTTGATCCAGTCCGCTCTACCGTTTGAAGGAATAGTATTCGCTGGCACAAAAACCTCTCTTCCTTCATTAGACGTAAGAAAAAATGGCTCAGGAACTAAATTTGCTTCTTGGTAAACATAATTATTAGTAGTATGACTAACAATTGCATTTAATCCTAAGCTGTACCGATCTCCAAAAAAGTGAGTGTAATTAATATTTGCTTTATAAATTGTTGGCACATTAAAATCAGGGCTTACTGCATTTATCGTTGAAAATGGCGTTACTCCTGCTGGTACACCTGGTGCTGTGCTGGGATCATTTCTATACGATGGGAAATTTGGCACAGGCACGTTTGCACCAGTAACATCTATAGCACCTAACAAAGTACCGCTGTTTTGAATATTATTTACTTGCGCATAATAGTGTGGTTGTGCACTAAAAACACCTCCGCCAAGTCTGAAAACATCTTTATTTTCACCCTTTACATTCCATGTCAACTGAAACCTTGGTTGAATATTATTGAAATCTTCTGGTTTTTGATCCGTTCGTATTCCTAGTTCCTCAAACACCAAAGGGTTGAATTCTGCGGAATCTAGAAAAGCCGTTGCATCATAGCGAACTCCAGCACTAAAATTCAAATTCGGATTAATATCAAACTCTACTTGAGCAAAAAGCGATAGATCTAATACCGTTTGTTTTACTAATGAGGACCCTTTTAGTGGAACTTCTCTTGCGTATCTCGAGGGATTTAAATTTTCAAAATCATCTAACGAATCGAAGAAAAACCGACCATTTTGCTCGTTAGATAATTGCGTTTCTAGATAGGTAACTAAATTATCTGTTCCAAAAGTAAAATTATATTTACCAGCGCTAACATAGGTGGTGTTTGCAAATTGGAGTTGCTTTTCCAGATTTGTTTCTGGGGAATAACGCTGACCACCTAATTGTACACTTAAATTTCTATTGTTTCCATTTGGTAAAACGGATTGTACTTGCACTATTGCTCTTGGTATATTTTGTGATGGTAGTTCTGAACTTGGTCCAAAAATACGTTCTGAACGTTGATACTGAACTTTAAGCTCGTTGGTTACACTAGGAGAAAACATAGAGCGTAAGGATAGAAAAGTGCTATTCTCTTGAGAATTAAAATTAGAAAATGATTCTGCAACTTCAATATTTGAGTCATCACTAACGCTAAAAGGATTGTCCCATTTGTTGTAAAGATTTCTAAGCGTTAATCTGTGTTTATCATTAATCTGCCAGTCTAACTTTAAGAATAAGTTGTTTGCTTCAGTAACTCTATCAAATTGCCCTATTTGCTGAGAATTACTTAAGCCATAACTGTCTCTTCCTATTTGTAAAAAACGATCTAAATTTGCCTGCGAAATTCCTAAACGGTTGGCATCGTCATCATTCTGGATATTTGCTATAAATTGCGGATCACCGGCATCTTGTCGTTCATATACCATGAAAAAGTGTAATTTATCTTTTACAATTGGTCCACCCAGACTAAAGCCGTACTGGGAATTGTAGAAGTCTGCATTCCTTTCTTGTCCTTGTATCGTAAATTTACTTTGGAGTGCATCTGCCCTATGATAGAAAAAAGTACTACCACTAAATTCATTAGTTCCCGATTTCGTTACTGAGGTAATAGAACCCCCACCTTGGCGACCTTGTGCAACGTCATAATCATTTGTGGACACTTCAAATTCTCTAATTGCTTCTTGAGAAATGGTATACGGGCCGCCACCAATTTCGCCTGCTGTTAAGGTATTTCTAAAATTAACCCCGTCGATTGTCACATTTGTAGAGGTACGTCTTTGCCCGCCCAAATTAATATCTCCTCCTCCTTGTAATGGAGATAAACTAGTTAACCTTGTGAAGTTTCTACCTTCTGTGGGTAGGTTTTTAATCTGCCCGGCTCCAATTTTTGTTGAAGATCCAATTTGTTGTATTCTTTTAGACAAATTGTTTGAGGATATCACAACTTCATCTAGAGCAGTCGTCGACTCTTGTAAAATGAAATCTACCGTTAAAACGTCACTTAAATTTAAGGTAAAACCTTCCTGAGTTCTCTCCTGATAGACAAAATATTGAGCTATGACCGTATAAGGTCCACCAAGGGGAAGTTGCTGTATTTTGTAACTTCCTTCTTCATTACTAATAGATCCAGTAGTAAATCCGGTAGCATTATTCTTAACAATAATCGTTGCGCCAATTAAAGGCTCGCCATTTAAATCTTTCACAGTTCCCTTAATAGAGGCATTGGTAGCTTGACCGTAAGAGAAAAGCATACCGAAGCAAATTGCCAAGAAGGTAAGACCAAATTTAATTTTTTGTCGGTGATTTTTGTTGTTTAAAAAGTTTTTTGTTTTCATATTTTTAATTTATTGAGCGAAACTATTTTAATATCAATTGAAACACATGTTAAGTTTTAACATGAACCAACATCTTAACTTTGACTTTCATATTTTTTAATACTGTCATCCGAAAGTCTAAAATAAAAAATGTCTGAGAATCTCATATTTTTGTTTTTGCAAAATAAATAATGGTCCTATTCAGACGCAGCAAATACACCAAAAAACCTGTGATTCGACGAATTATTGACTTGGGACCCTGCTGGATGCTTGAATCTTGTGCCAAACAACACAAAAGCTATACAGGGTGCAGTAAGTAAAAGACTTATGATCAATTTGTAGACCTAACTTACGGACAGCTAAATAAATGCTATACTTTGGAAGATATTCACGCTGTAATAGGGGTCAGCGAGACCTTTATTAAGGGTTTATGATAACTGTGAAGGGAATAAAATATTTTGTTTTACATATTAAAAACACTCATGTAAAAGTCTAGAATCCAAAATTTTCAACGAATTAAATAAAATCCATAATAAGTAAATTAACATTCATTAATTTTCATTAATTTAACTTAAACTTTTACTATCAATCGTGCACGAATTTGTACACGATTACTTAATTTTCTAGCTCTGCAACAGTATATAACTTGGTGTTTAATTGATAAAAACATCAAATTCATAACCTTGAGGTCCCGAGTTCAAATCTCGGTCTCGCTACCAAAGCAAAACCCTAACATCAATATGTTAGGGTTTTTTATTGTTTATCCAGTAGACCCCTAAGACCTCAACTACAGGAATGATGTTTTATGCTCCGAAAACAAATAAAAAACAAAAACTTTTTTGGACGCTAACCAGAGCAACATCCGGAATTACACGCTATAAACTACTGATTTTTATATTGGAATACCTGAATTTATAAAACCCGTTCACTTGAATGTTTATAATTATTACCGTTCCAACTGTTATTTTATGTTTCTTTCCAAAAATAAACGGTACTTTAGGGTCACTTTTCTAAGCGTATACACCCAACAATAAAGTCACATCTATAAAGAAAGATATCATTTAGCACTAATAAACATGAATAAAATACAATTAGGATGGATAGGCCTTGGCAACATGGGAAATCCAATGGTTATGAACCTACTCAAAGCCGGTTTTGAAGTATCCGTTTTCAATCGTACCAAAGAGAAAGAAGCACCGTTACTGGCCTCAGGAGCAAAATCAGCAAGCAGTTTGCACGAACTACTGCAAACATGCGACGTAGTTTTGACGATGCTGTCCAACGACGCGGCGGTAAAAGAAGTTTTTGAAGGACCAACAGGTTTATTATCTGAAGCACATCCTGGCAAAACCATCATCAATATGAGTACGGTTGCTCCAGAAACCTTGCGTTATTTAAACACCATTTGCAACCAACATCAGGTACATTTTATAGATGCTCCCGTTTCTGGAAGTGTGAAACCAGCACAAGACGGAACGTTAGTCATTCTTGTTGGGGCTTCGGCTGAAGATTTCGAAATAGCCAAACCCATATTTGAGGTTTTGGGTAAAATTGCGATTCACGTAGGGGAACCTGGCGTAGCAAGTTCTGCTAAATTAGCCATCAATTACCTATTAGGATTAAATCTTCAAGGAGTAGCCGAAACGGTTTTATTTGCCGAGAAAAACGGCGTAAGCAAAGAAGACATGCTCAACATCATCAATCAAGGTGCTTGCGGCAATGGAATTACGAATATTAAAACACCTTCCATTCTGAACGATTCCTATCCTGCTGCATTTGCGTTGAAACATCTGGTCAAAGATTTAAGACTTGCCAAAGAAGCCGGACTCGATTCTCCGTTGATTCATCCTTTGTACGACAGTTATGCCGCAGCAGAGCAAGAAGGATTAGGCGATTTAGATGTGATGGCAATTATCAGTAGTTTAGAAAGTAAATCATTTTAAAACAGTAGTAAACTCAGCGAATAAATCATTGTGTATAATTCGTTTAAATAAAACCAAAAAAAGCTACACCCATAAGATGTAGCTTTTATTATTTAATTGTAAAAATGATATTACTTAATCTTCACCGGAGGCAAGTCGAATGCAGCTGATTCATGTTCAAAACCATTGCGGTGAGAACCATCACAAAAAGGCTTGTTTACCGATAGTCCGCAACGGCAAAGACTCAACGCCGTTCTTCCCTCTAATCCGTATGTTTTTCCTTCGCAGTCTGTTATTTCAAAATCGCCTTCTATTTTTATAGAACCATTGCGATTGATTGTTAATTTTGTCTTGCTCATAATGCAGTTTGATTTTTTTTGAGGCCAAAGATTGCAAAATATATGCTAACGGAGTACAAATTATCTCTCTTTTCTCAACCAAAAGACTAATTTACATTAGTTCTATATTATAAAAATCTAAGGTCCAATACGTGCTAACTGAAAGGTATAAAAATCGTTTTACTGCTACACAAACAGCATTTGCTTAGTATAACTCGCTCTCTGTCCATACCCATTCAATATTAAATTATACCTATCCTGTTATAATTAGCATCATGCCTGGATTTACACTGCTTTCATACATCATACAGCAGACTTTAAGGCAACTATAATGTTGATTTCCTTTTTGTCAACACACTAAAAAACAATACCGTCAAAGCAATTGAGAATAAAATTCCTACTGTGTTAGAAATACTGATATCTAATCCAAAACCTATAGTAGGATCATAACAAAGGTAAGAACCAATGACAGAGCTGATGAAAAAAGCAGGCACTAGAGCTACCATATAGTTAGTTTTTCTTTGGTACAAATACACCGCACCAATCCATAGAGCAATCCCTGCAGTTACTTGATTGGCCCAAGAAAAATACCTCCACAACAATTCAAAATCCATTTTGGTTAAAATAAAGGAGATTACAAAAAGTGGAGTAGCAACCATAAAACGGTTTTTCAACAGCTTTTGATCAATTTTGAAATAATCAGCAATAATCATTCTTGCGGCTCTAAACGATGTATCACCGGAAGTAATTGGTAAAACAATCACCCCTAAAACTGCGATTGTCCCAGCAATAGTCCCTAAGAACGTTACCGAAATTTTATTTACAACAGCAGCTGGACCACCGTTTTCAAGCAACAAACTAAGATCGTTTCCATGAAACAAACTCATTGCTGCTGCAGCCCAAATCATTGCAATAACCGCCTCAACAATCATCATTCCGTAGAAAATTTTTCTACCGTCTTTTTCGTTGTTTATCGTCCTAGAAATTATAGGGGACTGCGTGGCATGAAATCCGGATAAAGCACCACAGGATATAGTCAAAAATATTACCGGATAGTAAGGAATTCCTTTTGGATGCAGATTTTCTAAGGTTAGTTCAGGGATTGGATTCCCAAACATAAACATCCCGATACAAATACCCAAGGCACTTATCAATAGCAAAAAACCTAAAATCGGATATATCTTACCGATCACTTTATCAATAGGCAAAACGGTCGCAATAATATAGTACAGGAAGATTAAGAACACAATAATTAGATAAATGTCTGCATCATTTCCCACTAATTCATTAATCATTTTGGCAGGTGCCGAAACAAATACGGTACCAACTAAAACCAGTAAAAGAAGGGCAAAAAAGTTAACAACGTGACTAAAATACTTGCCCAAAAACCGAGACGCTAATTCCGGTAAATGTGCACCACCGTACCGCATAGAAATCATTCCCGTCAAGTAATCATGCACACCCCCTGCAAAAATGGATCCTAAAACGATCCAGATAAAAGCTGATGGTCCATATAGAGCTCCTAAAATAGGACCGAAAATAGGCCCCACTCCCGCAATATTTAATATTTGTATGAATGAGTTTTTGTTACTACTCATGGGAACAAAATCGACCCCATCAGTAAGTGCATTTGCCGGCGTCGTTTTGTTCTCGTCGATCTTGAAATTTCTCTCTACAAATTTACCGTAGATGATGTAACCAAAAATCAATAAAAAAATTGCAATAATAAAAGTAATCATAGTTTAAATAGTTTAGATCTTTTAAATATATGACATCAAACTTGGTATCCAAGGTAACGCACCAATAATTTAGATTTTTTTAACTAAAACAAACCTATTTACATACTTATTCAGTTTTTTTACGAAAAATGCAATTATAATAGCTCTTATTACGCTTTTTTAAGAATAGCTCAATTATTTTTATTCAAAAGAGAAATAAGGCCTTTCTATATCCTACATATATCCCTACCATTTCACAAAATTAAAATACACTTGCCACTCTTTGTACGAATTGATGTGGTGTGCCAATTTATAAAATACCGAGGTGATACTTATTGTTCTATTTTTACAACAATCTTCATTACAACAGAACCCAGACAAAAATCGTGTGTAATATAGTTTAGCTGGCAGACTTTGGCCAATCTGTATTTCTGCTGGAACCCATATATAAAAATACTTTTGAATTCAAAACTCATTTGAGTACCGCTTCACACATACACTTGGCTCATAGCTCATAAATTCACTGAACCAATCTATTATAATAAAGACTAGAAACAGCATTGTTTCGATCTAAATTGTACATTTGTTGCGTACCGAGTACCTTTTGAGGTGTTCCGATTGTTTACATTCCGGAACCGTACTATGCACCACTTGATTCCTTTGATAAATAATAGTAAAGTTCAATTCTAAATTCTATTTTAAACGCATGAGTATCTTAAAAAAAATAAATGCATTCCGAAGAATTGCAACACAAGGCCTAACTAAAAATATTGGTAATTCACAAAAGAATCAAAAAGTTGATTGGACTCAAAAAGTAGAGATCAAAAGAGTTTTAATTTCCAGACCCAACCACAGATTGGGAAATCTGTTGCTCATTACCCCACTTGTTCAAGATGTAATAGCTACTTTTCCGGACTGCAAGATTGATTTGTTTGTAAAAGGTGGTTTAGCACCAATTGTATTTGAAAAATATACCAATATCGATACCGTAATTGAACTTCCCAAAAAACCATTCAAAAATCTTGTTGAATATTTTAAGGTTTGGATACGAATTAAAAAACAAAAATATGACATTGTCATCAATGTGGATAAAAACTCCTCTTCTGGACGATTATCCGCTCAATTTGCAGATGCCAAATATAAATTTTTTGGAGCGCTTGATAAAGACATATCGTTAAATCATCCCGATTACAAGCATATTGCAAAATACCCGGTATATGAATTCAGAAACTTTTTGACCACTCTGGGATTCCCGGAAAATAAAAATACAGTACCACCGTTAGATCTTAAATTGAGTCTTGCTGAGCATGCTGAAGGTCAAAAAATAGTCCAAGAACTAGTCAAAAATGACAAAGAGACGATTTGCATCTTTACCTATGCAACAGATGACAAATGCTATTCAGAAACCTGGTGGGAAGAATGCTATGAAAGGTTAAAAACAGAATACCAAGAGTATAACATCATTGAGGTTTTACCCGTTGAGAATATTTCCCAAATAGGTTTTAAAGCAACTACATTTTACAGTAAAGACATTCGAGAAATTGCCTCCGTAATTGCAAATACTAAACTTTTTATTGGAGCTGATAGTGGGATCATGCATTTAGCCAGTTCAGCCCTAACACCAACAATTGGACTTTTTTCACGAGAAAATCAAAACATATATGCGCCTTATGGTACTAACAGTAGTGCAGTAAATACGAATACCAGCAGCACGCAGGAATTAATCAACGTGATAAATAGTATCTTGCTTAAACCTAATTATTCCGCAGAATCAAAATTATAAAACAATTACTTCAAGATACATTAATTGAATATAAAACTACCTGATTCCCTTTTTTGAAGCCATTGCAGACAGTAAACTTAGTCTACTTTGTGGACAGTCACCTAAAATTAAAACCGCTTAATTCTATTTAACACTATGAAAACCAAATTTTTAGCCACACTATTATTCACTTTTACCTGTACATCAAGTATTTATGCGCAAAACACTAATTCCTTTTCCCTGAAATTAGATCATATTGCCCTTTCCGTAAAAGACCTAGACCGATCGGTTGATTTCTACAAGAATATTTTACATCTTTCAGAAATCACAAACCTTACAAAAAAAGAAGGCATTCGTTGGGTTTCTTTAGGTGACGGAAAAGAATTACATCTCGTATCTACGATTAAAGAACCTGTAAAAATCAATAAAGCAGTCCACTTAGCCTTTAAATCAGTGAACTTTGACGCATTGATTTCGGCATTAAAAACCCTAAACATTACCTATTCAGATTGGCCGGGCACACTTGATAAAATTACTGTTCGAGCTGATGGTATCAAACAAATCTACATTCAGGATCCTGATGGATATTGGATTGAAATAAATAGTGAAGCACTTCCTAAATAATTAAGCCCTAAAAATACCAAAGCCTTTTCAGTTACCTGAAAAAGCTTTGGTATTTTATAATTTTTTTAAAAAGCGCTTTACTGCAACACTCGATTTATTTGAGTAAAGTTTTTTTCATAATATTTTTCTTTTGTAGAGGAAATGATAACACCACTGCTCACTGAGGCGTGAATGAATTTTATCTCTCCTTCACAAACTTCTACAACCATCCCTACATGATTAATTTGGCGCCTTCCATTTGTCTTAAAGAAAATCAAATCCCCTTTTTTAGCTTCTTCCGTATTAATCTTTGTTCCAAAAC
The DNA here is from genome assembly GCF_003968825.1 of Flavobacterium sp. LS1R10. NCBI lineage: Bacteria > Pseudomonadati > Bacteroidota > Flavobacteriia > Flavobacteriales > Flavobacteriaceae > Flavobacterium > Flavobacterium sp. LS1R10. Next base: position 56,596 of record NZ_RYDH01000008.1, on the reverse strand, counting down.
TGGATTGAGCTATTGATGTTCTTGGCAACTTAATATCAAATGCCTCAAAAGTAGTACACATCAAGCCAGAACAGTCAAACCCAGATTTTGTGGTTCCGCCCATCCGGTATCTGGTTCCTATATTTTCGGAGGCATGCTCAATCAATTGATCTAGAAAATCATGATTAAAAACAGGCTTGGTAAACGGGTGTAATTCCGGTTTAGTTTGCGCAATAATACCATTACCCTCAGCATTATTATTCTCTAATAGTACACGAGGAGACTGAATCATTAACTTGTACCCTATGGGAAGTTTTCTTTTTACATCTGGATTTTGTTTCTCTAATTCCTTAACCGTAATCCCATACTGTTTTGCAATAGAATATTTAGTTTCTTTAGGCATCACTTCCCGCACAATAATTTGTAAATCATCCTTTTCTTCGCCCTCCGTTGATAGTACGGGTACATCATTTTTTGACTGCAAAACTACGGTTGTTGTGATTTCCGGCCCAACAGGATCAACAGATAAACTGGCTTTAGGTACTGCTGTTTGTACCTTAATCTCTTCCTGCAATACTACAGCTGTTTGAGTAACGGGTAACTGAGTCCCGGGAATATTGATTTTTTGTCCTACCCGAAGTGGTTTAACGCCTATTGCAGGATTGGCTTTGTCTAATTCACCAATGGTGATTCCGTACTGTTTTGCAATGGAATATTTGGTTTCTTTTGATAAAACTTCCCGTATCAAAATTTCAGAAATTTGTTTATTAGTTGCTTCAGTGTCTAGGACTATTTCTGGTGTAAAAGTTGCTTTTTTAGATGGAGAAACAACCACTTTTGAGGTTACAACTGCGGTTCCCGGAATGGTAATTTTTTGTCCTATTTGGAGTCCTTTAGCTTCTAGTTCAGGATTGGATTGGTTTAATTCTGCCAGAGATATTCCGTATTCCTTTGCAATTCCGTACGGAGTTTGTTTAGCGAGTACTTCGTGCTCTTTAGTAGCATATTTTAAGGGAGTATTCGTTTTTGTAGTGTTTTTTTTTAGACCTATAATTGGAATTAACAATACTGAATTAAGCTTTAAAAGATTTTTGGCTTTAGGATTTAGTTTGTAAATGGCGCTTTGTTTCACTTCATAGCGCTCAGCAATACTCGATATTGTTTCCCCTTTTACGATGGTATGTTTTATAATTTTTTCCTGTGAAAAAAGAACTATACTATTAAATAAAAAAAACGCTACAATTACTCTTACACTCATACTCTTCTCTTTCAAATTACTTATCCTATGTATTCCTCAAAAGCGATTTCGGGATATAATTATTAAATTTCGCTTTGGTTTATTTGCTTATATTTTTTCTATTTATAAAAAAGTGTGAAAAAACACCTTTTTTATAAAAAAAACCTGATTCTGTGTTTGTAAAATTTTGAATGATCTTATTCTAATTCATCGCAAGAACTCAAAAAGGAATCTTACAATACTATGGTACTACTGATCTAAAAAACAAGCCACTTAATGGAGTGCGAATCAGTATTACTAGCCGAAAAAAATCGATGAATTTTATTTCACAAAAAAGCTAATATAAGTCTTATAACTTAAGGACTTCTCTTTTTTTTAACTTTTAACGTCCAAAAAGAACATTTCACACCTTTTTTGTAATTTTTTAATGTTTTTTTGAGTAAAATCTATTCTTTATTCAAAATAACAACACTGTTAGTTTGTCATAGCCCTGATGGAAGTGGAAAGCCTTTTGAAGTGAAATTACATTTTTTTTAGATAAAAAGAGCGACCAAAGGAAGCTCCTTTTTATCGTTAAAAAAAAGAAATTTCACGAAAAAGCTTGAAACGGAGAGCAGGAAATAGCTCCAAAAAAAACTCCCAAGTTTCCTTGAGAGTTTTGAAATAAATTATTTAAATGCTTATGCTTTTCCGGCAGCAGCAATCAAGTTTAATGCTGAACCTGCAATGAACCAACCAATTTGTCCTGCGTTGTACGTGTGGTTTGCCAAGATAATATCTTTAGTTCCATCAGCGTGAACAAATTCTAATGTTAATGGTTTTCCCGGAGCAAAATCAATTAAGTCTGTGAAGTTGATGGTGTCATCTTCCTGGATTTTATCGTAATCCGCTTCAGTAGCAAATGTCAATCCTAAAAGGCCTTGTTTTTTAAGGTTTGTTTCATGGATACGAGCAAATGATTTTACCAATACAGCTTTCACACCTAAGAAACGCGGCTCCATGGCTGCATGTTCACGAGAAGATCCTTCTCCATAATTGTGATCGCCCACAACAATCGAAGGAACACCTGCCGCTTTGTAAGCACGCGCTACAGCCGGAACTGCATCGTAAGTACCAGTCAACTGATTTTTAACGGTATTGGTTTTTTGGTTGAATGCATTGATGGCACCAATCAACATATTATTAGAGATGTTATCTAAATGCCCACGGAAACGCAACCATGGCCCAGCCATAGAAATGTGATCTGTAGTACATTTTCCAAAAGCTTTGATCAATAATTTAGCCCCTGTAATATTTTTTCCATCCCAAGGCAAAAACGGAGCTAACAATTGCAAGCGCTCTGAAGTTCCACTCACAGAAACCTGAACTCCTGAACCATCAACAGCTGGCGCTTGAAAACCTGGATCTTCGGCATCAAATCCTTTTGGAGGTAATTCATTTCCTGTTGGCGCATCCAGCATTACTTCTTCCCCATTTTCATTAATTAAGGTATCCGTCAATGGGTTGAAACCCAGATCTCCGGCAATAGCCAAAGCGGTTACCAATTCAGGAGAGCCTACAAATGCCAAAGTGTTTGGATTTCCATCGGCACGTTTGGAGAAGTTACGATTGAAAGAGTGAACGATAGTGTTGCGCTCTTCTTTTTCAGCTCCTTCTCTATCCCACATTCCGATACACGGACCGCAAGCGTTCGCAAAAACTGTTGCTCCCATTTTATCGAAAATATCGATAAATCCGTCACGTTCTATGGTATAACGAACTACTTCAGATCCTGGAGTAATGGTAAATTCAGATTTTATTTTTAAATTTTTATCTGTAACTTGTTTTGCCAATGAAGCAGCACGAGCGATATCTTCGTAGGAAGAGTTGGTACAAGAACCTATCAAACCTACTTCAATTTTCAAAGGCCAGTTATTTTTGATTGCTTCTTCTTTCATTTTAGAAATTGGAGTAGCTAAATCAGGGGTATAAGGACCGTTTAAATGGGGTTCTAATTCGTCTAAGTTGATTTCGATTACTTGGTCAAAATACAATTCTGGATTTGCATAAACTTCAGCATCACCTGTTAAGTACGGTGCAATTTTATCCGCTGCATCTGCTACATCAGCTCTATTAGTAGAACGCAAATAACGCCCCATGGAAGCGTCATAACCAAATGTAGAAGTAGTAGCACCAATTTCGGCACCCATATTACAGATAGTTCCTTTTCCAGTACAAGACATGGAAGTTGCTCCTTCGCCAAAATACTCCACGATAGCACCTGTCCCACCTTTTACAGTAAGAATACCGGCTACTTTAAGGATTACGTCTTTTGGCGCTGTCCAACCGGAAAGTTTTCCAGTTAATTTTACTCCAATTAATTTAGGAAATTTTAATTCCCAAGCCATTCCTGACATCACATCAACCGCATCAGCACCTCCAACACCAATGGCTACCATTCCTAAACCTCCTGCATTAACAGTATGAGAATCAGTACCGATCATCATTCCGCCTGGGAATGCATAATTTTCAAGCACTACCTGGTGAATAATTCCGGCTCCTGGTTTCCAGAAACCAATTCCGTATTTATTAGATACTGAAGAAAGGAATTCAAACACTTCATTACTTTGTGTTTTTGCTCTGGCCAAATCAGTTACTGCATCCACTTTTGCCTGGATCAAGTGATCACAATGCACTGTTGTAGGAACCGCTACTTTAGTTTTACCGGCATGCATGAACTGCAATAATGCCATTTGAGCGGTTGCATCTTGACAAGCTACTCTGTCTGGAGCAAAATCAACATAATCAGCACCTCGGGTAAAAGCTTGTGAAGGCATTCCATCCCAAAGGTGATTGTACAATATTTTCTCCGTTAATGTAAGCGGATGGCCAACTATTTCGCGTGCTTTATCAACACGAGTAGTCATGTTGTCATACACTTTTTTAATCATTTCAATATCAAAAGCCATATCTAATTATTTTCTGTTATTATATTTTAGAACCACAAGGTACAAAAAAATGAAGACCTATTAAAATAAAAAAAGCCTGAGTCTGTCGAAAGACCCAAGCTTTTTAATAGTATTAACAAAAATTAATTATTACCTAACCAATAACTTATGAGATGGTGCAAACTGCGTTAGATTTATACCTTTTACTGCAGCTTTGTATTCCTCAAGAGTTGGGGTTCTGCCTAAAATTGTAGACAACACAACAACCGGTGTTGATGAAAGTAACGATTCTCCTTTTTTACCTTCCGTATCTTCAACAACTCTTCCTTGGAAAAGGCGAGTAGATGTTGCCATTACAGTATCTCCTTTTGCTGCTTTTTCTTGGTTACCCATACATAAATTACAGCCTGGACGCTCTAGGTATAGAATATTTTCATATCCTGTACGTGCCTCGCCTTTAGGAGCATTATCATCAAATTCAAAACCAGAATACTTTTGTAAAACTTCCCAGTCTCCTTCAGCTTTAAGTTCATCTACAATATTATAAGTAGGAGGCGCAACAACAAGCGGTGCTTTAAACTCTACTTTACCGTGTTGCTCATCTATATTTTTTAGCATTTGAGAAAGAATCTTCAAATCGCCTTTGTGTACCATACAAGATCCTACAAAACCAAGATCTACTTTTTTTACACCACCGTAAAAAGAAAGTGGCCTAATGGTATCGTGCGTATAACGCTTAGAAACATCCGCGTTATTTACGTCTGGATCTGCAATCATAGGCTCAGCAACGATATCTAAATCGATTACAACTTCCGCAAAATATTTTGCATTAGCATCCGGTATCAAAGCTGGTTTATCACCTGATCTGATGGCTGCGATTCTATTATTAGCGATAGCAATTAATCCTTTAAGAACTTGGTTCTCGTTATCCATTCCTTTGTCAATCATGATCTGGATTCTGCCTTTGGCAATCTCTAATGATTCGATCAAAGTATCATCCTCAGAAATACAAATAGAAGCTTTCGCCTTCATTTCTGCAGTCCAATCTGTAAAAGTAAAGGCCTGATCGGCAGTGAGTGTTCCTAAATGAACCTCAATAATTCGTCCTTGAAATACATTCTCTCCACCAAATTGCTTCAGCATTTGAGATTGGGTAGCATGAACAACATCACGGAAATCCATATATTCTTTCATATCCCCTTTGAAGGTAACTTTTACTGATTCCGGAATTGGCATTGAAGCTTCACCCGTAGCTAGTGCAAGTGCAACTGTCCCCGAATCAGCCCCAAAGGCAACCCCTTTAGACATTCTGGTATGAGAGTCACCGCCAATAATAATCGCCCACTCATCAACAGTAATATCATTAAGAACCTTGTGAATCACATCAGTCATTGCGTGATAGTTTCCTTTAGGGTCACGAGCTGTAATCAAACCAAAGTCATTCATGAACTTCATCAATCTTGGAATGTTTGCTTTGGATTTATTATCCCAAACTGATGCTGTATGACAACCGGATTGGTATGCACCATCAACAATTGGAGAAATCACAGTAGCAGCCATAGACTCTAATTCCTGAGAAGTCATTAAGCCTGTAGTATCTTGCGAACCTACTATGTTTACTGTAACGCGCACATCAGAACCTGCATGTAAAACTTTACCTGGTGTTGAACCAACTGCATTTTTATTAAATATTTTTTCTACAGCGGTAAGACCTTGTCCTTCAATAGAAATTTCTTTTGACGGAGCAAATACCGATACGATATCAATTCCTAAAGTCTTTGATGCAAAAGTTTGTAGTTTTTTTCCAAATACAATAGCGTAAGATCCACCCGCTTTAATAAATTCCATTTTCTGAGGCGTAAATGCCTTAGAAATATCAATTAATTCTTTATCGCCGTTATAGAGCTTCTTAGTTTTTGTATTTATGGTCAGCACTGTTCCTGTTGCAATAGAATAAACTTCTTCCAAAATAGGCTCACCATTTTCATTGCGGACTACCGTTCCATTTGCATCTGTTTTCTTAACCCAGTTTTGAAGATCCAGACCAATACCACCCGTCACATCAACAGTAGTAAGGAAAATTGGGGAAATACCGTTAGTTCCAGCAACAATTGGAGCTATGTTTATGAATGGGACATAAGGACTTGCTTTTTTACCTGTCCAAAGAGCCACATTATTCACTCCTGACATCCTTGAAGAGCCTACACCCATAGTTCCTTTTTCGGCAATCAACATAACACTTTTGTCTGGGTGTTGCGCTTGAAGCGCTTTAATTTCATCTTGAGCTTCAGGCGAAATCAAACATTTTCCGTGTAGCTCACGATCAGAGCGTGAATGCGCTTGGTTACCCGGAGAAAGTAAATCTGTCGAAATATCTCCTTCACCAGCAACATAGGTAACAACCTGAATTTCCTCAACTACCCCTGGCAGCTTAGTAAAGAATTCCGCCTTAGCGTAACTCACTAAAATTTCCTTTGCAAACGCACTACCGTTTTTAAATGCCGCCTCTAAGCGATCGGTATCAGCCTCATAAAGAAATACTTGTGTCTTTAGAACTTCTGCCGCCACTTTTGCAATTGTGATTTCATTTCCTAAAGCTAAGTCAAGCAAAACTTTGATTGAAGGACCACCTTTCATCTGTGATAATAACTCTAATGCAAAAGCTGGTGTTATTTCATTCACTACTGATTCACCAAGAACAATCTCCTTCAAAAAAGACGCTTTTACGCCAGCTGCAGGTGTTGTCCCAGGAACCGTATTATAAATAAAAAACGAAATTGAATCCTTGCGATTTGCGTTATTTGAATCTTTAATTTGCATAATGATTTCGCTTACTAAATCAGCGCTATCAATTGGCTTTGGATTAAGTCCCTGAGTTTTTCTGTCTTCGATTTCTTTCAGATAATCGTTATAAATGTTCATAGTAAATTGTTTTCAATGTTAAAAGCTATTTATTTTAATGTACTCAAAATTAAAAGCCATGATGCGTAGTTTTTATTCGCGTCGCAAATTTAGCTCTTTAAGATGATATTTAAAAAAAATTAATAGATGTGGTTTTTTCAAATGATATTATTACTAAATACTGATTTTTACCCTTTATAATTAAATAATTTTAAAAAATTTAACTATAAACTGATTAATCCCTAAAGAATTAATTACATTCTAACTAGTATCAGATCATAAAAACCATTATAACTAAGAAAACGTTGTAGTTCCTGTCTGAAAATAAGAACCGAGTACCAAAAAAAAGTCAAACCAACTTAGCAATTATCATTTCTTCGGTAATTCCTTCGGCATCTGCTTTGTAATTTTTAATAATTCGATGGCGTAAAATCCCGGTGGCTACCGCTTTCACATCTTCAATATCCGGCGAAAATTTTCCATTGAAAGCAGCGTTGGCTTTGGCTGCCAAAATCAAATTTTGAGATGCTCGGGGCCCCGCTCCCCAATCGAGATAGTTTTTTACAAACTCATTTGATAATGGATTTTCAGGACGAGTTTTACTCACTAATGTCACCGCATATTCAATTACATTATCAGCCACGGGAATTCTGCGAATCAAATGTTGAAAATCAATAATTTCTTGTGCAGTAAATAATGGATTGATCGTGTTTTTGATGTCTGATGTCGTGCGTTTTACTACTTGAACTTCCTCTGCAAAAGAAGGATATTCCAGCTTTATAGCAAACATAAACCGATCCAATTGAGCTTCAGGCAAAGGATATGTTCCTTCTTGTTCTATTGGGTTTTGCGTGGCCAAAACAAAATAAGGCAAGGCTAACTTGTAATTCTCCCCAGCAATAGTAACAGCGCGCTCCTGCATGGCTTCCAGCAAGGCTGCCTGCGTTTTGGGTGGTGTTCGGTTTATCTCATCTGCCAGAACAATATTAGAAAAAATAGGCCCTTTTATAAATTTAAATTGACGGTTCTCCTCTAATATTTCACTGCCCAAAATATCAGAGGGCATCAAATCCGGTGTAAACTGAATTCTTTTAAAATCAAGACCTAATGCTTGTGCCAGCGTATTTACCATTAATGTTTTAGCTAATCCAGGCACTCCTACTAACAAAGCATGTCCCCCAGAAAAAATACAAAGCAAAATTTGATCTACTACAGCATCCTGTCCCACTATGATTTTTGCGATTTCCTTTTTCAGCTCATTCCTTTTTTGAACTAGGTTGTGTATTGCTGCTACGTCTGACATTTATAAAAATTTAAAATTAAAAAAGAGTTAGCGTTATGAAATCATAAAACTAACTCTTTTTATTTATTTTATTGAAAAAAAAATGTTTGCGATTCCTCTCACATAAGTAAGTCGAAAGTTTAAAAGTCGTAAAGTCAAAAGAATTAACTTTAAGTAAAACAGCTTTAAATCAGATTTTTACATGATTTTATCCTGATTTTAAAATACGACATTATACCATGGTTATTACTTAATGTGTTCTTGTGGTAAATTATTTCTTTATCCAGTTGTTTGTAAAAGCACAATCTCTGTATTCTCCAATGATTTTGATATACGTTTCTTTAATTTTATCTCCAAACCATTTCCCAATAGCTGTAATTTGCTTGTCTTTCAAAGCTAAATCTTTAATTTTGATGTAATCATTTGCGTAATCAGCAGTATGCTCTTCTATTCTATTGGTCACGGTAATCAATTTGAATTTCTTTTTACCTTCTTCACCTTGGTCTAAAATGGGAAGTGAAATCTCGCCTTCTTTCAAATTTGACACTTGACTGTAAAAAGCGGGGTCCATTTTCGTCAATTCAAAACGGGTATCTTGCGTTTTTGGATTAATCAATGCGCCTCCATTGGCTCTTGTTTCTTTCTCGTCAGATAAAGTTCTTGCTGCTTCCTCAAAAGTAATTTCTTTATCTTCGATTCTTTTTCTGATCAAAGTGATTTTTTCTTTAGCTTCATTCAAAGCTTCCTCTGTTACAGTTGGACTCAATAATATGTGACGCAATTCTACTTCTTGTCCTTTTATCTTTTCTATGTAAATAATGTGAAACCCAAAATCAGTTTCAAAAGGAGCGGATATCTCTCCCTCAGCCAGACTGAAAGCTACTTCTTTAAACTCTTTTACAAAAGGGGTCTTCCTATTCATTTTATAATAGCCTCCATTTGCTCTTGAACCGGGATCTTGAGAATACAATACGGCTTTAGTTGAAAAGCTAGATCCTTCTAATATTTCTTTTTTAAACAAATTCAATCGATCAATTACCTTTTGTTTATCGGCAGCTGAAACTTTGGGAGTAATTATAATTTGTGACACTTCCATTTCTGCTCCAAAAAAAGGAAGATCAGCGGCAGGTATCTTTTTAAAGAAATTACGAACTTCTTCCGGTGTAATTTCTACTGCTTCAATAATTTTCTTCTGCATTTCTGACGTGAGCTTATTCTCTTTTAGAATATCTGAGAAATAGGTTCTGAATTCTTCTTCCGAATCTTTTTTATAATACTCCACCACTTTTTCCAGCGACCCGATTTGCTCTGTCATATAGCTCAATCGTTCTTCCATCATACCTTTTACTTCGGCATCAGTCACTACGATACTATCCTGAATGGCTTGGTGCGCATACAATTTATCTTCTAATAACTTCCCTAACATTTGGCATCTTGTAATGTCTTTTACAGAACCTCCCTGACTAGAAATTTCAAGATATGACTTGTCAATATCCGAATCTAATATAATATAATCTCCTACGGTACCAATAACCCCATCAATTTTTTGCTTCCCAGTAGATTGCGTTTTTTTAATAGGAACGATTACAGTATCCTTAATGATTTCTTGTGCCTGTAAAAGGCCACTTGAAAATAGCAAAAGAAAAAAAGGAAGAACAATTTTATTAATAATTTTCATTTGTATGTGTTTTATTGGCATTTTTCTAGTTTATTTTTATAATGAAGGATTTATATTCCCGACTTTAAAGTATGGCTTGTAAAAGCAATATTAATTTTTGCCAAATATACACTTTTAAGCTTCAGGAAATGAATTGCATTTGCATTCCAAATTACTTCCTTTTTTTTAAATTTAAAAGAGACAAAAATAACAATTCAATTATATAATACAAGTTTCCGTACTACTATTAACAAAAATTTATACACCCAATTATTCCCTGTTTGTTTCCGCTTCTAAATCCTAAAAAAGAGACTTTTAAAGACCTAAATAAAGGACTCCCTATTCCTTCATTTATGCTATCGAAACGGCAATCAATTATTTTCTTCTTTTTCCCAGCGCTTACTAATTATGAAACCTCTTTACTCGCGCATCTGCTGTTCCGTTCAAACAATCTAAAAGATAAAACTTTACCCTTTTTACTTCAAAAACAAAAATCCAGCTTTAAAAACCTCATTATAAGGATCCTTATTTAAAAAGTTCTCAACACTACAACGTTATCGCTACAAATTAAAAGCACTGCTTTACGAGTCCTTTGATAATTTTTATAAATTAGCTAAAAATGATATTTATTTAAAAAATAAACTTAAAAAATATATTATCACTATTATTTAATGCTTTTTGTTTTGATTTAAATAAAATTATGATTTAAATCGCAATCTATTCTTTCATAATGAATCTTATAGACTTAATACGCATCCTAATCGATTTTAATTAAAATGTCCCAAATTTATTAACTACCTTAATTTATCGTTTTATGAAAAAACCAAATTTCAAAATTTATTTATTGACCGCTTTACTTGCTGGCTTGTACTCTTGTAATTCAAATGATGATCTGGCAGACAATCCAACTGAAACGGCAACACAATTCAAAGTGGTTAATGTCACTAATCACGACGGACGGCCATTCAGCACTGGAGCATCAACTAATATACCAACTGGAAGATATGTTGCAAATCCCGGAGGTGGTGTAATGATACAAGCTTTCTACTGGGATGTACCTGCCGGTGGAAACTGGTGGAATACTGTAAATACAAAAATAACAGATTGGTCAAATGCCGGCATTAGCTCTATCTGGCTTCCTCCGGTATCAAAAGCTCAAAACGGGCCGTTTTCTATGGGCTACGATCCTACTGACTATTTTGATTTTGGGAATTTCAATCAAAATGGTACGGTAGAAACCAGATTTGGTTCCCGTGCTGAATTAGAAAGCCTGATTACAAAAGTACATTCTGAAAACATGCAGGTTTATGCGGATATGGTACTAAATCACAACAGTGGCGGACAATTAGAAAACAACCCTTTTACAGGAACACAAACCTACACAAACTTTACCGGTGTTGCTTCTGGAAAATTTCCAAGAACCAGTGCTGATTTCTATAAAAATGCGTATGGTAATAATGACGAAGGTTCCTTTGGGGGATTTCCGGATTTAGCCCATGTAGTACCAAATGTACAAGACTGGCTTTGGAAAAGAACAGACGGAGTAGGGAAATACTATAAAAACACAATGAAATTTGATGGATGGAGATTTGATTACGTAAAAGGTTTTGCTCCGTGGGTCATAAAAGATTGGAATGCAAACGTTGGTGGTTTCTCCGTTGGTGAATTATGGGATTCTAACGTAAACATACTGAATGATTGGGCGAATAATGCCAACAGTTCCGTTTTTGATTTTGCGTGCTATTATAAAATGAACGATGCTTTCGACGGAAACAACCTAAATATTTTGAATGACGACATGATGTGGAAAAGAAACCCGCACAAAGCGGTTACTTTTGTCACCAACCATGACACTGATGAAATTTGGAAAAAAGAGCTAGCGTATGCCTACATCTTAACGCATGAAGGATACCCAACTATTTTTTACCGAGATTACGAAGAATGGCTTAATAAAACGAAAATGAATAACTTAATTTGGATTCATAACAATAAAGCTACTGGCAACACCTCTATTTTATATACTGATACTGATGAATACATCGCCCGTAGAAACGGATATAACGGCAATCCCGGATTAGTGGTTTACATCAATAATTCATCCACTTGGCAAGAACGATGGATTCAGACCAACTGGACTAATGCTCAAATCAAAGATTTTACAGGTAATTCAACTTGGCAGCCGACTACTCAAGCAGACAAATGGGTCAAAATACAGTGTCCCCCAAATGGATATTCCATCTGGTCGACAAACATGTAACCCAAACTATTTTAAAGGCTGTCTATTTTGACAGCCTTTTTTATACCTAATAGCGTCATAAGCTATCTAATAAAATTTAAAAAAATCGACTGAAATCCATTTTCAAAACCCACATCATTAATTAAGAGGATACATTTTTTTAATTGGCATTTATAAATAGTACTTTTGCACACTATTGATATAAATATGGGCTTTTTAGAAGAAATACAACGCAGAAGAACTTTTGGGATTATCTCACATCCTGATGCCGGAAAAACAACACTTACAGAAAAACTCCTCCTTTTTGGTGGTGCGATTCAAGAGGCAGGTGCTGTAAAAAACAATAAAATCAAAAAAGGCGCTACCAGTGACTTTATGGAAATTGAACGCCAGAGAGGAATTTCGGTTTCTACTTCGGTTTTGGCTTTCAATTATAAAGACAAAAAGATAAACATTCTCGATACGCCAGGTCACAAGGATTTTGCGGAGGACACTTTTAGAACCTTAACAGCTGTTGACAGCGTTATTGTTGTAATTGATGTTGCCAAAGGTGTTGAAGAACAAACAGAGAAATTAGTGGCCGTTTGTAGAATGCGAAAAATTCCAATTATCGTATTCATCAATAAATTAGACCGAGAAGGAAAAGACGCTTTTGACTTGATGGATGAAGTGGAACAAAAGCTAGGTTTAACAGTTACGCCATTAAGTTTCCCAATAGGAATGGGCTATGATTTTCAAGGAATCTACAACCTTTGGGAACAAAACATCAACTTATTTAGCGGTGACAGCCGTAAAAATATTGAAGAAACAATTGCTTTTTCCGATGTTAAAAATCCGGAATTAGAGAAAATTATCGGTCAAAAACCAGCTGACAGCTTGCGGGAAGAACTAGAGTTGATTGATGAAGTTTATCCTAAATTTGATCGTCAGGATTATTTAGACGGAAAACTACAACCTGTATTTTTTGGTTCGGCATTGAATAATTTTGGAGTTAGAGAATTATTGGACTGTTTTGTTCAAATTGCCCCATCACCAAGACCAAAAGATTCGGAAACCCGATTAGTAGATCCCAAAGAGGAAAAAATGACAGGATTTGTGTTTAAAATCCATGCCAATATGGATCCAAAACACAGAGATCGTCTGGCCTTTATAAAAATAGTATCCGGAACTTTCGAAAGAAACAAACCGTATTACCACGTGCGTCAGAAGAAAAACTTAAAATTTTCGAGTCCAAATGCTTTTTTTGCCGAAAAGAAAGAAATTGTAGATATTTCCTATCCAGGTGATATTGTTGGCTTACACGATACAGGAAATTTCAAAATTGGAGATACATTGACCGAAGGAGAAATTATGAGTTTCAAAGGAATACCGAGTTTCTCCCCGGAACATTTCCGATATATTAATAATGCTGATCCTATGAAAGCCAAACAACTGGACAAAGGAATCGATCAGTTAATGGATGAAGGTGTGGCGCAGTTATTTACTTTGGAAATGAACAACAGAAAAATCATTGGAACGGTTGGAGCCCTACAATACGAGGTGATCCAATACCGTTTAGAACACGAATATGGAGCAAAATGTACCTATGAAAATTTCCCCGTACACAAAGCATGTTGGGTAAAACCAAACGATCCAAAAAGCGAAGAGTTCAAAGAATTCAGAAGAATCAAACAAAAATTCTTGGCACATGATAAATACGGACAATTAGTATTTCTGGCTGATTCTGATTTCACAATTCAAATGACACAAAATAAATATCCAAATGTTAAGTTATTCTTTACTTCTGAATTTGAGTAATTCTTAATATAAAGTAAACCTGCCTAATGGAATTAAATGGTGGTCTTGAATAGCACAGACATAAAAAATAAAGGCATAAAAAAACGCTAATTTTAGAAATTAGCGTTTTTTTTATGTTTTAAAATCGCATTATACTCAAGCAATCATGTTTTCTAAATTTACCGCTTTTTTCAAGAAAGCCTTGATTAGCAGCCTATTTGGAGCAGCTCCTGATGTGATTATTTGTTTTTTAGCGTTTATTCCTTCTATAGAAATTGTGCTATTAGGATCTTGTTTTGAACCCATAAACCACAATATAAAATGCATACTGTTAGAATTTGAAGCAGAAACTGTTGAAACATTCGCTTGTTTTGTAGTTGTACCAACTGCTACTGTATTCACATCAACTAAATTTTTCTCAGTTTGTGCAAAAACAGAAATATTTGTTACTAGAATAAAAACAAGCAAAAAGAAACGATTACTTCCTGCATTTTTAGTTGTTTTTAAAGATAAATAGTTCATATCCCTTACAATTTTACAATAGACAGAATGTGTTTTTTCTATCTCGAACACGAAAGTATATCATTTATAAATGAGTCGGAAATATTTTCGATGAAGTGCCATTATACCCGTTCAAAGTACAAATAGGTTCTGTAAAACACAGATTTGATGGTTGGATATACTAATTTATTCATAAAACCTACATACAAAAACAGCTAATTAACACCACGAATCAGAAATGAAATCAATAATTCTAGACTGAGAAAATAGCCTTAAATAAAAAAGGCTCCATTTCTGGAGCCTTTAAAGATATTATGCTTGTCCCGCAGGACCAAAATTAAGCGGAATCGGGGCTTGTTCAGTATCTTTTATTTCGCCATGAGCGACTTCAAAACGATGAATGTTTTCTCCGATTGCTTTCAACAATCTTTTAGCATGCTGTGGTGTCAAGACAATTCTTGCTTTTACCTTAGCCTTAGGTATGCCGGGCATGATGCTTACAAAATCTAAAACAAATTCAGAAGACGAATGATTGATTATAGCCAAATTGGAATAAATTCCTTCGGCAATTTTCTCATCCAACTCAATGTTGATTTGTTCTTGTTGTTGATTTGAATTACTCATACTTAATAAATATATTCTTCTTTATTAGCCATCATATCGTTGTAATCTTCTTTTGAACCTACAATTGTATTGTCATATTCTCTCATACCCGTTCCGGCAGGGATTCTATGTCCAACAATTACATTTTCTTTCAATCCTTCTAAGTAATCGATTTTACCTGCAACAGCAGCTTCGTTCAATACTTTAGTCGTTTCTTGGAAAGAAGCCGCTGATATAAATGATTTGGTTTGAAGAGAGGCTCTTGTAATACCTTGTAAGACTGGTGTTGCAGTTGCAGTAACGACATCACGAGCCACAACAAGATTTTTATCGGTACGTTTCAAAAGAGAATTTTCATCGCGCAACTCACGAGGCGTAATAATTTGTCCTTCTTTCAAAGCGCCAGAATCGCCAGCATCTTCCACGACTTTCATACCATATAATTTATCATTTTGAAAGATAAAGTCTTTTGTATGAATTAATTGATCTTCTAAGAACAACGTGTCACCTGGATCTTGCACTCTTACCTTACGCATCATCTGACGTATTACTACTTCAAAGTGCTTGTCGTTAATTTTTACCCCTTGCAAACGGTATACTTCTTGAATTTCGTTAACCAAATACTGTTGAACAGCTGCTGGCCCTTGGATTCTTAAAATATCATCCGGAGTAATAGCACCATCTGACAACGGTACACCTGCTCTTACAAAGTCATTTTCCTGAACTAGAATTTGGCTTGATAATTTAACCAAGTATTTTCTAATGTCACCAAATTTAGATTCAATAACAACCTCACGGTTTCCTCTTTTGATTTTTCCAAAAGAAACAACACCATCAATTTCAGAAACAACTGCTGGGTTTGAAGGATTACGAGCTTCTAACAACTCAGTAATTCTAGGCAAACCTCCTGTAATATCTCCTGATTTAGAAGAACGACGCGGAATTTTCACCAACACTTTACCGGCTTTAATTTTTTCACCATTTTCAACCATCAAGTGGGCTCCAACAGGTAAGTTATACGAACGAATCAATTCATTGTCTTTACCGTAAACCAATAAAGTAGGAATTAATTTTTTAGCTCTGGATTCAGAAATTACCTTTTCTTGGAAACCAGTTTGCTCATCAATTTCAACCATGAATGATTGACCTTGCTCTAATTCTTCATAAGCAATCTTACCGGTAAACTCAGATACGATAACCCCATTATAAGGATCCCATTTACAGATCACATCTCCTTTAACAACAGACTGGCCGTCTTTAACGAAAATACTTGAACCGTAAGGAATATTATTTGTACTTAATAAAATACCAGTTCTTTCATCGATTAATTTCAATTCAGAAGAACGAGATACTACAATATCCACTGCATTACCGTCATTATCTTCGCCTTTAACAGTTTTTAAATCTTCAATTTCCAGTTTACCGTTAAATTTAGTAACGATACTAGACTCTTCAGAAATACCACCCGCAACCCCACCAACGTGGAAAGTACGTAATGTTAACTGTGTTCCAGGTTCTCCAATAGATTGTGCTGCAATTACACCAACTGCCTCACCTCTTTGTGTCATTTTTCCGGTAGCAAGATTTCTACCGTAACATTTGGCACAAATACCTTTTAGCGCTTCACAAGTTAACGGAGAACGCACTTCTACTTTCTCGATAGGAGAAGCATCAATTGCTTTCATGATAACCTCTGTGATTTGCTCCCCAGAATGAACTAAAATCTCACTGGTCAAAGGGTTGATTAAGTCTTGTAAAGCGACACGCCCTAAAATTCTTTCTCCAAGTGATTCTACAATTTCTTCGTTTTTCTTCAATGCCGAAACTTCAACACCTCTTAATGTACCACAGTCTTCGATGTTTACAATAACATCTTGGGATACATCATGCAATCTTCTTGTTAAATATCCTGCATCGGCTGTTTTCAAAGCCGTATCCGCAAGACCTTTACGCGCACCGTGAGTAGAAATAAAATACTCAAGGATAGAAAGACCTTCTTTAAAGTTAGAAAGAATAGGGTTTTCAATAATTTCACCACCACCAGCAGTAGATTTTTTTGGCTTAGCCATCAAACCACGCATACCAGTTAACTGACGAATTTGTTCTTTGGAACCCCTTGCTCCAGAATCAAGCATCATATACACCGAGTTGAAACCTTGTTGGTCTTCTCTAATGTTTTTCATTGCTAACTCTGTAAGTTGAGCATTCGCAGAAGTCCATACATCAATAACTTGGTTGTACCGTTCGTTATTAGTAATCAAACCCATATTATAATTAGCAGAAATACCTTGAACTTGTTCTCTGGCATCTGCAATTAATTTAGGTTTTTGATCCGGAATTCTAATATCCCCAAGAGAGAATGACAAACCACCTTTGAAGGCAAATTTGTATCCCATGTCTTTCATATTATCTAAGAAGACCGCAGTTGTAGGTACATCGGTAGCGCTTAAAACGTGTCCG
This sequence comes from Flavobacterium sp. LS1R10, assembly GCF_003968825.1. Taxonomy (NCBI): domain Bacteria; kingdom Pseudomonadati; phylum Bacteroidota; class Flavobacteriia; order Flavobacteriales; family Flavobacteriaceae; genus Flavobacterium; species Flavobacterium sp. LS1R10. The sequence goes on along the minus strand of NZ_RYDH01000008.1, from coordinate 39,037 downwards.
ATAATATCTCTAAGGTTTTTCTTAGTCAATACATCATTGATATATCCTGCAGCTTCTGGTACTACTTCATTAAATAATACACGGCCTGCAGTAGTTTTAATAATTTGGAAAACTAATTCTCCTGCTTCATTAAAATGTTTTGCTCTAATTTTCACTGAAGCATTCAATTCTAATCTGCCTTCATTCAAAGCAATATTTACTTCTTCCGCAGAATAAAAAGTGATCCCTTCACCTAAAATTTTAAGCTCAGGAGTAGATAAACGTTCTTTGGTCATATAATACAGACCCAAAACCATATCCTGAGAAGGTACCGTAATTGGAGCACCATTTGCAGGATTCAAGATATTGTGAGAACCCAACATTAATAGTTGCGCTTCCAAAATAGCTTCAGGTCCTAATGGCAAGTGAACTGCCATTTGATCCCCATCAAAATCCGCATTAAATGCAGTACATACTAAAGGGTGCAATTGGATTGCTTTTCCTTCAATTAATTTTGGTTGGAATGCTTGGATACCTAAACGGTGCAAAGTAGGAGCACGATTCAGTAATATTGGGTGCCCTTTGATCACATTTTCAAGGATATCCCAAACTACAGGCTCTTTCTTATCTATTATTTTTTTAGCTGATTTAACCGTTTTTACAATTCCTCTTTCTATCAATTTACGGATAACGAAAGGTTTGTATAATTCAGCTGCCATATCTTTAGGGATACCACATTCAGACAATTTCAATTCTGGTCCAACAACAATTACCGAACGAGCAGAATAATCCACACGTTTACCTAGTAAGTTTTGACGGAAACGACCTTGTTTTCCTTTTAGGGAATCCGAAAGTGATTTCAATGGACGGTTTGATTCTGTTTTTACTGCAGATGCTTTACGCGTATTGTCAAAAAGTGAATCTACCGATTCCTGCAACATACGTTTCTCGTTTCTTAAAATAACTTCTGGAGCTTTAATCTCCATTAATCTTTTCAAACGGTTGTTACGTATAATTACACGACGGTATAAATCATTCAAATCTGAAGTTGCAAAACGACCTCCATCAAGTGGCACAAGCGGACGTAATTCTGGTGGAATAACGGGTACCACTTTCATAATCATCCATTCTGGACGGTTCTCACGGTTCAAGTTAGACTCACGGAAAGATTCCACAACTTGTAATCTTTTTAATGCTTCCGTTTTACGTTGTTTAGACGTTTCATTGTTAGCATTGTGTCTTAATTGGTAAGACAATTGATCTAAATCAATTCTTGCCAATAAGTCCATAATACATTCTGCTCCCATTTTGGCAACAAATTTATTAGGATCAAAATCATCAAGATATTGGTTGTCAGCAGGAAGCGTATCTAAAATATTTAAATATTCTTCTTCTGTCAAAAAGTCTAATCTTTGTACTGATTCACCTTCTGCATTTTTAGCGATACCTGCTTGGATTACTACGTATCTTTCGTAGTAAATAATCATATCTAATTTCTTAGATGGAAGTCCAAGGATATAACCAATTTTGTTTGGAAGAGAACGGAAATACCAGATATGAGCAATAGGCACAACAAGATTGATGTGACCTACTCTGTCTCTACGTACTTTTTTCTCCGTTACTTCTACACCACAACGGTCACAGATGATTCCTTTGTAGCGAATTCTTTTATACTTACCACAAGCACATTCAAAATCTTTTACTGGTCCAAAAATACGTTCACAGAAAAGACCATCACGCTCCGGTTTGTGCGTTCTATAATTGATAGTTTCAGGTTTCAATACTTCACCTCTTGATTCTTTCAAAATCGATTCAGGAGAAGCAAGTCCTATGGAGATTTTATTAAACCTTTTTACAGGGTTTTTATCTTTATTGTTATTATTTCTATTATTCATCATAGTTTTTACTATTGATTTATTTGCAATTAAAAAATTAATTTTATTTCAGTCTTAAAGTCAAATGTCATAAAGTTTTTAAAGCCACGGATGACTTTAGACTTTAGACTTTCAAACTTTAGACTTAAACATTACCTCGAATTACTTCTCTAAACTTCAAATAAAAATTTTGAAGTGCTATTTATAAAACCAATTGGGTTTAAATAAAAAATCGGAACGGGTTACGGGTATAAATCCTAAAAACTCTTTTAAAAAAGTGTTCAGTATTCAGAATTTAGCGTTCAGTTTATCACTGATTACTAAATACTGAACACTGAATACTAAACTTCTATTCTTCTAGACGAATGTCAAGTCCAAGACCTTTCAATTCATGCATCAATACATTGAATGATTCCGGTAATCCTGGTTCTGGCATAGATTCACCTTTTACGATTGCTTCATACGTTTTTGCTCTACCGATAACATCATCAGACTTCACAGTCAAGATTTCTCTAAGTGTACTTGATGCTCCATAAGCCTCAAGTGCCCAAACTTCCATCTCTCCAAAACGCTGTCCTCCAAATTGAGCTTTACCTCCAAGTGGTTGTTGCGTAATCAATGAGTACGGACCTATAGAACGTGCGTGCATTTTATCGTCAACCATGTGTCCAAGTTTCAACATGTAGATAACTCCTACTGTTGCAGCTTGATGGAAACGTTCTCCTGTACCACCATCATATAAATATGTATGTCCAAAACGTGGTATTCCAGCTTCATCAGTCAATTCATTGATTTGATCAAGGGTTGCTCCGTCAAAAATTGGTGTAGCAAATTTTCTACCCAAGTTTTGTCCCGCCCAACCAAGAACTGTTTCATAAATTTGACCAATGTTCATACGTGAAGGTACACCAAGTGGGTTCAACACTATATCAACAGGCGTTCCGTCTTCAAGGAAAGGCATATCTTCATGACGAACGATACGAGCAACAATACCTTTGTTACCGTGACGTCCCGCCATTTTATCCCCAACTTTCAACTTACGTTTTTTGGCAATATATACTTTCGCTAATTTCAAGATTCCTGCTGGCAATTCATCTCCAACAGTAATAGTAAATTTCTCTCTACGTAAAGCACCTTGTAAATCGTTCAACTTAATTTTATAGTTATGAATTAAATCATTCACCATTTTATTAGTTGCATCATCAGCAACCCATTGACCTTTACTTAAGTGAGCAAAATCTTCAACAGCATAAAGCATTTTTTGAGTGTATTTTTTACCTTTTGGTAAAACTTCTTCACCCAAATCATTCATTACCCCTTGAGATGTTTTTCCGTTTACGATCAAGAAAAGTTTTTCCACTAATTTGTCTTTTAATTCAACAAATTTAACTTCAAACTCCATTTCAAGTGCTCCTAAAGCATCTTTATCTTGCGTACGTTTACGTTTATCTTTTACTGCTCTTGCAAACAGTTTTTTGTCTAAAACAACACCATGTAAAGAAGGAGAGGCTTTTAATGAAGCATCTTTTACATCCCCTGCTTTGTCCCCAAAGATTGCACGAAGCAATTTCTCTTCCGGAGTAGGATCTGATTCTCCTTTTGGAGTAATTTTTCCGATAAGAATGTCACCAGGTTTAACCTCGGCTCCAATTCTGATCATACCATTTTCATCTAAATCTTTAGTAGCTTCTTCAGAAACGTTCGGTATATCGTTCGTCAATTCTTCGTTACCTAATTTAGTATCTCTAACTTCTAATGAATAATCATCCACGTGAATAGAGGTAAAAATATCGTCACGAACTACTTTTTCAGAAATTACAATCGCATCCTCAAAGTTGTACCCTTTCCATGGCATAAACGCTACTTTTAGGTTACGACCTAAAGCAAGTTCTCCATTTTGAGTGGCATAACCTTCTGACAATACTTGACCAAGAACAACTCTGTCGCCTCTTCTTACGATAGGTTTCAAGTTGATACTAGTACCTTGATTGGTTTTTCTAAATTTAATTAGATTGTATGTTTTCTCATCTGACTCAAAACTCACCATTCTTTCTTCTTCAGAACGATCGTATTTGATTGTGATAATATTAGCATCCACATATTCAACAGTTCCATCTCCTTCAGCGTTAATTAAAACTCTGGAATCCGAAGCAACCTGACGCTCTAAACCAGTTCCAACAATAGGAGCTTCAGGACGAATTAATGGTACGGCCTGACGCATCATGTTAGATCCCATCAAGGCTCTATTCGCATCATCATGTTCTAAGAAAGGAATCAAAGAGGCTGAAATAGAAGCAATTTGATTTGGAGCAACATCCGTATAATCCACTTTTGAAGGCTCAATTACTGGAAAATCACCTTCCTGACGGGCAATTACATTTTCAGCGATAATCTTACCTACTGCATCCATTTCTATGTTTGCCTGAGCAATCATCATTCCTTCTTCTTCTTCTGCACTCAAGTAAACAGGAGTAGACACTAGATCTACGACTCCGTTAGTTACTTTACGGTATGGAGTCTCAATGAAACCCATTCCGTTTACTTTAGCATAAACACCAAGAGAAGATATCAAACCAATGTTTGGTCCCTCAGGAGTTTCAATTGGACATAAACGTCCATAATGCGTATAGTGAACATCACGTACCTCAAATCCGGCTCTTTCTCTCGAAAGTCCACCTGGTCCAAGTGCAGATAATCTTCTTTTGTGCGTAATCTCGGCTAATGGATTCGTTTGATCCATAAACTGAGACAACTGGTTTGTACCAAAGAAAGAGTTGATAACAGAGGATAATGTTTTAGCATTAATCAAATCTATCGGTGTAAACACCTCGTTATCCCTAACGTTCATTCGCTCTCTAATGGTTCTGGCCATACGCGCCAAACCAACACCAAACTGTTGTGACATTTGTTCTCCAACTGTTCGTACACGACGGTTTGATAAGTGATCAATATCATCAATCTCTGCTTTAGAGTTAATTAATTCAATCAAATATTTAACAATCGTTATGATATCTTCTTTGGTCAAGACTTGCTTTTCCATTGGAGTATCCAACCCTAATTTTTTATTTATTCTATAACGACCTACTTCACCTAAGTTGTACCGTTGATCAGAAAAGAATAATTTATCGATAATACCACGAGCCGTTTCTTCATCAGGCGGTTCAGCATTACGCAATTGTCTATAGATATGCTCAACAGCCTCTTTTTCAGAGTTTGTTGGATCTTTTTGCAACGTGTTATGAATAATCGCATAATCTCCTTGATTAGCATCTTCTTTGTGCAGCAAAATAGATTTAACGTTAGAATCAATGATTTCTTCCACATTATCTTTGTCGATAATAGTGTCTCTATCAAGAATTATTTCGTTACGTTCAATAGAAACTACTTCACCAGTATCCTCATCTACAAAATCTTCATGCCATGTATTCAATACACGAGCAGCTAATTTTCTGCCGATATATTTTTTAAGTCCTGTTTTAGAAACTTTAATTTCCTCAGCAAGATCGAAAATCTCCAGGATATCCTTATCTCTTTCGAATCCAATTGCACGGAATAAAGTCGTTACAGGTAATTTTTTCTTTCTGTCAATATAAGCATACATTACGCTGTTTATATCTGTAGAAAATTCTATCCAAGAACCCTTAAAAGGAATTACTCTGGCAGAGTACAATTTTGTTCCATTTGCATGAAATGACTGCCCGAAGAAAACACCAGGAGAACGGTGTAATTGAGAAACAACTACACGCTCAGCACCATTAATAACAAAAGTACCGCTTGGCGTCATATATGGAATTGTCCCAAGATAAACATCCTGAACAATAGTCTCAAAATCTTCATGTTCTGGATCTGTACAATATAGTTTTAACCTAGCTTTTAGGGGTACACTATGCGTAAGACCTCTTTCTATACATTCTTGAATTGTGTAACGTGGCGGATCTACAAAATAATCAAGGAATTCTAATACAAAGTTATTTCTTGTATCAGTAATTGGGAAGTTTTCCATGAAGGTATTGTAAAGCCCTTCGTCGCCTCTTTCGTCAGATTTAGTTTCTAATTGAAAAAAATCCTTAAACGATTTAACCTGAACATCTAGAAAATCTGGATAATCAGGAATATTTTTTGTAGAGGCAAAATTCAATCTTTCAGTTTGATTTGTTATCATCAATGGACAAAATTTTGATTAGAAAAGTAATTTTTTTGTATAAATAGTAATTTATTTATACCTTTTTTTTTAAACCATTACATCTTTAAAAACCAATTTAAGATAACTACTTTCTTATTATCTGTTAATTTTTTTTCCTCGTAATGGATAAAATGAATCTATTTTAAAAGACTAGTATGTACTAATACAACGTAGCCTTTTGTTATACGAAAAATGGTTTAGGTCTTTGGATGACTCCAAGACCTAAACCTTATTTTCAAAACTAGAGTGAACTATTTAAGTTCAACCTCAGCTCCAGCTTCTTCCAAAGATTTTTTAAGCGCTTCTGCTTCATCTTTAGTCACACCCTCTTTAACATTGCTTGGTGCGCTGTCTACTACATCTTTAGCTTCTTTCAAACCTAAACCAGTAAGTTCTTTAACTAATTTTACAACTGCTAATTTAGAAGCACCTGCTGCTTTCAAAACCACTGTAAATTCTGTTTGAACATCTTCAGCAGCAGCTTCGCCACCACCTGAAACTACTACAGCTGCAGCAGCTGGTTCGATTCCGTACTCATCTTTTAATATTGTTGCTAATTCGTTAACTTCTTTTACCGTTAGGTTAACCAATTGTTCTGCGAATTGTTTCAAATCTGCCATTTTTTCTATCGTTTTAAAATGATTTGTAAAAAATATAATTTATTTATTGTGCGCGTTTTATGTAATAAAATTAGAGTAAAACTCTTCTTTCATTATGCCTCCACTTCCTCTGTTGCCTCTTCGCTTTTGGCAAATTGGTTTTGAAGAGCAGAAATAACTCTTTGTGCTGGTGACTGCAATAATCCAATAAGTTCGCCGATAAGCTCTTCTTTAGATTTAATAGTTGCTAATGCATCTAATTGATCGTCTCCAATATAAATTTCAGAGTTGATATAAGCTCCCTTTAATACCGGTTTAGCTGATTTTTTTCTGAAATCTTTTATTATCTTACCCGGAGCGTTTGCTATCTCAGAAATGAATATAGCACTATTACCAGTCAAAACTGAAGGTAAATCTCCATAATCATTAGCTGATGCTTCCATTGCTTTTGCAAGCAATGTATTTTTAACTACTTCTAATTTTATACCTGCTTTATAACAAGCTCTTCTTAAGTTCGTAGTTGCTTCTGCATTCATTCCAGAAATATCAGATACATAAATAATATTTGTACCAGCTAACTGTGCAGTTAAAACTTCAATCGCGATTGATTTTTCTTCTCTAGTCATACTAAAAATTTTTAACTACCAATTATACTGCCTTAGGATCCAATGCAATTGCAGGACTCATAGTGCTAGTTAGGTAAATACTTTTGATGTAAGTTCCTTTAGCCGCAGTTGGTTTAAGTTTGATTAATGTTTGAATAATTTCGTGAGCATTGTCAACAATTTGTTCAGCTCCAAAAGAGACTTTACCAATTCCTGCATGCACTATACCAGTTTTGTCAACTTTAAAGTCAATTTTACCAGCTTTTACCTCTTGAACAGCTTTTGCAACATCCATAGTTACAGTACCTGTTTTAGGGTTAGGCATTAAACCTCTAGGTCCTAAAATACGACCTAATGGACCTAATTTACCCATAACAGAAGGCATTGTGATAATTACATCAACATCTGTCCAACCGTCTTTTATCTTTTGTAAATAGTCATCAAGACCTACATAGTCAGCACCAGCTGCCAAAGCTTCCGCTTCTTTGTCCGGAGTAACCAATGCTAATACTTTAACATCTTTACCAGTACCATGAGGCAATGTTACTACACCTCTTACCATTTGATTCGCTTTTCTTGGATCTACACCCAAACGAACTGCGATATCAATAGACTCATCAAATTTTGCAGAAGCAACAACTTTTATTAATGCCGCAGCATCTTTAAGAGAATATAATTTGTTCTTTTCAATTTTTGAAGCAGCCTCTTTTTGCTTTTTTGTCAATTTTGCCATGTCTTACCCTTGTTTTAGAGGAGAATCTCCAGTTACAGTTATACCCATAGATCTAGCCGTTCCTGCGATCATGCTCATAGCAGATTCGATAGTAAATGCATTCAAATCCACCATTTTATCTTCGGCGATTGTTCTAATTACGTCCCAAGTAACGTTAGCTACTTTTTTACGATTAGGTTCACCTGAACCAGATTTTAGCTTTGCAGCTTCCAATAATTGGACAGCAGCAGGTGGTGTTTTTACAACAAAATCAAAAGATTTGTCTTTATACACTGTAATTTGCACAGGGCAAACTTTGCCGGCTTTATCTTGAGTTCTTGCATTAAATTGCTTACAGAACTCCATGATATTAACACCAGCAGCACCTAAAGCAGGTCCAACCGGTGGCGATGGATTCGCAGCACCTCCCTTAACTTGTAGTTTAACTACTTTACTAATTTCTTTAGCCATTTTTTAAAAATTTAACACTACAATCTTTGGAAGCGATTGCAATGGATATTATAGATGTAACAAAATTATACTTTTTCAACTTGCATAAAACTCAATTCTAATGGTGTTTTTCTTCCGAAAATTTTCACCATTACTTCCAGTTTACGCTTTTCTTCATTAATTTTCTCCACAGTTCCGTTAAAACCATTAAAAGGACCATCAACAACCTTAATCGTCTCACCAATATTGAAAGGAATAGAACGTGTATCGGTATTAACCGCTAATTCATCTACTTTACCTAACATTCGATTCACTTCGGAAATTCTCAAAGGAACAGGTTCCCCCCCTTTAATCTCTCCTAAAAAACCAATAACACTTGTTATTGATTTAATAATATGAGGTATTTCACCAATCAGATTAGCCTCTATCATGACGTATCCTGGAAAATAAACCTTATCTTTAATTATCTTTTTTCCCTCTTTTACAGTAACTACTTTTTCAGTAGGAACCAAAACCTGTGACACATAATCACCCATCCCAAGTCGTGCGATTTCGGTTTCGATATAAGCTTTCACTTTATTTTCTTGACCACTTACCGCCCTAACGACATACCACTTTTTAATATTATTATCTGCCATAACAAAAAAATTATGCTTTTATCCAGTTAAAAAAACCAGCCAAAGCTTTTGCGAAAATTTCATCTACTCCCCAAGTTGCCAAAGCGAATAATACTGAAAAAACAGCCACAACAATCGTTAGACGCTGAACCTCAGCCCAAACCGGCCAAGTTACATTTGACTTTAATTCCTCAAATGCCTCTGATATGTAATTAACAACTTTTGTCATTATGATTTATTTTTTTGCACGGGCGGAGGGATTCGAACCCCCATCAACGGTTTTGGAGACCGCTATTCTACCCTTGAACTACGCCCGTTCGTTAATAAAAGCCAGTAACAACTTTACGGAGTTACTGGCTTTATACTTTTTTATCCTATTTGGATTATGCTACAATTTCAGTTACCTGACCTGCACCTACAGTTCTACCACCCTCACGGATAGCAAAACGTAAACCAACACTTAATGCAATTGCACTAAGCAACACAACATCAATAGTTAAGTTATCCCCAGGCATAACCATTTCTACACCTGTAGGCAAAGTAATGATCCCTGTTACATCCGTTGTACGTACATAAAACTGTGGACGGTAGTTATTGTGAAATGGTGTGTGACGACCACCTTCTTCTTTTTTCAAGATATAAACCTCAGCTTTAAAAGTAGCATGTGGTTTAACTGAACCTGGCTTACAGATAACCATTCCTCTTTTGATGTCTTCTTTTTGAATACCTCTTAAAAGAATACCTACGTTGTCTCCAGCTTCACCTCTATCAAGGATTTTACGGAACATCTCAACTCCTGTAATAGTAGAAGTCAATTTTTCAGCTCCCATACCAATGATTTCAACTGGATCTCCTGTATTAGCAACACCTGTTTCGATACGACCTGTAGCAACAGTTCCACGACCAGTGATTGAGAACACATCTTCAACAGGCATCAAGAAAGGTTTTGCAACATCTCTTACCGGCTCTTCGATCCAAGAATCTACAGCTGCCATCAATTCAAGAATTTTTGGTACCCAAGCTGGATCATTATTCAATCCACCTAAAGCTGAACCCTGAACAACAGGACCATTATCTCCATCATATTCATAGAAAGATAACAAGTCTCTGATTTCCATCTCAACTAATTCAAGTAATTCCTCATCATCAACCATATCCACTTTATTCATGAATACAACCATTCTAGGAATACCTACCTGGCGACCTAAAAGGATATGCTCACGTGTTTGTGGCATTGGCCCATCAGTAGCAGCTACAACAAGAATAGCACCATCCATTTGAGCAGCACCTGTAACCATGTTCTTTACGTAATCCGCGTGACCTGGACAGTCAACGTGAGCGTAGTGACGATTAGCAGTTTCATACTCAACGTGAGATGTATTAATTGTAATACCTCTTTCTTTTTCTTCTGGAGCATTATCAATTTGATCAAATGATTTTGCTTGACAATACCCTGCATCAGACAATACTTTTGTAATTGCCGCAGTTAATGTCGTTTTTCCGTGATCCACATGCCCAATTGTTCCAATGTTTAAATGGGGCTTGTTACGGTTAAAATTTTCCTTTGCCATTTTACTTAATTTTAAATCTTGTTATATATTAATTTCTATTTCCTACTTACTTGAGCCAATGTCGGGAATTGAACCCGAGACCTCTTCCTTACCAAGGAAGCACTCTACCCCTGAGCTACACCGGCAGAGAATTAATTTTAAATGTTGCATTTTAAATTAATTTAAAACTTTCATCGTGGGGAGAGCAGGATTCGAACCTGCGAAGTTTACACAGCAGATTTACAGTCTGCCCTCGTTGGCCGCTTGAGTATCTCCCCTACTTTTTATATTGCCAGACCTTTACAGTCTTGAGCCGGCGGAGGGACTCGAACCCACGACCTGCTGATTACAAATCAGCTGCTCTAGCCAACTGAGCTACGCTGGCGAATCAATAAAAAAAGTCCGCTATTTCTAACGGACTGCAAATGTATAGATTTTATCTCTCAATCAAAACTTTTTTTAAAAAAAAATCATATTAAATATGCGAACTTATTTTTTCTTTCCTTTTTACCAATAATCGTTCTAAAGATTCAGCAGAAAGTTCTAAGGCTTCTTCAAAAGTTTTACATTGCTTTTTAACTAAAAAATCATCCCCAGGAACATTCATTTTTACCTCAGCAATTTTATTTTCTTTATCACTAGTCTTCTCCACTTTCAAAAAAACATCGGCGGATACCACCTTGTCATAATATTTTTCTAACTTGTCCATTCTTTCTTGAACAAAATCTACTAGCTTTTTGTCAACAGTAAAGTTAACTGCATGAACACTTACCTTCATAATCATTTTTTTTAGTTAAACATTTTACGAATCATTTACGTCCTCGAGGATGCGCCTCTTTATAAATATTTTTAATTTCTGACAAACTGCTATGGGTATAAATTTGAGTTGAAGCCAAACTAGAATGCCCTAACAATTCCTTTACTGAATTTAAATCCGCACCATTATTTAATAGATGTGTTGCAAAAGTATGCCGCAGGATATGTGGACTTTTTTTTACTTTCTCAGACACACCACTAAAGTAAGAATTTATTAGCCGATACACAAAAGAATCATTTAATTTTAATCCTTTTTTTGTGAGAAAAAAATAAGCATTATCAGCGACTATTGCCAACAAAGCTCTTTCCTTTAGGTACAAACAAAACTGAGCCGCCAGTACCGGTAAAACAGGAAGGATTCGTTCTTTACTTCGCTTGCCCAATACTTTAATTGTACTATTGGATAAGTCAATATTTGCTATTTGAAGCTGAATCAGCTCTGCGCGTCGCATTCCGGTAGTATACAACAAATCGATTATGAGTTTATTCCTCACTTCTTCAAATCCAATTGTATTTTGCATTTGATCTAAAACATTCAAAACTTCCTTTTCAGAAAAAGGAACCTGCAAAACCCTCGAAGCCTTCAATGCTTTATGCCCTGACAATGGACTAACCCGAATTTGCTTTGTTTTCAACAGGAATTTGTAAAATGCTTTTAAAGACGCTATTTTTCTATTAACAGAACCATTCGAGACCCCATCATCCACAAGTACCACAATCCAACTCCTGATTTGACTATACCCTGCCTGCTCTATGCCTTGCTCCTCAAAGTGAATTTTGTTGAATGATTCAAAAGAAGCAATATCCGCACAATATGCCGTTAGGGTATGAGGAGAATATTTTTTCTCCAACTGTAGATAATCCCGAAAAGCGTCTTTATTAGTAGTCATAAAAAAACCGTTAGCATCAAAGTTATACAATTTTGATGACTAACGGTATTTTATTTAATAGATATTGACTAACTCTCTAAGTTATCTCTCATATTTTGGATATAAGCCGCTTTTTGAATTTTGATTCTATTTGTAACTGAAGGCTTAATAAAAGCAGTACGTGCTCTTAGTTGACGAACAGTTCCTGTTTTATCAAATTTTCTTTTGTAGCGTTTTAATGCTCTATCGATATTTTCTCCGTCTTTAATTGGTATAATTAACATAATATAGACACCCCCTTTCTTTAAGTGTGCAAAAGTAAACATTATTTTGAATTGGAAGTCATTAATTGTGAATTTATTTGAGCATGCTTGCAAAATATCAATTCCGTTTCACGAATAGGCTATCATGTGCTGCCAGCTTTTCGCTATAATCTTATTCATTGCGAGGTATCGGGGTAAAATTCGCAGTACTATCCTTGACATAAAAAAAAGAGTCAATTTGTGTATTGACTCTTTTTTTTATAAAATACTTACTTTATTGAATCTAAAGCATCCCGTTAAGCAAAACTTATTCGCTCCAGAAACTACCTAATCAAAGTCTAAACTACTTTACCGCTGGCACATAATTTTGATTATCAATAATTAATTTTCCTAAAATCTCTTTAAGAATTTCTGAAGTTCCTCCGCCTATTGGCCCTAAACGACTGTCCCTAAACAAACGTGCCAATGGATACTCCTCCATATACCCATAACCACCTAACATTTGTAAACAACTATAAATAGTATCATCTGCAACTTTTGTAGATTTCAGCTTAGCCATAGTGGACTCTTTTACGACGTATTCCCCTTTGTCTAAACGAGCGACAGCAGCATAGTTAAACACCTTACAGTGTTCTACCTCTGTTGCATGCTCAACAAGCGTATGTCTTAGTGCTTGAAACTTACTTATTTTTTTTCCAAATGCCTCTCTATGCGACATATAATCTATTGTATAATCTATTGCATATTCAGCTCTAGCATGTGCATTTATCGCCATGATTAAACGCTCCAAAGCAAAATGCTGCATGATGTAAGGAAATCCTTTCCCCTCTTCACCCATTAAGTTTTCTGCTGGGATCTCTACGTTGTCAAAGGCAATTTCAGCAGTATCAGATGCTCTCCAACCTAATTTATCTAGTTTGACAGCCGATATCCCTTTTAAACCAGTATCCATCAAAAAGATGCTAATCCCTTTGTTTCCAAGTTCAGGATTAGTTTTTGCTGCAACAATATAATAGTCTGCATAAACACCGTTTGTAATAAATGTTTTGGAACCATTAATAATATATTTATCTCCTTTTTTTACGGCATTAGTGCGCATCCCCGCAACATCACTACCCCCAAAAGGCTCTGAAATACATAAAGCTCCTATTTTCTTTCCGGCGATACTTGGCACTAAGTAATCTTGCTTTATCCTTTCGTCACCCTCAGCATTCAAATGGGTCATCGCTAAATACCCATGAGCCCACATGGCAGCAGCAAAACCTGATGACTTAATTTTTTGCAATTCTTCGAGAAAAATAACAGTATAAAATAAATCGAGATTCAGACCGCCATAAGCCTCTGGGTAGGCAATACCAAAGTACCCCATCTCGCCAAATTTTTCCCAAATAAAACGTTCTATTGTGCCCGTTTTTTCCCACTTTTCGATATGCGGAACAACTTCTTTCTGCAGAAAATCTTTTAAACTTTCTCTAAATGCATGGTGTTCTTCCGTAAAATAAATTGAATTCATATAGTATATTTTTCTTAACAAATAGTATTAATTGAAGCATAATAAAGCAGTACTATTTCAAATTTCGTTTTTAAACGATTAAAAATAATCCGCTAATAAAAAAGTAACACCTCTATTTTAAAAGGCAATACAATTCTCTTGTCCGGGGCTTAAAATCTGACACTTCTAATTAAAGTCCAAATATAAGTCAATTATTTTTGCTTTATCAACAGGAAATCCCTTAATTTTTATTAAATCCTCAATATTATTAAAATCCCCCTTCATGCTTCTATAAGTTATAATTTCTCTGGCCAGTACATACCTAAAATAATAAAACTGAGAAAGCTCCTTTAAAGAAGCGGTATTGACCTTGATTTTTTTAAATTGAGGCAGCGCCAAAACTTCAAAATGAGTATTCAAATTCTCAATTACTTCTGGTGACAACCCCCAAATATCCTGCATTTGATCCATAGAAACAAATCCGCCCAACGTTTCTTTTTGTTTTAAAATGCGAATAGAAATGGCCTCACCTATTCCATAAATTTTTACCAAATCTTCTTTTGTTGCCCTATTGATATCAATGACTAGGATTTTTTCTTTTTTGGCGAAAGCTGGATTTGAATATTTTTTATATGTAATAAATTTAGTTTTCTGTTTTTTAGCAAGTACCCAATCCGGGAATTTAAAATAAGGCGCTAGCACATTTAACAATGAGTCTGAAACTTTAGTCACGTTCTGAAACTCCTCAGGAGAATTTACATATTTGTTTTGTTTTCTATAAGCGAGCAAACGATCAATTTCCTGAAGAGACATTCCTAATCTATATCCTTTATAATCTGTGATAAAATTGGGATTAAAAAGATACACATTGGGCTTTTTATTTGCAGCTTCCATAGTAAGGGAATCCATTGCAGTTTGAAGAGAAAGCCATTTTTGTTTTTCAGGATACACTTTAGATACCGCTCTAAAATCAACAAAAAAATAAACCAGCTGCAGGACTACACTAATTACAAACAAAAAGAAAATACCGGTTCGTTGCTCCTTAGTGAACTTAAAATAAGTTAGAATCGTTTTAAAACTCATGGGGGTACGTATCGATTTGCTAGCATTAAAAATAATTCTAAATTTATAAATTAAATCAAGACCGTTCGCTTTCTGTAGATTTTTTTTCAAAAACAAATTAATACCCGCTACAAGCCTATTTGACAAAATAATTTCACCGGGAATCAATATTAAAAAAGACGACAAATCATTTTTTACAACTTAAAATTCAATTATTGTTTTTATTTTTTATAAAAAACAATACATTTGGAGCTTAATAACAAACAAAACCATATAACCCATGTCAATTTGGAAAACTAAACCCCTTTCGGTATTGCTAAATGAAGCATCAGAATCTGAAAAAGGATTAAAAAGAACTTTGTCTTCACGTTCATTAGTAGCGCTAGGAGTTGGAGCAATTATCGGAGCAGGATTATTTTCTTTAACAGGAATCGCAGCCGCAGATAATGCAGGACCCGCAGTAACGCTATCCTTCGTCTTAGCAGGGATAGGCTGTGCCTTTGCTGGATTGTGCTACGCTGAATTTGCCTCTATGATCCCAGTAGCAGGAAGTGCTTACACCTATTCTTATGCCACAATGGGAGAATTTGTTGCTTGGATTATTGGATGGGATTTAGTGCTTGAATATGCTCTTGGAGCCGCAACAGTAGCAGTGAGTTGGTCTCAATATGTAGATAAATTCCTCGCCAATTATGGACTCCATATTCCCCAGGAGATACTCCATGGACCATGGGATCAGAAACCAGGATTCATTAATTTACCCGCCATATTAATTATCTGTGCCCTTTCTCTACTATTGATTAGAGGCACAAAAGAATCAGCTTTATTAAACAATATTTTGGTTATTTTAAAAGTAACTGTTGTTATTGTATTCATAGGTATCGGATGGGGTTTTATTGACGGAGCGAATCATACTCCATTTATCCCTGTAAATGAAGGCGAAGCCCTTTTAAGCTCAGGAAAGATGACATTTTTAAATTTCTTTAGTAGCGATTACTTTGGTCATTACGGTTGGAGTGGTATTCTAAGAGGTGCAGGAGTTGTGTTTTTTGCATTTATAGGATTTGACGCTGTTTCTACAGCTGCACAAGAGGCAAAAGATCCACAGAAAGGTATGCCAATTGGTATATTAGGGTCGCTCATAATTTGTACCGTTTTATATGTTCTATTTGCTTTTGTTTTAACTGGTTTAGAAAACTACCTTAACTTTAAAGGTGACGCAAGCCCTGTCACTACAGCGTTTGCTAAGACAGGTTATACATTCTTAAACTCAGCATTAACAATTGCGATTATTGCAGGATATACCTCTGTAATGTTAGTGATGTTGATGGGGCAAAGTAGGGTTTTCTACAGTATGAGTATTGACGGATTATTACCTAAATTTTTTAGTACATTACACGCAACAAATAGAACACCATACAAAACAAACCTACTTTTCATGGTTTTTGTTAGCATGTTTGCAGGATTTGTTCCTGTGTCAGACTTAGGTCATATGGTAAGTATAGGAACATTATTTGCGTTTGCTCTTGTATGTATTGGAGTTGTTGTAATGAGAAAAACTAATCCCGATGCAGTAAGAGGTTTTAGAGTGCCATTTGTACCAGTATTTCCAATTCTAGGAGTTATCATCTGTCTAATCTTGATGGCTGGATTACCTATTGAAAGTTGGGAAAGACTTGCCATTTGGATGATTATTGGAGTTGCTATCTATTTTGCCTACGGTAAGAAAAAAAGTAAACTAAACAATCCGGATAAATAAATTTACAGCATACAAAAAAGGGATTCTAGAATAGTTTAACTATTTTAGAATCCCTTTTTTTATTTAACTCTTTTTACAAATCAAAAACCGAAGTGCGTTTTGCACGAATTAAATCTTTCAACCGCATCCAAAAAGCCAAAGTTAAATACACGGCAAACCACAAGCCAGCTGTAACAAATGACAAGTAAATAAAAAATAGTCGGACGCTACTGGCACGCATTCCTAAGGTATCTGCTAAGCGGGAGGAAACATGAAAACCGTGTTTCTCAAAAAA
The DNA here is from genome assembly GCF_003968825.1 of Flavobacterium sp. LS1R10. Taxonomy (NCBI): domain Bacteria; kingdom Pseudomonadati; phylum Bacteroidota; class Flavobacteriia; order Flavobacteriales; family Flavobacteriaceae; genus Flavobacterium; species Flavobacterium sp. LS1R10. The sequence goes on along the minus strand of NZ_RYDH01000008.1, from coordinate 21,933 downwards.
GAACTTAAGCTTAATTACTGCTGACATTTTTCAGTTAGTGTATTAAATTCGTCAATCACATATTTAAAAAACAAATTTACAACATTCTCCAGTAAACAAATCCAAAAATAATTGAATTAATTTTTTTTCAACAATTCCATTCCTACGGCACATTCTAAGCATTTACCTGCGTTGCAATACTCCATTTTTAATTGCAGTAATGATTGGGTATCAAAAGCACTTGCAGCGAGAACCCCAAAAGACTTGAATTTATCTATAATGGCATTTTTCTCCGGAGAAACTTCTTCTAACAGACGAATTAAATCCTCTGAAATTTCTTTTCCCTGACTTTTAGCAAAAGCAAATTGTAGCGGAATTATGGTATTTATGACGATCAAGTCAATGAAAGATTTTGAAAGCGATTTCCTTTTCTTTGGACTTTCTTTATCAAATTGGTAATGATTCAACCAATATTCAGAAGTCGAAACCTGAAACAGGTCGTAACTACTTTTTAATGAATTCAAAACACTTATTTTTGAAAATAAATGTACCTGACTGTGGTATAAATTCGCCAATTGAGAAAGACGTATCGTAGGAAAATTATCCGGGCGATGCTTAAAAAACTGGACTGGTGCCTGGCCACCTTGCTCCAATTGGTATTTATGTATCAAGTAAAAATACCTAAATTTTAAATCTTTGAAATAAGTATCCTCCTTATCACAATCCAATAACCCTGCGGTTCCAAAAATTAATGCTTCCAGATTCTCAATTTCAAAACTTTCCTTTCTAAGCACCGAAAAAGGAATGTTTTGTGCCATTTTAAAAAAGAGTTCTCCATTGGTATTTAATCCAAAATTTTTAGCCAAAAGGCAAAACAACACTGCTTCCCAATCGTGATTAGTTTGTTCTAACAAATCAAATATAGATTTTGCTTTTCTTTCCAGACGTTCAAAAAACAGACGTTCCTGCCAATTTTTAAAGACAAATCCATCAATTTTATTAATTTGCTTTTCGCAAAAAATCCATGATTTGGGTGCCATTAAAGATTGGTAATTTTCAAGGGTGGCCTTATCTACATATTTTTTGAGTTCCAAAACCGGAATTTCGCTGTTATTGCTTCTAAACACTTCCGTATCATGCTCCCAAACCACATGTAAAATAACGTTTTCATATCCTGAATCCTGTTCATGATGATGCACATACCAGTCTGACGATTTAAGATGAATTTCGACATTTCCTGCCCATTTTTGATTTGCAATCGTTATTTGTGCATTAAAAAAATCAGGACCGGCCAGTTCAAGATATTGGCCCACAGCAACAATTGTGATTTCCTCTCCATTGAAAGTTTTCAAATTCAAAGTATCAAATTTCTTGAATTTCCAAAGGTAATGGAGGAAATCTTCTTTCATATTGAAAATATTAGATTGAAGACTAATGTAGTAAAAAAAAATAGCAAATTATCTAAAATAAAAAAAATCAGAAATTTCCCTAAAATACCGAATGCTATTTTAGTAAAATAGGATGTTTTTATTTCAACAAATACAATTTGGCACAAGCCCGAGCATCAGATAACGCTTCGTGATGATTCAAAGCGATATTCATTTCCCGGCAACAATCGCTCAATTTAGTTGGTTTTAATCCTTTGGCTTTGTATATTTTTACGGTACATTCCCAACGAGAGGCAATATTCAAATCCGCATACTCTAAATTATAAAGCGCCATTGATTTTGCCAAAACATTCCGGTCAAAACTTTCATTGTGAGCTACAACCATCCTGTTTTGCAACCGTTTTTTAATTTCAGGATATACCTGAGCAAATGACTTAGCATTCATGGTATCACGCGGATAAATCCCATGCACTTGAATGGTAAAAGGAGAATATAAATTATTTGGCGGTTTGATTAAACTAACAAACTCATCTGTAATTATTCCATTTTCTACGGTTACAATTCCTACAGAACACGGATGGTATGCGGTTGCTGTTTCAAAGTCTATAGCGGTGAAGGTCAATTTGATTTCAGATTTAGGGTTAACGATATTTGATTTCAGATTTACAAAAATACTGTCAATTATAGAAGTTCAATGTATTTGTTACCTTTTTTTTAGATGTTCTTGCAAACTTTTAGATTCCAAAAATTTTACAGCAACAAAGTAATTAAACCAAAAAACCTTGCAGGTTTTTTGATTCTTGTTGGAGTATAATTAGGGAATAAAATCCAGTTTTAATCTTATTTTATCGACCCAATAATATCATATTTAGTTATAATATGGTGATTTCCATTCTCTAATTCAATCAAAACGGCTTCATTCTCTTTCGTGAATAATCGAGAAACTTCTTCAATAGGAGTTCCGTGTTTCACTATTGGAAAAGGTTTTCCCATTACATCTTTAATCGGTTTATCAGCTACATTTTTGTCGGCTACGTAACTTTGAAACAAATCACTTTCATCAACAGAACCTACAAATCCGGTGGTATCAATGACAGGAATTTGAGATATTTTGTATTTACGCATTCTTTCTATGGCGTGCGAAACTAATTCTTCGGTACGCACCACAATCAATGGTTTGTCGATATGATCTTTGATTACATCCTCCGCCTTTGTGATTTCTTCTTCTAGAAAACCGCGTTCCCGCATCCAGTCGTCATTGAACATTTTACCTACATAACGGCTTCCTGAATCATGAAAAAGAACCACAACTACATCTTCCGGTTTAAAATGTTCTTTGAGTTGCAACAATCCTTTGATCGCCGCACCAGCAGAATTCCCTACAAATATTCCTTCTTCAAGTGCAATTTTACGGGTATAAACCGCCGCATCTTTATCCGTTACTTTTGTAAATCCGTCAATCAAAGAAAAGTCTACATTCATGGGTAATATGTCCTCACCAATCCCTTCTGTGATATACGAATAGATTTCATTTTCGTCAAAAATTCCTGTTTCATGGTATTTTTTAAATACAGAACCATAGGTATCGATTCCCCAAATTTTAATGTTTGGATTTTTCTCTTTCAAATATTTCCCAACTCCGGAAATAGTTCCTCCAGTGCCTACCCCCGATACAAAATGAGTAATTTTACCACTTGTTTGCTCCCAAATTTCCGGTCCCGTTTGCTCGTAATGCGCGATAGCGTTTGAAGGGTTGTCGTATTGATTCACATACCAGGAATTAGGCGTTTCTTTGGCCAATCGTTTAGAAACCGAATAATACGACCTTGGATCCGTAGGTTCTACATCCGTAGGACACACCACAACTTTAGCGCCTACGGCACGAAGAATATCCATTTTTTCTTTGGACTGTTTGTCTGAAATTACACAAATTAGTTTGTATCCTTTTATAATGGCGACTAATGCCAATCCCATTCCTGTATTCCCGGAAGTTCCTTCAATAATAGTTCCGCCTGGCTGTAAACGGCCATCAGCCTCCGCATCTGCAATCATTTTTACAGCCATTCTGTCTTTTACGGAATTTCCTGGATTGAACGTTTCCACCTTAGCAAGTACTAAGGCCTCTACTTCGGCAGTTACTTTATTGAGTTTCACTAATGGGGTGTTGCCTATGGTACCTAATATATTTTCTGCGTAGCGCATTGTATAATAAATTTAAGATTGTAATTTGTTGTAAATACTGCTACAAAGATAGTATTTTGTTATAAATTAATCTTGTTTACGGAATTTTGCGTTCGTGATAATAGCGACATCCTTTCCTTGTTTGCTGCCAAGCAAGGAAAGATATAGCGGATAGCGCGATAAAACGCCCAAAAAAAATGACTTAAAAAATTGAAATTTTAAAGAGCTATTAATTAAAGAAGTTCCAAATTAAACCAAATCGGATCGTGAAATCACGCGATGGATTATTGGGGGAGGCATAAAAATCATTGCCAGTGAGTGCCGAATTAAAATGTTCCGCTTTCAAATAGATCCTTGTTCTTTGAATTTTTGCATTGATAAAAAAATCAAGGTTAGGATGATTGCCGATTTGTTTGTCTTTTTGCACAAAAAATTCTCCTATGACCGGATTGTATTCATTGGCATAATAACTGGAAAAGTAATTGAGTGAAATCCCTGTTTGCAGAAATAAGGCTTTTTTAAACAAAAAATTCGAGTAGTAAAACGTATTTCGCGTTACAATTTCAGGCACGTTCAAGATGGCATCTTGTTGTTCTGTTTTTTGATATAAAACTGTATTATCTAACGCAAATTTTCCAAATTTTAATTCTCTGCTGATTTTGATCGATACATAATTTATTGTGCTATTGTATTGTGCCGGCGCAACAATTTGTGTGTTATCTGTTTTTTGCTGCGCAGTTGATGCTTCGGTAAAATACAAATGATCATTCAACACTGAAAACTGCAATTCCGCATCTAGCCAAGGAGAAATGGCATTAGCTTTTATTGTGTTTATTTTTTCATTCTTAAAATCATTAGACCAGTTGTACTGCACGTAACTGCTCTGGTGCAGATTGTAATTGTTATTGGGTAGTTTGTTTATGTTTTGATACTGAAATGCAAATTGAATTTCATCAGTGAGCTCATACTTCAATTTAGCATCTAAATTTGAAAGCGACTGGTTGGTAATGGATCTGGAATAAGAAAAAATACCGTTCCAATTGTTTTTTCGGTATTCATATTGACCTCCGGCACTATTAATGTTCTGGCTCAAGAAACTTGGGACTGTTTTCGCATCAAATATTAGGATCTGATTGTAATAATAATTAGATCTGAAATCGTCAGCAAAAAACTGAAATTTACCCAATGTTGTATTTTCATAAATCAAACCAATTCTATTGTACATCTTGTTGTAACGCGTTTGATCATTGATCCCGCTGTTTGCAAAAGAGTCCCCAAACCGGTCAACTATTGCCCCTCCTACGGCAGATGCTACTGTGGCCTGATTGTATTCAAAGAACTTATTTTCGTAATTAAACTGATGCGCGAGATACGCGTTATTGTCTCCTTTTTTTGTGTTAATTCTAAAATTGTGATCCACAAAAATTCTTTTTCCTTTCAGAAATGATTTGGCGTCATTAAGATACACTTCAAATCTTTGTCTGTTATCGTAGTTTGGATCACCACTTTCAAAATCATTAATAGTCGTAATTCCACCGTTTTCTTCATTTAAAATATCTTGATAGGTATAATGTGCATTAGCAAAATACCGTTTATTTTTAGTGTTGTAACTGGTGGTAAACCTGAAATTTCCTGTACTTGAGAGCTGATTGATGTATTCTCCTTCTGAACGTAGTCCTCTGTAGGCGATCGAAAAATTTAAATTTTTTGAGGTGTTCAGGGTAATAAAGGCATCTACTGACTGCCCCTTTTGTACGGTTGTTTTAAAATATAATTCGGTAACAGGAGTTGCTACAGAGCTGTAACGGATTTGGTTTGCCTCCAAAAAATTAAAATGCTTTGCTTTAAAACCAAATTCCGGAAATACAACTACATCCGTCAAACCGTATTGTAAGGTATTGTATGTTTGTCCATCATTTGCAAAAGGTAAAAGTCCAAAAATGTCTTTTCGCAAATAGTTGTGGCTGTATTCTTTTTGAATATTGAGAGACGTGTCAATGTAAGTGGTATCCCGTTCTAGAGTGATGAACCGATACATATCAACAGTAGCCACTTTTTGTTCTTTTTGTTTATTGACCGTATCTGACGCACTTTGGTATTTACTGGCAGTATCTGTATTAGTAATATTTTTTTGAGAAAACAGCAGCATGGGCACTGCTAAAAAACAAAATAAAAATAATATTCTCATTTGACAGGATCTAATTAGTCGGTTACGTATACAGTTTTAACTCGGCAAAGATAAATGATAAAAACCTATAAATAAAAAAACATCTGACGGAAGTATGTGTTATACAAGAAAATTACTCGCTGTCAATTTACTCTTTCGGGACAGTTTTAAAGGGACCTGCAAGCAACAAATTTTCAGGAAACACTCCTTTTTCGTAGCATTTTGCACTACAAAACGATACATTAAACAACTGTCTAATAATAATAATAATAGCTACTGTCCTCTATAAAACAACACCGTAGTGATGGTCTTGAAAGCAATGTTCAAATCTAGGTAAATGCTGCGGTGCTTGATATAATACAAGTCATACTGCAGCTTGATCAGACTATCATCAATGGTTTCCCCATACGTATAATTGACCTGTGCCCAGCCAGTAAGCCCCGGCTTGATGATGTGTCTGGTTTCATAAAAAGGCATTATTTCTGCAATTTCTTTTACAAAAATAGGACGCTCGGGACGCGGACCTATAAAAGCCATATCTCCTTTTAGTATATTGATAACCTGAGGAAACTCATCGATTCTGGTTTTACGCAGAAATTTCCCAAAAAGCGTCACTCGGGAGTCATTCGTAGCGGTAAAAACGGCACCGTTCGATTCGGCATTTTTAACCATTGTCCGGAACTTTAAAATTTTAAATACCGCCCCATCTTTGCCTATCCGTTCTTGTGAATAAAACAACGACCCTTTATTTCCTATTGCATTTCCAAGCAAAATAAGCGGACACAAGAACACGCCTACAACAAGTCCAGACAAGGAAACGGTTATTTCAAATATTCGCATAACAATCAAATACAATTTATTCTGATTGCTTCGGCTAAAAGGAAAAAAACGATAAAAATCCCGTGACATGTACTGCACTGGTATGCGCTGGGTTTTACTTTCATATACCTGTGTATATTCCCGTATAATATTCCCAGCCTCTAATAAATGAAGCAATTGTTGGTACAAATCTGCTGTAATACCTCCCGTTTTTTGGGAAGCAATCACAATTTCAGAAACTCCGTTTTCATTCACAAAAGAGAACAAATCCTCTCTTTTGATGTGCTGCACATAATGGTATTCTTCCATTTGTTGTTCACTGGAATCTAGATTAACAAACCCAATTATTTTATAATGCGGATCAATATTTTCAAGTCCTAAAATCAACTCTTGTACCTGCTCCTGATCACAAATCAAGATTGCTTTCTGAAAAAATCGATTAGAGGCCAAAAAGGTTACATACAACATCCTCCAGAAAAACAACGATAAGAATACGACCAGAAAAAACAATAGAATTTGAAGGCGGTTTGAGGGCAGTTCCGGAGAAAAAAACGGCGTCAGTAAATAGACTAAAACAGTTGTTGAAACGGTAATAAGAGTACTTTTTAACACCTGAAACTCGTTGCTAGCCACCTGAAGATTATACATTTCAAAAATAGCTCCAAATACATTTAGGTAAACTGCCAAAACGATTGTCCAGTAATAATTAGTAGCTGAAACTTCAAAATAATCAAAAGCAAATACCTTTCCAGTTGCATATAAAGCCGTCAAAACAAAGAGAACATCAAAAAGTCGAAGAATCATCTTTCGTTCTGATATTTCAAAATGCATTTTGTCAACTGAAAACATGATAGGTATTTATGGTACGGGTGCAAATTTAATTTTTTTGTTCCAAATTAAACTTATAGTAGCACCTCTTTTTTTTAAGAACATCCACTTTTAACAAAGTGATTTTTTTAAGAGCTGCGTATTCCCTAAAAAAACCATGAAAAATATTGAAACGAATACGCACCACTTTCTTTATGGTTCTTCTCTACTCTTCTTTTACAACACTCGTTCTTCTGGGCGATCCCAACTGCACATTGAGTAAGGACAACGAGTATACAAAGGCAGGTGCGGCGGTACGCATGGCGGCATGATTAATGGTTAAAAACCAGAAGGCAACAAAACACAATAAAAACATATTGAACTTGTTTTCCAAGTACAAAACCAAGGGTGTAAAAAACAAAATCAGCAATGCTATTATCCCTAAAGACCCATGCTCGGCCAGCATCCGGGTAATTTCGTCGTGGGACAACACTTTGATCCCCGTTTCATCCTCCCGGACTTCCACCCCTTTCCCAACCCCTACTCCAAAAATAGGGTTCTTCAAAAACGTATTGATCTCATTTAGTGCCACATCCTCCCTGCCGGTAAACTGGCTCTCTTTAGCCCTTCCTGCGGCATCTTGATTGGCATAGCGCTTGTCAATAAGGCCGCCTGTCTGAAAGGAGGTGAAGGTCCAAGTGACAAACATTGCAAACACTAAGAATACGATAATATAATTCAATTTTGCCCTTCCGCCAAAATTAGATTTAAAATACAAGAACGCCAGCAACAAAACAATCATCAAGAATCCGGTAATCATTCCTCCTCGGGAGAAAGTAATGATTCCTCGATAAGTGATATTTAACGCAAGGATCAGGTTGATTATAATTTGGAATTTTGTTTTAGAATCCAATATTACTCTGGAAAAAAAAATAAACATCCCCAGTCCTAAAACCGTAGCCACCTGATTGGGGCCATACCCTCCAGAAGTTTGAAAATTAGATTCGGTTCCCGTTATGACTTCCTGTAAATCTGGTGTATAAAAAATCAGATATGCCACACAACTAATAATAGGAAGACCCATGCTCAGCAAGATTGTATTCATCTGATCCAATCCAATCTTTCGCCGAAAGGTGTACAAAGAAGCCAGTCCCAAACAAACGGGACCAGAAAGATTAAAGGCAATCGCTTTGCGAATATTCGTGTCAAAATTCAATACAAAAGTCGAAATAATAACACCGGGGATTAGTAACAATAGAAAGATCCAATACGGAATGGCTCCTTTAGAAAAACCGCTGTAATACATCCCGATAAGAACAAAGAGTACAACCCCGTATTTGGAAATTTCATAGAGTGGATTTCCACCGGTCATTCGCAAAAAGACTTCGCTCCCTACCACATAAGCCGCAGCAATCAGTGCTTCGTTATTTCTGTTTTGTTTTTTTACGATATAATAAATTCCAAAAATAAAAATAGAATAGCCGTATATTTTTGCTGTAAAAGGCAACAAATACCCCAATGCACCCACCACCACATGGAAAAGAATTAAATAGAGATAGGATCGATCTTCGTTTTTCATTTGTAACTATTTAGAATCGGATAGTTTTTCATAGTTCTTAATTAAAATATCGATCACTTTTTCTTTTGAATAATTATCTACAACTAATTGATGCAAATGTAGTGCAAAACTAATTCTTAAAGATTCCTTAGAAATCATTTTGTCTAATTGAACTTGAAGCTGAAAACTATCTAGTGGAGTAAACAACAAACCGCTAAAATTATCTTGGATAATCATTGGACAATGCCCGGTATTTGTTGATATTACTGATAATTTTGCCAAACCATATTCTAATAATGTTACAGGAAACCCCTCTGCTGTAGAGGCTAAAACACCAATTGTTGCTTGAGATAGTATGTATTTGATGTCAGTCTTAGAACCATAAATAAAAACATAATTTTCTAAATTATTTTTACTTATAAATTCCTTTAAAATAGCTGAATAGTCGTCCTTGTAATCTTTTCCGATTAAATGCAAACTCCAACCCAATTCCATTAAATTCATTTCCGCAAAAGCACGCAATATTGTTATGTGATTTTTAGGTTGTTTTAAATTTGCGATACATACTATTCGCTTCCCTTCTTCACTTTTCAGAATAGTTTCTTTTAAAACGTTGTCATCAAACGTAGCGAAATTTGGTAAAAAATATTTTTTTTTAGTTAATAGATTTTTATTAGCCCAAACTTCTAATTGATGATTTACTACAAATGTGCAAGAGAAAAAACAGGAACAAAAAGATAATATCAAATTATTCCATATTGATTCATTTGCCCTTGCTCCATAATGATCGTGCCAAATTAACTTAATCTTAGGATACGTCAATTTAAGTAATACCGCAGTAAAAAATGATGTCCCGTGTGCATGTGCGATTGTAATTTTATTCTGTTTTACAAATGATTTCAACTTTAAAACTGACCTTAAGTCGAAAGTGTGTTTTTTATTTAAATACAAATAAGAAACATCCGCATCAATTTGATGGAGCAGTAACCCTTCATTTCGGGTGACGATCAAACCTGCAAATTCAATTTTTTTCGCTAGCGCATTGGCATAACTGATCGCCATACGCTCCGCTCCACCTGCCTCGAGTGAATCTATAATTTGAATGATTCTCATGTTGTTGTTATCACTTATGTTACATATTAATCTACGCCCAATAGTAGCAAACCCACTCAAAGAGACGAGTTAAACTCAGCATCAACGTGCCAGTAATTTTTTGATTTCCGCTTCGAAAAAATCCATCGTATAGCCCCTGGACCATTCTGCTCCTCTGGTTTGTTTGTAATCAAAAAGGCTTTGGTTACTCAAAACCGATTCGATTTGCAAAATATCTTTTTCAAGATCCATTTCCAGCAAAATCCCTCTGTCCCCATAATCTAGCATAAAAGGCACACATGAAACAGCTGTTGCCAGAGGAACACAACCCCAAAACAGACCCTCGGCAATCACTTTTGGCCACCCTTCACTCTCTGAAGGCAACACTATAAAATGACTGTCCTGATAGGCTTTTTGCAGGGTTTCTTTGGATTGATTTCCTTTCAAAAAAACAATGGACTCGAGCTGATGCGCTACAACATACTCCTCTAAGACTTTACGTTGTACTCCTTCTCCATACAGCCGCAAACGCACTAAATACCCTTTTTGATGCAAATTTTCGATCAATTGAACAGCATACAGCGGATGCTTCCCATGGACTAATGTACCTGCAAAAACAAAATCGACCACACCCTGTAACACTTTTGGAACCACTGCCAATTTATCTTTTTCAGAATAGGTAGCCGTAAAAAAAGGTTTAATATTTCCAGAACTGCCCTTCCACTCGCCATACACTAAAACCTGCATGTTTCGGGTCAAAAAAGTGTTGCTTAAAATCCATCGTTGCAGTTCGTAGGTCCAAGGGTGCTTGGATTCAGGATCCCAATTTCCGGCATATTTAGCTGTTTTTGGAGTATTCGGAAATAAAATTTGAACAAAACAACCCAATAATCCAATATTTCCGGGACACCGTAAATGAATGTGATCAGCAGATTTCATGGCTTTAAATAAAACCCAAAGCAAGCCGGGAAGTTTAAATAAAGTAAGTAAAATAGCTTGTATCGATAATAAATCAAAACTTGGAACAGGAATAAAGTGTATGTTTTGATGTTGGTAAGAACTGTCAATGGCTGTTGCTTTCCCTGAAAAAAAGGGAGCCACAATCACTACTTGTGTTACATGGTTGCCCCAAACATTCATTTCTCTTACGTAGGGAGCGTACGCATAATATAAATTATTCACTTTCGAATGCGGCACATGGGTAATGATTACGAACTTCATATTTAAAATACTGTTTATATCTTATTTTGGTTTTCTTATCCACAAACTCCACCAACCAACGGTTCTGCCTACTGCCTCTGTAAAAGCTTCTTTTTTACTACTGCTGGTAAAGGTATTGCTAAACCGAATACCAGTCAAAAGTAATGTAATTGTGTGCCATTTTAATTGATGTTCTAATGTTGGCTTAGGATTTTTCGTTCTCCAGACATACCAACCATTTCGCACGACCATTTTACCATATTGATATTGATTGGGTCTTCCTGCGGTATCGTGATAATGATACAATCTTGCAGCAGTGTTCAAGTACAATGCCCCTATTTTAGACACTCGTAAAGAAAAGTCAGCATCCTCATACAATCCATAACCTTCAAAATAAGTAGAAAAATGCAACGTATCAAACACCTTTTTTCTGAAAGAGGAAACACCTCCCATCAACATTTCAACTTCATACGTTTTACCACTCGGAGGCAAAAATCCCACACTACGACCGTGTGAATATAAGGAAGAATAACCCGGTGGACAATCACTGTCTAATCCTAATTTTTTTCTTAACACGAATCGGCTGCCATCTTTTCTTTTCCATCCATCAAAATAAAATTCATCACTTTTGGAGTGATACTTTTCACCAACAAATTCCGTTTTAGTTTCATCAATAATGTACCCGCCAACACCTAAAGCCTGCGGATAAACCTTATACGTTTGTAACAGTTCTTCAAAATAGGTAGCCGTCAAAACAATGTCATCGTCTAAAAAACAGATTATTTCTATATCAACTGCTACTCTTTCAATTCCGTAGTTGCGTTGCTTAGTCAGACCACGATGTTGTGGTGGAACGACGAAATATTTTAAATGATCAAATCGATTATTCTCTATCATTACCGATGTATCCTGATTAGTTGACCCATCGATGATCATAATTTCATCTGGATACTTTGTTTGCTCTTTCACAGACTCTAATAGCTGTAATAAAGCTTCGGCACGCATGTACGTACAAATTAGTAATGAAAATTTCATTGTTATTGGTGTCTAATTCCTAAATTCTGCAATTTTTGTGCATAAAAAACCGACTTCTTAAATTGAATATTCTTGTAAGGAAATCGAAATAAACGATACAAAAAAGCAACTTTAGAACCCGTAAATAGATAATAGGTAAAATGTTTATACTTATACTCTCTCAATTGTTTAGGACTGTAATGCTTCATTATCCCATACATAATTGTTGGACTAGGAACCGGTTTTATGTTTTTCACAGGAGCATCCAGTTCCCAGGGCTGTGCTTTCCTTTTTTTTCCAACAATCTTAGCTTGAGTTCCCCAAAAACGATAGCCTCCGCTGGGTGGTTTTAAATGTAAATTAGCAGCAAATGGATTAGCTAAAACAGTTACTCCGATTTTACTTAACGACATTCCAAAATCACTGTCTTCGCCATAACCGCCATCAAAATTGACATCATTACCGACCAACTGATTTACAAACTCCCGTTTGACACAAGAATTCGCATTGCTAAACATTTGAGTACAGCCCGCAATAAATGGGGGTCGACTCAATTGTTCCAACTTAAGAGCCAAATCCTCTAAATTCTGTTGGTGGTGATCCGCACGGATATCCAGTCCGTTGCAGGCTCCAACCGAATAGGTTTGTAAGAACCGAATGTGGTTTTCGATGAAATCCGCAGGGATCCGAATATCATCATCCCCAAAAACAATATAATCCCCCGTGCATAGAGCAATCCCCTCATTTCTGGCCCTACAACTACCCTTTGTCTGTTGCCAAATCACTTTTAATTCAAAGGGATACTGCTTTTGTTCGTAGGCCGTTTCATCTCTGTCGCTCAAGGGAGTGGCATCTACAACAATAACCTGGGTCGGTTTATAGTTTTGATTAGACAAATCATCTAACAGTTGTAAAGTGTATTCTTGACGGAACATCGTAGGTATAATATAACTTACTGTAGGATTACCTTGAATAGCAAGAAGCACCCGAGAAGGAATTCTAGCCGTTATGTCCCTTTTTTTATAGGTATTCTTGACTCTGAACAAAGTAATCCATTCTGAAATTTTCAAGAAACCTAATCTGTAAATCATAAAAATGGCATGGCTTATTTTATAATTTTTTCTAAAAAAAAGATGACGATCTCTTCTTGAAACTATCACCTTTTCTATAGCCGCATTTGTAAATAAATTTTTTACATATAATGGAACTCCTCCCAAAAAACGGTTGCATCGAAATCCAAAATCTAAAGCCTGCATTTGAATATTTTCAAAATCGGTATCAAAACCTTTTGTGAGGTCCCAAACTGATTTACGAACTGCAAAAGCATTGGGATTAATCCTCCAACTGACACATTGATCTAATCCATCAAAATCATTCAAATACCAAAAGAATACAGCAGTCTGATAGACCAATTCAGGGAAAGCATTTTTATAGCCCTGCTCAAAAGAACTATGCCAAATATCGCCTGCTCCAGTAGACAATAGCTCCAATTGTGAAAAATCAGGAGTACCGGCATACAATAGTACTTCACCTGACGTCGTTGTATATTCTTTTAATTGTATTCTTCCCATTTATCGTTTAAACTTAAATCTACCCGTTGGGTGTAATTAATAAAAATTTCAATTAATCTTAAATAAAAAAATTGAACCACACTTCGACCCGTTAATCTCTGTTAGCATCCTACGTTTTAATAATCCTTTCTATCAGGTCGGAAGTACATATTGAGCGTAGACGAATTGTAGTCGAAGTCATGCTTTTTTAACTTAGCTGTCTGATTCTAACCTAACACAAACTTTTTTATAAAACACTACACTCTGTTGCGCCACTTTCTCCTTACTAAATTTTTCTTTCACTTTCTTTTCTGCCGCTAAACCAAACGCTTTTTGCAAAACAGCATCATCTAACAGTTGAATAATTTTTGTTGCGTATTCCAAATGATTTTTAGGATGTACTAAAAACCCATTGATACCGGCATCAATCACTTCTTGTGCCCAGCCAATATTTGAGGCTACAATAGGTTTTTGCAGCGCCATGGCCTCAATCCAAGACACGGGCAAAGCCTCGGCAAAAGTAGGAAACACGCAAATTGTTACCGTACTAATATGCTTTTTGATGTCCTGATATGGTACAGCCCCTAAATAAGTCACATTGAGCAGCGCAGCTGGAGAAAATATTCCTTGCATCATCTGCCAAGTGGAAGAATTCCCTGATATGATATCGGGAACATCTTTCCCTAACAAAATCAATTTAGCATTTGGATTTTTAGCGACCACTGCATTAAAAATAAACGGCAACTCTAACAATCCTTTTTTACGAATTAAACTCCCAAAATATAGAATCGTGTTCTTGTTTTCTTTGTTTTTATCATCCGGACTAAACGCATCAAGATCAATACCATTCGGAATAATCGTAAATTGCTTGTTTAAACCAAAGACCGCATTCGTAGTATCGGCCGTAAACTGACTTACAGAAAGCAAGCCATCTGCTTTTTTCAACGCTCTTTTTTCATGAAATTTATTAATCCACTTTACAGGCCGCTGATCCAAGTGACAAAAATAAGTATCCGAGCCATTTAACCGAATCACAACCGGACATTTTTCAGGAGAGATAAAAGAGGTGATTCCCGTCCAATCCGGAGCTTCTACCACATCAATTTTTTTATCCTCGTATAAAGTATCAATAATATTCTGCAGTTTTTTCCGGGTCAAATACCACGACAATCCCTTAAATTTGACATTCCTGATTTGTTGAATACAAATACCATTGTCATAAAAAACAGCTTCTTCTTTTTGGGCATACACTAAAACGCGTACCGAACAGCCTTCTGCCAAAAGTCCCATTGCCAGATTTTTGATACTGGTACCTATCCCGCCGGAGCTTCCTGTTTTTGGGTGTGGATATTCCGGGCTTAAAAAAGCTATTTTCCTCACCTCAACCTTCTCCAAAATAAAGGGAGCCACTGCTGAATATTCGTTTCCCATCTTATCTATTAAAAAAATCTTTTATAATTACACTGGTAAACCGTCGTGCTCCAGTATCATTCAGATGCCCGCAGGACGAAAAATACTGATCTCCTTCTACCGTATTTTCATAATTGTAAATTTCAGGATAGCGTTGTTGCACTTTTTCAAAATAATTTAATCCTTTAGTATTGGTGCACATCGGGGTCATGACAGCTATCAAATTGATGTTGTTGTCCTTGCAAAGCTGTTTAATTTCTTCATAATATTTGTTCCGTAACGGTTTTAAATTAGTCAGATTGTTTTTCATGTTACCCTTTTTTTTGACTAACGGATAATATCCTAAATGAGCCAAATTTGTAGTAGGCTCTTTCGATACCGTTTTATAGAGTTCTCTAAACCCAATCTTGGAATCAAATGCAACATACCTGTAAAAAGGAATGTAATACAATTCTTTAAAATCGGCCTCTTTTAAAAAATGATTTCTGATTGTTTTAGAATCATGGATAAAGGGAAGAAAACGAGAAGAAACACCCTCATCTCGCTTTTCATTTGATAAATTCAAATCAGCCTCGAGTATCACATTCTTTATAGTATACTTTCGTTCCACCATTAATTTCAACAGTAGGGAGGCTTCAAACAAATGTCCTCCGCTCATCCCGAAATTAAATGTTTTCAATCCTTTTTCTTCAAACATTGGAGCCACAAAATGATTGTTGGCTCTGGAAGATCCTAAAATTACCACATCATACTCGCGCGCTGCTGAATTGTAAACATAATCAATTTTCCCTCTATTCGACGACTGTACATAAACTGTTGTGTATAGAAAATCCAATACTACTAACAGTAAAAATAGTAGCACGAGGGTTTTGACTGCAAAAATTAAAAAACGTTTCATGGTTGTTTTGTATTGTATAGTATTATTCTAGTATTCAAATGTATAATATTTGACAGCTCGATATTTTGTAATGTCATAAGTTTAAAACTGAGCTTAGACGGATACTCGATTTGACAATTAAACTACTCTCTTTGTCACGTCGAGCGCAGTCGAGACGCTTTTATGTCTTAATGAATCTCGACTGCGCTCGATTTGACAATTAAACTACTCTCTTTGTCACGTCGAAAGTTTATACTGAGCGGAGTCGAAGTACAGTCGAGACGCTTAGTCAAACTATTCTTCTATATCTTCAACATCCGATTTGTATTTATGATGCGTTGCATTTCTACATTCTGATAAATCTTGTAATTTTTCGAAATTCCCATCAATTAGCGCTTGTTTTTTTATCCTACTCCATTTTTTTATTTTTTTTTCAAATTCGATAGCCTGATTAGGATCTGTAAAATCTTGATAAAAAACTAACAAAACCGGTCTTCTACTGTGCGTGTAGGCTTCCGAATATTTACCCATATTATGTTCCATAACTCTTCTCTCAATATCAGAAGTCACACCTACGTATAGTGAATCGTCAATACAACGAAGAATATACACATAGTAGAATTTCATATACTGTTTTATTTTAAATTAAACGAATCTCGACTATAGCTTGTCCTGAGCGTAGACGAAGGACTCGATTTGACAATTAAACTACTCTTTTTATCACCTCAAACGTTTATACTAAGCAGAAAAAAATTACAATCAATTTCCTTATTTATATCAAAACTGAAAATAAATAAATTCTTTATAATCGGAATACGTTCCTAATGCCACAATTGCTGCAAGGCATAATCCCAACTTTAAATAACTGTAGCGCCCAGAAATAGGTTCCACTTGCGTTCGGCTATTCCATTCCACAACAATAAAAGCAAGTATTAAAATGATGATTTCATAATTGTATCGCTCGTTATCCAAATACTGTGATGCAAAATTTCCATTGGTAAAAATACGCCCAATATATTCAAAAGCATCTCCTATCGATTTTACCCGGAAGAAAATCCATGCCAGGCAAGTTAATGCGAATGTACTGATAATGCTAAAGAAAACTGTGACGGAGGCAAAATCCCAATGCAAGGACACTGTTTCCATATTAGATCGATTCCGCTTCAAGAGCAACAATGGCAAAAAATACAGGGCATTAATAAAACCCCAGGCAATAAAAGTCCAATTGGCACCATGCCAAAAACCACTGATTAAAAAAATAATAAAGGTATTGCGGATTTTCATTCCCATACCTCCACTGCTGCCTCCCAAAGGAATATATACGTAATCCCGAAACCACGACGAAAGAGAAATGTGCCAGCGCCGCCAGAACTCGGCGATATCACGAGAAAAATAGGGGTAGTTAAAATTGCGCAGCAAATCGATTCCAAACAATTTTGACATTCCCAACGCCATGTCGGAATAACCCGAAAAATCCCCATAAATCTGGAAAGCAAAATAAACGGCACCAAGAACCAACGACAAAGAATTCATGGATTCATAATTATCAAAAATCGCATTGGCGTATGTAGCGCAGGTATCCGCAATTACCACTTTTTTGACCAATCCCCAGGCAAACTGAAAGATTCCTTCTTTGGCTTTTTGATAGTCAAAACTGCGTTTCACTTTCACTTGTGGTAATAAATGTGTGGCTCTTTCAATGGGTCCCGCCACAAGCAGTGGAAAATAACTGACAAACAACGAGTAATCGACAAAATTATATTCTGCCTTAATTCTTTTTAAATAAATATCAATGACGTATGATAATCCGTGAAACGTATAGAAGGAAATACCCACCGGCAAGATCACGTTGAGTAGTAAAGGACTCGTTTGTAACCCAAACCCATTCAACAACTCCGAGAAAGAATCTGCAAAAAAATTATAGTATTTAAAAATTCCCAGGAAGCCCAGATTTACACTGATACTCAGCCAAAACCAAAATTTTCGACTCCGTACCGTCTTGGCCTTTTCTATCCGAATACCGGTATAATAATCTAAAAACGTCGAGAACACCAACAGGAACAGAAAACGCCAATCCCAACAGGAGTAAAAATAATAGCTGGCTATAATGAGCACTGCATTTTGAGCACTTTTGGTTTTATTACAAACAAACCAATACAACACAAATACAATAGGTAGGAAAACGGCAAAGGATAAGGAATTAAAAAACATACGTACGGGAACGGATTTGACGGTGTAAAATTAAGATTTATTCTCTAATACCAATGCTAAATGGTACTCGACCATTCTTGCCAGTGAAAAACGGTTTTCAATGAGGGTTCTGGTATTCGTTTCAATTCTTTTATGACCCAAATAAACGGCTTCAAGAATATTCTTTAGAGCCATAACATCTTTTGCTTTATAAATAAACCCATTTTCCCCGGAAACAATAACCTCCTCATTACCACCAACATTTGTTGTGATTACAGGAACATTGGCAGCTAAACTCTCTAATATCGATAAACTGAAACACTCCATGTGGGTAGGTTGCAGCATATAATCATATTCCGAAAATAACGCTTTCAGGTTAGAAATGCTGCCCATAAAAGCAAAACAATGGGCTACATCATAGTATTTCATCTTTTCAACCAAAATACTTTTATAAGGCCCATCTCCGTAAAGATCAATTTTAATTTCCTTCTGTATCGATGTAGGAAGCATTGCGACAGCAGCAATTAAATCCTGAATCCCTTTAGATTCACGTAGGTGAGATGCTGTCAAAAAGATGGGATGCAATGTGTTTCGATTCATTCGTTGTAAAATATTTTCTAGTACAACCCCGTTATAAATAGTCAATGTCTTCTTTTTCAAATGAGAACCAAAATCATGAATAATTTCTTTGACGGTATAATCAGAAACCCCTACAAAAACAGCAATATATCTGGAAAATAAAACTCCTTTGATTCTTTTCTCGATTCTCTTTTTTAAAGGATAGCCGGAAAGAGGTCTTGGATTATGATCCACGGCAATTATTTTAGCGACGCTCAACTGCTTTATTTTATAAAAAAAAGGAGTACATAATTCGACAAAATGGGTAATGATATGCGTGTACGCTGTTGCATTGGTGGTACAAAAACTAAGAAAATGATTTTCTACGGATTGATATCCACTCTCAAAAATCGTTAAAGTAACATATTCGCCATGATCGGACTGATTCGGAAAAAACCAATCCACCTGAATATTATTTGCTGCACATTTCTTGTCAAACGCCCAAAAAAAGTAATCCATTCCGCCTACTCTTTCGGGTAATAGTTCATAATTACAAAGCACTGCTATTTTTTTATTTTCGGTCATTCCATTGTGATAAAGTTGTAGCAATACGCTGACTGGTTCCGTTTAATTTTTTGCTTATTTGTAAGTCAATCATAGCCTTTCTTTCTTTAGTTCGTGCCAAAGGATTGATTAAAGCCTCCTTGATTTGGTCAATTAATTCGGTTGGATTTTGAGCGATGGTCACGGATTGGCTCTCGACTACTTTTTTGAAATGATCATATCCTAAAAAACGTTGGTCATTATACAAACCATTTTCAGGATTTCCAAAAACAGTATTAATTACCGGTTTGTCAAATAACATAAAATCTAAACTCATTGTAGAGCACATGTTAATATTCAAATCAACATATTCCAACAAAGAACGTAAATCCATGATATCCTCCTCACTAGGAATGCGTTGAGACCAGCTTTCAGCATGATTCTCTCGAGTCAAAATCCATTTGGGCGTATTCCAGATAATTTCAGGAAACTCTTTTTGTATCGCAGCAAAACGCTCTGGTTCTTCTGCTGGAGAAGTCCGTACAACAAGTTGACATGGAATTCCTATTTTATTTTCTCGCATGGCATTGGCAATAGTCCGAATCACAACAGGATCATTCGCTCCGATACTGGCATCAGCACAACTGAAACAAATTATTTTTTGACTCTCCTTTAAATTAAATTTAGCATAAAAATCTTGTTTTTCTGTTTTGTATTTGTCCATCACATAAGGCTCAAATTGAGGTGTTCCCACCACTCTTACCTGTTCCTCTTTTACATTCGGATAAAAATACAACAGCTCCTTTTTCATTAAATCACTCCAAACCAAAAAATAATCAAAAGTCCCTAACATCCTTCCTTTGGATGCTAAATTATCCCAACTGAAAATAAAACTGCTGACTGGTATTTGAGATTGGATAGCTGCATATAAAAAAGGGGCTAAATACGAGGGTCTTTGATGGGTAAAAAAAACATGAGTCGGTTGGTCTTCTTGCAATAATCGAAGATACCCTTTTGCTATTCTATGTTTAGAAAAAGACAAAAACTGTAATTTTTCTACAAACAGAATACTGGCAGAAGAGTGCACTCTCTGCGTAAAAAAATAAATAATTTTGACTAAAAGAGACCGGGCAGAGATTGTTTTGGGATACCCAGATTTCAGGTTGTCTTTCATACCATAAAAAGACTTATAGTGTTGTAGATGAGCTAGCTCTTTCCATTTCCTGAAAAACCAGGTCCATTTGCCTTCTACAAAAACATCCAATTCTTTTATAGTACTTGTAGACTGTAAATCCGCAGGATAAGCACTGATAGGCAACCCCGAATAAATGATAATAGCATCAAATTGGAGTCTGGCTTCTGTTAAAAAGTCACTCATTACAAAATTCCGGAATCCAACGCCATCAGTGATTACTATACCTAGTTTTTTCATTGCTTTTAAACTTACAATTTTTGATTATTTTAAAATAATTCTTACATACAAAAACTATTAAATATTTTTTTAATTAATACTTAGTATCTTAATTTCGCTTTTTTATTACCACAAAAACCTTGTTGAAGTTTAAAATTTCATAGGGGATATTTATATTATACTCAACAAGAGTTCT
This sequence comes from Flavobacterium sp. LS1R10, assembly GCF_003968825.1. Lineage (NCBI taxonomy): Bacteria > Pseudomonadati > Bacteroidota > Flavobacteriia > Flavobacteriales > Flavobacteriaceae > Flavobacterium > Flavobacterium sp. LS1R10. The sequence goes on along the minus strand of NZ_RYDH01000008.1, from coordinate 993 downwards.
CTTAATCTCTTCTTCATTGGTGTGACCATCTACATAAATCAAATCACAATTATCTTGGATTTTGGGACCATCGGGAGAATAAACATATTTAGACTCCATAAAATAATAGGAAACAAACATCAATCGATCAAAGGACCCATCTAACAATGATTTAATTGGCACCTTAGAATTCGGTGAAAAATAAATCTTGTTTTGAATGTATTTTGATGCATCTCTCCAGTTTTGTTTTTTATAAGTATAATTCCCAAACACAGATAAAATTAGTAATCCGATAATGTATAAGAATACAAATATTTTATTATTATCAAATAATTCATTAAAAATAAAAGAAATAAAGAGAAGAATTAAAGGTACTGTTACAATTAAATATCTTTCCGATATTGTAAATATCATGATACTGATTAAATATGAAGTTAAAAATAATAACAAAACTGGAAGTAAGATTATACTATACTTCTTTACCAATATTAAAAAGTAATTGAAATTTCTTAAAATTGGAGCTAGTAAAATTAATAAAGCGGCTACACCAAACTTATTTACAGCAAAAATGGTAGAGAAATTAAAAATAATATTTTTTAAATTATTCCTATCCCAAGAAATTTGTTTAATATGATTCCCCATATCAACAAAGTAAAACTGAAAAATGAGCCAGATCATTCCTAATATTCCAATAAAAATAGATACAACTAATATAGTTATTGCTGATCTATTTTTTTTTAAGACTAAAGAATATATAATTGTAACAAAAGAAAGTAAAAAGATAATTAGGCTACCAAAATGGTGAGTATAGCAAATCAAAACTCCTACTAAAAAGTAATAAATTAACAACATATTTTCAATTTTCTGACTACCCCTTATTCTCTTTAAAAAAATTAAAAAAATAATACTTGCTAAACTAGATAATGCATAAAGAAGAGTGGATATGCAAATAAAAACTGCACATTAAGTTAAGCTACATTTTTGTAATTAATTTGATTGTTAAATTCTTCAATA
>NZ_RYDH01000007.1:0-218684 GCF_003968825.1 Flavobacterium sp. LS1R10 | reverse complement strand
GTCTGAAAAGACTGGGGTTCTTTTGTTTATAGATACCACGTGTTCGCCATGCGGGCTCGGTTCGTCGCCTTTCTTTGAAAACGGATCAATCCCAAAACCTGTGGAGCGATAAAAATTAAGCATAAATATTTGTTAGTCTAAAAAGGAAAAATTCTATATTTCTAACCGCTCTGAATTGAGATCTAAACGCTTTTATTTTAGCATTGAATGACTTAGCCGATGAATTTGTGCTTCTATTATCAAAATAGTTTAATATTGTTTGGTAGTGATTCATTATTGATCTTGAGATTGTATTGAAAGATTTAAAGGTTTAAACCCTGATTGATTTACTTTTTCATGCCATCTAGCGAGCCTTGAAAGACCAATAATTTTATCGGTTGTTCTCTCAAAGATTGTTCTTAAATCTTGAGCTAAGTCATAGGCTTTTTCAATATAGGGATACAATTCAAACAACAACTTGGCACGTTCTGCTTGATTTTCGGACCATTTTGATTTGTTTTTATATAAGAAATAGCGACTTCTTGCCAATAATTGTTTGGCAGTATCATCATTTGCTAATAGTATAGGGTTGTATTTTTTCTTTGATGATTTTGCTTTTTCTATAGCTTTATTCTGGAGGTCAATTGCTTGCCAACGATACTAGATTCTGATTTCTTGTAAAGCTTCTTAAGCTAACTTTTGAACATGAATTTAGCGAAGCGGTATCTCGAATTCCAAAATTTCAATGAAAATATATGAGTAAACCGGTCGGTTACCCTTGTGGCATTTGGAAAGCACATCTTGGCAATTAATGCCATATTTGCTGCCATGTACAATGTAATTTCCGAGACTTGATTGCGTTGTTTTAGAGAGATTTTTTTGATAATTGCAATAACAGTATTGGCTTTAGTTCCGGCAATCATTGCAACTATAGTTCCGTTCTTTCCTTTTGCTGCTTTATTGGTTAAGATAGTATAGAATTCTGCGTTGGAGAGAGAAGTTTCATCAATCGATAAACGTTTGCTTAAGTTTTTTGGAAAAATAAGCCATTGTTTGGCGTGTGATAGTTCATCCCACGTTTTGAAATCACTTAGGAAATCTTTGTATTGATGTTGCAGATTTTTGATACTAACTCCATAGAAAGAAGTAATGGCTTTACAATCATTAGGCTTCGAATCTATTGATCTCTTTTAAAAAATACGCAAACTTTTTACTGATGACGCTGCTAAACAAATTCACGAAAATAGATACGGTGGGCAAATAGCTTGAGGTGATTATGATATTGATATGAGTAGTAGTGTAACTAGTGGCACTTTTGGAGTTAGTAAGGAAATAGACGCTTATAATACACAGTATTAATTTGAGGGTAATATTGAATATTGTACTTGCTAACTTTACCCGCATAAAAGTTAAGAATAAAAGCCTTAATTTTAAATTATGAAAAAGAAAAGGAAAATTTATTTTAATCAACAGTAATAAGTGCCAAAAAATTGAAGTTATTGTCTAAAACAGAATGTTACGCCAATAAAAAACACTTCTTATTAAAAATAGTTGCTAAATTGAATTTATAAAACCAATCAAACGCTTATTTTTGCGCTATGGCAAAGAAAAATACAGACAAAGTTGTCTTTCATCAAATAAAAGTCCTTGATGCTGGTGCAAAAGGCGTATCGGTAGCAAAGGCTCCCGATGGTAAAGTAGTTTTTATCCCGAATGTGGTTCCGGGTGACGTGGTTGATGTGCAAACTTTTAAGAAGCGCAAGGCGTATTACGAGGGAAAAGCAGTTCATTTTCATGAATATTCGGAGCATCGTGTTGCACCTATTTGCGAGCATTTTGGTGTTTGTGGCGGTTGTAAATGGCAGAATATGAAATACAGCCAACAATTGCATTACAAACAAAACGAAGTGAAAAATCATTTGCAACGCATTGGAAAAATAGAACTTCCTGAATTTGAGTCAATTCTTGGTTCGGAAAAGCAATTTTTTTACAGAAACAAAATGGAATTTTCATTTTCTAACAGCCGTTGGTTGACCGAAGCGGAAATTGGCAGCACCGAAGATCTAGGAAATAGAAACGCACTTGGTTTTCATATTCCGAAAATGTGGGATAAAATTCTGGACATCAACAAATGTCATTTGCAAGAAGATCCATCGAATGCCATTAGAAACGAAGTAAGAGACTTTGCCAATGCGCATGGACTGACTTTTTTTAATCCAAGAGCACATGAAGGTTTGCTTAGAACGCTGATGTTGCGAACCGCTTCTACTGGTGAAATCATGGTTTTGATCCAGTTTTTCGAAAACGATAAAACCAACAGAGAATTACTTCTGGATCATCTTCACAAGAAATTCCCACAAATCACTTCGTTGCAATACGTTATCAATAATAAAGCCAACGATACTTTATACGACACCGATATTAAATTATATAAAGGAAGAGATTACATCTTGGAAGAAATGGAAGGATTGAAATTCAGTATTAACGCCAAATCTTTTTATCAAACCAACTCTGACCAAGCCTATGAATTGTATAAAATAACGCGCGATTTTGCCGGACTTACCGGAAACGAAATCGTGTATGATTTATACACCGGAACTGGAACAATTGCACAGTTTGTATCTAAGAATGCCAAAAAAGTTATTGGAGTTGAAAGTGTTCCAGAAGCCATTAAAGATGCCAAATTAAATGCGGAACGCAATGAAATTACTAATTGTGAGTTCTTTGTAGGTGATATGAAAGTGGTTTTCAACGATAGTTTTATAGCACAAAATGGACACCCTGATGTGATTATTACTGATCCGCCAAGAGACGGAATGCATAAAGACGTAATTGAACAAATCATGAAGATTGCGCCTGATAAAGTAGTTTATGTCAGTTGTAATTCGGCAACACAAGCGCGTGATTTGGCGTTGATGGATGAGAAATACAAAGTGACCCGGGTACGTCCTGTGGATATGTTTCCACAAACACATCATGTAGAGAATGTTGTACTTTTAGAAAGAAGAAAATAGTGGTCAGTTTGCAGTTTTTAGTATTCAGAACTTAAATTACGGAACACTAAAAACGGCACACTGAACACTGAATAGTATTATATGAAAAAAACATTTTTATTGTTATTGTTTTTCGTTTTCGCTTTCTCCAGTTGTGAGAAAGATGATATTTGTGATGCAAATACCCAAACTACTCCAAGATTAGTGATAGAGTTTTATGATTTTTCAAATCCTTCTGTTCTAAAAAATGTAACAAATCTAAAAGTAGTTGGTGAAGGAATGACGGATGGAATTGTTTTTAATGGTCTCCAAACTACAAGTGCAAATAAGATTTCGATTCCATTGAAAACAGCCAAAACTAGCACCAGTTATAGTTTTACGCTGAACTCTGGAAATCCTAATTCAGCATTGGTTGATGAAGATAATATACAATTTAAGTATACTACACAGGAACTTTTTGTCTCCAGAGCCTGTGGCTACAAAACAATATTCACATTGGATCCAACAAATCCATATACACATACTGATGCAACAACGGCAAATCAAAAATGGATACAATTTATATCGGTTGAAAGAAGTAACATCGAAAATGAAAATGAAATACACATTAAGATCTTTTTTTAGTTTTGGTCTCCTGTTGTCGTTGACTTTGATGCAAGCGCAAGAGAAAACACCTGTGAAAGATAGCACGAAAACTACCCAAACAGATGAAATCATTCCCGAAACTCCATTGCAGCGGGTTGGAATCAATACGGAACCAAAAAATAACGATTCGATTCCCATAAAAACAGATCGCTATGGGATACGTGTAGGAGTTGATTTATTCAAACTGACGCGAGCTTTATACGACCAAAATTATAAGGGAATTGAATTTGTAGCCGACTATAGGTTGACTAAAAAATATTTTTTAGCGGCCGAAATTGGTAATGAAAATAAAACTACAGCTGATGATCGCGTCAATTTTACCACCAAAGGTTCCTACATAAAAGCCGGTTTTGATTATAATGCTTATGAAAACTGGCTGGATATGGAAAATGTGATTTCTATAGGAATGCGCTACGGTTTTAGCACATTTAATCAGGAATTAAACAGCTATCGCATCTACAATGCAAACCCTTATTTTGGTGAAGTCCCGGAAATTGTATCCGGCAAAAAGTTCAGTGGACTATCCGCCAGCTGGATTGAAGTGGTGGCTGGAATAAAAGCTAAAGTATTTGACAACGTATTTATGGGATTCAGCCTTCGATTGAACCGATTAGTAACCAATAAAGAACCGGAAAATTTTTCCAACTTATATATTCCTGGATTCAACAGAACTTATGATGGCAGTTTTGGAGTAGGATTCAATTATACGGTGACGTATTTTGTTCCTATTTATAAGAAAAAAGTGAAACCTATTGCAGTCCCAAAAAAGTAGATAAAAAAATAACCGCTAATTCGCTAATTTTTATTTAGTGCAAAAAATTGGCAAATTAGCGGTCACTATTTTAAAAATAGAATGTCTTAGGATTTCTAAACTATCCTATTTCCTTAATTCCTTTCATCAAAATCCACTTCATGAATAATTTCTCTCCGTCTTTGGTTTTTATCGCATGGAATTTTGGTGATAAAAGTGTTCCTATGACAAATGCAGTTAACGGAATCCATAATCCGGTTAAATTCGTGTAATGTTCCACTACATATCTCGCAGAAATAAATAAAATCGCAAAACATCCCAATTGATATAAGAATGCTCGTATTTGTAATTTAGTCATTTTTTAAGTTTTAAAATTTTAAATTCAAAGGTCGAAAGTAAAAACAGAATACTAGTTTATTCAGCATTATCAGTTGTTACCTGAAACTTTGTTCTTTTACTGCCTTCATACATTTCGTATTTTACTAAACGGGCTTCTAAGCCGGCATTGAAAAGTTTAATTTTTCTGGAAGGTTTTAGACCTACATATTTCAAAGCTTCCAAGTTTGCTGTAATCATCCAAGCATTCGTGCCAGGGTAGTTTTTCTTTAAAGTATCGCCAATGTTTTTGTAGAATTCTTCCATGTGAATATCCAATCGCTCATCATACGGCGGATTGAAAACAATATGAAGTTTCCCTTCGGAAGACTTCTCGGTATCAAAAAAGTTTTGTTCCTCGATAGAAATATACTCCTCCAGATTGGTATTCTTGATATTGTCTTTGGCTTTTTGAACGGCACTTGGTGCTTTATCATAGCCTTTTATGGTGTAATGAAACTCCCTAACGCGTTTTAGTAAACTGTCTGAAATACTATCAAACAAATCATTGTCCCAATCGTTCCATTTTTCGAAAGCAAATTCCTTACGGTTGATATTTGCAGGAATATTACAGGCAATCATTGCTGCTTCAGCCAGAAATGTTCCGGAACCACACATTGGATCTAAAAAATCCGTTTGACCGTCCCAACCAGAAAGCAGTAAAATTCCTGCGGCCAAAACCTCGTTTATAGGAGCAATATTGGTAGCAGTTCTATATCCACGTTGGTTCAACGGATTACCTGATGTATCCAGTGCTACTGAAACCTGGTCTTTATCAATATGAATATTGATTCTCAAATCAGGATGTACTTTATCAATGCTAGGTCGTTGCCCAGTTCTCTCTCTGAACTGATCCACAATTGCATCTTTACATTTTTGAGAAACAAATTCCGTGTGGTTAAAATATTCTGAATGCACGGTGGTATCAATCACAAAAGTCTGATTAGCACCAATCAATTTAGACCAATTGACTCCCGAAATTCCTTTGTATAAAGCCTGTTCATTATTAGCCTTGAAAAAATAAATTGGCTTTAGGATTTTCAAAGCCGTGCGCAAAGATAAATTCGCTTTGTACATGAACCCTTTATCGCCTTTAAAACTTACCATTCTCACACCTTGCTCTACGTTTTGTGCACCAAGGATTTGCAATTCTTTTGCTAATATTTCTTCAAAACCAAAAAAGGTTTTGGCAATCATTTTATAATTATTTTCCATTTGCGCCCTTTACCCCTCAAAGGGGAAATTGTTATCGTTATATTCGGCAAAAATACACTAAATTTGCATCAATCGAATTAATTGAAAAAGAATAAATGTCTGCAGCACAAAATCCGCCAACTGAAAACCAACTTAAATCAACTGAAAACTGGTATACTTCCTGGTTTGACACTCCGTATTATCACATTCTGTACAAAGACCGAAACTATAGAGAAGCACAGATTTTCATGGATAATTTGACGCATTATCTCAACTTGCCTGAAAAAGCTAATGTATTGGATTTAGCCTGTGGCAAAGGCAGACACTCTATTTATTTGAATCAATTAGGTTTTACGGTTTTGGGTGCGGATTTATCAGAAAACAGCATTGCCGAAGCTACTAAAAATGCAAATGAAACCCTTCATTTCAAAGTACATGATATGCGGGAACCTTTTGATGAAAAATACGATGCCATTTTTAATTTATTTACTAGTTTTGGTTATTTCGAAAATGACCAAGATAACCTGACTACGCTAATCGCAATCAAAGAAAGCCTATCGGAATATGGATTTGCTGTGATTGACTTTATGAACGTCACCCAAGTTATCGAAACACTGGTTCCCGAAGAAACTAAAACGGTCGAAGGAATCGATTTTCACATGAACCGTTATCTGAAAGAAGGATATCTGTATAAAGAAATTAAATTTGAAGACAAAGGACAAAAGTTTCACTTTACCGAAAAAGTTAAAGCATTAAACCTAAAAGATTTTGAGATGTTAATGGAAGAAGCCGGTATTTATTTGTTAGATATTTTTGGCGATTACAAATTAAAAAAATTCCATAAAACAGATAGTGAACGACTAATCATGATTTTCAAATAGTTGTTGGGTTAATTGGTTAATCGTTTATAAGGTTAATCAAAAAAAATAAACCGGAAGAAGATCAACAAATAAACGATTCAACAAAGAATATGAATTACCTTTTACCTTTACTTTCCGTACTTATAGGATATAGTATCGCCTTGGTTTTAAAACCAAAAAATAAAACCAATCTAAAATTACTATTGGCCTTTAGTGGTTCGTTTCTGCTTTCCTTGACCGTAATGCATTTGTTGCCAGAAGTTTATGAAAGTGTAAATCCAACTATCGGACTCTTTATTATGCTTGGAATATTGTTCCAAATTATATTGGAATTTTTCTCAAAAGGTGCTGAGCACGGACACGTACACGGATATGAAACCATGACCCAAATCCCGTGGTTATTGTTTATCAGTCTTTGCATTCATGCCTTTCTGGAAGGATTCCCGGTAAGCCATCATCATGATTTAGCGGTAGGAATTGCCATTCATCATTTGCCTATAGCCATTATTTTGACTACTTTTTTCATCAATTCAAACCTGAATAAAAAGGCTATCTTTTTCTTCATGATCACTTTTGCAGTCATGACGCCGTTGGGAACTGTTCTATCGGATTATTTGCCCATATTAAACGATTATTATACTGAAATCACAGCCATTGTAATTGGGATATTATTCCATATCTCTTCCACCATTATTTTTGAAAGTAGTGAAGGACACAAGTTTAACATCGCCAAAGTTTCCATGATCGTGATAGGAATTGCGCTGGCGTATTTTATATAATTTTACAATTTGGGCGTGACCGCAAGGGTCGGGCTATATGTTGCAATCTTTTTTATTCCGCTGTCGCTACATAAAAAAGGATTTCCACTTCTATCCCTCACGCAAGAAATAAATGTACGGGCACCTCGCGAGTTGTCCCTTCAAAAAAAATAAATATGGAATTCAAAAAAACCACCGAGCAATCCTCAAAATACGATCATTTAGAAAAAATGTCGGTTCAGGAATTGCTTTCTAATATCAATCAGGAAGACAAAACCGTTCCTCTTGCCGTAGAAAAAGCCTTGCCACAAATAGAAACTTTAGTGACTGAAATTGTTACCAAAATGAAACTCGGCGGACGATTATTCTACATTGGCGCAGGAACATCCGGTCGTATCGGGATTCTTGATGCATCGGAATGTCCACCAACTTTTGGAGTCCCTTTCAATTTAGTAATCGGGATTATTGCTGGTGGAGATACCGCAATCCGCAAAGCCGTAGAAAATGCCGAAGACAATACAACTCAGGCTTGGATAGACTTAAAAGCTTTCGAGGTAAATGAAGATGATGTAGTTATAGGAATAGCAGCTTCCGGAACAACACCTTATGTTATTGGAGGATTGCAAACTTGCAACGAAAATAATATTACTACAGGAAGTATTTCTTGCAATGCAGGAAGTCCGCTTTCGCAAACCGCAAAATTCCCTATAGAAGTAGTTGTTGGGCCCGAATTTGTAACTGGAAGTTCCCGTATGAAAGCAGGTACGGCACAGAAACTGGTACTCAACATGATCTCAACAGCCACTATGATTCAGCTGGGAAAAGTAAAAGGCAACAAAATGGTCGACATGCAACTGAGCAACAGCAAACTCATAGATCGTGGCATAAAAATGATACTGGGAGAAATTTCTGTTTCCTATAAAGAAGCTGCCGAATTATTAAAAAAACACGGAAGTGTGCGAAAAGCAGTTGATAATTACAAAAAGTAACACTTGTTTTTCAACATATCGATTACCTTTGAAGAGTAAACCTATAAACAAGAAAAATGGCAACCAACAAAGAACTTTTATCTAAAGGAATTAAATATTTGGCAGGTGCTTTGCCTTTGCTGTTTATTGGTCCAATTGTCATTACTAATGCTTTTATGAATCAACACAATGTTTGGCACTATTTAGTTTTAGCAATAGGTATCATTACCTGCATCAGTGCAATGTATTTGATGTATTTGGGACTAAAAACAATTATGAAAAGTTTATTTAATGACTAATGGAAAACCTAATTCACGTTCAAAAAACATTCGAAAAAATTATTTACGTCGATAAAAAAGTAAATAACAGAGAATTTGAGGATTGCGTATTTAGAAACTGCGATTTATCCAATAGTGATTTTTCTTATAGCAGTTTCATGGATTGCGAGTTTATTGATTGTAATCTGGCTATGACTAAATTATCCGGAGCAAGCTTAAAAGGGATACAATTCAAAAACTGTAAATTACTTGGAATTCAATTTGAAGAATGTGATGATTTCTTGTTTAATGTCAGTTTTCAGGAATGTGTTTTGGATTATTCTTCGTTTGCCAATAAAAAAATGCCAAAGACAAAATTCATTTCCTGTTCGTTAAGAGAAGTAGGTTTTGTTGGGACCAATCTTACGAGTTCCGTTTTTGACAATAGCAATCTGGATGGTGCTGTTTTTAATAATACGCAATTAGCTGGAGCCGATTTTTCAAAAGCAACTGATTTTAAAATTGATCCCGAATTCAATCCGATGAAAAAAGCAAAATTTTCGACACAAGGAATTATTGGTCTTCTGGACAAATATGATATTAAAATACAATAATCTACTACCCCAGATGGAAGTGAAAACCAAGCAAGGCTTAAAGCTATTTTTTCTTGACTAAAAAGAACGACTAAAAGAAGTTCCTTTTTTGTCAATAGAAAAAAAAATTAAGCCTTGGGAGTTGCAACGCACAGCTGGATTAGGTACTAAAAAAAATAAAAATGAAAAAAATAATATTTCTTCTCCCACTGCTATTGCTGTTGTCTTGTTATACTACAGAGCGCAACTGCAAAGATTTTAAAACCGGAAAATTCAAATTTGAATATGACGTAGACGGTGTTACGAAAACGGCTTTTTTTGAGCGCAACGACAGTATTGAAATTGAGACTTTTGAAGGAAAAACGGATACAGCTTCCATTCGTTGGATCAGTGATTGCGAATATGTACTGCAAAAACTGCATCCTAAAAACATGGCTGAAGAAAAAGCTATTGGTATGAAAATTTTGACTACATCAAAAAAATCGTATACCTTTGAGTTTGGAATGGTTGGTTCTGATGCCAAACAAAGAGGAACAGTAACAAAGATTTCGGATTAAATATTTTAAATCAAACAATTATAACTACATAAAATGGAAGTATTTTTAAATCCTGATGCTTGGGTAGCACTGTTAACATTGACGTTTCTAGAAATCATACTGGGTATTGATAATATCATCTTTATCTCGATTGTTACAGGAAAATTACCCGTTGAAAAACGAAAAAAAGCCACGCAAATTGGTTTATTTCTAGCCATGTTCATGCGGATTGCGTTGTTATTTGGGATTACACTTCTTATTGCAATGAAAGAACCGTGGTTTAGTGTGGATTGGGGTTGGTTCTCTGCTCATTTTAACGGGCAAGCGATGATATTATTGGCCGGTGGTATATTTCTGATTTACAAAAGTACCAAGGAAATTCACGAAAAAGTAGACCATAAAGGAGAAGAAGAAAAAAATTTAAAAACTTCGGCGGCAAAATCATTTGCTAACGTTATTGTCCAGATTTTGTTGATTGACCTTATTTTCTCCGTAGACAGTATTTTGACTGCTGTAGGCATGACTAACGGACTGGAAGGTGCATTGTATATTATGATTACGGCTGTTTTAATTTCTGTAGGGGTTATGATGCTGTTTGCGGTGCCGGTTGGAACGTTTGTAAACAACAATCCATCTATACAGATTTTAGGTTTGGCATTTTTAATTCTGATTGGTTTTATGCTGATCACGGAGAGTATGCACTTATCCGAAGCAGTATTGGTAGGCCAATCTGTAGGAGTGGTTCCTAAAGCTTATTTGTATTTTGCAATTGCCTTTTCATTGGCTGTCGAGTTCCTAAACATGAAAATGAGAAAGAAAAAATAATTATTTATAAAAAAAATGCTCCAAATCGGAGCATTTTTTTTATTCTAAACTTAATATTATCTGACCGTCATCATCGCGCTGTATGCCTGAATCGTCAGCATTAGTTTCCCCTTTTACTTCCAATTCTTCCGCAATAATTTCCTCCGGTGCTTCATAAGGCAAAGAGTCCAGCAGGTTTACTTGTTTTAACTTATCAGCGGTTAATTGATTCCCTAGTGCTTTAAATCCTTTGAGTGCAATAAACGACTCTATATCTACAGTTATATTTTCTTTTTGAACGCCTTTCACTTTTGTGAAAACTAATTCAGCTACTGGACGATACTCTGTTGATACAATTTCAAGGTGTGAATTAGCATGTTCTGTAATAAAACTTTCCTCTTTGTTTTCGGTTTCCACCAAAAAGCGTTTGATGTAGTAACGTTCTTTTTCACCATCATAATAAATGGCTGAAATTGGTTTTTTTGGAATCCATTTTTCTAAAACGATCATATCTTCATCGAAATGTGTAGATAATTCTGGTGTAATTACCTTTACTTTTCCGGATTGCGAAAGGATCAAAATTTTATCATTAGGTCTAAATTCGCCTAACAGTTCTCCTCTTCCATCCACATTAAGTCTTTGTACGGTTTCATCAAACCATACTTTTCGAGGCAATAATGTTGAAATTCCTTTTTCTTTTAATTCAATTTTCTTGATTGGATATTTAGTGACTAAATTTCCTTTCGAACCTCTTCCTTTTATAGCTAAACTCGCAAAATCAATGTCGAATTTTAGTTTTTTGACAGTTCCCACCTGACGCAACATAATGGTAATTACTTCTGCCTCTCCGTTTGGATTACAGGAGAAATACACCACTTGTGATCCTGTACTTTCATTCGTCAGATCATACGCTTTGTCTCTAGTCACACCTGAAACATTGAATCGTTTTATATAAGAAGGTCCTGATTTTCCGTCACGGTAAATCGTATTGTAAATGGTCCGTTTATCACTTTTGTCAAAAATGGCAATATGAATGATATCTTTTCCCACAAAGGTTTTCGCATCTACCTTGGTAATTATCATTTTTCCGTCACGCAGAAAAACAATTACATCGTCAATGTCAGAACAGTCTGTAACATATTCGTCTTTTTTTAAACTCGTTCCTACAAAACCTTCTTCTCTGTTTACGTATAATTTAGTATTTCTAAGGACTACCTTCGTGGCTTCGATATCATCAAAAACACGAAGCTCAGTTTGGCGTTCTCTCCCTTTACCATATTTCTCTTTTAATCGTGTGAAATAGGCTATAGCAAAATCAATCAGATGTTCTAAATCGTGTTTCACTTGTTCAATATCTCCTTCCAGCGCTTGAATTTTATCTTGAGCCTTGTTGCTGTCAAATTTAGAAATTCGCATGATTCGGATGTCCAATAAACGCAGAATATCGTCTTCGGTAACGGCGCGCTTCAGGTGTTTAATGTAGGGTTTCAGTCCATCATCTACCGCTTTAATGACGCCTTCCTTAGTGGTCTGTTCTTCAATATCACGATAAATTTTATTTTCGATAAATATACGTTCCAAAGAAAGAAAATGCCATTGCTCCTCTAATTCACTCAACTGGATTTCGAGTTCGCTTTTCAGTAATTGGACCGTTCTGTTGGTCGAAATTTTCAACATCGCAGAGACTCCAATAAACAGCGGTTTGTTGTCTTCAATCACACAGCCTAATGGTGCCACCGAAGTTTCACAGGCCGTAAAGGCAAACAATGCATCAATGGTTTTATCAGGAGAAACACCCGGAAAAAGATGAATTAATATTTCGACCTCAGCAGCGGTGTTATCTTCAATTTTCTTGATTTTGATTTTCCCTTTTTCATTGGCTTTCAAAATACTGTCAATCAAAGTCGTCGTATTGGTCGAAAACGGAATCTGGGTAATTACCAAAGTATTTTTATCTAGCTGACTAATTCTGGCTCGCACACGGATACGTCCACCACGCAATCCATCGTTATAATTGGATACATCTGCAATTCCCTGTGTCAAGAAATCAGGATATAAAGTAAACGGTTTTCCCTTTAATATTTTTATCGATGAATCGATTAATTCATTAAAATTATGAGGCAATACTTTCGTAGAAAGACCTACTGCGATTCCCTCGGCTCCGGAAGCTAATAATAATGGGAATTTAACTGGCAGGTTATTGGGTTCTGCCCGTCTTCCGTCATAGGACACACCCCAATCGGTAATTTTTGGAGAGTACAACACTTCTAAAGCAAATTTAGACAAACGTGCTTCAATGTAACGCGAAGCCGCAGCACCATCACCTGTCAGAATATTTCCCCAGTTACCTTGACAATCAATCAGTAATTCTTTTTGCCCTATTTGCACCATCGCATCACCGATACTCTGATCTCCGTGAGGATGATATTGCATGGTGTGCCCAACAACATTGGCCACTTTATTGTAACGACCATCATCCAGCTCCTTCAAAGAGTGCATGATACGGCGTTGCACCGGTTTAAAACCATCTTCAATAGCCGGTACGGCACGCTCTAATATTACATACGAGGCATAATCCAGAAACCAGTCCTTATACATTCCCGTAACTTTGGTAATGGTATCGTTGCCGTCTTCTTGATTGTCGTAAAAATGCTGGCCTTTCGAGGTTTTTTCTTCAGATTGATTTTCATTAATCGAATTATCTTCTTCCTGACCTTCTGGTAATATGTTATCGTCTTCTTCGTCTTTCATTATCTTGATTCCGAAATTAATTGTATTAAATCTTCTCTGCTTAGCAGAATTGTTTTGTATTTGCTAGCAAAAATTTGCTCATTCTTTTCAGGTAAAGTATATTCTAAAACCAAATCACTTTTGTTTTGGCACAGTACAATTCCTATGGTTTTATTTTCATCTTCAAAACGCATTTCTCGGTCATCTTAATTGACATACATTTGCATTTGTCACAAATCTTGGTGTTTTAATTCTCCTATTTTTAAATCAATCAGTATAAAACATTTAAGAATCCTGAAATTTTTTGATAATTTAATTTATTTAAATCTACAGACACTGTCTGCGCTTTTTGAAATTTGAATTCCGCAGTCAGTGATTGCGAATTTCGAATTTCTAAAATCCGGGTCAATGAATCGGATTTTGAATAAGTTATGTAAAATTGTTTTATTTGTTCTAAATTCCGAATCGAAAACCCTTTTCCAAACTGAATAGTCAACTGTTCAGAAAGTCCTTTTAGTAGTTGCTTTCCGCATTCAGCTCGTTCTTTTCCGCTTTGCTCTTCTTCAACAATCATTCTTCCCATTTCAAAATAGGTGTAAACCATTGTTGAATTTACGGTACGTAAAACCTGTTGACGGGTATTTTGCAACAGCGCGACCACTTGAGAAAATAAAATTTTATTTTGAGAATTATTTGGAATTGTATTTTCTTCGTCTTTCATTAAATATATTCTATTGAATAGTAGTTAATTATATTTTTTGTCTTAAAATGCTAAAACGAATATTTTTCTTT
This sequence comes from Flavobacterium sp. LS1R10, assembly GCF_003968825.1. Taxonomy (NCBI): domain Bacteria; kingdom Pseudomonadati; phylum Bacteroidota; class Flavobacteriia; order Flavobacteriales; family Flavobacteriaceae; genus Flavobacterium; species Flavobacterium sp. LS1R10. The sequence continues at coordinate 204,449 of NZ_RYDH01000007.1, read as the reverse complement.
ACAAATATGCTCTTCTTTTGTGACACTATTTCCATTTTTATCCAACTCTTTTTTTACAACTGTTTCACATTCCTTGTGATCATCGCTCTTTATAATAAAAAAAGTAGCTGAAAAACTGATCACAAATAGTAGGGCAATAAGAATAAGTATTCTTTTTGTAGGCATTTTATAATTATTTAAATTTTCTCAATCACATCTAATTCCACCTTCAAATTCTTGATGATAAATTCCTGTCTGTCCGGCGTATTCTTGCCCATATAGAACGACAATAATTGCTCAATCGAAGTGTTTTTATCCATCATAATGGGTTCTAAACGAATGCTTTCGCCTATGAAATTTTTGAACTCATCCGGTGAAATTTCACCTAGTCCTTTGAATCGGGTAATTTCTGGTTTTGGTTTTAATTTTTCAATAGCATTTCTTCGTTCCTCATCAGAGTAACAATAAATGGTTTCTTTCTTGTTTCTAACCCTGAAAAGTGGCGTTTGCAAAATGTATAAATGCCCTTCTTTTATCAATTCAGGGAAAAACTGCAGGAAAAAAGTAATCAATAACAAGCGAATATGCATTCCATCAACATCCGCATCTGTAGCAATTACGATGTTGTTATACCGCAATTTTTCTAAGCCATCTTCAATATCCAGTGCCGCTTGCAGCAAATTGAACTCTTCATTTTCATATACAATTTTCTTGCTCATTCCATAGGAATTCAAAGGCTTACCACGCAAACTAAAAACGGCTTGCGTATTTACATTGCGCGATTTAGTAATGGATCCGGATGCAGAATCTCCCTCGGTAATAAAAAGCGTGCTTTCCAGATTTTTAGGGTTTTTAGTATCTGGGAGATGCGCCCTACAATCTCTTAATTTTTTATTGTGCAGATTTGCTTTTTTGGCACGATCTGTCGCTAATTTTCGTATTCCGGACAATTCTTTGCGCTCTCTTTCGGCTTGAATAATTTTTCGTAATAATGCTTCTGCGGTTGGTGGATTTTTATGCAAGTAATTGTCCAATTTGGTTTTCACAAAATCGTTTACAAAAGTACGCACGGAAGGCATTCCCGGTTCGGATCCCATGTCAGTTGAACCCAATTTAGTTTTGGTTTGCGACTCAAAAACAGGCTCCATTACTTTGATGCTGATCGCTGTAACGATTGATTTTCGAACATCAGAAGCTTCAAAACTCTTGTTGTAAAACTCCCTGATGGTTTTAACAATTGCTTCCCGGTAGGCTGCTAAATGTGTTCCGCCTTGAGTCGTGTTTTGTCCGTTTACAAACGAATGGTATTCTTCGCTGTATTGGGTTTTGCTGTGCGTCAAAGCAATTTCGATATCCTCACCCTTCAAGTGAATGATAGGATATTCTAAATCCTCAGCATGAATAGTTTCTTCTAATAAATCTTTCAGACCATTTTCTGAAAAATATTTTTCACCGTTGAAAAGAATTGTCAAACCATTGTTTAAGTAACAATAATTTTTGAGCATTTTGATTACATATTCATACCGATATTTATAATTTTTGAAAATTGCTTCATCTGGAATAAAAGTAACTTTGGTTCCTTTTCGCTTGGTGGTTTCGATAATATCTTCTTCAAGGACAAGGTTTCCTGCTGAGAATTCTGCTGCTTTTTGTTTTTCATCCCTAACGGATTCTACTCTAAAATAATTAGACAACGCATTGACTGCTTTTGTCCCTACTCCGTTCAGACCAACTGATTTTTTAAACGCAAGCGAATCATATTTTCCGCCGGTATTCATTTTGGAAACTACATCAATCACTTTTCCCAAAGGAATTCCACGTCCATAATCCCTGACCGTAACGGTTTTATCTTTGATAGTGACCTCGATTGTTTTTCCAGCACCCATAACAAATTCATCGATACAGTTATCGAGTACTTCTTTCAGCAGAATATAAATTCCGTCATCTGAAGAGGAGCCGTCGCCTAATTTTCCGATGTACATTCCGGGACGCATGCGAATATGTTCTTTCCAGTCGAGTGACCGAATGTTGTCTTCGGTATATTGATTTTGATCGGACATTGTAGGTTTTGTGGATTTGGTGCTAATGTAGTGTAATTCGATAAAATTTAAAACAGGAAGTCATCAAAGTTATTAAGAATGATATTGACAACCGATTTAGAATTAACGATTTTAGATTGCAGATTTCAAATTGAAATTGATTTTTGATATTCGAATTTAAAAAATCTTGATAATCTCTTTCAACTGATTGTCTAATTCAGCATTAGAAATCTTATTATTTATCACATCAAAATTAGCCTCAAAACTAGGCAATGAAAAAGTCGCTTTTATGTTTCCGCCATAAAAGGGGAAAGCGTTATTTGCAATTCCCAAAACGCTTGCTCCGCCTCTGGCTCCGGGAGAAGTAGCCATCAATAACATGCGTTTTTCCTGAAAAACCTTCGCATTTATTCTGGTACACCAGTCAAAAACATTTTTGAAAGCGGCAGAATAATTTCCGTTATTTTCCGCCATGGATACCACTAGAATATCAGCAGTGGCAATTTTAGCCAGAAATGATTTTGCTAATTCATGCTGACCAATTTCTTTTTCTATATCGACGGTAAATATCGGCATTTGGAAATCATTTAAATCCAGCACCTCAACTACTGCATTTTCAAAAAGATTCGCTGCGTAAGTCGCTAATTTTTTGTTGATCGAGTTTTTGCTGGGGCTTGCGCCAAAAGCGATTATTTTCATGATACTTTATTTTGACTAAAAGTACTAAAAATTGGTTCAGCTCCAAAATAATTAGCCACAGATTGACCCATTTTGAAAACAAAGATGAAACTATGAAATATGATATTTGCAAAATCAATTTTACCCCAGAGTGAAATGGAAAGCATTTTTCTGATCAATCTCATTTTTTTCTTGACAAAAAGAGTAACCAGCGGAAGCTCCTTTTTTTGTCTTAGAAAAAAGAGATTGTTGGAGAAATATTACTTCATTAAACTTTTATTTTAATTGGAGTTCAGTGAACTTCGTTTGAAGTGGAAAGCTGGATTGGGTACAAAAAAGTCGAAAGCTAATACTAACTTTCGACTTTATGACTTTGGACATTATGACTTATTTACACGTTGAATCTAAAATGCATCACATCACCATCTTTTACGATGTATTCTTTTCCTTCTACTTTGAATTTCCCGGCTTCTTTACATTTAGCTTCGGAACCGTAATGTACAAAATCCTCGTATGCAATCACTTCGGCGCGGATAAATCCTTTTTCGAAATCAGTGTGAATTACTCCTGCAGCTTGTGGCGCAGTTGCCCCAACATCTATAGTCCAAGCCCGAACTTCCTTAACGCCTGCGGTAAAATAAGTTTGTTGCTTCAATAATTTATAAGCTGCACGTATCAAGACTGAGGCTCCGGGTTCGCTTAAACCCATATCTTCCAGAAAAACCTGACGCTCTTCGTAGCTTTCTAATTCGGTAATATCAGCTTCAGCACCAACCGAAAGAATAATTACTTCCGCATCTTCATCTTTGACCAATTCCCGAACCTGATCCACATATTTGTTTCCATTTACTGCTGAGTTTTCATCAACATTACATACGTATAAAACTGGTTTTGCTGTAATTAACTGAAACGCTTCCATCAAAACCTCTTCATCATTGTTTTGAGGAATTACTATTCTAGCTGATTTTGCCTGAAGCAATGTTTCTCTGATTCGGTCTAAAAGAGCTTTTTCGGTTTGTGCTTCTTTATTTCCCGTTTTAGCGGCACGATTTACTTTTTCTAAGCGTTTTTCAACATTCTCCAAATCCTTCAATTGCAGCTCGATGTCTATGGTTTCTTTGTCGCGGATAGGATTTACATTTCCGTCAACGTGAACAATGTTATCGTTATCAAAACAGCGCAAAACGTGGATGATCGCATTACATTCTCTAATGTTTCCAAGGAATTGATTTCCTAAACCTTCCCCTTTACTAGCTCCTTTTACTAATCCTGCAATATCAACGATATCGACAGTTGCCATTTGCACGCGTTCTGGTTTTACTAATTCTTCCAGTTTTTCCATTCTGGAATCCGGAACATTTACAACACCTATATTGGGTTCGATGGTGCAAAAAGGAAAGTTGGCACTTTGCGCTTTTGCATTGGATAAACAATTGAATAATGTTGATTTTCCAACATTTGGTAATCCTACAATTCCTGCTTTCATATGTAGATAATATTTATTTTTAATGGAGTATAGTATCGTCACTTTTGCTGTTTTTAAACAGATTTCATCACGATTTTGTAATGCTTTTTTTGAATGACACGCTAAACGTAAAATTTAGTAGCTACCGCTAAAAGTATGCAAAGATAAGATTTTAAAAATGTTTAAATAAGTAAAATTTCAGATTAAACGTATCTGAAATATTTTTTATAAAAAAACGAAAAATTTACTAATATTTTGTTAAAAAAAATTATATTGCGATCGATTTAAAACCAAACCAAAAATCAAACAAAACTTATTATGAGAAAATTTGCATTATTATTATTTCTATTAAACATCTCGTTTCTTTTTGCACAAAAAGAAGTCTCGGGTGTTGTAAAAGAGAACACCGGCAATGCTTTGCCTGGTGTAAACATTGTTGAAAAGGGAACTCAAAATGGGGTTTCTACTGATATGAATGGAGCATACAAGATAAAAGTTAAAGACGGGGCTACTTTAGTTTTTAGCTATGTAGGTTTTGCTAAATTAGAAAAAGCAGTTACAAGTGCTGTGCTGAATGTTGTCTTATCAGAAGAAGGTGGACAAAATTTAGATGAAGTTGTAGTTACTGGGACCAGAACGGCGCCAAGAAGTAATACCACATCAGCGCTGCCCATTGATGTCATTTCTGCAAAGGATTTAGCCTCAACTGGACAGGCTTCTTTTGACAAAGCTTTACAATACAAGATCCCATCGTTCAACACGGTTCAGACTCCGGTAAATGATGCAACTTCATTACTGGATCCGTATGAAATCAGAAACATGGGACCCAGCAGAACCTTGATCCTTATCAACGGGAAACGTAAAAACATGAGTTCTTTGCTGTATACGCAAACGTCTCCGGGACGTGGTGAGACGGGAGCAGACATTTCTGCAATTCCTACAGATGCGATCGAAAGAGTAGAAATACTTCGTGATGGAGCATCAGCACAATACGGATCAGATGCGATTGCAGGAGTTATGAATATTATATTGAAAAAGAATACTAATTACGGATCTGTAACTCTTAGAAGTGGTGTTACCTCAGAAGGCGATGGAGAAATGCTAGGTATAAGTTTAAATAATGGATCAACAGTAGGCGACAAAGGTTTCGTTAATTATACAGTAGATTTTTCTAAAGTGAACTTAGCGAACAGACCCGGTAAAGTTGATGCAGCTGCTGAAGCTAATGGAAATACAGGTTTTGGAGCACCTTTAGCTGATGTCCAAGCTTTTCTTGCAAAATATCCGGATGCTGGTAATGTGAATGGTTCTCCAGAAACTGCTGCAGCAAAATTCTTAGTAAATGGTGGTATTAATTATACTGAAAATACGCAGTTATATTATAATGCCGCTTATGTGTATAAGAAAGTAAACTCATTTGCTAATTACAGAACACCGTATTGGAGAACATTAGATGAATATCCTTATTTATTAGACTTATTTGGAGACGGAACAAACCCAAGTTCTTATGTGGGGTATGTTCCTACTTTTACCGGGGATTTAAATGACTACAATGCTACAATAGGGTATAAATCTACTAAGAATGAATGGAATACAGATGCTAGTATTACAACAGGCGGTAACAAACAAAGCTATACGGTTAGTAATTCTCACAATAGATCTGTGTATTCTAATGGAGATTTTGTTTACGGTGGTTCAAGCCCAATCTCTTTCAGACCAGGAGGAACATCGTTCAACCATATCGTTGGTAATTTAGACATCTCTAAAGTAGTATCTGATAAAATCAGTATCGGTTTTGGATCTGAATTTAGAACAGAGAATTTTGAAATAATTGCAGGTGATGAAGCATCTTATTTTGGCGTTGGTGCAGATTCATTTCAAGGAAATAATCCTGAAAATTCAGGAAAATTCAATCGGTACAATTTAGGTGGTTATTTTGATGTTGCGTATGATGTTACAGAAGATTTCTTGGTTAATGGGACAGTACGTTACGAAGATTACAGTGATTTTGGAGCAGCAACCGTTTGGAAAGTTAGCTCTAGATATAAATTTCTAGATGACAAAATCACTTTAAGAGGTTCGCTTTCAACTGGTTTTAGAGCGCCATCATTACACCAAATTTACACTCAAAAATCACAATCCTCTTTCGAAGCTGGTGGAGCCATTGTAGTTACAGGTTTGATAAACAATGTTTCATCTGCAGCTAGACAAAATGGAATACCTAAATTAGATGCTGAAAAATCGAACAACTTAACTTTAGGTTTTGGATTAAAACCGTCTAAAGATTTTACCTTTACACTAGACTATTATAATATTAAAGTAAAAGATAGAGTCTTATTAAGCAATGAAATTGCATTTGAAGTTGACACAAATAACAAGCCAACTAACAGACAAAGCTTCTTTGTAAACGGTATGGATACTAAAACTTCTGGAGTGGATGTTGTTGCCAGCTATAGAAACATTCTATTAGGATCAGGAAAATTAGCACTTAATTTCTCTGGAAATTACACCTTCGAAAATGAAAGAGACGGAGCTGTAAAAGATCCTCAAAGCATTAAAAACTTATCCGGTCCTTTAGCAAATCAAACCGTTATTGACGCTACTCAGGAAGCATTACTTTTTACATCAAGACCAAAATTTAAGTATATTTTTGGTGGAGATTATGAGATTGGTAAATTTGGATTCTCATTAAACAATACTGTTTTTGGACCTACAAAATTCAAAAACGCAGGTATGAGCGATGATTTAAGAATCGAATTTTTAACTAAAGTAGTTACTGACTTAGGCGTTACGTTTTCTGCAACAGAGAAATTAACGGTATCTCTAAATGTAAATAATTTATTAAACGTTCTACCAGAATGGCAATTCAAAGCGGAGAATGCAGCTGGAACGGCTTTAATAAATAATGCAGTAGGCATCAAAGAACAGTCTAACTTGATTACTTTCAACCAACGTTACTCTCAAATGACGTATGATGGATATCACTTTAGCCAATTAGGAACAATGTTTAATTTATCATTAAACTATAAATTCTAATTTAAGTATTTAATTAATTATAAAGGGCTGTCAATCGACAGCCCTTTTTGGTACTAATAATTAATAGAACAAAGGATTATTTTTGTTTTATTAAATTGATTTTTAGGTATTTAATTCGCGTTTATGTAGTTGCACTATAGCTCAAAAAAATCAATTTTTGGGCCTTTCATCAAGTGAAAAATATTTTTTTGTCTGCTCCTTAAAAAGAGGTAGTTCCACAGGTTTCTCCTTTTTAAAATATAAACAAAAAAGGCTACTCATGTATCCGATTTAGAAAGATTAGAGAAACTATTTTCTTTGACAATCATTGCTTTTGTATGGTGTTATAAAATTGGTGACTATTTAGATGAAAACATCCAAATAATAATAAAAAAACATGGAAGAAGAGCAGTAAACGTTTTTAAATATGGATTTGATTACTTGTCAAAATTTATTTTAACAGGATTTAAGTTTTTAGAAAACAATCTGTTTTACTTTTTGTCATGTACTTAACTAAATGATCCTAAAAAAAACGGCGTTTAAAGGAACTGTAAACGCCGTTTGATTTTATATAAAAGAGATTAGTTATCGAATTGCGTTTATATATTCCTCGATTTTACCGGTACCATTTTCAGTTAAATGCTGAATGAAAGCGCTTCCTATAATTGCTCCTTTGGCAAACTGAGTGGCTTGATTAAAGGTTTCCTTGTTATTGATGCCAAAACCTATTACTTGAGGGTTTTTCAGATTCATCTTGGCAATGCGTTTGAAATAGTCTTCTTGAACGCTTCCAAAACCGGATTGTGATCCTGTAACGCTCGCGGAACTTACCATGTAAATAAATGCATCAGATACACTGTTAATAAAGTTGATGCGCTCGTCAGAAGTTTGTGGTGTAATTAAGAATATATTTTTCAATCCGTATTTCTCGAAAGTTAATTTATATTCATCTGCATATACGTCAACGGGAAGATCGGGAATGATTAACCCGTCAATGCCAATCTCCGCACATTTCTGGCAGAAATTCTCGATTCCGTATTGTAACATTGGGTTGAAATATCCCATAATCACTAAAGGAATAGATACTGTTTTACGAATGTCTTTTAATTGGTCAAACAAAACTTGTGTCGTCATTCCGTTGTGCAATGCTTGTGTGGAACTCGCTTGAATCGTTGGTCCATCAGCCAATGGATCACTGAACGGCAATCCTATTTCAATCATATCCACCCCGCTTTTTTCTAAATCCTGGATGATTTGTACGGTATCGTTAAGGTTGGGATATCCTGCCGAGAAATAGATGGAAAGGATCTTCTTAGTGTCTTGTAGTTTTTGATTTATTCGGTTCATTGTCGTATTTTTTTATTCTATTTTAGGATCTTTTTTACCTTGGAGTTTTAATTGGAATGTTTAGATAGCGGCGCTGTACGCCCAAGCTTTTTGGTCGGATTGCAAATGCACTTCAACACGTTTGTAATGCAATCCTTCGTACAAATCCGTTTGGCGAAGTTCTTGTGAAGAAACGGAATACACCATTCCGTTGATGGTGTCTTCCGGTTTTTGGGTTTCGGTAATAATGGGGTAGTGCACTAATCCAAATTCTTCTTCAATTTGGATTTCTTTTATGATGTAACCAATTAGTGTTTGAGGAGTTCCCTCAAGAATACGCCCAAAAAGATCTTTTTGTATGTCCACATTTTGTAAGCTGCTGTAAGCGAATAATTTTTCCATAGTTTCTATTTTTAAAATATGAATTGAACGTCATTTTTATGTTGTTTGGTTTGCGTTAAGGATTACTTCACTAAACTCTTATTTTTTATTGGAGTTCAGTGAACTTCGTTTGCAGTGAAAATCCTTTTTCGTCTCGTTTTTTAACGAGATAAAAAAGAGTGCAACGAAAATCCTGACCTCGCAGTAACGTTAGTGGAAGCGAGGGAACGCCCCGAAATAATTTCGGGATAAACCCTAAAAAAATGAGGGTCAAATCAACTATAATTTAAAATAATCAATATAAGTATTCAAATCCTTATCGCCACGACCGGAAAGATTGATGACAACAATATCATCTGCTTTGAATTTCATTTGGTCGAGAACGGCAAAGGCATGCGCACTTTCGATAGCGGGGATCAGTCCTTCCATTTGCGATAATTTTAACCCCCATTGCATGGCTTGATCATCCGTTATGGAGATGAATTGTGCTCTGCCAGTAGCGAATAAATTAGCGTGCATAGGACCTACGCCTGGATAATCCAATCCTGCCGAGATGGAATATGGCTCGGTGATTTGACCATCAGGAGTTTGCATCAACAGGGTTTTACTACCGTGAATAACGCCTACTTTCCCTAATGCCGATGTAGCAGCACTTTCGCCTGAATCGACTCCTAATCCTGCTGCTTCGACCGCAATAATAGTCACGTCTTCATTATCCAGAAAATGATAATAGGCTCCGGCAGCATTGCTACCACCACCTACACAGGCAATCACATAGTCAGGGTTTTCACGACCTTCTTTTTCCAATAATTGTTCTTTAATTTCCTTAGAAATAACACTTTGGAAACGCGCCACCATATCCGGATAAGGGTGTGGTCCTACGACGGATCCAATGATATAATAGGTGTCTACAGGATTGTTAATCCAGTCGCGAATGGCTTCGTTTGTGGCATCTTTTAAGGTTTTTGATCCTGAAAGCGCCGGACGCACTTCGGCACCCAACATTTTCATACGAGCTACATTTGGCGCTTGACGTTTGATGTCAATTTCACCCATATACACGATGCATTCCAGTCCCATTAACGCACAAACAGTTGCTGTTGCTACGCCATGTTGCCCGGCACCGGTTTCGGCAATGATACGTTTTTTACCCAAACGTTTGGCTAATAAAATTTGTCCAATGGTGTTGTTCACTTTATGTGCGCCAGTATGACATAAATCTTCTCTTTTTAGGTAGATTTTAGTGTTGTATTGTTCTGATAACCGTTTTGCAAAATAAAGAGGCGTAGGGCGACCAACATACTCTTTAAGCAAGGCATCAAATTCAGCCTGAAATTCAGGCTCAGCTGTAATTTTTAAATAATTTTGACGTAATTCTTCCACATTTGGATATAACATTTCAGGAATGAAGGCACCTCCAAATTCTCCGTAATAGCCTTTTTCGTTAACGTTGTATGACATAGTTTTATTTTTTTATTTTATTATCTGTAGAGACGTACTGCAGTGCGTCTTTACACAATTGTATGTTTTTTAAACCGGGTTCTATCTCAAATTTACTGTTTACATCAATGGCGTAAAGCGGTAAATTGGTTTTCGAAATTTCATTTATAGCGCCCATTTCATCAATTCCGATTCCACCACTCAAGAAAAACGGTTTGCTTGAGGGATACTTTTCTAATACTTTCCAATTGAATGTGGTTCCGTTGCCTCCGGGTAATTTTCCTTTGGTATCAAAAAGAAAATAATCACAAACGGTTTCAAACGGTTTTAGTTCCTCAAAATCAAAAGAATCATCAACAGAGAATACTTTTATAATATCAATTTTACGATCAATTTTATTTTTTAATTCCTGGCAAAAGGCAACGGATTCGTGACCGTGCAATTGAATGGCCTGCAAATCGTGTTTATTGGTTTTCGCCAAAATAACTTCGGTCCTTTCATTGACAAAAACGCCTACTTTTTTAATTGATTTTGGTAAATTTGGAATCACACCATCAAAATATCGAGCCGATTTCTCCCAGAATATAAATCCCATATAATCGGGTAGAAGCGACCCTATTTCGATTATATTATCGGGATATTTCATGCCGCAAATTTTTATCCCCACCCCAGCCCACCTCGAAGAGGAGGGAGCCGAAGCGTCTTGATGGTCTGTTTGTTTTTTCATTTCCAGTTTTTTTTTTAATTCAATCCTTTTAGAGTTTTGAACCTTAACAGGGTTGTTTTATAGTTGGCTGATAAATTCGGTTGCAGCTTTACCTGCATTATCAGTTTTCATAAAGTTTTCTCCAATCAGGAATCCTTTATATCCGAATGGTTTTAATTCCTTAATCGCTTCAACTGATGAAATCCCACTTTCGGAAATTTTTACAAAATCATTTGGGATTTGCGCTGCTAATTGCTTGCTGAAATCCAAACTCACTTCGAATGTTTTTAGATTGCGATTGTTTACACCAATCATATCTAAGGTAGGCATAATCGATTTTTCCAGTTCCTCTTGATTGTGTACCTCCAGTAAAACTTCTAGTCCTAAACTTTTGGCAAATTCAGACAAGGATTTGATTTCTTCTCTGGTTAAAATTGCTGCGATAAGTAGAATTAAATCGGCTCCGTATGCTTTGGCTTCCAATATTTGATAGTCATCAACAATGAATTCTTTTCTCAATAATGGTATATTTACTGTGGCTCTTGCCAAAAGTAAATCGTCTAAAGAACCACCAAAATATTTTCCATCTGTCAATACTGAAATCCCGCAAGCACCTGCATTTTCATATCCTTTGGTTACTTCTTCAACAGTAAAACTATAATTTATTGCTGCTTTGGAAGGCGAACGGCGTTTGTGCTCCGCAATAATTCCGGATGTACTGTTTCGTAAATTATCACTCAAAGAAATAGTTTTTTTTTCAAAGAAAACGGAAGCTTCCAATTGTGAAACAGGTATGATAGATTTCTTGAGAATGACTTCTCTTTTTTTGTCAACTATGATTTTATCTAAAATATTCATTTATTTTTTTGTTTAAAGTTTTCTTTGTTCAAGGTTTAAAGTTGTTCGAAATGCAAACAACTTTAAACCTTGAACTTCAAACTATTTTTATTTACTTAAATCTTTCAATTTCTTCAAAGCTACAAGTCCTTTACCGGATAATAAACTTTCTTTCGCTATTTGAAATCCTTCTAAAGGAGAACATTTTGTAACAGTCGCAATTGCCATGGCCGCATTGGCACAAATCACATTATTTTGTGCTTCAGTTCCTTTTCCGGAAATGATGTCAGTAAACATTTGAGCAGATTGCTCTATAGTTTTCCCTCCTTCGATTTCGCTTTGCAGCAAAAGGCGAACACCAAAATCTTCCGGATTTATCATGCCTTCCATGGAGCTGGTAATCGTTTTTGTAGGTCCCGTCAAGGACACTTCATCATAGCCGTCAAGCGAATGCAGGATGGTAAAGTTCACATCAGTATTTTGATATAAATACGCATACATTCTGGCCATTTCTAAATTGAAAACACCAACCAATTGATTTTTTGGGAACGATGGATTTACCATTGGTCCTAACATATTGAAAAAAGTTTTTACCCCTAATTCTTTTCGAATAGGTCCCACATTTTTCATAGCGGGGTGAAATAAGGGCGCATGTAATATACAAATCCCTGCTTTATCGATGCATTTTTCCAGAAAATCAGCATCGTTGCTGAATTTGATTCCTAGTTTTTCCATAACATTACTCGAGCCAGAAATAGAGGATACTCCGTAATTACCATGTTTAGCTACTCTTATTCCGGCTCCGGCAACTACAAAAGAAGCCAGAGTTGAAATATTGAATGTGTCTTTCCCGTCACCACCAGTGCCACATAAATCAATGGTATTGTAGGCGGATAAATCCACACGAATGCACAGTTCTAATAATGCTTCACGAAAACCGGCTAACTCTTCAATGCTGATGCTTCGCATCATATACACGGTAAGGAAAGCAGCTATCTGACTGGTGTTGTAACTTCCGTAGGAGATATTAACTAATACGTTTTTTGCTTCTTCTTTCGAAAGCATTTCGTGGTTGATTAATCGGTTTAATATATTTTTCATTTTTATATATGTCTTAAAGTTGAAAGTCTTAAAGTCTTAAAGTCTTTCGACTTTGTGATATTTGACTTTATGACTAATTTTTAACCCAATTCTCCAATATCTTTTTCCCATTTGGAGTCAACACACTTTCGGGATGAAATTGTACACCACGGACATCGTATGTTTTGTGGCGCAATGACATTACCTGCCCGTTTTCATCAAAGGAAGTTGCCTCTAGAACATCCGGTAAATTGGCATTAACTACCCAGGAATGGTACCGCCCTACTTCAAATTCCTTTCCTAACCCTTCAAATAAAAGCTCATCATCAACAACAGTTTTTACATTAGTGGCCACACCGTGGTAGACTTTTTCTAAATTAGAAAGTGACCCACCGTAGACTTCACCTATTGCTTGTTGGCCTAAACATACCCCAAAAATACTTTTTGTAGGGCCATATTTTTGAATCACTGCTTTGAGTAACCCCGCTTCATCCGGAATTCCGGGTCCCGGCGAAAGAAGAATTTTATCGAAAACGGCAATTTCATCAATATCAAATTCATCGTTTCTATAAACGGTTACTTCGCAATCTAAATCTTCCAGATAATGCACTAAATTGTAAGTGAAACTATCGTAATTATCTATAACTAGTATTTTTTTCATTTTCCTCCCCCAACCCCTCCGAAGGAGGGGAGTACCTATTGGGGTAAATAGGTTTTTTAATTGTTATTTTTATTTACAACTTCATAAGTTGCTAATTTTTTTACATTTGGCTCCCTTTCCTTCCCTTCCCTTCGGGGAGGGTTGGGGAGGGGATTTATATTGTTTCTGCTAAATCCAAAGCGGCATTTAAGGCCCTCAATTTATTATATACTTCCTGCATTTCGCTTTCTTCATCTGAACTGGCTACAATTCCGGCGCCGGCTTGAGAATGCAATTGATGGTTTTTACTAAGGAAAGTCCGAATCATAATCGCATGATTAAAATTACCTTCAAAATCCATAAAACCTATAGCACCACCATAAAAATTACGATTTGTTTTTTCATACTCCTCAATCAGTTGCATGGCTCTGTGTTTGGGAGCGCCACTCAATGTTCCAGCTGGAAAAGTATCGGCTACAACCTGCATTGTAGAAGCTTTTTCATGTAAATGTCCGGTTACTTTTGAAACTAAGTGAATGACATGTGAGAAAAACTGCACCTCCCTGTATTTCTCTACATTCACATTATGACCGTTGCGGCTCAAATCATTTCGGGCTAAATCCACCAACATCACATGTTCACTATTTTCTTTTTTATCAATGGATAGCTCTTTGGCAAGAATGGCATCTTTTTCATCATCTCCCGTTCTTTTAAAAGTTCCTGCAATAGGATGAATTTCAGCTTTACGGTCTTTAACAATAATTTGGGCTTCTGGCGAAGAACCAAATATTTTGAAATCACCGTAATCAAAAAAGAATAAATAAGGCGAAGGATTAATGCTTCTCAATGCTCTATATACATTGAATTCATCGCCCTTGAACCCTTGTGTAAATCGTCTGGACAAAACCAATTGGAACACATCACCTCTAAAGCAATGTTTTTTGGCTAAAGCCACATTATGTTTGAATTCTTCGTCGGTTAAATTTGAAAATCCTTCTCCTTGTTTCGAAAATTTATAAGAAGCAATATTTCGGGATTGTAATAATTGTTCAATTTCTGAAATGTTGTTTTTACCATCTAAACTATGACAAAAAATATAGGCCTCATTCTTGAAATGATTAATAGCAATTATGTTTTGGTACACGGCATAATACACATCAGGAATGGTATTGCTATTTTCTTTTTTGGCAATAGACACTTTTTCAAAGTAACGAACAGCATCGTACGAAATATATCCAAAAAGTCCATTATTGATGAATTTAAAATCGTTTTTCTCGGATTTGAATTGACCTGAAAATTCTTGAATTACTTGCGGGATATTGGTGTTGGCATCAATTTCAATTTTCTCAAAACTCCCATCAGGAAATGTTTTGTAGATGATTTCATTTTCTATTTTTATGGAAGCAATCGGATTACAACAAATATAGGAGAAACTGTTGTCATTACCATGATAGTCGCTGCTTTCCAGTAGTAAACTATTTGGGAATTTATCACGAATTTTGAGATATACGCTGACAGGAGTTATCGTATCTGCCAGGATTTGTTTGTATTTGGTATTTAATATCAAAGTTTTCATTATGTTTTTATTATTTGATAGCAACAGGATGTATCCTGTGCGTTCTAATTTATAATTTGAAACAAAAAAAGGCCTGTCGTGATGACAAGCCTTTTATATTTATAGTTTTAATAATACTATAGGAGCTTAGTTCACGACGACTGACGTAAATTGTTCCACCACCAAGTATTGTTTAAAATTGTTTTCATATTTTTTTTAATGATACAAAGATAGAAATGAAATTTGATTTTTCAAAAACATTAGGCGTTAAATAAGTTGAAAGGTAAAGTTTTTTTGTTAAATAAATATGCAGACTAGAATTATTAAAAATAAAACCCCAACAATTGCTTGTTGGGGTTTGAAAACAAAATGTACTGAAATTTAGAATTTCAAAGCAACAGCTAAAGTAAATTCGTCTGAGATTGCTTTGTCTCCAAGGTTGTCAAAGAAACTTCCGGAACCGTATTTGATATCATATTTTGTTCTATCAATTATTACAGTACTTGAAGCTGTATTTGCGGTTGTGGTTAAATCAAAAGTAACTGGTTTCGTAATTCCTTTAATTGTTAAATCCCCAGTTACTGTATACACATTAGGCGCTTTAGTTACTAGTTTTTTGAATACTAGAGTTGCTGTTGCAAATTTTTCAGTTCCAAAAAAATCTTCTGATTTCAAGTGGCCTTCTAATTTTTCTTTGCCTTGACCTGCTTTTAAATCTGTTGCCAAAAGTGAGGTCATGTCTACGTTGAAGGTACCGCCAACTAATTTTTTTCCTTTAAAAACTAATGCGCCATCTTTCAGGTTGATTGTTCCTTCATGTTGTCCCGTTACTTTTTTTCCTGTCCAGTTGATGGTGCTTTTTGCAACATCAACTTTTTTAGTTTGGGCTGTTACAGATACCGCAGATAAAACTACTACTAATGCTAATGCGATTGATTTGAATTTTTTCATGTGTTTGAGTGTTTAAATTTGAATTTGATTAATAATTATAATGTGATAAATAATTCTTCGTTTGATTTTCTAACTTTTTTGTTGTGTTGTGTTGCATCTTCCACGTGTCTGTAGCCAATAGTTGCTATTAAAGTGGCATTTAATCCTAATTTGTCCAGACCTAATATTTCATTAACCTCGGCGGGAACAAAACCTTCCATAGGAGTAGCATCAATTTTAAGTTCAGCAGCGGCGTTCAATAAATTTCCTAAAGCTAAATACGTTTGTTTTGCCGTCCAGATATTTCGCATTTCTTCGGAAAGAGACGTAATGTTTTTGATTACCAGCTCTTGATATCCCTTCATACTTTCTAAAGGAATTTGTCTGGTTTCACTGGTGTTTTTAAAATAATTATCGATTCCAGTTGTGCCAAAGTTAATTTCATTAGCAAAGATAATTAAGTGTGATGCCTCTACAATTTGTGATTGTCCCCAGGCCGATGGTCTAATTTTAGCTCTTAATTCAGGATTTTCAACAATTATGACTTTGTAAGGTTGCAATCCGTAGGAAGAAGAACTTAAACGGATTGCTTCTTTTAGAATGTTTAAATCTTCATTGGATATTTTCTTGGTGGCGTCAAATTTTTTGGTGGCGTATCTCCAATTTTGGTGATCTAAAAAGGTGTTCATATTGTATATACTATTTATTGGTTTCTGTATTTTTCTAATAATTGATTTAATTGAATGATTTCCTCTGCACTCAAATTTTTTGAGAAAAACCGTTCGTGCGCTATAACTTTAGGATCTAATACTGCTAGAACATCTAATCCTTTTTGTGTAATCAGAACTTCTATTTTACGTCTGTTTTCAGGACACACTTTTCGAGTGACAAACTCTTTCAATAGTAGTTTGTCAACTAATCGGGTGGTGTTGCTGGTCTTGGCTAACATTCGCTCCTGAATAGCCCACATATTTGCAGGATTTCCTTTTTGCCCTCTTAATATTCGAAGTACATTGTATTGTTCTCCTGATATTTCGTGAGGTTTTAATAATTCATTAAAGTTTTCTGTAATTACATTTTGTGTGTACAACACATTAAGGATAATTTTTTTTGAATTATCCATTGGTATAGTTGTTTTTAAAATTTCTTCAATTTTCATATTTGTATATATGTAATTTGTTGGTACAAATGTAACACTTTTTATAGTTGTATATACAAATGTTTATTTTTTTTGTTAATTATTTTTTAAGTGCTATACAGGATACTGGTTTGTGCAAATAAAAATAAGGCAAACACTAGCCGCACCCAGCGCATAATATGCCAATTTGTAAATAATGTTTTCATTTTTTGTCTCTAAAAAAAGAATCTGAATTTAGTTCTTTATTTTTTTGATAGCGTACTTTTCGTCATAAGCAGTCACTTCCTGTAATGTTTCGGTTGTAATTTCCTTTTTACTCACAAGTAGTACATCGGCAAAATTACTGCTGATGCTTACATTTAAAACACCGTTAATTGCCAGTAGTTTTTCTATAAGTTTTTCCATACAGTCGCTATCTGTAATGCCTTCCAGCTCATATAAATTCACAACAACCTGACTGTTTTTTTTTAATTCGATAAACAACTCTGAATTTGCTCTTGGTGCAATTGAATCTTTAGACACATCTATTTTCAAAAAGTCAAAAGCACCTTTGAAAATCAGCTCATATTCTTCTTTGTTTCCGCCAAAAGGAGGTCCGGATTCAAACGTTCTATTGAATAATAATCCCGCCAGAATTCCTTCTTCAGCCAAGAGTTGATGCATTTTCCAAACGTATTTCTGGCGCATTGTAGGAGGCAAAGCGCAGAAAAAAGTTTGCTCAATAATCAAATCATAGTTTCCCTGATATGCAAAGAAATCGCCTAAAACAATCTTAATAGAAGGGTTGTTTTTAAATTTTTCTTTTAAAGCTCTAACAGGTGTTGGAGCAATATCAATAACGGTAACATTTGTAAATCCATGCTCCAGAAGATATTCCGCTTCGTAGCTGTTGCCACAACCGGGAATCAAAACACGACTGTTTTTAGTAATTATAGTATTGATATACCTTTGTAAGGGCGGAGATACTTGGCCTAAATCCCAACCGGTTGTTTTGTTTTTGTATTGTGTTTCCCAATAGGCTTGGTCCAGCGGTTCGTTGTTAGAAATGACACAACATTTTAGATGCTCCATAATTTTGTTTTTTTGAAACAGCCATTACTTTGGAACAGCCATTGTTATTGAAATTATTTTTATTTCAAAATTTTGCTTTGGCAAACGAAATCTGTTTTAGGAGCAGTCGTTTTTGCAATAGCATTAAAACCGCCTTCAATTTCAGTAAAATTTCTAAAACCCCGCGCTTCCAGTATTGAAGCCGCAATCATACTGCGGTATCCACCGGCACAATGCAGGTAAAAATGGGCTTTAGGATTTATGTCTTTGATCCATTCATTAATAGCTGCTAATGGCTTGCTGTAGGACTCCTCAACATGCTCTGCGGAGTATTCACTTTCTTTCCGAATGTCGATTACTTTGCTTTGGCCAATTTTTACTTCCTTGGCAAATTGTTCTGCAGTAATTCTATGTACGGTATCCATTTCTTTTCCTGCTTTTGCCCAGGTATCAAAACCACCAGCCAGATGCCCCATTAAGTTGTCAAAACCCACACGGCTCAAGCGCGTAACGGTTTCTTCCTCTTGTCCCGGTTCACAAACAATCAGGATGGGTTGTTGCACATTGGCAATTAAAGTGCCTACCCAAGGAGCAAAATCACCATCGATACCAATGTTTATGGATTGCGGAATAAATCCTTTGGCAAATTCCCCATTTTTCCGAGTGTCCAATAATAAAGCTCCGGTTTCTTCAGCGGCTACTTCAAATTCAGAAGGGGAAAGCGCACGCATTCCCAGATTCAAAACGTTTTCAAAACTTTCATATCCTTTTTTGTTCATTGCCACATTCATACCAAAATAAGCTGGCGGAGGCAATAAACCTTCGGTGACTTCATGAACAAATTCAGCTTCCGTCATATTCGCACGCAACGCATAATTGGTCGCTTTTTGGTCGCCAATGGTCGAAACGGTTTCCTTGCTCATGTTTTTTCCACAGGCACTTCCTGCACCGTGAGCAGGATATACGATGACGTCGTCTGCCAAGGTCATAATCTTTGTTCGTAAAGAATGAAATAAAGTTGTGGCCAGCTGTTCCTGGGTCATGTGTGCCGCTTTTTGGGCTAAATCCGGTCTTCCCACATCACCAATGAACAAGGTGTCACCGGAGAAAATGGCATGGTTTTTTCCGTTTTCGTTTATCAATAAAAAAGTGGTGCTTTCCATGGTATGTCCCGGCGTGTGTAGTACTTTTATTTTGATGTTTCCAATGCTGAATTCCTGTCCGTCATTTGCAGAAATGCATTCAAATTCACATGTTGCATTTGGGCCATAAACAATAGGAGCACCAGTTTGACGGCTTAAATCTATGTGACCGGAAACAAAATCAGCGTGAAAATGAGTTTCAAAAATGTATTTTAATTGCACACCATCTCGTTCTAATCGATCCAGATAGGGCTGGGTTTCCCGTAACGGGTCAATAATGGCTGCTTCTCCATTTGATGTGATATAATAGGCGCCTTGTGCTAAACATCCGGTATATATTTGTTCGATTTGCATGATTGCGTTTTTTTAATTTATGGTATAAATGTACTTCTGTTTTTTAGGATAAACGGTAACAATTGCTACATTCTGTTTTTTTAATTCAGGAGAAATTCTTTGATAATAATATACATTCCCATAGCTAACACAAACCAACCAAAAGCCGGTTTTAGTTTTGCGCCATCGATTTTTTTAGATAAATAGGTGCCAATGAACAGTCCCAGGATGGCAATTGCCGAAATGGTAAAAAGCAGTCTGAAATTGATGCTGATACCGTTTAACACATCGCCGCCAAAACCAATTAACGAAGTAATAAAGATAATCAATAAAGAGGTGCCAATAGCTTGTTTCATAGGTAAATTTGCAAAGAAAAGCAATGCTGGAATGATCAAAAAACCACCACCGGCACCTAGAAAACCAGTGAGAAAACCTACTAATAGTCCAATGAGGGCTATCTTGCTGAAATTGTCTTTTTGAAGAGTTTTTTTTGGTATTGCCTTTTTGATCATCGATACGGATGTGGCTATCATAAGACACGCAAACACAATGAGAATCAAAAGATTTTTTGACACTTCAAAATGGTGTAGTGTAAAAATAACGGACGGAATTTTTGGTAACACAATTTCTCGTACAAAAAGTAAAGAGAGGAGAGAAGGAATCGCAAAGGCAAGTGCTGGTTTTATTTTTAAATTACCAAGTTTGTACTGGCTGTAGCTCCCAATCATAGCTGTTATTCCGACTATAAATAACGAATAACTGGTGGCTAGTTCCGGATTGATATTAAAGAGATATACCAGTATGGGAACGGCAAGTATGGATCCGCCACCGCCAATTAAACCCAAAGAAAGACCAATAATAATAGAAGCAAAATAGCCTAAATATTCCATCGTAACATTTTTTTGAAGCTCTGATTTTAAAAATAGTTGCACAAAAGCACCGCTTCAGGGCGTAAATTTTATTTTAACAGTTCAATGTTATTGCGGTGTAAGGCCACAATGCCGCGTTGCTCCATTTTTTTTAACAAACGCGAAATTACTTCTCTTGAGGTATTGAGCTCTGATGCGATTTCTTGATGGGAGAGTTTCAATTCTTTACAACCACACACATCGGCATGGCGTTTTAGATAAAATTCCAATCGCTCATCCATCGCCCGGAAAGCAATGCTGTCAATGACTTCGAGAATCTCCTCAAAACGACTTCTGTAGGTATCAATTACAAATTCATACCAGCTGCGGTGTTGCATCATCCACTTGTCCATCAAGAGTAAGGGCAAGAGGATTAGTTCGACATCTTCAACGACTTTAGCCATGATTTGGCTTTTTTCATTTTTGGTGGCACATATCATGGAAATGGCACAAGCCTGACCGGGTTGCAAATAATACATGAAAAACTCTCCTCCATTTTCATCTTCGCGATAGACCTTAATTTTTCCACGGATTACCAATACAGTATTTTTTATGTACTGTCCGGTGCGCATGATGACATCACCAGTTTTGAAGGATTGGATCGCAGCATTTGCATCCACATCTTTGACTAGTTCAGTAGAAAAGGAAGGAAATATTTTTTTTATGGAATCAAGCATTTTTATTTTTTTCTATATTCTGCCTTGTAAAAGTAGTGTAAATAACTCAAAAAACAGACCGTTTTTCAGACTATAACAGTGTACAAACCTTTGATTTATGGCTTGTTGTCTATGGATTTAATAGACTATTTTTAATAAGAATTCAAGCCTTGGTTTTAGTTTATTGATGTTTAATGTTTTGCGAAAACGATTTTTCAATAAAAATATCTAATTAACAATTGTTACGTTTATTGTTTGGTAAAAACGTTGTATTTTTACAAAAAACATCATTATGAATTTAACACAAGAAGATTGGATTTCTCAATTTGAAGCGGATGAAAATGCAGTAATTCTAGACGTGAGAACCGAAGATGAATTTAGCGAAGGCTATATTGCCAATGCCATCAATATTGACATTCACAGCGGCCAGGATTTTGTAACTGAAATAGAAGCTTTGGACAAAAACAAAAAGTATTATGTGTATTGTCGATCCGGAATGCGAAGTGCAAAAGCATGCGAAATAATGAATCAGCTTGGTTTTGAAAACGCCTACAACTTAATAGGCGGAATTATAGAATGGGATGGAGAAGTAGTAGCTCCATAAAACGCAAAGAGGGTAACACCTCTTTTTAGTATTTAAATTACAGGTTTTACTACTTTTTGTGTGGGTTTAATTAGAAATCACACTATTTAGGGAATCCCTTTTTTGCCATTAAGCTTAATTAACGTAATGTTTTAATGCTGGTATTATTAAGTCTTTATTTTGCAAATCAGTATAGAGTGCAATGCATACCGATTTCGTGGCAGAGCCAAATTATAAATATAATATCTATTTTTATGAATGTAATACCAGAAGAATTTCAAATTAGCACTTTATTAAATCAAGATACGTACTTAATTGATGGAGAATTAAAAAAATGGAACGGTCAGACAACTCCTGTTTTTTCAACAATTTCGTCTACGGATGAATATGGTCCAACTATTTTAGGCTCTATCCCGTCTATGGGGGAAACGGAAGCTCTAGAAGCGGTAAATGCAGCCAATGCAGCGTATAATAACGGTCAAGGATTATGGCCTACGATGAAAGTGGCGGATCGGATAAAGTGTATGGAAAACTTTGTTACTCAAATGAAAACGACCCGTAAAGAAGTAGTTAAACTATTGATGTGGGAAATAGGAAAATCATTGAGTGATTCTGAAAAAGAATTTGACAGAACTGTAGAATATATATATGATACTATTGACAGTTTAAAAGAATTGAACAGCCGTAGTGCTCATTTTTCTAAAGTTCAGGGAGTAAACGCTATGGTTCGTAGAGGACCGCTTGGAGTTGTTTTATGCCTTGGGCCTTATAATTATCCGTTGAATGAGACTTTTTCGTTACTCATTCCGGCATTGATCATGGGGAACCCGGTAATTTTTAAACCGGCAAAACATGGTGTGCTGTTGATCTCCCCTTTATTAGAAGCTTTTAGAAGCAGTTTCCCAAAAGGAGCCATCAATATTGTATACGGTCGCGGACGTGAAGTGGCTTCGCCAATAATGAAATCCGGTAAAGTAGCTATTTTGGCTTTGATAGGAAACAGTACCTCAGCGATTGCATTACAAGACCAGCATCCTAATAAAAACAGATTGCGTTTGATCCTAGGTTTAGAGGCGAAAAACCCTGCGATAGTTCTTCCGGATGCTGATTTAGACTTGGCCATCCAAGAGTGTATTGCCGGTTCTTTATCGTTCAATGGACAGCGTTGTACGGCTTTGAAAGTATTGTATGTGCATGAGTCTATTGTTGAGGAGTTCAATACGCGTTTTGCTGCCAAAGTGGATGCCTTAGTTTTTGGAAATCCGTGGGATGCCTCTGTGTTTCTGACGCCTTTACCAGAAAAAGAAAAACCAGCTTATATTCAGGAATTGATTGATGATGCTACTAGTAAAGGAGCTGCTATAATTAATGAAAAGGGAGGACAACATTATTCTAATTACATCTTTCCAGCGGTTTTATTTCCAGTAAATAAAGAAATGCGTGTGTATCACGAAGAGCAATTTGGTCCTGTGGTGCCTATTATTTCTTTCAAAGACATTCAGGAACCTTTGAATGATATGGCCGAATCGAATTATGGGCAACAAGTAAGTTTGTTTGGAAAAGACATTAAAACTATTGCACCACTTATTGATGCTTTGGTGAATTTAGTGTGCAGAGTAAACCTGAATAGTTCTTGCCAAAGAGGTCCGGATGTTCTCCCGTTTACAGGACGAAAAGATTCAGCAGTAGGAACATTGAGTATTCATGATGCGCTGCGCTCGTTCTCAATTAGAACCTTTGTAGCATCTAAAGACAATGCCTATAACAATGCTATTTTACAGGAATTATTGAGCAGTAAAGAATCTAATTTTATTAATACCGATTATATTTTATAATCTTTTATAATCAAAAAAAGCCGTTTTTTTTTGGACTTAACATTCCTCTTTGAAATATATTTTAGAATTTTAAACGACATATTTCAAAACATCGCGTGCTAATAGCGCCATAAAATAGTAGAGTCTATAGAATTAATACCCGATGGACAAATCCTTATTTAGGTGAAATTATCTAAAAAGTTTAAAAAGAAACTTTATCTTTATACTCTTGTCGAGGTGTAATTATTAACTAAATATTTACTTACATGAAAAATCTAATCCTTTTTTGTTTACTGTTAGCTTGCTTTGGGTTCGAAAGTTGTAAAAAAAATCAAAATCTTAACGCTACAGATGCTGCCCGAACCCAAGCTGAAAAGCCAATAAACGTTCAGTGTTATAAAGCTTTGTTTGAAAAAGATACCATTGATTTAGAAATCAGCACTTTGCAAAACGGAAAAATTACAGGAAACATGGTGATGAAGATTTTTAACATGCCCAAAAAAACTGGAAAAATCAACGGCGAATTCCGAGGCGATACATTATTTGCTGACTACTCGTTTATTCAAGGAACTTATGATAAAATAACGTATAAAAATCCATTGGCAATGTTAAAGAAAGGGAACGAACTCATTTTAGGTAATGGAAAAATCGAAACTTATTTAGGAGCTTCTTATTTTGTGAAAGGAGTACCTATAGATTTTGATAATGTGAAATATAAATTTATAAGTGTTGATTGTGTTGGTGAAAAATAATTAATTCAACAGCCTAAAAAGTATTTCTTAAAATATCAAAAGGGCAATTCCTGCAAACAAGATTTAAATAATATAAGTATCTCTTAATCAAAGTGGTAAAGAGATACTTATGTTATGTTATGTTATGTTATTTTTGTAAGGATATAAGTTTTTCGGCAATTTTTAGAAGATCTGTTTCGTTTATTTCAGGTAATGGTGCCAAAGGATACAATTGTTGTCCGGGACGTGCCGTAAAGGCTCCTCTCCAACCTGCCCAAATTGCACCTGCAATATCCCAACCATGAGCTGCAACCATCAAACATTCGTTGGGTTTAACTCCCATTTTTTGCGCTGCCCAATTATACACAGCAGTATCTGGTTTGTATTTGCCTACTTCTTCAACACTTAAAATTTGATCAAAAAATGCCGTTAAGCCCGCATTTTTAAATTGAGTTTCAACGCCTTTGGTTGATGAATTTGTTAAGGCAACTAATGTATAACCAGCATTTCTTAATGCTGCTAACGCTTCTTTTACTTCGGGATGAGGTGGTAAAGAGGTTATACTGCTTACGGCTACTTTAGCTTCCGCTTCTGTTAAAAGAATACCTTGATTCGCAGCTACCATTCTTAAAGCAGCAGCTCCAATAGTACCAAAATCTGTATACTGACCACCAACTGTTGTTACTAAAGAATAGTGCAACATGGTAGTAAACCAAAGGGCAGTTAAATCTTCTCGATTTCCTAAGGCTTGACCAATACTTTTTTTTATGGCTCCTAAATCCAATAAGGTTTCATTTACATCAAAGAATACTACTTTTGGTGCTGTCATAATTTTTAATTTAGTTTTATATGGGCTTTCATTTTGTTCGATAATAAAAGAAGCCAAATGGATCACTTTTTAATCGAAATTATATTTTTTTGTCGGGTTTTATCTGATCAATAGTAAGTAACAATCATTGTGTAATGGCATGTTTTAAAATTAGACAAAAGGAAGTAACAAATTGATTTTAAAATACTATTTTTAAGTATTTCTTTGAGAGATCTTTTGTTTTAGTTCTTCTTTTTTGAACCACTTATGATTCTAGAA
Organism: Flavobacterium sp. LS1R10; assembly: GCF_003968825.1. Lineage (NCBI taxonomy): Bacteria > Pseudomonadati > Bacteroidota > Flavobacteriia > Flavobacteriales > Flavobacteriaceae > Flavobacterium > Flavobacterium sp. LS1R10. Next base: position 178,936 of record NZ_RYDH01000007.1, on the reverse strand, counting down.
ATCAATCCTTGTTGGTTCGTGAATTCAGAAAAGAAAATACTCGCCAAGTGAATTACGATGAAGGTCAATAAATAATAAATGGATAGGACATGTATATCTTCCATTGATTCCTTTCTGTTTTCTGGACCCAAAACAATGATTAAACCGGTGATTAGTGAAATTGCCACGCAAGCATAAAAAACTAAATACGTCCAATAGTGAATTTTTTCTTTAAATGCTAATCCTTTGGTAAAGGGATTGGAGAATTTCATCTGTCCAAAAAAGGGAAGCGCCAATCGGATGCTGTACAGCCCTACTAACGCATAACCAATATATATGTGCCAATCCCACATGGGTTTTCTTATTTTTTTAGCAAGCAAAATAAGCTGATCCTGGGATAGGGATTGATCTGTGGTTGAAAGATAGTCTTGCATGATCAGTGCGACATTATTTTTGTTCATCCAGGTCATTCTAAGAAATATAGTTATAAGCATTAGCGTCATGCAAATGGCTGTTGACCAGTGCATGATTCGGTAAATGGTGGAGTAATTTCTGGATTTCATGATTTATCAGAATTGGGTTGTTATGGTTTAGGAGTCAGTTTTAATTGCGATACAATTTCAGAAAGAATTTAGTTTAAATTAATTCAGAGTACACGGATATAGTGAAAGGCGATGAAGAATGGTTTTAGAAAAACAGCAACGATACTATCCTATTTTTACCAGCCAATAAATCGTTCTTTCTTTAAAGTGCTGTAAAATGATCACTTTTAGGAAAAATACTCAAGGCTTCAATCGCAATTTCTGGAGTAGGAGAGGCTAGTTTGCGAAGTTTGAGATCCATCCAAGCGCCATCAACTGTTATAGTTGCACATAATTTGTTGTCCTCATTTATAAACTCATGCACAATGGACCAACGGGAAGCATCCGCATTTACTTTTGAAGTTTTGGTGCGCAAAAAAATTTTGTCAGAAAGCTTTATTTCTTTTCTAAAAACACATTCTTCCCTAAAAAGAATAGGGCCAAAGCCTTGCAACTGCATCACCTTAATGGTCAAACCAAGACTTTCCAGAATTTCGATACGATGTTGTGCGCCAAAGTCATAATAGGCACTGTGCCGTACATGAAAATTAGGGTCAAGATCTGACCAGCGAAAAGATAATTCTTTACTAAATGAAGTCATTGTTTTTTTTTATAGATGTTTCCAAGATTTGATACCAAGGAAGTACTGTGTTTTTTTGAAACTCAAAAGTACGACAAAAAGCAAGTAGGAAGCTAATGAAATTATAAATTAGATCCATTTGTTGGAGTATATTTTTAGCACTACTAAAAATATTGAATAGCGAAGCCTAATTTATAAAGAATTCTATTAAATAAAAAAGCCCTTCAGAAAATCCAAAGGGCTGATGCTTGCTGCGTAATTTATTTTTTTGATTCTTCTACAGAAACTTTTCTAAACTCTTTTAATAGTTTTTCTAGTTCCAAAGTTGATTTACGAGCTCTTGGTCCGGCAGCTTTGACACCTTTCTCAGTTAGTGACTCAGATTCTGTTTTGAATGTTTCGAATTCAGCGTTGATTTTTGCAACTAAATCTTTCATAATAGTACTGTATTAAATTAAGGCGCTAAAATAGAATTTTGATTTTTAGATTGGGATGTTTTGAGTTTTAAATTAACATTAGAAAACCATTATTTTATTGTATGTGTCAGAAATATCCTTTTTTATAAATACTGAATAAAATTACGTCCGCTTTTTTTAATTATTCAATAAATAAGAAGTGAGATCTCAGTATTCCTGAGATCAAGAATGACACCTTCGGTTATAATGACACCTTCTCTGTGATGTCATATTGTCAGATTTTTTTACGCCAATTTTAACATAAACTGACAATTCATTAGTCCCTTTTGTATTGGCACAAAGATTGACTTATCGACTTCGAGTCATTAAAACTAGTATACAATAAAATTAAATATATTTAAAATGGGTAAAATAATCGGAATTGATTTAGGTACGACCAACTCTTGTGTTTCTGTAATGGAAGGTAATGAAGCTGTTGTTATTCCTAATGCAGAAGGAAAAAGAACAACACCATCTATCATCGCTTTTGTTGAAGGTGGAGAGATTAAAGTAGGAGATCCTGCTAAAAGACAAGCGGTAACTAATCCAACTAAGACTATTGCTTCTATCAAACGTTTCATGGGACATTCTTTCGGCGAAATTACAGCTGAAGCAAAAAGAGTTTCGTACAAAGTAGTAAAAGGAGACAACAATACACCACGAGTGGATATTGATGGCCGTTTATACTCTGCACAAGAATTGTCAGCAATGACACTTCAAAAAATGAAAAAAACAGCAGAAGACTATTTAGGTCAAACTGTTACTGAAGCAGTTATTACTGTTCCTGCTTACTTTAATGATGCACAACGTCAAGCTACGAAAGAAGCGGGTGAAATTGCAGGTCTTAAAGTAATGCGTATCATCAACGAACCTACAGCTGCAGCTCTTGCTTACGGTTTGGATAAAAAAGGTAAAGATCAAAAAATTGCTGTTTACGATTTAGGTGGTGGTACTTTTGATATTTCGGTTCTTGAATTAGGAGACGGAGTTTTTGAAGTATTGTCTACAAATGGAGATACTCACTTAGGTGGAGACGATTTTGACCACGAAATTATTGACTGGTTAGCTGCTGATTTCTTAACGGAAGAAGGGATTGACTTACGTCTTGACCCAATGTCATTACAACGTTTGAAAGAAGCTGCGGAGAAAGCAAAAATTGAATTGTCTTCTTCTGCTGAAACTGAAATCAACTTGCCTTACGTAACCGCTACAGCTTCAGGACCAAAACACTTAGTGAAAAAATTGACAAGAGCTAAATTTGAGCAATTGACTGATTCATTAGTAAAACGTTCTATGGCACCAGTGGCTAAAGCGCTAAAAGATGCAGGTTTATCTGTTTCTGATATTGACGAAGTGATTCTTGTAGGAGGTTCTACTCGTATGCCAAGAATTGCTGAAGAGGTTGAAAAATTCTTTGGTAAAAAAGCGTCTAAAGGAGTTAACCCTGATGAAGTTGTTGCCATTGGAGCAGCTATTCAAGGTGGAGTTCTTTCTGGAGATGTAAAAGATGTATTGTTACTTGACGTTACACCTTTGTCTTTAGGTATCGAAACTATGGGTGGTGTTATGACAACTCTTATTGAGTCTAATACAACTATCCCAACTAAAAAATCTCAAGTTTTCTCTACAGCAGCAGATTCTCAACCAACAGTTGAACTACACGTTCTTCAAGGAGCAAGAGCTATGGCTGCTGATAACAAAACGATTGGTCGTTTTAACTTAGACGGTATTCCACCAGCGCCGAGAGGGGTTCCACAAATTGAAGTGACTTTTGATATTGATGCTAATGGTATCATCAAAGTTTCTGCAACGGACAAAGGAACAGGAAAATCTCACGATATTCGTATCGAAGCTTCTTCTGGATTAACATCTGAAGAAATCGAAAGAATGAAACAAGATGCTGAAGCTAACGCAGAATCTGACAAAATCGCTAGATCAAGAGCTGAAAAATTGAACGAAGCAGATGGAATGATTTTTCAAACTGAAACGCAATTGAAAGAACTTGGTGCTAAATTATCTGATGATAATAAAGTAGCTGTAGAATACGCATTGACTGAATTGAGAATGGCGCACCAATCTCAAGATATTCCTGCAATTCAAACGGCTCTTGACAACATCAATGCGGCATGGAAAAAAGCAACTGAAGCAATGTATGCTGAAGGAGAACAAGGTCAAGCAGCATCTAAACCAGAAGGTGAAGCAGCTCAAGGTGACAATGTTGAAGACGTTGAATTTGAAGAAGTAAAATAATTATTTCTCGTAGAGACGCGATTTATTGCGTCTCTATTATTGATTTAGAAAACCGTTCGCCTTTGGTGAACGGTTTTTTTATGGACATTGATTTTAATTTTATTCTCCTTTTTACCACGAAATATTCTTGTAATAACTAAAGTATGAGGAAATGTTATGGCAGCCAAAAAAGAAAAAAATAAAGTATTGAATAGTTGTTCTTCTTTAAATGTAAAATACAAAAGTGCCATTTCTACTAGTGAAACCAACCAATAAACGCCTGCTACAGGGCAATATGCAATAAAATTGCTTACGAAACAAGAACCATTTGAAAACTTTATTTGGTTAATTATAGAAGGAATACTGTGCCACAAGACAAAATAAATGGCAAAACCCCAGATCAGACTCGAGAATTTAAAAAGGATAGCAAATAGTACTAAATAAAAGAGTTCTAGGCGTTTTTTTTGATTTCCAATACAAATAAACACTGATAGCTATAAATAAGGCACCTGAAATCTGTAAGGATAGCCAAATGTATAGAATAGGAATACTGATTTTTGTGATGTTTAATATAATGTTTTGTACCTCCTCAGAGTGAAAAGTAAACAGCAACACTAAAATAAAGAATCCATAAGAGAATTGGAATAGTACTTTGGCGAGGTTGTATTTACCGATTGTGTAGCGCTATGGGACTTCATTTTCGGACTTGCTTATTTTGAATTGTGTATGAAATCAGGTTAGGAGAAGCTTCAAAATTAGCTGTTGCTACAGGTGGAGAAATTCAAAAAGCACACAGAATATTGTGCTGGTTTGTACTTGTAGGCTGGTCAATATATCCATTAGGATACATGAAACAAAAAACCCGACCTATTTTTTAAATAAGTCGGGTATTTAATTCTATCATTATTGTTATTTATCACGTATAGACGTACTGCCGTGCGTTTCTACAAGATACATTACATTAAAGTCACATTTAACAAAAAAAGGGAAAATGTTGTTTGAACATTTTCCCTTTTTAATTTATTATTTAGGATCTAAAGCTTCTCCTATTCTGGAAATTAAATCGAGAACATGGTATTTGCTCATTCGATCTGACATTCTAGAAGTAGATAATTTCAATTCATTTTTTAAACTATTCAGTTGACCTCTAGCAATAGATGGTAAATCCGTTTGCGCCAGATTGACTTTTCTGGTGGTGAAACCATAAGTAACTCCTACCGGAACAGATCTAACGCTTGCCGTACCTGGTTTTAGTAATTCAATCATCTTGTCTACATACAATTTTTGGATGTTTCTGCGGTAGATGTCAATAGAATTTTTATTTTTCAGTTCAGAGAAAATTCCTTTGTTCAAATCGGTTATTAATTCATCTACAGAATAGTTGTCTTTACTCACCGAGGAGGTTTCTAAAAGGCGTACCATTCGGTCTCCGGCTAATAAGCTGTTTAAGGTGGCATCCTGCATTCCTTTGATTGCTTCGACACCATTTTCCGGGTTAATTTTTGAAAGAATATCTTGATTCAACAACCATTTTGGCGTGGTGAATAACTGGGTATTCAAGAATGCTACAGCATCTTTCTGGATGCTTTTTGGTACTACTTCAAATTGATTGCCAGTCATGTCATACGTTTTTGGACTATCATATATTCCACCTACATTTTTAGTTACATGACCCATATACCTTCTAAACTGACCGGTAAGTGCGCCATAAAGTTCGTCCAGTTCAGTATAACTTTCACCATCTTCTTTAGACCATTCTAGTAAATTGGGTAAAATTCTTTTTAGATTTTTAATACCATATTCAGAGGCTCTCATAGCATTGTCACCAATATCTTCCGTTTGATATCTTGGATCATAGGGACTGGTTTCAGACCCAAACCATAAACGACGGTTCTTGTAGGCTTCCTTAGTCATTTCATTCAAAAAAGCTTTCTCTTCTGCTTCCGTTTTCGTGTCTTCAAAGTAAGAGTATCCCCACTTAATAGCCCATTTGTCATAGTCTCCAATTCTAGGAAATAAACTAGTCACACCATCTTCTGGTTGTGCAACATAATTAAAACGCGCATAATCCATTATAGATGAAGTATGTCCGTTTTGCTCTTGGTAGTCTTTATCTCTTAGTTTTTCAACAGGAGTGGCAGAGCTGGCTCCCATATTGTGGCGCAAGCCTAATGTATGTCCTACTTCATGCGAAGACACGAAACGAATGAGTTCTCCCATTAATTTATCGTCAAATTTCTTAGCTCTAGCCGCCGGATCTACAGCCGCAGTTTGAATCAAATACCAATTTCTCAAAAGACTCATGATATTGTGGTACCAACCAATGTGGCTCTCCAGAATCTCACCACTTCTTGGATCATGAACATTTGGTCCATACGCGTTTTGAATTTCAGCAGCGAAATATCTCAATACAGAAAAACGAGCATCTTCTAAACTCATAGTTGGATCGTTCTCTGGCCAATATTCTCCACGAATGGCATTTTTCCAACCTGCATTTTCAAAGGCAATTTGCCAATCATCAATTCCTTGTTTGATGAATTTTTTCCATTTTTCTGGTGTAGCCGGGTCAATGTAATATACAATAGGTTTCAAAGGCTCTATCAATTCTCCATTTTTTTGTTTTTGAGCATCTTCGGCAGATTTAGGTTCTAAACGCCATCTGACAGCAAATACTTTGGTGTCGGACTTTTGGGATTCTTCCTCAAAAACACCGTATTGATTGGCAAAATATCCTACACGTGCATCAAATTCTCTTTTGCGCATGGGAGTTTTTGGCAATAAAATCATGGATGTATTTATTTCCACAGTGAGTACACCAGCATCTAGAGCCGAAGGTAAATCAACTCCAATTTTTGGCGTTGGTGTTGTATTGATTTTTGGTGGTGTAGTGGTAAATGTTTTTACACTTCTTATTTCAGTATTGATAGGAAAACTACTTATTTTTGAAATAAATGATTTGTCTTTTTGAAATGTTTGAATGTTTAATAATTGTTTCTTAATTGGATCTAATGAAAAAGTTTGAACATCAGCATCGAATGTTGTAGATAAATCGACAACATAGCCCGTTATTTTTCCGGAATCATCTTTTTTGTATGCAAGTACATCATAATTACCAATAATTGGATCCGAAGTGGAGTTTTTAACTGCTTTAGCCATTGGTTTATCTTCATCTGGAGACATAATGACATAAGTGATTGATCTCAACAATATATTGTTGTTCAGTCCTTTTTCCCAACGAACGACTTGTCTGTTGATTTCTTCTCCGCCAAAAATTCCTCCTCCGGCAGGAGTCTTAGAATATCGGGTTATGGTCATCATTTCACTCCCTAATAGAGAATCAGGAATTTCAAAAAGATACTTATTGTCTATTTTATGAACATCAATTAATCCTTTTTGAGTAACGGCACTAGTATCAATTACTTTTTTATAGGGTTTAGGTTCTTTTTTGGCATCAGCTACTTTGGTGTCAACTGCTGTAACGGCATTTTTATCTGCTTTTTTCTTTTTCTTACTTTGGGCAAATGTTCCCTGGACGGAAAAAAACAGCAGACATACAATAATTAGGGTTAGTTTTTTTTTTAGCATTTAGTTAAATGTTTTATAAAGGTTAAGGATTAGCTTTTGTAAATAAGTAGTTTTTTTTTCTTTTTTACAATCGAAATCCAAATCTATTGATATATTTTTAAAAACAGACCAATAATGTACAAAAATCGAATAATTAACATTTATTAAATAATAAGATTTTTTAATATCACAATATGTTTTTTCTCATGAATGGATGTGTTTTTTCGCCTTATCTTTGTTTTATAATGAATAAATCAAAAATATTTTTTTCCTTTTCAGCAGCTGTAAAAGTAGTGAGGAGTGATTTTTTTTTAAAATATTTTCGTAATATTACGATACAAATGACGCTGTATGAGAAAAATTAAATATAAGAAAAGTAGAAAACTACAACCCAACAATTTAGAATATACCGGGATTCATAAGGACTATAAATCGGAAATACAATTGTTTGTTTTTGATGATTTAATGCTGTCAGAGTATGATGATTTTAAAGTTTCGGATTTTGATAAATATATTGATCTGCAAAAAAATAATTGGCTTAATCTACACGGTCTAAGTAATATTGAATACATAAAATCTATTGGGAATTATTTCAAAATAGATACCTTCATTTTAGCTGATATTTTAAATACTACACGAAGAACTAAAGTTGAAGAATTGTCAGATGTTTTGTTTTTTAATATAAAATCATTACTTCCGACAGGAAATTCTGATAATATAAGTGTAGAGCAGATTAGTTTTTTGATCAAAGATGGGATCTTAATTTCCTTTCAGGAAAAGCGTAGTGACTTTTTTACGCATATTCGCGAACGTCTTCGGACGCATTCCGGCATTGTAAGAAGCAAAAGAACGGATTACTTGTTGTACATTCTTTTAGATGCCATTATGGAAAATTTTTACATCACCATAGAAAACGAAGAAGATAAAGTAGAGGAACTCATCAACCTTTCAAAACAAAGTACCAACCCAATTATCTTAGAAAAAATTGAAAAACACAGGGATAATTTCAATTTTTTGAAGCGCTCTATAGTTCCGCTTCGAGATTCTTTGTACAATATAAAGAGCATCAAAGATGATAATGTATTTAATGCGATAGAAAAAGAGAATTTTAGCTTTTTTGCACGATTGCATCAAAAGAGCCTGGAACTTTTAGAACAAATAGAATCGGATATGGGGTCATTAGAAAGTGCTTCTAATTTTTTTTTCTCGGCACAAACACATAAGATGAATGAGATTATGAAAACACTGACTATTGTTTCAGCAATCTTTATTCCGCTTACATTTATTGTAGGTGTGTATGGAATGAATTTTGAAAATTTACCGGAACTTAAATACCAATATGGCTATCATACCGTTATGGGTGCTATGTTTTTGATCGTAATAGGGATGATTATATATTTTAAAAAACGCCAGTGGTTTTAATATAAAAAGGGTATTACAAAAAAATATTAAATAACAATATGACCTCCAATTTGTTTTGGAATTAATACAAATATCAAAAAATGAGTAAAGCCATTTATATTGCAACAACGGAACAAAATAGCGGGAAGTAAATTATAACTTGGGCTTGATGAGCATATTGATTGGTAAAACTGCAAAAGGGGGTTATTTCAGGCCATTGTTGAGGATTTCGAAGAAGGTGGATTGACAATCACATAGAAACAGTCATTGGCCAATCAGGTATTTGAATTATTGAAGAATTAAGAAAATTCGCCGTTCACAAAAAAGTGTCTGTATTCAGACGCTTTTTTTATGCCTTTTATTTAAGAAATCTATCTATATTTGGAGATAAAAATGCCGCGTTTTGAAAGTAAAAATTACAATAATAATCCTTTTATCTTTAATTTCATCCCAACTTTTTGCTCAGGAGCTACTTCCTTTTGTGGAAAATTATAACAAATCAGATTATAAAGGCGACAACCAGATTTGGAATGTAGCCCAAGGAAATGATGACGCAATGTACTTTGCTAATAATTATTATTTGTTGCGATATGATGGTGTGAAATGGGAGAAATACACACTGCCCAACAAAACGATTATCCGTTCGATACTGGTAGATGGTGACAGGATTTATTCGGGTTCTTATAAAGAATTTGGGTATTGGTACAGAAAAAAAGGGAAGATGTTGTATGTCTCACTTTCTGATAAAACGAAGGTTTTCGAAGATAGTGATAATGAAGAAATTTGGAAGATATTTAAGTTCAAAGGAAAAATTTATTTTCAATCATTTAATGGGATTTTTCTGTATGATGGAAAAGCAATCAAGAAGGAAAAGTTCTCTTTTTTGATTTCTTATTGTTTCGTAGTAGACGATCAGTTGCTCGTTGCTTCAGTAGAAAACGGAATCTATAAAATGAATAATTCCACTTTTGAAAAAATTCAAAGATGGTCTATATTAGAAAATAATGTGATTCATGCTATAGGAAAGTTCCAAAACAAAACCTATATTTTTACTAAAAAAAATGGGGTTTACATTGATGATAAAGGCGTTTTGAGTACTTGGAAAAACCCTTTAAACACTATTTTGAAAACGGCTAATATCAATGCAGCTGCGTTTATAAAAAACAATAAATTAGTTATTGGAACTGCCAGTAAAGGGGTTTATCTGTTTGATTTAAAAACCAATTCTTATAAAAACATTAATAGAAATAATGTCCTGATGAACAACTCGATTTTGAGTATGGGGTTGGACAAAGAAAATGATTTATGGCTTGGCTTGGATAATGGAATTGCCCATGTTGAGGTCAATTCGCCAATATCTATTTTCTATGATAACTCGGGCGTTTTAGGCTCTGTATATTCTGTCGCTACTATTGACAAAGGTTATCTGATGGCGTCCAATCATGGTATTTTTAAATTAGAAGGCAATCAATTTTCTATAGTTCCCAATACTGAAGGGCAGGCATGGAATATCAGTAAAATTAATAACAAATACCTGATAGGTCACAACGAAGGCACTTTTGTTTACGAGAAAGGATTGTTCTATAAATTAAGTGCTGTACACGGGGGGTGGAATGTAGCAAAAAGCAGTATCAATAATTCGTATTTGCAAGCAACATATAGCGGCGTAATTATTTATAATGATATTGATGATTTGAATCAAAAGAAAAGTATAAAAGGATTAGTAAAACCAATTAAATATGTAGCTCAAAATAGGAAAAATGAAATATGGGCAGCCGATAACAACAGAGGTTTGTACCGCATTCTGTATAATGATGCCTATGAAACTACTGCGATTGAAAATATTACTCAACGCAGCAAAATTAGTAATGATTTTGGTGTGAAAATATTTGAATTCCGAAATGAAATTCTTTTTCTGATAAATAAGTCTTGGTATACCTATAATTCAATCACGAATCAACTCGAGAAAGATAAATTATTCAATTCTAATTTCAAAAATATTTCTAATATTGCCACTATTGACGAAAATCATTTTATAGTACTTCAGAGTGGTCTTTTGTATCATATTTATGCCAATGCAAATAAATTTGTCTGGAATGTTATTCAGGAAAAATATTACTCAGGAAAGATTATCAATGACAATTTGAAAATTTTTAAAAATAAAGAAAGTTATTTATTAAATCTTGACGATGGTTTTATTTCACTTCAGTTAAAACAAGAAAAAAAACAAAATACGAATATAAAAATAGAAGCTTTTAGTGAAGATAGTTTGATTCACAATAAATCGCGGATAAATTATAATTCAGAGTTGAAGATACATGTAATATCTGGAAAATTTGGAGCGGCAAAGCCAAATTTATTTTATAAAACCACTAACACGTCTCGTTTTATACCTATCAAGGAGGGATTGATTGTTTTGAATAACCTTAGTAGTGGCGACCATAGTGTTACTATTTACGGGAATGATGGACTGAATTACACTACAATTTCTAATTTTCAATTCATTGTGGCTAAGCCTTGGTATTTTTCTTTTTGGATGATCTCGTTGTATCTTATTGTGATAAGCACAATATTATACCTATATTATAAGTGGAATAAAATACGATATGTTCAAAAATTAGAGTTTCGTGATGAGGAGTTAAAACATCAAAATAAAATTCTGGAAATGGAATTAAAAGCCCAAAACAAGTTGAATATTCAAGAATATGAAAAGCACATTTTGGAACTTGAATTGCAAACAAAGTCATCTGAGGTTGCCGGTAAGTCACTTTCTATAGCAAAGCAAAGTGAAATGATAGAACGTATTCAAGGTATTTTAGACTCTGAATCGGACTTTAATAAACTAAAAAGTGACATCAAAAAAACCATAAAAATAAATGCCGTGAATAAACATGAATGGGAGACTTTTGAGAACAACCTAAATCAGATTCACAATGAATTTATTGTCAAGCTAGCAAAGAAATATCCCAACCTTACCTCTAAGGATATTAAACTTTGTATTTACTTAAAAATGAATCTTTCTTCTAAAGAAATTGCTCCAATGATGAACATTTCATTTAGAGGAGTTGAGTTGCAACGGTATCGCCTAAGAAAAAAATTAAATCTTAATCAGGAAGAAAACCTTTCTAAATTTTTGTTAAACATATAAATACCTTCTATTTTTATAGATACTATATTTAATGTATTGTTTTTTTAGAAACCACAATACATCATTACTACATCATATACATCTATTGCAATACCCGTTTTCCTTATTAACAGCTTTCAATCATTGATTTGTTTCGCTACTTTTATTTTTTGATGTATTTATGTAGTAACTCTGTTGTACTAACTATAACGTTGTAATTATCTAATTTGGCTCAACTAACTTTAACAAATTATTAATATATGAGAAATATTATTTTTAGCTTTTTAGCACTTATTTTACTACCGGCATACATGTCTGGACAAGTAATTAAGGGAAAAGTAGCAGATAAAAATGGCATCGGAATTCCAGGTGGTATTATAGTTGCAGTTGATTCTAAAACGAATGCAATTACTGATTTTGATGGGAATTTTGAAATTAGAGCTGTAATAGGTGAAATTTTACAAATTTCTATGTTAGGTTTTGAACCAACTTCTACTGTAGCTACATCAAACCTGATGCGTATTGTACTTCAAGAAGATCAGGATACACAATTAGATGAAGTCGTTGTTATAGGGTACGGAACTCGAAAAATTATTGATAATACTTCCTCAATAATTTCGCTGAAAGCAGAAGAAATTTCTAAAACTAAAGTACTCAATGCTTCACAAGCAATTCAAGGTAAAGCTGCGGGTGTTCAGGTAATTTCTTCTGATTTACCGGGAAGCACTCCTTCCGTAATTATTAGGGGTTTGGGTACTGCATTAGGCGGACGTACTCCTTTATATCTTGTAGATGGTATGCCTACGGAGAATATCAATAACATTAATACGAATGACATTACCTCATACGAAATTTTAAAAGATGCTTCTGCATTAGCAATTTATGGAACTAGAGCTGCAAACGGTGTAATCATTATTACAACCAAAAAAGGCAAAGGAGACAAAGTTACAGTAGAATTTGAAAGCTTCACAGGTTTTAGAGAGCCTTTGAAAAAAGTAAAAATGGCAGGAAGTAATAAGTACTCTCATTATTCGAATTCTGCTTTGCAAACCACTACTTTTTCACAAGATCAACCCGTTAACACCGATTGGTTTGATGCGATTACCAGAACAGGTTCATATACTCAAAATAACGTTTCGGTTTCTGGTGCAACGGAGAATATTAAATACTTCTTCAGTTTAGGAAATTATCAGGAAAAAGCAATTCTTAACGGATTGGATTACAGTCGGACCACTTTTAGAAACAATAATGAAATTAAAATTTCTAAAAAAGTAACTTTAAATCAAAATTTCAGTTTTGGTTCAGCAAATTCTACTCCAAAACCATTAAGCGCTTTTACTAACGCTTACAAACAATCACCAATCGTTCCAGTTCGTTTTTCAAATGGTCAATATGGAGTTTCTTATGTTGGTACTAACGGCTTTGCCGGGACTGCCGGTTCTTCTTTTAATAACGTAGGAAATCCTGTAGCACAATTAAACTATTTTGATGAAGAGCAAAGAAGCATAACCTTACAAGGGGGTTTGAAATTAGATTATGATATTTTGAAATCATTAAAATTTACTTCTCAATTTAACGGGGAATATTATTCTTGGAAAAATTACAATTTCGAAGACACTAAAACAATTTGGCAATCCAATAATAATCCGGGACAATTAAGCAGTATTATTTATCCAGCGGATAAAAATATTAATTTATTGACTAAAGGTAGAAATCAATATTTCAATTGGAATCTGTCTAATTACCTGACTTACAATAAAGTTTTTGCAGAAATTCATGATGTTGAACTAACAGCAGGTATCGAGACCTCGGTTAGAGGTGCTAGAGAGCAATTGACTGTTGCCAGAAAAAATGTAAATGCAAATTCAAATTACTGGTCACTAGCGGGTGTTGATTATGTAGGAACAGTTGTTAATTACAGAGATGAGGTTTTTAATGAAAATAAAATAGCTTCTTATTTTGGTCGTTTTCAATACAAATTAATGGACAGATACCTATTTTCAGGTACAATCAGACGGGATGGTTCATCAAATTTTGGTAAAGATTACCGTTGGGGAACCTTTCCAGCGTTTGGTTTAGGATGGGTTATTACTAAAGAAGAATTTATGGCCAATGCAACAGGGATAGACTTATTGAAATTAAGAGGAGGTTGGGGTAAATTAGGAAACCAAAATGTTCCTCTTAACAACCAAGCATATAGTTCTGGTCTTACTTATTATTTAGGAGGTTCCTTATTGAATGAAGGAACTACTATCAATTCTCAAGTAGATCCAAGTTTATCATGGGAAATCACCGAAGAAACTTCTGCAGGATTAGATTTTGAATTATTGACTAACAGATTGAAAGGATCATTTGATGTGTACGATAAAACGACTACAAATGTAATTTTAAACACAAGACCTTATATTACTTCTGGAATCAGCAATTCTTCACCGGCACATGTGGGAGAAGTTTCTAATAAAGGATATGAGATTGCTTTGCGTTGGGATGATAAACTAACGGATAATTTGAGTTACTGGGTTGGAGGAAATTTTTCTAACAACAAAAATGAATTGACAGGTTTAAAAGATGCTACACTTGCCCCAATTACAGGTGGAGATTTAGGAAATGGACAATGGACAAAACTATTAGACAATACTTCTGTAGGAAAACCATTGGGTAGTTTTTATATTTATGAATATGCGGGTTTTGATGCTACAAATGGTAAAATGTTATACTACACTGCAGCAGGAGCCAAAGTGACTCAAGATGCTTTAAATGCTAATGCAGATAAAAAGTACGTTGGTTCTATTTTACCTAATTCAACATACGGAGTTACTTTAGGGATGAACTATAAAAACTTTGATTTCTCAGTGGACGGATACGGTACCTCTGGAGCAAAAGTGTATAACGGTAAAAAAGCACAACGTTTTACAGGAGAAAATATCGAAGATTCACTGGCAACAGATTTTTGGACAGTAAACAATACTACTGCCTCAAATCCTGGACCGTTTAATCAAGTTCCGGTAGCGTCAACTTATTATTTAGAATCGGGGGATTTCTTTAGAATCAATAATATTACTCTAGGATACAAAATTCCTTTGAAAGGAGAATTTTTAACTTCTTGTAGAGTATATGTAAATGCAATAAATCCACTTATTACTCAAAAATTCTCAGGTTTCTCCCCTGAATTAAATGGTAATGGAGATCCTTATGGAACGCAAGGTATTGAGTTGGATGGATATCCAACATTAAGATCAGTAGTTATTGGTGCTAATTTAAAATTTTAATACAATGAAAAAGATATATATATCAATTTTTGCGCTATCCGCATACTTTTTCTCGGGATGTTCAAACGACTATTTAGAGGTAGATCAAACAGAATCTATTTCTACAAAAGACATAGAATTATTCAATAATGATGCAGGAGCTGCCACTTTTGTAACTGCCATCTACAGTAAGTTTTTAGATTGGAACATGACTTCCTTTTCTTGGATTGGGTTGTCAAGTATTGCCTCTGATGATGCTGACAAAGGATCGTCTCCAGGAGATACTGGTTCCGATAAAGATTTAATGGATGCCTTAACCTATAATGCCTCAACGCCATCAACAAGTGAGGTTTTTGCAGCTAATTATGAAGGAATTAACAGATGCAATCAAGCATTAAGTATTATTCCTCAATTAGACAAAGCTAATCCTGCTTTACGTACCAGATTAATGGGAGAAGCAAAGTTTTTGAGAGCCTTTATGTATTTCACTTTAGTGAAAACCTATGGAGGTGTTCCAATTATTGATCATTTGCCAAACCCTTCTTCTGATGAAGATAGAATTATGCAATTAACACGAAAATCTAGAGCAGAAGTGTATGCTTATATTGAAAGTGATTTGAATGATGCTATTGTGGCATTGCCAAACAAATCCGAATATGCGGCTGCTGAAAAAGGAAGAGCTTCAAAAGGAGCTGCTTACGCTTTATTGGCAAAAATAAATTTGTACCAAAAAAACTGGCAGAAAGTAGTGGACAACTGTAATTTGATTACAGGATATGCTATTGTTCCAAATTATGCTTCTATGTTTAGATTAGCTGGAGAAAATGATGCTGAATCTATTTTTGAAATTCAAGGCACAGGTTCAGTTCCTGCCAAAGGAATCTCAGGATATTCCAATACGCAAGGAGCTCGTGGTAATGGTGGATGGGGTTGGGGCTTCAATACACCATCCCAAAGTTTAGTAAATGCTTATGAAACAGGCGATAGTAGAAAAAATGCAACAATCATTTTTAGAGGTACCACTTTATATGATGGTAGAGTTGTACCAGTTACTGTTGAAAATGAAAGATACAACTACAAAGCGTATTCATCTGCTTTCACAGATGGTTGGGAAACCGATGTGAATATTAAATATTTGAGATATGCCGAAGTTATATTAATGAAAGCCGAAGCGCTAAATGAATTGAATCAAACTCTTGCAGCGATTTCTTTGTTGAACCAAATTAGAGCAAGAGCTGGATTAAGCAACACAATTGCTCTATCTCAAAGTGATGTGAGAACTGCAATTTGGAAAGAAAGAAGAGTTGAAATGGCATTTGAACACGATAGATTTTTTGATTTAGTGCGTACGGGACAAGCAGTAACTGCATTTGCTATTCATGGAAAAACATTCGTTGCAGGTAAACATGAATTGTTTCCATTGCCACAAGCTTTTATTATACAATCAGGCGGATTGTCAACACAAAACCCAGGGTATTAATTTTAAAGAACTGTAAAATGAAAAAAAATAAATATATTTTCTTATTTGCTTCTGTTTTGGCTTCACAATTTTTTGTGAGCTGTAACGAGGATAGTATAGATAAAGTCAATACACCAATTGCTTACGAGGCAATTGGTGGATATGAAAATTCAGATAACGTTGCTGCCGCTAATTTAGTTACCAAATTTAGTTTTGAGAACAGTATTACAGATTCAAAAAATGGAATAACAGGCGGGGTAGGGAAAAATGTGACCTATGGAAACGGAATCAAAGGAAAGGCATATCAAGGATCTTCAAATTCTTTTATTGCTTACAGCGCAGTGGCAAGTTCTTTGGTGGATTTAAAAAGTATTACTGTTTCTATGTGGATCAATACAAATCCACACTCCGGAGGAGCACAATCATTATTTATGTTGCCAAAAACAACAGATTTTTGGGGGAACATTTTCTCATTAATAGAAGGTACTGGTCCGGCAACTACTATGTTAATGAAAAATCATCTTCAAAAAGATGTGACACCCAGTATTGCATGGTCTGGGCAGTTTATAGAGCATGGTGGTGCTAATGTTCTAACAAATATGTTTGGAACATGGAAACATGTTGTATGGGCTTACAGTGGAGTTAGTTCTACTTACAGTATGTACATTGATGGACAAAAACTGAATTTACCTGCTTCAATTGCCAAGCGATATGCAAGTGATCCTCTTAGCGGGGGTGTTGGCTATGGTGATCTTGCCAGTTCGAATGTTTCAAAGTTCATTATTGGTGGATTCCAGCAACATTTAGGTGCTCCATGGAACGCTCCAGATGGTTGGATGTTGAATTACACCGGTTTAATGGATGAGTTTAGAATTTATAACGCAGCTCTTTCTGACAATGAAGTTGTCGCTTTATATAAATTAGAAAAAGACAACAGATAAAAGACTATTAACCCCTAGATTTCTAAAACTAGGGGTTTATTTTAAAACTATTAATCCTATTATTTTTATTAAAATGAAGATTTCCCTGAGTTTACTATTTTGTATTAGTTTTTTTATTTCCTGCTCTTCCTCAACTCCGGAGAGTAACGGAGGTACTGGAACTCCATTGCCAACAACTCCTGTTACTCCAACAGTTCCTTTGACGGATATTGAGGTTATGGATCAGGTTCAAAAAGATGCCATCAAGTATTTTTGGGAGTATGCAGAGCCTAATTCTAAACTGGCAAGAGAACGGTATTATACCAATGATCCTGGTTTTGAAGCTAATATTGTCACCACGGGAGGTTCCGGTTTTGGGTTAATGTCAATAATAGTAGGTATTGAACGCGGTTTTGTAAATCGGTCAGAAGCAGTTTCACGTCTTACAACTGCTATGAATTTTCTCGAAAAAGCAGAACGTTTTCACGGTGCTTGGCCCCATTGGATGGATGGTTCAACCGGAAAAGTAATTCCATTTGGAACAAAAGATAATGGAGGTGATTTAGTAGAGACATCTTTCCTTTGTCAAGGATTATTAAGCATCAGAGAATATTTTAAAAATGGTTCTGCCTCAGAAAAAGAATTAGCTGCAAAAGCCGATGCACTTTGGAAAGGAGTAGAATGGGATTGGTATACCAAAGGAGAAAACGCCCTTTACTGGCATTGGTCTCCGCAATACGGTTGGGAAATGAATTTTAAATTAGAAGGATACAACGAATGTTTGATTACCTATGTTTTGGGTGCTGCTTCTCCTACGCATCCTATTTCGGAACAGGCCTATCATCAGGCTTGGGCCAGAAATGGAGGCATTACAAATGGAGGATCACAATATGGAATTCCTGTGATTTTCAATTATAACGGAGCTTCAGGAAATGTAGGGCCTTTGTTCTGGGCGCAATATTCTTATTTAGGATTAGATCCCACTACATTGAAGGATCAATATGCCGATTATTGGGCATTGACCCAAAATCATTCTAAAATCATCAATCAATATTGCATTGCTAATCCACGTCAATGGAAAGGTTATTCAGATAAATGTTGGGGATTAACGGCTAGTTATTCCCGTAACAGTGATGGTTCTACAGGATATTCAGCACACCAGCCTAACAATGATTTAGGGGTAATTACGCCTACGGCTGCCCTGTCTTCGTTTCCTTTTACACCAGTAGAGTCCATGAAGTTTCTTCATTATTTATACGATGAAAAAAGAACAGAATATGTTGGAATAGCAGGGCCTTATGATGCTTTTTCCCCGCATTATAACTGGGTAACGCCAAGATATTTAGCCATTGATCAAGGTACAATTGCACCTATGATTGAAAATCACCGTTCCGGTTTATTATGGAAATTATTTATGAACGCTCCGGAAATTAAACCAGGTTTGACAAAATTGGGCTTTAATTCTACAAAATATAATTTTTAAAGAATGATGAAATGTCTAATTTTAATACTCGCCTTTTTAATGTCATGGAATTCTTTTTCTCAAACTGAGAGGAGGGGGAAAATTAAAACGGAAGTCGTTAAAAATTACGAACTAAATTACGTTTTGCACATTCCAAAGAACTCCAATGTGGAATTAACCATTTTTGATAATGCAAACCACGACAGTTGGTCGCGCGTGTATGACAACCAAGAAATTTATGATTGGATGTTCCAACAAACAAAAAACAGACAAAATGAAAATTAAACTTATTATATTACTTTTTGGAATTTCTCTTTTTGGCTACAGCCAAAAAAAGACAACTAAAAAGAACGTTAAAATTAAACCGAAAATAGAATTCGTTTCAGAGTTACTTTCTAAAATGACTTTGGAAGAAAAAATAGGGCAATTAAATTTACCTACTTCGGGAGATATTACCACGGGTCCGGCTAACAGTTCCAATGTCGCGAAGAATATCGAAGAAGGTAAAGTGGGTGGTTTATTCAACATCAAATCAGTTCAAAAAATATATGAAGTTCAAAAGATCGCTGTCGAAAAAAGCCGATTGAAAATTCCGTTGCTTTTTGGAATGGACGTAATTCACGGGTATGAAACGACCTTTCCTATTCCGCTTGGATTGTCTTGTACATGGGATATGAAACTGATAGAACGAAGTGCTCAAATTGCAGCACAAGAAGCCAGTGCTGATGGAATCAACTGGACTTTTTCGCCTATGGTTGATATCTCCCGCGATCCACGTTGGGGAAGAGTTTCTGAAGGTTCGGGAGAAGATCCATTTTTGGGAAGCCTAGTTGCAAAAGCGATGGTCAATGGGTATCAGGGAGATGATTTGTCAAAGAATAATACCATTTTAGCCTGTGTGAAACATTTTGCTCTGTATGGAGCACCAGACGCTGGACGGGATTACAATACGGTTGACATGAGCCGAATCAGGATGTACAATGATTATTTTCCTCCCTACAAAGCCGCTGTTGATGCGGGTGTAGGTTCTGTAATGGCTTCTTTCAACGAAGTAGACGGGATTCCTGCTACCGGAAACAAATGGTTAATGACTGATGTGTTGCGTAAGCAATGGGGTTTCAAAGGATTTGTAGTAACTGATTTTACAGGAATTCCGGAAATGATAGATCATGGAATGGGGGATTTGCAAACGGTTTCAGCCTTGGCATTAAATGCTGGGATTGAAATGGATATGGTGGGCGAAGGCTTCCTTACGACTCTAAAGAAATCAGTGGAGGAAGGAAAAGTTAGCGTCGAACAAATCGATAACGCCGTGCGTCTTATTTTGAATGCCAAATATGATCTGGGATTGTTTCATGATCCGTATCGTTACACAGATGCTAAAAGAGCAAAAAAGGAAATTTTTACAGCAAGCAACAGAGCCGAAGCCAGAAAAACAGCTGCTCAATCTTTAGTTTTATTAAAAAATCAAAATCAGTTGCTTCCTTTGAAAAAGTCTGGGACGATTGCCTTAATCGGACCCTTGGCTGATGCCAAAGAAAATATGGCTGGAACCTGGAGTGTAGCCACAAATCAGGATAAATCCATTTCACTTTTGGCAGGAATCAAAGAAGTGGTTGGGAATTCGACCAAAGTGCTTTACGCCAAAGGAAGCAATCTGGATTATGATGCCGCTTTCGAGGAAAAAGCAACTATGTTTGGCAAAACCTTACATCGCGATGACAGAACTACCGAAGAATTATTGGAGGAAGCCTTGAAAATTGCGAATCAATCGGATGTAATTGTTGCCGCACTTGGAGAATCAGCAGAAATGTCCGGAGAAAGCAGTAGCAGAACGAACTTAGAAATTCCACAAGCGCAAAAAGACTTATTACAAGCCTTATTGAAAATGGGAAAACCGGTGGTTTTGGTTTTATTTACTGGCCGTCCATTGGTTTTGGTTCAGGAAAACGAAACCGTTCCTGCTATTTTGAATACTTGGTTTGCCGGTAGTGAAGCAGGCAGTGCAATTGCTGATGTTTTGTTTGGCGATGAAAATCCTTCGGGAAAATTGACTGCTACTTTCCCTAGAAGTGTAGGGCAGGTACCTATTTATTACAACCAAAAAAATACAGGAAGACCTTTAGGGAACAAAGAAGGGAAGTTCGAAAAATTCAGATCGAATTATATCGACGAAAGAAATGAACCTTTATATCCTTTTGGATTTGGATTGAGTTACACCACTTTTGAGTATTCGAATTTGAGGATATCAGCAGATAAAATGAGTTTCATCGAGAAATTAAATGTGACTGTTGATGTCACCAATACCGGAAATTTTGATGGTAAGGAAGTCGTTCAATTATATATAAGAGATTTAGTGGGTTCAGTTACAAGACCGCTAAAAGAATTGAAAGGATTCCAAAAAATAGCAATTAAAAAAGGAGAAAAGCAAACAGTTACTTTCGAAATTTCCCTAGAAGAATTGAAATTTTATAATTCGGATTTGAAGTTTATTGCAGAACCGGGAACTTTTCAAGTTTTTGTAGGAACAGATTCGAACACGGACCGGAAAGTTAGTTTTGAGTTGATTAAATAGATTTGGTTTATTTATTTATGATCGGCCCTTCAGTATTTGTACTGAAGGGTTTTTTTAAACAAAATAATGGTATTTGGCACATGTGAGACTGTGATACACGACTATTTTATTTACTTTTATCAATTCAAAAAATCATTCAAAATGAAATATTTCTTTTCTCTTTTTCTACTCTTTATGTTCAGTTTTGGACATGCTCAAACCGTTCAGTCTCCATCTGGCACTATAGCTCTAAATTTTAAATTAGCAGGAAATGGTCAACCGGCATATTCTGTAAATTACAAAAATAAAGCAGTTGTTTTAGAAAGTCTTTTAGGCATAAAATTAAAGGAAAAACCGGATCTCGACACTAATTTTGAAATTCTGACTTCAAAAACTTCAAGTTTCAGTGAATCTTGGAAACCCGTTTTAGGGGAACAAACCAGTATTCAAAATCAGTATAATGAGCTTAATGTTTCGCTGATCAACAAGGAAACTAAGGTGAAAATTAACATTATTTTTAAAGTTTTTGATGAAGGTGTAGCTTTCAGATACGATTTTCCAAGACAAGCGGAGTTGAATTATTTCATCATTTCGGATGAGGTTACGCAATTCAATTTGACCGAAAATAATAAAGTATTCTGGATTCCAGGAGATTTTGACAGTAATGAATACGAATACAATGAAACTAAGTTTTCTGAAATTGATAACAGCAAAATCAATATGAATAATGGAATTGGAGTAAAATCTATTCCGGGAAAATATATGGTTCAAACACCTTTGATGATGAAAGCACCATCAGGTTTGTATCTCAATATTTTTGAAGCTGCGGTTGTCAATTATCCGGTCATGCACCTGAATGCTGATGTGACAAATTACAAATTAAAAGCCGAATTAGTTCCTAACGCTATTGGTGACAAAGCGTATTTGCAAACACCCTGTGTGTCACCTTGGAGAACAATCATGATTAGCGATGATGCCAGAGATATTGTGGCTTCTAAAATGATTTTGAACCTCAATGAACCGTCAAAATTAGACGATACGTCTTGGATCAAACCCATGAAATATGTTGGAATTTGGTGGGAAATGCATGTTGGGAAATCAACTTGGGATTATGCCGGTTCTCAAAATGCCACTAATTTTGCAGATGCCCCAAAAGCTTCAGGAAAACATGGCGCTACCACGGAAAACACGAAAAGATACATTGATTTTGCCGCAAAAAATGGTTTCGGTGGGGTACTTGTTGAAGGTTGGAATGTAGGTTGGGAAGATTGGAACGGAAACTGGAAAGAGGAAGTTTTTGATTTTACCACTCCGTATCCGGATTTTGATATTGCTGCAATTTCGGCTTATGCCAAAGCAAAAAATGTACAGATGATCATGCATCATGAAACATCGGGTTCTGTCAGTAATTATGAAAGACACTTGGATCGCGCTTTTGATTTGATGAAAAAACACGAATATCCAGCGGTAAAAACCGGTTATGTGGGTAAAATTATTCCGCGTGGTGAATTTCATGACGGGCAATCTATGGTGAATCATTTCAATTTTGTTGTTAGACGTGCCGCGGATTACAAGATTATGATTAACTCCCACGAATCATCAAGACCCACCGGTTACGGACGAACATATCCTAATTATATCGCTGCCGAAGCGGCTCGAGGGAATGAATTCAATGCTTGGAGCGTAGGAAATCCACCTATGCATGAAACTATTTTGCCGTTTACCAGACAACTGGGCGGACCTATGGATTATACACCGGGCATATTTGAAATTAAAATGAGTTATTATGATAAAAATAAAACGGAGCAGGTACACACGACTTTAGCCAAGCAACTGGCTTTGTATGTAACGATGTATTCTCCGTTGCAAATGGCGGCCGATTTATTAGAAAATTATGAGAAATACCCGGATGCTTTTCAGTTTATCAAAGATGTAGAAACAGATTGGGATGAAAGTAAGTATTTAGAAGCTGAACCAGGCGATTACGTTACGGTTGCTCGAAAAACAAAAGGAAAGGAAACCTGGTTTTTGGGTGCAATAACAGATGAGAATGCCAGAAAATCAGAAATTAAATTAGATTTCCTGACCAAAGGAATGAAATACAAAGCCATCATTTATGAAGATGCTAAAGATGCCGATTGGAAAAAGAATCCTATCGCTTATAAAATAAGAACGATAACAGTAACCAGCAAATCAAAAATCAAATTGAATTTAGCTCCCGGAGGTGGAACGGCAATCAGTTTTGAACCAATAAAATAAATAGGATATCCTGCAAGAAAATATAACTTGCAGGATTTTTTTTGAATCTAGCATAAAATATTCAGTAAGAATTACGAAATTGCGACGGCAACCAAAACCAAAATTATAAAGAAGAATACCCAAAAAAGCCCAAATTTATTATGAAAAAATCAATTGTTTTAGCCGCACTTTTCTTTGGTGGAATTACTGCTTTTGCGCAAGCTAAGGAGGAACAAATGTTAAAAGAAATTTACAAATTATCCTTAACCAATGCCAAATGTTATCCTTGGCTGGACCATTTATCCAATACCATTGGATCCCGATTATCAGGTTCTATAGGAGCTGAAAAAGCAGTTTTGTATACCAAAGCACAATTAGAAACCCTGGGTTTAGATAAAGTCTATCTCCAGGAAGTAATGGTGCCAAAATGGGTTCGTGGCGAAAAAGAAATCGCATATTTACAAGTAGGAAAACAAAAAATTAATTTCCCCATTTGCGCGCTGGGAGGTTCAGTGGCCACTCCAAAAAAAGGAGTACAAGCAACTATAATTGAAGTAAACAGCCTGGAAGAATTAACCGTATTAGGGGAAGCAAAAGTAAAAGGAAAAATCATTTTCTTCAACAGAGCGATGAATCCTGAATTTATCGAAACTTTCAAAGCCTATGGGAGTTGTGTTGACCAAAGATCATCAGGAGCCAGAGAAGCTGGAAAACTCGGCGCTTTAGCTGTAATTGTAAGATCCATGAATTTGCGATTGGATGATTTACCGCATACCGGTGCAACTAATTATGGAGAAATTTCCAAAGAACAACGAATTCCAGCTGCTGCCATTAGTACAAATGGAGCCGAACTGTTGAGCAAAAGTTTAAAACAAAATCCAAATTCGCTATTCTATTTCAAACAATCTTGTGAAACATTTGATGATGTTTTATCCTACAATGTGGTTGGTGAAATAACGGGTTCTGAACATCCTGAAAGGATAATGGTCGTTGGCGGCCACCTTGATTCCTGGGATTTAGGAGATGGATCTCATGATGATGGTGCTGGATGTGTGCAAAGTATGGAGGTATTAAATATCTTCAAAAACATTGGGTATAAACCTAAAAATACATTGCGTGTGGTATTGTTTATGAACGAAGAAAACGGAGTTCGAGGCGGCAAAGAATATGAAGTACAGTCCAATAAAAATAATGAAAACCATATTTTTGCTTTAGAAAGCGATTCGGGAGGATTTTCCCCAAGAGGATTTTCAATTGATGCTGATGAAGCAAATTTTAACAAAATCAGTAGTTGGGCAACGTTATTTGAACCATACCTAATCCACAAATTTGTAAAAGGACATTCCGGTGTTGATATTGGTCCACTGCAATCCAATCATATCGTAAAGGTGGGATTGCAACCGGATTCGCAACGTTATTTTGATTACCATCATGCCGCTAATGACACATTTGATGCTGTCAATAAAAGAGAGTTGGAACTAGGAGCAGCGGCTATGGCTTCCTTACTTTATCTGGTGGATCAGCAAGGGATTGTCAATTAAAAAACCAAAATCTTAGAAGGTGCTACATTCAATATTTGAAAGAAATAGTGAATGTAGCACCCTCATTTATTTTACTCTCAACCGCAATTCGCCCGCCTAAGCTTGTGATGTAGTTGTACACTAAATACAGCCCTATACCGTTGCTGTCGTTGTTGCTGTGAAATTTTTCATACAATCCAAAAATCCTGTTTTTTACTTTGTCTAAATCAAAACCCAGCCCATTATCAGAAAAAATTAATTGATTGATTCCATTTACCTTTTTAGATTGTATAGTAATAATTGGAGGGGCATCCGGTTTTGCATATTTAATCGAATTAGTCAATAAATTTAAAAAAATACTTTTGATGTACGCTTTGTTAAAAGTTACATTTTCAAAAGCTGAAAAGTCGATATTAATTTCTGCTTTTGAATCTTGGACTAAAGAATTTATCGAGATCAAGACTTCGTTGAGTGCTTCATTTAGGTTTATTTTTTCTATTTGAGTGTTGATGTTTTCATTATCAATTAATTCATCAATCGAATCGTTTAAAGTTTGTTTTAAATTTTCACTGGTCAATTTAAGAGTGCTGATCAATTCCAGTGTTTCCGGATCATGAATTTTAGTACTGTCTATCAAACTGAAGACCGAAAGCATATTGTTAATGGGAGACTTTAAATCATGGGATGTTTTATGTGACAAAACCGTGAGCTCCTTATTAATTTGGGTAAGATTGGCAAGAAGTAAATTGCGTTCTTCTTCGATTCTTTTTTTATGGGTAATGTTTTTGGCAATCGCATACACTAATCTTTCGGACTCGACAGGCATCGATGTCCAGGACAGCCATATAATTTCCCCGGTTTTTGTTAAATACCGATTTTCAAAATTCAAAAGAGGCTTGTTTTTATATACTTTTTCTCTGGTTTCAATAGTAATTTTAAGGTCAGATGCATACACAAAACTACTGATGGGTCTAGCATACAATTCCTCTTCTGAAAATCCTAATAATTTTGAAACAGCCGGATTTATTCTTCTAAAATAGCCGTCAAATCCCGCAATACATATAAAATCAGCAGATATATTAAAAAAATTATCAAAGTTATATGCCCCATGTGAATCAGTATTCATCTTTGTTACATTCATTATATTTATTAATCTAAAAAGTTTTTTTTAAAGCATCAGTGTCCAGACTCTTTTTGATTTTTATTGTCTGATATAAAAAATTATATTATAAGAAAAGTCATATATTGCCTAATTTTGCAGTTGATAGAATTTCTTCTGATAAAGCAGCATAATAATTTTTTGAAACAATTGGTTGTGGTGTCTCCTGGTCTCGACTTAGCATCATAAGAGAAAATAATTAAAACTTAAAGTGAAAAAAAACAAGCACAATTAACAAATAAAATCCAATTTTTTTTAAAATAGTTTTAAAATTAAAATGGTTAGTGTTTTCCTCTGAATTTAGTGCTGAATTTTTCATTTAATGTAAATTAGGTTATACATGCAAATTTAGAAATAGTAATTCGTCTGGCTATAGGTGTTTTTACGTGATTTTAATTAAGTTTGAAGGGTATTTACCATTCAAGTTTTGGATAGATAAAATTTTTATTATTATGGAAGAAAATAGTACACCACATTTAGCTAATAATATGTTATAATTAACCCGTTGGGTGCAATTAATTTTTGATGATAATTTTTGTCAGTTCGAGTGATCCCGCTTTTGGGCGGGATTATATCGAGAACTAGAAAATTAGTATTAAAAACGGTTCTCGATACACGTCACTTCGAGTGCGAAGCGTATTGAGAAGTTTTGTTCCGTTTTACTACACAAAAAACACTCGAACTGACGTTTTGAATAATTGCACCCAACGGCTTATAATTAAAGAAATACGCTAAACAATTTCAATTAAATCAAAACACATCACGATCATTCAAATAAAATTTTGGTAAACAAAAGAAGGCTGTCATATCCAGACAGCCTCGTTTTTTTATTGTGTGTAAAGTATTTATATTTTGAATATTCCTCCTACAGCAATAATTCTCTGAAAAAAGAAAAAATCTTGTGAAGCACTGTCTTCGGTGCTTTGTGTAGTTCGAATGTCTTGCATGTTAATATACCCTCCTTTGAGTTCTCCCTGGATATAAAAATGTTTAAAAAAAGTAACATTCAATCCTGCTTTCAAAGAAGTTCCATACCCTGAAACATGAAAATCATCATGACGATCTTTTCCTAATAAAGTGGTGTTAGTTTTTGGATATAAGAGACCAAAACCAACTCCTTCGGTTAAATTAACTTGAATTTTATCCGTATTTCTAATTTTGAATAATGACGAGATATCATCATGTCGAGAAAACGCAGTATTCACATAATTTAAACCATCGGTATGTTCATATTTGAGAAATTTTGCTGTCAAAAGAACTTGATTATTGGCTAATAGCTCATCATAAGATCCCGGATTGGGATAATGCCCATTGATCGTTACCGCCTTGTCTTGTAGCATTACATATTTCATGTGATCTACACCTATAGCAACGCTGTAGTGGTCACTTATGAAATACCCCATTCTGAAATTAGTTTGAGGAATAGTCATTTTTGCTGGATTGATATAATCTACATGCCACCCTTTTGGTTTGTCCTGCGCTTGGACATTTTCTAAGGTAAAATTGTAATCTTTACCTCGAAAGGTTATGTCCGACTTGGAGTAAGTATCTCTGTTTCCTCCCCATGAGATGAAAAATTTTCCTTTGTTATGAGTTGTATATTTAGTTTGAATTTCTGTAATTTCCTGTGCAATTATACTATTGGTAAATAAAATAATAAGGGATGCGTAATATAAAAGATATTTCAATATATATGGTGCCTAAATTTAAAATGTGTGTATTGTTTTTCTGATGGCAACTAACTTGGTCATTAAGGATTCAAAATAATCCAAATGCAACATATTAGCACCATCGCTTTTTGCATTGGCAGGATCAAAATGGGTTTCTATAAAGATTCCATCTACGCCTACAGCAATACCAGCTTTGGCAATGGTTTCAATCATATCAGGTCTTCCACCAGTTACACCAACCGTTTGGTTGGGTTGCTGCAGTGAGTGCGTCACATCAAGAACAGTTGTAGCATATTGTTGCATTGTAGGAATTCCTCTAAAATCAACAATCATGTCCTGGTAGCCAAACATCGTACCTCTATCGGTAATCATCACTTTTTCATTGTTACAATCCAATACTTTTTGAACCGCATGTTTCATGCTTTCCGGACTCATGAATTGTCCTTTTTTCAAGTTGACTACTTTTCCGGTATTGGCAGCAGCCATTACTAAATCCGTTTGACGCACTAAAAAAGCTGGAATTTGCAATACATCAACATATTGAGAAGCCATATCCGCATCTTCATTTGTATGAATATCCGTAACGGTAGGAACTTTAAATGTTTCCGAAACTTTTCTGAGGATTTTCAATGCTTTCTCGTCACCGATTCCTGAAAAACTGTCAATTCTAGAGCGGTTTGCTTTCTTGAAGGAACCTTTGAAAACGAAAGGAATTTGTAAATTATCAGTAATACCAACTAGTTTTTCGGCAATTCGCATCGCCATTTCTTCTCCCTCAATAGCACAAGGACCAGCAAGTAGAAAGAAATTACCACTGTCTGTATATTTTATTTGTGGAATATGTTGTAAGTTCATAGTATGATTTTTTAAAGGTGCAAAGGTAGTTATGATTTGCGATTTCCAATTTACGTTTTCCAATTAATTTATCGCATTAACTTTTTTTTGGGAGCTTTTTCCTGCTGTACGTTGCAATCTCCCTGAAAAACG
The DNA here is from genome assembly GCF_003968825.1 of Flavobacterium sp. LS1R10. NCBI lineage: Bacteria > Pseudomonadati > Bacteroidota > Flavobacteriia > Flavobacteriales > Flavobacteriaceae > Flavobacterium > Flavobacterium sp. LS1R10. Next base: position 149,803 of record NZ_RYDH01000007.1, on the reverse strand, counting down.
GGAGGATTTTCACTGCCATCGGGGCTAAGGATTTGGTTTATAGGGACTTTTGGGATTTTAAAAACTATTTTTTTTTCAATGTAAGTCCCACCGGAACCATCAATATTCCTTTTTCATAGATGTTCAGGTAGAGTAGTAGCGGTTCTTTCTGACCGTTCCATTTTAATTCATAAATGTCCAGAAATCCAGCACCCATGTCACTTCTTTTAGTTGGAAACGGACAGCAACTTTCTTGTTTGGTATACGTTATTTTTTCACCATTAGGCCCAGCTAATGCGTTCAAAAACCGTTCTTGGTTGATCGTTTCGTTTTTAGTGTTATTAAAGAATATATTGATGGGATAATCCTTATCATATCCATATTTTTTGTTTGTACTGTACTGAGTAATCACAAAAGTATAGTCTTGTGAGAGCAATAAATCGGGAGCATTATCGTCCGTGTTTTTCAAAGTAGATTGTGTACTTATACAAGAAGTAGTACCTATTAGCAAAGCAATAAAAAGGATCGATTTTTTCATATTTAAGGTAGATTTATAATGTCAAAATTTAAACGGCACTTTTAATTGCAAGGAAGTACTTCGACACAAATATAACCAGAACTTCAGACCTTATTGCGAGTTCCCTGAATAATTTACAAGTGTCTATTGTGGAATATAACATTTGTCTTAAAATCTCGTAAAATGCTTCTTATCTTTGTACAAAAAAACAATATGGATATTATTTTTAAAACCTGGTCTTGGTCTGTTTCCGGTTTTTTGATCGGCTTGATTATGCTGGCACTTATTTATTTCGGAAAGTCTTTTGGAATGTCTTCTAATTTGCGTTCGCTTTGTTCGATGGCTGGTTTAGGAAAACGAGTTTCTTTTTTTGATTTTGACTGGAAAGCACAACGCTGGAATTTAGTGGTTGTTCTTGGCGCAATGTTAGGTGGTTTTGTTGCCGTTCATTTTATGAGTGATGCTTCAAATGTAACTATTAATCCTAAAACAATTGCACAATTAGCACAACTTGGTATTGAAGCTCCAAACGGAAAATTAATGCCGGATGCGCTTTTTGGAATCTCCATTTTAGAATCCCCAAAGCATATTTTTATACTGCTTATTGGTGGTGTTTTGGTAGGTTTTGGCTCTCGTTATGCAGGAGGTTGTACTTCAGGACATGCCATTTCAGGCTTGAGTAATTTACAAATTCCTTCGTTGAAAGCCGTAATTGGATTCTTCATTGGTGGATTGATAATGGCGCATTTTTTATTGCCATTAATTGTAAAGTAGATAAGCAATCATTGACTCATAATATAAAATAAAAAGAATGAAAAATATACTAAAATATCTATTGGTTGGATTTGTTTTCGGAATTGTTTTGACTAAATCTGAAGCCGTTTCCTGGTATCGCATTTATGAAATGTTTCAATTTCAGTCGTTTCACATGTACGGAATTATTTCGGTGGCTATCTTGACGGGAATTATTGGCATTCAAATCATTAAACGAAACAATATAAAAGACATTAAGGGAGAATCTATAGAAATTCCGGATAAAGAAAAAGGCTCTGCCAGATACTGGATTGGCGGATTGTTTTTTGGATTGGGTTGGGCATTGGTAGGTTCTTGTCCGGGACCAATATTCATCTTGCTTGGGGCTGGTTTTTGGACCATTTTGATAGTGCTTTTCGGGTCTCTTTTAGGGACCTATCTATATGGACTATTGAAAAATAAATTGCCTCATTAATCGAAAAACACTTGACATCAAAATAGCATTCTCTTGTGGGAATGCTATTTTTTTTTGTTTAATTTTAAAATGCCGGAAACAATCAAATATTGCGCAAGTAAATAGGTTGCCATAATCAGAAAGGAGCTGTATTGCAATGGCGCATAGAATTTATCAAAGGCCAAAAGACTATCTGAAGCTACAAAAACAATAGCGCCAATTAATATATAGCTGTTGGCAGGTTTTTGCCAGTTTAAAAAACCCTTGAGCGCAAATAACAACATAATTGAAATAGTAAGGGCATATAATAGAACAGGAATTTTTAAGTCCCCTAAACTTGGCAATAAAAGCAACATCATTACGATTAAATAAACTACGATTACTGTAACTCCTACCCAGAAAATAATTTTACTATTCTTTAAATAAATTTTCAATTGTTTGTTAAATAGTATGATATACGAAATGTGCGAAAGTAGAAAGGCAATCAGCCCTGCAATAAAATACAACTCTCCTTTGTCAGCAAACATCAAAATAATGTCCCCTATCCACGACAAAGTCAAAGCAGTTATAAGAACTTTTTTAGTACTAAATCTTTCGTGTAAATAAACTGTCAGAATTAGAAACGGCAATAAAAATGGTTTCAAAAACCAAGCTATAGTTTCCCAGCCAAAAAGAATTAGCAATAGATAAACAAGACTAAACCCAATAAAACTCTTTACTTTAATGTTGTGTTTCATATTTTTTTAAGATTGAACGGTAATCATGGCATCTTTTTCAAAATTAGTGCTGACAAAATATACCGTTACAGCCAAGGATAAAAGGAGATAACCACCAATAATATAACTTGCAAAAGGAAAAAGTTGATTCATTCCAAACCAATCGCCAAAATAGAAAATTAGTCCAATTCCAAAAACAAAACGGATACTTTCCCAGAAGATGGAAATTTTGCGGGTATCCATTAATTCCGTGTAACTGTAAACGGTCAGGAAGATGAATGCGCCGTAAATAAATACATTTGGCAACCCTATCACCGCGATAGAATTATACATATAACTGATAAGTAACAACGTTATAATTGCTTGAAATAAGGACCAGTACATTAGTTTTTTAGAATATTGAACGCCGTATTTTTCAAAATCATAAACATTGGTAATTTTGACAACGGGATATTTTTCTTCAAAATTTTCTGGACGCCAGCCTGTTGGTTTAAACCAAATGATAAACTTATCTTTCCAGTTTTCGGCGCGCCAAGCGTCTGTAATCAATAGCCATAAATGCTGAAAATTTATCCGGATCGGATTCCAGGTTCTGGCTGGTCTTGTGATTCCAAAAACAGGTGGAACGCTTTCTAATTCCGCTTGAAAAGTACCAAACAATTTATCCCAAATGATGAATATTTGCGAATGGTTCTTGTCCATGTATTCTGGATTGATGGCATGATGCACCCTATGATGGGATGGTGAAACCAATATCCTTTCCAGAAAACCAATTTTCTTGATGTGCTTAGTATGGTACCAAAATTGAAGGAATAAATGAATTGGTAAGGTTATCGCAATCACTTTGGAGGGAACTCCTAAAAGTGCGGCTGGAATCAATAAAAAGGTAAACAGATTTACAAAACTGGAAACGGGCTGGCGTAGGGCACAGGCCAAATTGAATTCTTCACTGCTATGATGTATCGCATGTTTGTTCCATAAAAAGTTAATTTGATGCGACAAACGATGACTCCAATAGCCATAAAAATCAATAGCTATAAATCCAATAAAATAGGTTAAAAAGGTAGCTTCAAGATTGAATAAAGCTATTTTAGATACGATCCAATCGTAAGAAACCAGTGTGATACTAAGTCCTAAAACATCTTTTAGGGAGTTGACCATTCCAGAGCTCACGCTTGAAACAGCATCCATATTAGGTGCGGTATCTTCCCCTTTGTAATGCCCATAAATTTTTTCGATGCTAATTAATATCAAAAAAATGGGCATTACAAAAACTAAAATTTTACCATATTCTTCCATAAGAACACTTTTTTTATTCAAATATAGAATAAAAGAGAATGTTTTTTAATTATTCACAGTAATTTATTTGTCAAAGGGAATTTTTATTATTCTTAAATTATTTCTGCATTTAATCCTGCTTCTAATAATTGCGTGCATTGTGGTTTTAATTTGTCGTAAGGCCCTGTTTTTACAGTACATTTTCCGTTATAATGTACGATTAATGAACATTGTTCTGCTTGTTCCGGTGTGTGATTGCATACGCGAATTAAGGTGTCAATGACATGGTCAAATGTATTTACATCATCATTATAAACGATGATTTCGTTGTCCAGCTGGGTTGCTTCTTTGACAAGGACTCTTTCTCTTACTTTTTCTTTAGTACTCATTTTATAGGTTTTTGTACTTTCGTAATTAATAAAAAAATAATACTACTAATTTACATATTTTAAAGATACCCAATTGTTTCTTTCAAGTTTTTTAACATAAATCAGTCCTTTTTCGGTACAAGAGGCATCTATAAATGGTATATCTTCATGATAGAAACCGCTTAAAAGTAGCGTTCCATTAGGGTTTAAACTGTCTATGTAACTCTGCATATCGTTCAACAAAATATTCCTATTGATGTTGGCTATAATCAAATCGTATTTTTTACCTTCTAATAAAGAGGCTTCCCCTTCATAAACGGTAATGTGTTTGCAGTTATTACGTGCTGCATTTTCTATAGAATTCAAGTAACACCAATTGTCAATATCAATAGCGTCAATTGGTTGCGCTCCTTTCATTTCGGCAAGAATTGCTAATATTGCGGTTCCACATCCCATATCGAGTGTTTTCATCCCGGTTACATCTATTTCTAATAAATGTTGAATCATCATGTGAGTGGTCTCATGGTGCCCTGTTCCAAAACTCATTTTTGGTTCAATTATAATATCAAATTCGGCATCTGTTTTTGGATGGAATGGTGCTCGTACATGACAGTTTCCGTCGACATCAATGGCTTCAAAATTCTTTTCCCATTCCTCATTCCAGTTGACTTGTTCGATTTCTTCAAATGTATAATCAATCGTAAATTCTTCGGATTGTAAAATATGGATATCCGCTAAGATGGTTTCATTCCATAAATCCTTTTGCACAAAAGCTGAAATCCCGGTTTCAGTTTCTGTAAAACTCTCAAAAGCTCTTTCTCCCAATTCCGCGATTAAGATTTCAGACCCCAATTCTTTAGGTTCAATAGTAAAATGGTACGCTATATAAATATTTGACATGCTTGTTTTTTTTGCAAAGGTAACAATCGCATATTAAAGAGTATTTGTAAATCAAATTTTATTTTACATTTGTACCCAAAACACAGTAGTACACCATGAAAAAAATAATTTTATTTTGGATCTTTGTAAGTTGCATTTCCAGCAATGCGCAGGTGAATATCAAGCAAAGCAAACAAGATAATGACTTAAGATTATCGGCGCTTCCGTACTATAGTTTTGGTAAAGGAATTGGAATCACTTCTCCGGATAGTTTATACCAATTGAATATTCGGTTCCGAATGCAAAATAGGGTGACTTATATTGAAAATGAAGATGAAAAAAGGGGATATGACGGACAAATCCGAAGATTACGTTTGCGATTTGACGGATATGTGGGAAATCCAAAATTTTTATATGCAGTTCAATTGTCATTTGCTCCGGGCGATGTTGGTGAAATTAGAGAAGGTGAGAACATAAATATTATCAGAGATGCAGTTGTTTTTTACAGACCTAATAGACACTGGAATATCAGTTTTGGACAAACAAAATTACCAGGAAATCGCCAACGTGTGAATTCTTCAGGCGGATTACAGTTAACGGACAGATCGATTAACAATGCCAGATTTACAATTGACAGGGATTTTGGTTTTCAAGTTCACAATATGAATGAATTTCGGGATAAATTTTCCTATAATTTCAAAACAGCTATTTCAACAGGAGAAGGTCGAAATATCACGGGGAATACAGATGAAGGTGTTGCCTTAACAGGGAAGGTAGAGTTGTTACCGTTTGGGGCATTTTCAAGAGACGGAACCTATTTTGAAGGGGATATTGTAAGAGAAAAAAAGCCGAAATTAATGCTTTCGGGTGCTTTTCAGCAAAATAATCATGCCAAAAGAACCCAAGGTCAATTAGGAAATGATTTATTTGAAGCTCGCACTATGAAATCAGTGATGTTAGATGTTTTGGTTAAATACAACGGATGGGCCGCCATGTCAAGTTATATGTCCAGAACTACTCCAAGAAATGCAGTTACAATAAATCCGGATGATATTTCACAATCTAATTTTGCTTACGTTGGTAACGGATTTGATCATCAATTGAGTTATAATTTGTTATCAAATTATGAGATTATCGGACGGTATTCTACTCAAAAAGTGGGCGAGGACATTAAGCTTTTAGCACCAAACACAAAACAGTATACCATTGGTTTGACGAAATATATTTGGGAACACACTTTTAAATTGCAAACGGAATTGACTTTTGATACCCTACATTATTTTGACGGTAATACAAAGAACAACTGGCACCTGCGTTTTCAGGTTGAAATAGGAATATAAAAAAAACGGTAAAATGAATCACCGCTTTTTTATGACGTTTAAAATTGAAATTTAGATAGCCTTTACAATTGCTACAAAATCATCAGCTTTTAGTGCGGCACCCCCAATGAGGCCTCCATCTACATCTGGTTTTGAGAAAATTTCTTTAGCATTATCCGGTTTCACGCTTCCTCCATATAGGATAGATACGTTTTCAGCAATATCGCTTCCAAAAGCTTTACGAACGGTTTCTCTTATAAATTCATGCATTTCCTGTGCTTGCTCCGGAGAAGCTGTTTCTCCTGTTCCTATTGCCCAAACTGGCTCATAGGCTAAAACGATACTGTCCCAGTCTTTAGCCTCAATATGAAATAAACCATCTCGCAATTGGTTTTCAACTACATTAAAATGATTTTTTGATTGGCGGTCTTTTAATTCTTCACCAAAACAAAAAATAACTCTTATGTCATGTTCCAAAGCCGTATTTACTTTATTCGCAATTAAAGCATCTGTTTCCTGAAAAATGGCTCTGCGTTCGGAGTGTCCTAAAATGACAATGTCTACACCTACACTTTTTAACATATCTGCCGAAATTTCACCCGTGAAAGCACCGCTTTCTGCTTGATGAACGTTTTGTGCAGCAACATCTATATTGGTAAATTCTAAATGATCTACAGCAGAAGCCAGGTTTACAAATGTTGGCGCTACAATTATTTGCACAGCAGTATCTGTAGGGATTTTTGCTATTAATTCATTTAATAAATCTTCTGTTTGCTCTGCATTTTTATGCATTTTCCAGTTTCCTGCAACAATCTTCTTTCTCATTTTGTCGTGTTATATTTAGTTTTTGGTTTCGTTTTTTTGAAGTTTTTCAAATGATAAGAACTGCATCTCAAATGGTGTTTGAATGCTTTATTTTAAATTTTCTAAAGTCTCGTTAATCGTGTCAAAATCAGTTTCAATAGCGCGGTATAAAGCAATTTTTCCGGTTTTGTCCACAATGATATATCTTGGAATCCAATCTAGGTCAATGGCTTTTGCAAATACACCTCCCATTTGGTCATTTGCCATGAAATGATCTCCTTTCAATTCGTGTTTTTCAATTCCAACTTTCCATTTATCGGCAGTTTTGTCCATTGAAATAAATAAATAAGCAACATCAGGATTGTTCGCTTGTAATTCTTTGATTTTTGGCATTGCTTTGACACAATCCCCACACCAAGAAGCCCAAACTTCAATTACTATGGTTTTGCCTTCGTGTTTTTTTAAAACATCCTGAAAAGCAACTTGACTTCCGTCAGTGGCTAGTAGAGTTTCAGACAAAGCCGTTTTAGAAAATTCAGTTTTTCCCTCTTTTGCGCAAGAAAAAGCTACAATAGATATTAGAAGTAGTAGTATTTGTTTCATTATAGAGTTGTTTTTTAAACAAAGTTAAACAAACAATTGGATTGAGTTGTGCAGAATACCATATTTTGAAAGCAGAATTCAGAAATGCTTAAGCAATATCGTTATAGTTGATGAGATTTAGACAATATCAAACCTGTTGTTACTTTGGAAATGCTATTTCTTGTCAAAATACAGTGATTATCCCAGTCTTATTTTGGGATCTAAATATGCATATACAAAATCCATTGAATATAACTTCCTTCATCGAAATTATGTACTTCTTATAGGCTTCCGGGCATATTAAACTGCGTTTGTTTTTGTAATACAAATCCAAAGAGCCTGGCAAATAGGATTGCACTGAAAAAGGAAGGAATGCTCATCCCTAAAGTACTGATTAAAGCAATTAGGCGATCGATCCAGGTATCTTTGTATAAGGCAGAAATAATACCAAAAACAATAGCGATACCTATGGCAAATATGGCTAATACGGCTGTGCTTGGCAATGTATGTCCAATAATTTGAGAAATTTTTTTTCCGCTTTTTTGAAAACTTTCTCTTAAATAGGGGGTTTTCAAAACCAATTCATTTGTACCAATTCCAAAAAGGGGTACCACATTGTATTTTCCCTCGCTCAGAAAAGTATAATCGGATTGGGTATCACTGTGCAAAGAAATAGGCAACAGGTCATTCAGATAATACAAGTATTGAGTAGCAATAGGTTTATCAAAACCATATTTCTTTTTTACAATGGCCAGTTGTTCTGAATTTTCATTTTGATCCAGCATCATGCGTGCAGGATCCCCAGGCAAAACAGTAAACAAAAATAATATCACTGTAAACACTCCAAAAAGAGTAAGCAGTGCAGATCCAATTTTACTAAGAAAACATTTTAACATAAATGCTTTTAATGGGTAAAAATAATTAGCGGTTAAAGTTCTGTAATACCGTAAATCAGAACCGTCCTATTCTTATAATCTTAAGTCTTTGACGTCGTTATGATGAAGTTTTTGTGTGATTGTTCCTTTCTCGAGCAATACAATACTTGGATTGGCTCTTTCAATTGTTTTTAATGTGATGGCATCACAAAAATAAAAGTCAAATGTCAATCCATATTGTTTTTTTGCTGCAGCTATCTCTTCCGGTAAGGAAGATGTCATTCCAATTACCTTGTATCCTTTTGTTTTTGCATCTAAATACAGTTTTTCCATTTTGCCCATTCCCGCTTTATCGGCATTCACTAAATTATAGGCTACAATCAACATCAATTTTGGCTCTCGCAAGAACTGATCTTTATAATCCGAACCGTCTTTTTCCATCGTGAAGTCATGAATAGGAGGAACATATCCTTCTGTGATGACTTTGTCTTTTCGGTCTACAAATACGGCGCCTTCAGGAATCGACATTAGGTCTTTTTCGGTAAATTCTTTGTCTACACCATTCACTTTGTATATAAACACCATTTCTACCACTGATTTATCAGCGCCGTCAGGGATTTGCATTCCTTGTTGAATATTATTTCCTACCTTGAATGGTCTAAAATCTATTAATGGCAAATGGTTTAAAACGATAACGCCCATAAAGGCTGATAAAACGATACTGGCATAAATAATTATGTTTTGAACTGTAGTTCTAAATAAGGGTTGGATTAATTTTTTGTTAAAGAACAATACCAGAATAAAGAACAACAACACAACATCCTTTGTAAACGATTGCCATGGTGTTAGTTTTAGCGCATCGCCAAAACAGCCACAATCTTTTACTACATTGAAATAAGCGGAATAAAAAGTTAGGAAGGTAAACATTACAATCAAAACCAATAAACTCCAAACCGTGACTTTAGTCTTGTATCCAATGAGTAACATAATCCCCAAAACCACTTCAAGAATTACTAAAAATAGGGCGATTCCCAGTGCAAACGGAACAAAAAAGGGCATGTTGAATACGGGTTCACTGAAATACTCCGCCAATTTATAAGAAAAACCAACAGGGTCATTCAGTTTGATTAATCCGGAGATAATGAATAGGATTCCAACGAAAATTCTAGAAAATTGAGTAATTATATTTTTCATATGAAGATAATATTTATGTTTTAATGGAATATGGTATCGCCATTCTGGATTACAGTTTGTGATTTTGGAATCCCAGTGATTTCATGTTTAGTTATTGCTTTTTATTATTTATTTCCAAAACCCATTAGAATCAAGGCAAAAACCGAATAATTTATCATGTCCTGATAATTAGCATCGATTCCTTCAGAAACTAATGTTTTTCCTTTGTTGTCTTCAATTTGTTTGACACGAAGTAGTTTTTGCAAAATTAAATCTGTTAGTGAACTTACACGCATTTCGCGCCAAGCTTCCCCGTAATCATGATTTTTGTCTTCCATTAATTCCTTGGTTAGTTTGATTTTGGCATCGTATAATTTGGTTGCCTTTTCCACACTTAAATCAGGCTGATCTGAAACGCCTAATTCCAATTGAATCAACGCCATGAGAGCATAATTGATGATCCCAATGAATTCACCCGTTTCATCTTCATCAATTTTGCGGATTTCATTTTCTTGTAAACTTCGGATTCTTTGGGCCTTAATATAGATTTGATCCGTTAATGAAGGCAGTCTCAAAATGCGCCAAGCACATCCGTAATCTTTCATTTTGTTGATATACAGTGCCCGACAAGTCGCAATCACAGCATCATATTCCTTTGAAGTATTCTTCATTATTGGTGTATATTTGTATTCAAATTTTTTCAAAAATAAGAATAATTTTTTTGAATGTAGAATGAAGGGTAAATAATGTTGAAAGTAGTAGTTTTAAAACTAAAAAAGAATGACAATTAATTGTAAAGGAATACTCATTGATCTATCAACTCCCAAAGTAATGGGAATTTTGAATGTGACACCCAACTCTTTTTTTGATGGAGGAAAGTATAAGAATGAAACCGAAATCCTTTCTCATACTGAAAAAATGCTGCTTGATGGCGCAACTTTTATAGATGTAGGTACTTATTCGAGCAAACCAAATGCAGAATTCGTTTCGGAACAAGATGAAATTTCCAGAATTGTTCCTGTTATTGATTTGATTCTAAAGCAGTTTCCAGATACAATAATCTCTATTGATACCTTTAGAAGCGAAGTAGCAAAAGCATCGATTGAAAGTGGTGCGGCTATCATCAATGATATTGCAGCCGGAAATCTGGACGACAAAATGCTGGAGATAATTGCAAAATACAATGTTCCGTATATTATGATGCACATGCGAGGCAATCCGCAAACGATGCAAACACTTACGGATTACGATGATATTGTAAAAGAAATGGTGTTCTATTTTTCTGAAAAAGTAGCTATGGCCAGAAGTTTTGGAATCAATGATTTAATTATTGATCCGGGCTTTGGCTTTGCCAAAACAATAGCACAAAATTATGAAGTTTTTCAAAAAATGGACTTGTTTAACATCTTGAAATTACCACTTCTTGTGGGAGTTTCCAGAAAATCCATGATTTATAAAACCCTAGATACTTCAATCGAAAATGCATTAAATGGAACTACAGTTTTAAATACTTTGGCATTGACCAAAGGCGCAAAAATCCTTCGTGTTCACGATGTAAAAGAAGCTGTGGAATGCGTTACATTATTCAATAAAATAAATTTATAACGATGAAATATTTTATGTTGATTGTTCTTTTTACTCTTTTTTCCTGTGGAAATAAAGAAGCGGTTTTATTGCCAAAATCAAATATTTCAATTGTCAAAAGTGTCGATGATCTTTCGCCAATCTATATTTTTTTTAGAACAAAAGGCTTGGATTCGCTGGCTGAAGTAAACCGTAAAAACAGTATTATTTAGACCAATTGGATTCTCAATGTAGACAAACGTTAACCGTTACGACTTGCAATTCCGGATATTATGAGGTTGCAACAAAAGAAGCGCTAAGAAAAAGCACACAAGAATGAAAAAGCCGAGAATTATTATTCATATGCTAATACAATCGGAAAAAATTTAGTTTTTATACCTTTTACCAATGTGTTTTATAAACTGGAAAAACCAATTGGAACCATCATATTTTTCAATAAGAATAATGAGATTTTAATTGAGAATCAAGTTTTCAAAAAAGAAAAGCTTCAAGATTTAATTAATACTGTTTTACCCAAAGACGTTGCAACTACTTTTTTATTTAGGTTTGATGAAAATTTAAGCTTTGGAAGTTATATACAAAACAAAATTTTTATTGAAAGTTTAAAAGTACAAATGAAAAGTAATCAAGAATTTATTTACTAAACTTTAAACTTTAAAAAAAGAACACTTCAAACGAAATAATTACTGATGATGATATGGTTCGTTTTTCAAGATTGTGAATCCACGATACAATTGTTCGATAAAGAATAACCGAACCATCTGATGCGAAAAAGTCATTAAAGACAACGATATTTTTCCTTGTGCTTTAGCATAAACCGTATCCGAAAACCCATAAGGACCGCCAATAACAAAAACTAAAGTCTTTACTCCGGAATTCATTTTCTTTTGTAATTCTTCTGAAAAGCCAACGCTAGAAAAATTTTTTCCGTTTTCATCCAATAAAATAAGTTGGTCCGTTGGTGTGATTTTTGCTAAAATTAATTCGCCTTCCTTCTCTTTTTGTTGACTTTCGGATAAGTTTTTTACGTTCTTGATATCAGGAATAATATCTAAATCGAATTTAATGTAAAAAGACAAACGCTTGGTGTAATCGTCAATTAAGGATTGTAGCGCTTTGTTATCAGTTTTACCGATAGCAATCAATTTGATGTTCATTTTTGTTAGATTTCAGAGGCGCAAAGATAGAAAAATTAACAGTTTTAAATTACATTCTCTTTAATGGAAATTAATAATCTGACTTTTAAATCCATAAAATTACGAAAGATAAGATGCTATTTATTTTACCTCAATGCGATCAATTAGCAATTGAAATGACTCTTCTTTCTTATTGCCTATCAGGAAAGCATTTTCCTCTAATTTAGAACCGTCAATGATTAGGCTGATCTAATTTTCGTCCTCTGAAAGCTGGATACAATTAGGTGAATGGAATTTCAATTGTTTGCCAATCAGTGGTAGTTTGAAAAGGGAATACATACGAATGTGGGTCTGTACGATTTTTCTCCATTCTAAATTGGGATTGTTTGCCGTCTCCTTTAATGTGGATGCAAATATGTTTAGCAGGTTTTAGATACATTTGTTCAAAAACATATTTCACAGCACAAAATCCGCCATTGTTTTCTGACAAAACAGTACCTTCAAAGGTTCCCTTTCCATTTGAGTTCTAATAAGATGTACTTTTGGATATTCCTCCCATCACAGCATCATTTACAATTTTCCAATTGCTTAGGTCGCTATTTAAATTAAAATCAAAAATTAGTACAGGTGTCATTGTTGTTGGGATTGTAAAATATTGTATGCAGAAGAAATTGCTATCACTAGGTGGGAGTCAAAAACTAAAACGGACCTAAACTCTTGAGGATCTACGCCAGTTTTTATTTTTGGGGAAGATTCAAATTCCTATTTAGGCAACGGAGCACCCACAGCAATATCACAGCGGTGATTGGTTTGTCCGTGTGGCGGATTCATTCCTTCAGCTGTAGGAGTTCCCTGGTCTTGCGTTGTTGCAGTTGAGACTGTATTAGCCTGAACAGGCGCGTTTTGTTGTGGCGTAGCAGAAGCATTTGTAGCAGCCGGGGAGTTCAAAGGAGCACCAACGGCTATATCACATCGATGACCAGGTTGACCATGAGCTGGATTCGCACCAGTGACAGCAGCAGTAGGATCCGTATTTTGTTGTTGCTGAGCGGCATTTTGCGATTGGCTCTGCATTTGTCTGCCAACTTCAGTAAAAGGAACGATATTTGTCGGAGTAGTATTTTGTATGTCTACTTCCTTTTTACAAGAAATAAAAAGTAGTGACGATACAAAAAGCAGGCTAAAATAAGATTTCATAAAATAGTGATTTAGTTACTAAATCCAAATATAGGATTTTAAATAGTACTGCCCTAAATAAACAATTGATTTATGGGTTTAAATAGCTAGAGCGCCTAAAGTCAATGTGTAAAGCTGTAATTGTGTATGGTAACTGTGTTGTTTTCTACAATTAGATCTTTAATATGTCTAGTTTTTTTCTTGATAAAATGGATTCATTTGTTTCTTTATCTAAAGAAGCCAACTCTCAAATTTTCAAATCCACAAAATATATGCTACTTTAGCATTCCATAAATTTTCTATAAAATGATTAGCGAAGCACAATTCAATAACGAGTTACAAATACTAATACAAAACGCCATTAGGGAGGATGTGGGCCCTGGAGATTATAGCTCTTTGGCTTGTATTCCGGCATCGGCCACAGGAAAAGCAAAATTATTGGTAAAAGAAGACGGTATTATTGCAGGCGTGGCTTTTGCCAAAATGATTTTTGAGTATGTAGACCCTAATTTACAAATAGAGACTTTTATTAAGGACGGAACTTCAGTAAAAAAAGGAGATGTTGTTTTTCATGTTTCGGGAAGTTCACAATCTATTTTAAAATCAGAACGTGTAGTTTTGAATTCAATGCAAAGAATGTCAGCTATAGCAACTAAAACCAAAGAATACGTTCGTTTAGTAACAGGGCTAAATACAAAAATTCTCGATACCCGAAAAACAACACCGGGATTCAGGGCCTGTGAGAAATGGGCAGTCAAAATTGGTGGCGGTGAAAACCACCGGTATGCTTTGTACGATATGATAATGCTCAAGGACAATCATAATGATTTTGCAGGCGGAATTACCTTGGCCATTGCCAAAACCAAAGCCTACCTCAAGGAAAATAATCTGGATCTTAAAATCATTGTCGAAGCCAGAAATTTAGCTGAAATAAAAGAAATTCTCGAAAGTGAAGGAATATACCGAATTTTGATTGATAATTTTAATTATGAGGATACGATAAAAGCAGTAGCTTTGATTGGGGATAAATGCCGGACTGAATCTTCCGGAAATATAAATGAAAATACCATTCGCAAGTATGCAGAATGTGGAGTAGATTATATTTCGTCAGGTTCCTTGACGCATTCCGTTTACAACATGGATTTGAGTTTAAAAGCAATATGAGTAAAGAGATAGAGGTTAAGCTCGAAAAAATTCCGATAATTCGCAATCTGGTTCATGTGCTAAAAAAGATCAAGCTTCCTTGGCTAGAAGGCTTGTCCTTATACGATTTGTTAGAACTTTACGGACTTGGGATTGTGGAGAGTGCGGTAACCTATCATGCCAGTGCAATTGCATTTAGTTTTTTCATGGCCTTATTTCCTTTTGCGCTGTTCATCTTAAATCTTATTCCTTACATACCTATTGAAGGTTTTCAGAATGATTTTCTTCAATTTGTAAAGGATGGAGTTCCGCCCAATACCTATGATGCTATTTATAAAATCATCAATGATATTCTTAATAACAGCCATTCAGGATTAGTTTCCTATGGGTTTTTGCTCTCCATTTTATTAATGGCAAATGGATTAAATGGAATTCTGGGAGGTTTTGAATCTTCCCGACACGTCCTGATCAAACGAGGGTTTATCCGTCAGTATTTAGTCGCATTAGGAATGTCATTATTGCTGTCTTTACTTTTAATTGTAACGGTTGCAATAATTGTTGTTTTTGAGGTATTTATACAGAAAACAGTATTTAGCGATCAGCTGCAACTAATTATTTTAGGACGTTATGCATTCGTGATTTTGATGATTTTAGCTACTACTTCTATACTTTTTAAGTTTGGAACTAAGTATTATAAAAACAGAGCTTTTATCTCTATTGGCTCTGTATTTACAACAATATTGATTCTGCTGGATTCATACGGTTTTGGAATTTGGGTCACAAAATTTTCACAATACAATGAATTATATGGCTCAATAGGAACATTATTGGTTTTGATGTTTTATATTTGGATCAACTGCATGATATTACTGTTGGGTTTTGAATTGAATGCCACAGTAAATAAACTGAAAGCAAAAAAAATATAATTTTTAAACCAAAATAGTCTCAAAATCAAGGGTTATTTCCTGCTATTAGTTTCTTGCTATGACAGGATTTTCAAGGCTATCAGGGCTCTAAAAAGAAAAAGATGAAAAATACAATTACAATTCTGGTATTATTTATTTCGATGGCCTTTTATGGACAAACGCATAGCGTTATCGGAAAATGGAAAACCATTGATGACGAAACAGGCAAAGCCAAATCAATAGTCGAAATCTACGAACGTTCCGGTAAAATTTACGGAAAAATCGTTGACATATTAGATACCGAAAAGAAAAAAAGTGTATGTACAGCATGTTCCGGTGATGAAAAAAATAAGCCTATTATGGGGCTTGTGATTATCAAAGGCCTTACTAAAGATGGTAAAGAATACAATTCAGGAAAAATTTTGGATCCAACTACGGGGAAGCTCTACAAATGTTTTCTGGTTTTGAATGGTAGTGATAAACTGGACGTTCGAGGATATATTGGCGTGGCCTTATTTGGAAGAACACAAACTTGGAACAGAGTAAAATAAGTGTGAAATTAGGAGTTATGGGTTCAAAGTAAAAATTCAACACATCACTCAAATTGATAACTCATAATTGATTATAAATGTATTTTGCAGAAGTAATTTTACCTCTTTCCTTAGCTAAAACATTCACGTATAGCGTTTCCGAAACAGAGTTTCTGTACATCAAAAAAGGAATGCGGGTAGCTGTTCCTTTTGGGAAAAGTAAAATTTTTACGGCTTTAGTTATTGAAACTCATCAAAACAAACCAGAGTTGTATGATGCGAAGGAAATCCATCAAATTCTGGATGAAAAGCCCATCGTAACTGAAATCCAGATTGCACATTGGCAGTGGATCGCTTCCTATTATATGTGTGCCATTGGAGATGTGTATCGTGGTGCCATGCCAAGTGCTCTTTTGCTGGAAAGCGAAACCCTGATTTCTCAAAAAACGAATTTATTTGTAGATACCAATCTCCTTTCCGATGATGAGTTCCTGGTTTACGAAGCTTTGCAACAGCAGAATTCGCTAAAAATTCAAGATATTATTGCTATTTTAAACAAGAAAAATATCTTTCCTGTTATTCAAAAACTAGTTGATAAGAACATCTTGGTGCTTCAGGAAGAAATACAGGAAAGCTACAAACCTAAATTAGTTCGCTACGTGCGGCTGCACCCTAAATACGAATCCAATCAAGGCTTAAGCGAATTACTTGAGACGCTGAAAAATGCCAACAAACAAAAGGAAGTTGTAATGCACTATTTTCAATTGAGCGCAACGCAAAAGTCCCAAGGCGAGGCCGAAAAGAACGGAGCTAAACCCATTACCGTAAAAAAATTAGTGGAGCAAGCTAATTCTTCTTCGGCAATTGTTAAAGCTTTAATCGAGAAAGAAATATTCGAAGATTATTTTTTGCAGGAAGACAGAGTACATTTCAACGGAAAAATTCGTGATGAAGAATTACAGTTGAGTCAGGCGCAACAAGCTGCTTTCGAAGAAATTAAAGATCGTTTTATTCTAAAAGAAGTCTGTTTATTACACGGAGTAACATCCAGTGGAAAAACGGAAATTTACATCAAACTCATTGAAGAATATTTGGCAACGGGAAAACAAATCCTGTATTTACTGCCTGAAATTGCCTTGACGACTCAATTAGTAGGTCGATTAAGAAGTTATTTTGGAAATAAAGTAGCGGTTTTTCATTCGAAATATAACAATAATGAACGGATTGAGGTGTGGAATCAAGTTTTGCAAAATTCTGAGAAAGCGCAAGTGGTAATTGGAGCGAGGTCCGCTTTGTTTTTGCCTTTTCATAATTTAGGGTTCATAATTGTAGATGAAGAACACGAGCAAACCTTCAAGCAGGCAGATCCGGCTCCGCGGTATCACGCCCGGGATGCGGCTATAGTTTTAGCACATTCGCACAAGGCAAAAGTGCTTTTGGGTTCGGCTACGCCAAGTATAGAAACGTATTTTAATGCCAAATCAGATAAATTTGGTCTGGTCGAAATTTCGGAACGTTTCGGGAATGTCAGGATGCCCAATATTGAATTGGTGGATTTGAAAGACAAATACTTTCGAAAAAAAATGACAGGACATTTTAGTGACGTTTTAATTGAAGAAATTACAAACGCGTTGTCTTTAGGAGAGCAAGTGATTTTGTTTCAAAACCGCAGAGGATATTCTCCTGTAATTGAATGTATCACTTGCGGTCATGTACCTCAATGCCAACAGTGCGACGTAAGTTTGACTTATCACAAGCATAAAAACCAGTTGCGTTGTCATTATTGTGGATACACCATGGCTAAACCTACACATTGTCACGAATGTTCTAGTGTTGATTTGACTACAAAAGGCTTTGGAACCGAACAAATTGAACAAGAATTACTGTCTATTTTTCCAAATTCAAAAATAGGGAGAATGGATCAGGATACGACCCGAGGAAAATTTGGTTTCGAAAAAATCATTGATAGTTTTAAGAACAGAGAAATGGACATATTAGTAGGGACCCAAATGCTGGCCAAAGGGTTGGATTTTGACAACGTGAGTTTAGTAGGAATAATGAATGCGGATAATATGTTATATCATCCTGATTTTAGGGCTTTTGAGAGAAGTTTTCAGATGATGACTCAAGTTGCCGGTAGAGCAGGACGTTCTCAAAAACAAGGGAAAGTGATCATACAAACCTACAATCCCAATCACAATACAATACAACAAGTGACTAAGAACGATTATTTTGGAATGTATAACGAACAATTGTATGACCGACAAATTTATAAATATCCACCGTATTTCAGGCTTATAAAACTAACGCTAAAACAACGTGATTTTGATAAGTTAAAGGAAGGTGCTATGTGGCTGTATCAAGTGATAAGTCAAAACTTAAATATGCCAGTATTGGGTCCGGAAGAACCGGCTATCAGCAGGATTAGAAACGAATACATTCGTATGATTATTATCAAAATACCTCAAAATGTGTCTATTGGGAACACGAAGAGAACGATTCAGAAAATGCTAAATAGTTTTGAGGCTGTTGCTCAGTTCAGAGCTATAAAAGTAACTTCAAATGTAGATTTTTATTGATTAATGGGAATTAAGAAAAGGAAAGGGCTCGTACTAGATCTTCTTTTTTGTGTCGGCTCAAAGGAATTTTTGTCATCCCAATTTCGGCATATTTGCTATTGAAGCGTTCTACCTTATCGATATTAATAATATAAGATTTATGAACTCTGACAAATTTATCTTTGGACAGATCATTTTCAAAAGATTTCATTGTAGAGAGTACTAGATTAGTGTCCTCTTCAGTAACGACTCTGACATAATCTCCAAAGGCTTCAATCCATTTTATTTTAGAAGTGAAAATTTTCAATTTTTTCAAATTACTTTTAATGAAAATATGCTCGCCTTCATTTTCTTTATTTTCTTTTTTAAGTAAATGAAAATCAATAGCTCTTTTTACAGAGGCGTTAAATCGATCAATTGCGATTGGTTTTTGAAGGTAGTCTGTTGCGTCATAATCAAACGCTTTCATGGCGTATTCTGCCTTGGAAGTAATGAAAATAATTTGGGGTTTTACTTTTAAGCCATCTAGAAAATCAAAACCACTGATGACAGGCATTTCTATGTCTAGAAATATTAAGTCTACATTGTGAATAGCCATGCAACTTTTTGCTTCTATAGCGTTAGAAAAATCCCCTATTAGGTGTAAATTTTGATTATTATTAACTAACTTTGCAATAATTATCCTCTGGATAGAACTATCATCAACTACAACACAGTTTAGTTTCATAAAATTTCAGTATTAGATATGGTTAAGTAAATTTACTACTTTTTTATTTAGAAATAAAAATAATATCATCGATTTTTTTAAATTTAGAGCAAAAAAACGAAATAAGGTTTGTGAGATAAGAAATATTGATTACTTTTGCACCCAAATAACAAATAAATATATATTTATGAATCATTATGAAACTGTTTTCATTTTAAATCCCGTTTTATCTGAAGTTCAGGTAAAGGAAACAGTAAGCAAATTTGAAGATTTTCTTACTAGTAGAGGAGCAGAAATGGTGTCGAAAGAAGACTGGGGCCTTAAAAAAATGGCGTACGAAATTCAAAACAAAAAAAGTGGTTTTTACCATTTATTCGAATTCAAAGTAGCAGGAGAAGTCCTTATTGCTTTTGAAACTGAATTTAGACGTGATGAAAGAGTAATGCGTTTCTTGACTGTAAGTCTTGACAAACACGCTATTTCTTGGGCTGAAAGAAGAAGAACTAAATTAAAATCTACAAAAGCTTAATTATCATGGCTACACTACAACAATCGGCTTCAGGAAAAAAAGACGGAGATATCAGATATCTTACGCCTTTAAATATAGAAACAAACAAAACTAAAAAGTATTGTCGTTTCAAAAAATCAGGTATCAAATATATTGATTATAAAGATGCTGATTTCTTATTGAAATTTGTTAATGAGCAAGGAAAAATACTTCCTCGTCGTTTAACAGGAACTTCATTGAAGTACCAAAGAAAAGTGTCTGTTGCTGTAAAAAGAGCACGTCACTTAGCATTAATGCCATATGTGGCTGATTTACTAAAATAATAAAAAATTAACAGTTGTTGGTTTTCTGAAATACGAAACCTAACTTCTATATAAAAGGACAACAACATGGAACTTATTTTAAGACAAGACGTTCAAAATTTAGGATTTAAAGATGATATCGTTTCTGTAAAAAACGGATACGGACGTAATTTTCTAATTCCACAAGGACACGCTCATTTAGCAACATCTTCTGCAAAGAAAGTATTAGCTGAAAACCTAAAACAAAGAGCTCATAAAGAAGCTAAAGTAGTTAATGATGCAAAAACATTGGCTGAAGCATTGAAAGCTATCGAAATTAAAATCTTTGCAAAAGCAGGTGGTGAAAAATTATTCGGTTCAATCACGAATATTGATATCGCTGAAGCTTTAGCTAAAGGTGGACAACAAATTGATAGAAAATTCATCACAAGCGGAATTGTTAAACGTACTGGTAAATATACTGCCAACGTTCGTTTGCACAGAGATGTAATAGTTGAATTGGATTATGAAATTGTTGCTGAAAAAGCATAAATTTGTTAACATATTGTTAATAAATTATTAAAATCACTCTTAGGAGTGATTTTTTTTTGTTTATTTTTGCACCCAAAATAACACATTTACACAAATGAAAAAAATCATTACTTTATTATTAATTTTATGTAGTTTCAGTGCTGTCATTGGGCAAACTACAACTTCTAGCATCAAAGGGATTGTGCGAGGTTCAGGCAATGAGACGCTTCCTGGAGCGACGGTTCAGGCAATACATATTCCAACAGGTTCTAAGTATTCTGCGTTATCTAATGCGGATGGAAGAATCAGTATGTTGAATATGAGAATTGGTGGTCCTTACAAAATTGTCGTATCCTATGTAGGATATAGAAGTGAAGAATATAATGATGTTTACCTTGATTTAGGTAAAGTATTCAGTTTAGATGTTGTCTTGAAAGATGAAAGTCAGAAATTAGCGGAAGTAAAAGTAGTTGGTTCTAAAAATAGAGTTTTTCAAAGTGGAAGAACTGGTGCAGAAACCACTATCGGTAGAAGAGAATTATCAGCGCTGCCTTCAATTTCTAGATCAGCTGATGATTTTACCCGTTTAGAACCAACAGCAAGTGGAGGTTCTTTTGGAGGTAGAAACGATCAATACAATAGTTACTCGCTTAATGGTGCCATTTTTAACAATCCTTTTGGTTTAGATGCAGCAACTCCGGGTGGACAAACTGGCTCTCAGCCTATTTCATTGGATGCAATCGAACAAATTCAAGTTGCCACCGCTCCTTATGATGTTACATTATCAGGTTTTACTGGAGCTTCTGTAAATGCAGTCACTAAATCAGGGTCAAATGAATTCCATGGTACTGCCTATAGTTTTTATAGAAATCAGGATATGACAGGTAATAAAATTAAAGGAGAAAAAATATTTGTGCCGTCGTTAGAGCAAACACAAACCGGTTTTAGTCTTGGTGGTCCAATTGTTAAAAACAAATTGTTTTTCTTTACCAATTTTGAAATTGATAAAAGAAGCGATTCAGGATCAAATTTTGTTGCTAATGATGGAAATGGAACTACTGGAGTGAATGAATCCAGAGTATTAGAAACTGATTTAATGCATGTATCTACTGAGTTAGGAAAGCTAGGTTATAATACGGGAGCTTATCAAGGATTTACACATAATTCTAATTCAAGTAAAGGAATTGTAAAGTTGGATTGGAATATTAATGACAACCATAAACTAGCTGTTATTTATAATTTTTTAGATGCTTCAAAAGATAAGCCTGCACATCCTACCGCTATTATTCGTAGAGGAATTGATGTAAATACGTTACAATTTGAAAATTCAGGGTACCAAATTAACAACCAAATTAGCTCTTTTTTAGTAGAATTAAATTCTAAATTTAGTGAGACGGTTTCTAATAAATTACAAGCAGGTTATACTCATTTTAATGATTTTAGAAATCCTTTTTCTACTCCTGCGCCTGTAATTACAATTACTAAAGATGGTTCGCCTTACATTATAGCAGGTCATGAGCCTTTCTCTATCAATAATAAATTAGATCAAAAAGTAATTCAAATTACTGATAATTTAAATATTGTCAGAGGAAATCATACCTATACAGTAGGCTTCTCATTCGAAAAGTTCATTTTCAAAAATTCATTTAACCTAAAAGGGTATGGTTTTGATGTTTTTGGAAGTACAAATATGGCAGGTTTTGATGCGAATATTGCAAATGGTTATTACAGCACTGCAATAAAAAACGCACAAACAACTTTTGATACAAAAAATGCATTGAAAGACGGTGTTGATGGGGGTTGGAATTTAGCTGAAACGACAGTAGGACAATTAGCTTTTTACGTTCAGGATGAATGGAATATCAGTGATAATTTCAAATTAATCTATGGATTAAGAGCTGATAAACCATTGTATTTCAATACATCTGAATTAGCTCAAAAATTTATTGACACAGATAATTCAGAAGGATATTTGCCAAATATTGATTATTACAACCCAGCTGATGGAAGTGTAAAGAATTTTGATTCAACTAAATTACCTAATAATAATTTACTTTGGTCGCCAAGAGTTGGCTTCAATTGGGATATTAATGGAGATAAAAAACAACAGTTACGCGGTGGTACTGGAATCTTTACCGGTAAGCTTCCTTTTGTATGGATTGGAAATCAAGTAGGTGGTATAGACCCATTTTTCTATCAAGTAGTAGACGAAGATTTTAAATTTCCACAGGTTTGGAGAACGAGTTTAGGATTTGATCACAAATTCGAAAATGATTATATTGTAACCATAGACATGTCTTATAATAAAGATTTAAATGGGGTTCATATACAAAATTGGGGATTAAAAAGACCAACAAGTCAATTGACAGGTGTTGATAATAGAGCAATATACGGTAGTGCGGATTATGGTACTTGGACAGATTATGGTTTTCCGGCGAGAACTAATGGATATGTATTGACGAATACCAATAAAGGAAGTGCATTCAACTCTTCTGTCAAAGTACAAAAGACTTTTGACAATGGATTGTTCGCAAGTTTAGCTTACAACTATTTGAAGTCACAGGATGTTAATTCTATTGAAGCAGAAATTACGGGTGATGCTTTTAGATTTAATCCAGCATTAGGAAATGTGAATGATGCAGTTTTATCTGATTCTAAGTATGGCGATACGCACCGTTTTATAGGCGTAGCTTCAAAAAAATGGAAGTATGGTACTAATGACAAATGGGCTACTACTGTATCGACTTTCTTTGAATACGCACAAGGAGGCCGTTTTAATTATACGTATGGAGGCGATATAAATAATGATGGATCTGATTTAAATGATTTAATTTATATACCAACTTCAGCCGAAATAAGTACTATGCTATTTACAGGAGGAGTTAGTCAAGGTGCCGCATTTGATGCCTTTATCAAGCAGGATAACTATTTGAGTGATAGAAGAGGTCAGTACGCAGCGCGTTATGGTGCGCTGTCTCCATGGAGAGGAAAATGGGATTTTAAAATAATGCAAGATTATAATTTTAAAATTTCTTCAGCTTCTAATAAAACGAATACCATTCAATTTAGTATTGATGTACTGAACTTAGGTAATTTGATTAATTCGGATTGGGGATTGGTTCAAGTACCAACAAGTGTACAGCCAATTGGAGTATCTGTTGATAAAACTACAAAAATACCAACCTATACTTTTAACGGTACTCAAACCAAAACCTTCAACTATGATGCAAGTTTATTATCAAGATGGCAGGCACAGTTTGGAATTAGATATATTTTCTAAAAAAAGATAAAAATATAGATTAAATTTGCCCTCTCGTTTGAGAGGGCTTTTTTTGTTTTATAAATTCAAAAAACAGCTAAAAAACAAAAGTTAAATATTAAAACGCAATAATGAAATACTCAAGATTAACAAAAGAACAATTTGAGGAATTGAATCAGGAATTCAGTACTTTTTTAGCAACGCAGACTATCGATAAAGCCGAGTGGGATAAAATAAAAGCAGAAAAACCGGAAGTTGCCGAACAAGAATTAGATGTGTTTTCTGATTTGGTTTGGGAAGGAGTACTTTCAAAAGCAACCTACTTAGAACATTTTTCTAAAAATCATATTTTCCTTTTTCATTGTTTTGATACTCATGTGCAATCAATTGTCTTGAAATCTTTAGTTCCAGAAACTGATTTCTTGACCAAACAAGGATTGCAATGGCTTAGCGATAATATGTTTACGGATACTATTGAAATGAAAGTGGGTAAAAAAGAGTTTACAGAAGAACGAAATTCTTCAATTTTTGAATTAATACAGCAAGGTTCGTTTTTGAGTGATGGTCTATTGTACCAACAAATAAATACTATTATAGCATCGTAATTGTATTGCTATTTATTTTTAATTGGTTATTTTAGTACACTTTTTCAAAACTAAAATGGCCAATTTATTTTCTATGGATATTCAGAATACAATTCAAAAATTAAGGGAGGAATTAAATCAGCACAACTATAATTATTATGTGTTAGATAATGCAATAATTTCTGATTATGACTTTGATTTGAAATTAAAAAAACTACAAGAACTTGAAGGCCAGTATCCGGAATATTTTGATGAGAATTCACCTTCGCAACGAGTTGGGGGAACAATAACAAAAAACTTCCAAACCGTTCCGCATGAATATAGAATGTATTCTTTGGATAATTCCTATTCCAAAGAAGAATTAATCGATTGGGAAAAACGTGTTCAGAAGGTTTTAGGAGATGTTCCATTAGAATATACTTGTGAACTAAAATACGATGGAGCTTCTATCAGTATTACGTATGAAAACGGAAAATTAAAACGTGCTGTTACTCGTGGCGATGGTTTTCAAGGGGATGATGTGACTAATAATATTAAAACCATAAAATCAATTCCGCTTAAGTTGAAAGGAAATTTCCCTGCTACATTTGACGTTCGCGGTGAAATCATTTTGCCTTTTGCCGGTTTCGATAAAATGAATCAGGAACTAATAGAAATTGGAGAAACTCCCTATTCAAATCCTCGAAATACGGCTTCAGGAAGTCTAAAATTGCAAGATAGTGCTGAAGT
This sequence comes from Flavobacterium sp. LS1R10, assembly GCF_003968825.1. Lineage (NCBI taxonomy): Bacteria > Pseudomonadati > Bacteroidota > Flavobacteriia > Flavobacteriales > Flavobacteriaceae > Flavobacterium > Flavobacterium sp. LS1R10. The sequence goes on along the minus strand of NZ_RYDH01000007.1, from coordinate 124,476 downwards.
GGCAAAACGACCTTTGGATTGTTTGTTGTATTTTTTAATTGGCAATAATTTGCCTTTTAAATCGCAATTTGAAGGATTAGAAACGGCAAGAAATTGGGGTTTTAAAGCACCCAAAGAAGCAAAACTGGCTCATAATCTAGAAGAAGTTTTTGAATTCATTAATCATTGGGACACTCATAGACATACTCTTCCTTATGAAACGGATGGCGTAGTAGTTAAAATAAATTCTTTTCATTATCAAGAGGAACTGGGTTTTACTGCTAAATCGCCTCGTTGGGCCATCGCTTATAAATTCAAATCAGAACAAGTTTCAACAAAATTAAATTCTATTTCGTATCAGGTAGGGCGCACTGGTTCTATAACTCCCGTGGCTAACCTTGAACCCGTTCAATTAGCTGGAACCATTGTAAAAAGGGCTTCTTTACACAATGCAGATCAAATAGAAAAGCTAGATATTCGTGAAGGAGATACTGTTTTTGTAGAAAAAGGAGGAGAGATTATTCCCAAAATTATAGCAGTCGATTTAACAAAACGATCCGATGTCTCGGAGCCTACAAAATACATCACGCATTGTCCGGAATGCAATACAAAATTAGTGAGAAGTGAAGGTGAAGCCAATCATTATTGTCCAAATTTTTATGGTTGCCCACCGCAGATCATTGGAAGAATTCAGCATTTTATTTCTAGAAAAGCCATGGATATTGAAGGTCTTGGCGGAGAAACGATAGCTTTACTTTTTAATAATGGATTAGTGCATAATTATGCCGATTTGTATGAATTGACGGTAGATCAGATTTTACCATTGGAGCGAATGGCACAAAAATCGGCTGAAAATTTAGTGAATGGTGTTGCTAATTCGAAAAATATTCCTTTCGAACGCGTTTTGTTCGCACTTGGAATTCGCTTTGTAGGAGAAACAGTAGCGAAGAAATTGGCTAAACATTATAAAAACATTGATACCTTGGGTCAGGCGACTTTGATGGATTTGATTTTAGTGGATGAAATTGGAGACCGAATTGCACAAAGCGTAATTGATTTTTTCGAAAATCAAGAAAATAGAAGTATCATTGAGAGATTAAAAAAACATGGTGTACAATTTGAAATTTTTGAAAAAATAAATCCAAATGCCACGGATAAACTTTCAGGAAAGACTTTTGTAGTTTCAGGAGTTTTTGAGAAATTTTCCAGAGACGATTTGAAAAAAGCAATTGAAGATAATGGAGGCAAAATAGGGAATTCTATTTCAGCAAAAACGGATTATGTTGTAGCTGGAGACAATATGGGGCCTGCTAAATTAGATAAAGCCAATAAACTAAATGTCCCAATAATTTCAGAAGATGATTTTATCAATTTAATTCATAGTTCTACTGCAGAGACTGATTAAAAATATATTTTTTTGCCAGAATATTAATTGTCTGTTTTTTGATGTATTGTTTGAAATTCTTGTAAAGGTGTTTTTACATAGTAATGTTCTATGTTATTAAACAATTGGTCTTATTTATAGCACGCTAATCTGTTTTTATAAATTTGGAATTAATGCCCAAAGTTTAAATCCGGACTTAAAAATAAACAATGAATAGAATAACGGTTGGTTTTGTTCAAAAAATAATTGGTATAAAATGGTTTAATTTCATCGAAAAAATCGATTACAGTTACACTATGATCGATTTTCCTTCAAAAGCTTTTGCTTTATTGTTATCCAAATAAAAATCAATTCTACCCAGATTTATACCATAGCAACCTACCTGATTTACTAAAACTTCTTTGCCTACAAGATTTTTTATAACCGTTGGTTTGTCCAGAAAAGTATGGGTATGTCCACCAATAATCAAATCTATATCCTGAGTCAGCTCGGCCAATTTTAAATCAGATATTTTGGCAGGTTCGTCTCTGTATTTATACCCTAAATGAGACAAACAAATTATGATATCACATTGCTGTTCTTTCTTTAAAATCCGAACCATATCTTGAGCCGTTTCAATCGGATCATTGTACACCGTTTCCTTATACATTGCCTTGTCTACTAAGCCAGCAAGCTCTATCCCGAGTCCAAAAACACCTACTTTTATTCCGTTTTTGTTGAATATTTTATAGGGTTTTACAAAACCATCCATCACCGTGTTTTTAAAATCATAATTGGCAGATAGGAACTCAAATTTAGCGTGTGGCATTTGCGCATGCAAACCTTCTACACCATTGTCAAAATCATGATTCCCTATTGCAGAAGCGTCGTATTCCATCATGCTCATCAATTTGAATTCTAATTCACCTCCGTAATAATTAAAATAAGGGGTTCCCTGAAAAATATCGCCTGCATCCAGCAATAATACATTTGGATTTTCTTTCCGAATCGTTTCAATCAAAGCGGCTCTTCGGGCCACACCACCCATATTAGCATTTCTGGGATGATCTGCTGGGAAAGGATCAATATAACTGTGTACATCATTGGTGTGTAAAATTGTTAGTTGTTTGGTTTTAGACCACTCAAAACTGCTCAAGGATACACCTAAACCTAATAAAGCTGATCCAGCAGCTGTTTTCTCAATAAATTCTCTTCTTTTCATTTTATATTTTTTTGGAGCTATTTCCCGCTTTTCGTTGCAATCTTTTTTATCGTTAAAAAACGATAAAAAAGGATTTTCACTTTAATCGGGGCTATGCTTTACGTTTTCAAAATTACTTTGGATTGTTTATTACCCTTTTTTATTCAACCGTAATCCGAACATCATTTATCACAGGAATAGTATCCACTTCTTTAAAATAATCAATCAGTATATTTCGTAGTTTGTACTCTAAATCAAATTTTTGAACTCCTTTTTTAAAGAAATTCATATTGTCACCACCATTTGATAAATAATCATTGGTTCCTACATAATAAATAGTTTCTTGCTGAACAGGGTTTCCTTGAACCAATATATTTTTTGGAAGATTGTTTTTGTCAATAGTAAAGGTTAATCCAGCTAATGGATGCGGTTTTTTTTCAGCAATAAAGTAGGAAACGATTTCAAGGATTTGTTCTCCTTTTAGCGCAATAACGACCAGACTGTTTTCAAAAGGCATAATTTCAAAAGCCGTTCGGGCGGTGACATTCCCTTTTGGAAGTATAGAGCGAATCCCTCCGCTATTCAGCAAACAAATGTCGATATTCTTTTTTTCTCTAGCTTGAAACACAACATTACCTCGTTTTAATGTGACATCGGCCATCAGATTACCAATTGTAGTTTGCCATTTTCCAGAACTCTTGTCTAATGTTTCCGGACAATACGCAAGGACACTATCTAAATCTTTATTGATGTGTTCCCGATACGGTTTGATGAAATTTTCAATTTGCAGGGCTTGTTTTCCTATGGGGTCTGTAGTAGAGACTTGATTTTCTTTTTCAGTGACAGGAATTCGTTTTCCTTCAATTTTAGTAACATAGTAATTTTGTTTGCTGCACGAAGCAACAAATAAAAATGTTAAGAATATAACAAAAAGTTTAGAAACGTCGTTATACTTTTTTAGATTTACCATTTTAAATGCAACTTAATTAATTAATTTTGTAATCAAGTAAAAGTACTATGTTTTTAAATTATATAAAGAATTTTTTTGTAAAAAAAACATTAAAAAACAGCTTTCAGAATTTAAAAAGTAATGGATCTGTGGCTGGTGTGCAAACAATTGGTTTAGTCGTTGATACTACTGGTTTTGCTGAGACTGAATTGCTGGTAAAGGAAATTTTATCCTATGGAATTTTGCCTGAAAACATCAAAATTATTGTTTATAACGATAAATTAAAACAAATTAGCGAAAAAAAATATCCTATATTTAGTGCTCGAGATCTCAATTGGAAAGGACAAATTGCATCCACGGAGGTTAATGCTTTTAGCAATGAAAAATTCGATTTATTAATAAGCTATTACGATATAGAAAAAGCAATTTTATTGCAAGTTACCCATAATTCAAAAGCACAATTCAAGGTTGGTTTTTCATCCATAGACCAAAGATTAAATCATTTCATGATTAAAACAGAGGTTAATAGTTACCGTATTTTTTCAAGTGAGTTATTCAAATATTTAAAATTATTAAACAAAATATAAAATAATATGCAATTATTAATAGGAACAGGTGTTGCTCTTGTAACTCCTTTTAAACAAGATTTTTCAATAGATACCGAAGCTTTAAAAAGAATTGTACATTTTTCTATCGATGGAGGAATTGAATATTTGGTAGTATTGGGTACCACTGCAGAAAACGCAACTTTGTCTCCAGAGGAAAAAGAATTGGTCATCCGTACTGTAATCGAAGCTAATAATGGCACTTTGCCCTTAGTGCTTGGAGTAGGAGGTAATAATACCTTAAAAGTTGTTGAAGAGTTAAAAACAAGAGATTTAACTGCGTTTACGGCAATACTTTCCGTTTCTCCGTACTATAACAAACCTACTCAGGAAGGGATTTACCAGCATTTCAAGGCTGTTGCTGAAGCCTCTCCCATTCCAGTGATTTTATATAATGTTCCGGGAAGAACGGCAAGTAATATGTTGCCTTCGACTGTTTTGCGTTTGGCAAATGATTTCGAAAATATCGTAGCCATAAAGGAAGCAGCAGGAGATCTTGTTCAGGCAATGCAATTATTAAAAAACAAACCAAAAGATTTTCTTGTAATTTCTGGTGATGATATGATAGCTTTACCAATGGTTTTAGCAGGTGGAGCAGGTGTGATATCAGTTATTGGTCAAGGTTTCCCTAAAGAATTTTCTGAAATGATTCGATTGGGCTTAAACAGAAAGACAGATGAAGCGTTCAAAACACAGTATCTTTTATCAGATTGTATTGACATGATTTTTGAGCAGGGAAATCCAGCAGGAATTAAACAAGTCTTTCTATCACTAGGAATTTCTGAAAATACAGTGCGTTTGCCACTGGTAAAAGTAGATGATTCACTAGCAAATAGAATTGATCAGTTTGTAAAAAAAATGAATAAATAAGGATGAAAAAGTAGCATTTTTTTAAACAAAAAATATATTTTGAAGTCGCTAAATTAATAACTAAATTTGCCACCGAAACTTCGGTATGATTTGGTAGGTTGTTTCAGCCAAAGGAATCATGAAAAAAGTAAAAAAATGAAATCAAAGATTCACGAAATCTAAAAAACAATATTAAATGTTGAGTAAAAAAATAATATCTCTATTGCTTCTTGTAGTTTTTTTTAGTTCTTGTAACGAATACCAAAGAGCACTAAAAACCGAAGATGTAGCTGTCAAGTTTGAAATGGCGACTAAATTATACGATACAGGAAAATTTTCTAAAGCAATTCGTATTTTTGAGCAGATTGGCCCAGCATACAGAGGAAAGCCTCAAGCAGAAAAATTGTTTTATATGTTTGCGCAATCCTATTACAAGACAAAGCAATATTATTTAGCAGGATATCAATTTGAAAGCTTTGTTTCAGGATATCCTAAAAGTGAAAAAATACAAGAAGCAGCTTATTTAGGGGCAAAAAGTTACTCTATGCTTTCTCCTTCTTATAGTCTAGATCAAACGGACACGAACAAAGCATTGGATAAATTACAACTGTTTATTGATAGTTATCCAAACTCAGAATATATGGCTGACGCCAATAGTTCCGTTAAAGTGCTTAGCGAGAAAATACAAAAAAAAGTATTTGAAAATGCTAAAGGATACCATACGATTTCTGATTTCAAATCAGCGATAATTGCTTTAGATAATTTTGTTGCAGATTATCCAGGAACACCACTAAAAGAGGACGCATTGTTTTTTAAATTAGATTCAGCTTACCAACTGGCAATAAATAGTGTTCCTGCAAAAATGGAAGAACGTTTGAATGTTGCAAAAACAGCGCAAGCAAATTTGATAAAATTTAATGCTGAAACGAAATATATAAAAGTAGCGAACCAAATGTTAGCTCAAATAGAAAAAGATTTACAAAAATTTACTAAATAAATAAAGTCATGGATTTAAAAAAGACGAATGCTCCAGTAAATACAATAACATATAATAAAACTGTTATTGAAGAACCTACTGGTAATGTGTATGAAGCAATAACCATTATGGCTAAAAGAGCAAACCAAATCAATTCAGAAATTAAAAAAGAATTGACAGAGAAATTAGAAGAGTTTGCAACATATAATGATAGTCTTGAAGAAGTTTTTGAAAACAAAGAACAAATTGAGGTTTCAAAATTTTACGAAAAACTGCCTAAACCACACGCTTTAGCAGTTCAAGAATGGTTAGATGGTAAAATTTACCACAGAGACTCTAATAAATAATAAATGCTATGTCAGTTTTAAACGGTAAAAAAATTTTACTAGGAATTTCTGGTGGAATTGCAGCCTATAAAACCGCTTCATTAGTACGACTTTTCATAAAAGCAGGTGCACATGTCCAAGTGATAATGACACCTGCTTCTAAGGATTTTGTAACCCCTCTTACATTATCTACGTTATCCAAAAATCCGGTTTATTCTAGTTTTTATAACCAAGACAATGAAGATGAAAAATGGAACAATCATGTTGAATTGGCACTTTGGGCTGATTTGATGATTATTGCGCCAGCTACAGCAAATACATTGTCTAAAATGACAAATGGTATTTGTGATAATCTATTGATTGCAGCCTATTTATCCGCAAAATGTCCCGTGTATTTTGCTCCTGCAATGGATTTAGATATGTACAAACATCCTTCAACTATTGCTAATTTTTCCTCTTTGACACAATTTGGTAATACAATAATTCCTGCCGAAACAGGCGAATTGGCAAGTGGATTGTCCGGAGAAGGTAGAATGGCGGAACCAGAGAATATAGTGGCTTTTATTGAGGCGGATTTAAACAATAAATTACCTCTTAAAGGGAAAAAAATATTAATTACTGCGGGTCCTACTTATGAAGCAATCGATCCCGTGCGTTTTATAGGAAATCATTCTTCGGGTAAAATGGGTTTTGATATAGCAATTAGCGCTGCTAATCTAGGTGCTTCAGTAATTTTAGTAAGTGGACCAACACATTTTACAGTTTCAAATTCCTTGATTGAAGTTATTAATGTAGTCTCTGCCGAAGAGATGTATCTAGCCTGCCACCAGAGGTACGCTGATGTAGATGTCGCCATTGCAGCAGCAGCAGTTGCGGATTATAAGCCCAAGAATGTAGCTAAACAAAAAATTAAAAAGGCAGCTGATAATTTTGTAATTGAACTCGAGAAAACCAAGGATATTTTAGCTTCTTTGGGAACGCTGAAGAAAAATCAGTTTCTGATTGGTTTTGCTTTAGAAACAGAAAATGAAATCGAAAATGCAAAGCTGAAAATTCAGAAAAAAAACTTAGATTTGATCGTTTTGAATTCCCTTCAAGATCAGGGTGCCGGTTTTGGAAAACCAACGAATAAAGTTACTTTTATAGACCAGTTTTTTAATCTTGAACCAATGGAATTAAAATCGAAAGAGGCTGTTGCGGATGATATACTAAATAAAGTAATAGCGCATTTTGAAAAACTAAGGTAGTGCATGACAATCTATAAGTAAATAACGGTTGTGATTTATAGTGACAGATAAAAAAACAGAAATCTACAGATGAATAAAATATTTACTTTTGTGCTGCTTTTTATTTTTGGAGGTGTCCAAGCACAACAATTGAATTGTACTGTAACGGTTGATGCACAGCGATTGAGTGTTACCAATCAACAAGTTTTTAAAACCTTGCAAACCTCGATCAGTGAGTTTGTAAACAAAACAGATTGGACCGGTCAAACAGTGAAGCAAAATGAAAAAATTAATTGCTCAATTTATATTACTGTTTCTGCTAATAATTCCGATCAATTTATAGCCACCATCCAGGTACAATCATCCCGTCCGGTTTTTAATTCATCGTACACTTCACCAGTTTTAAATTATAACGACAAAGATTTTAGTTTTCGGTATACTGAGTTTGAAAATTTAATTTTTAACCCCAGCAGTTTTGATTCTAATTTAGTTTCTGTTCTTTCTTTTTACAGTTATGTCATTTTAGGAATGGATGCGGATACTTTTGTGATGGAATCCGGAAATCCTTATTTTGAAACTGCTCAGAATATTTTGAATGTAGCACAGCAAGGAGGATCAAAAGGATGGAGTCAGGCCGATGGAAATCAAAACCGTTATTTTTTGATAAATGATATTTTATCCCCGGCATTCAAACAAGTTCGACAAACGATGTTTGAGTACCATTCCGGATTAGATTTGATGAATCAGGATTTAAAAGAGGCTAAAGAAAAAATAAAAGGTTCTTTAATTGATTTAGCTAAGTTAAATGCTTCAAGACCTAATGCGTTTTTAACCCGTGTCTTTTTTGATGCTAAATCAGATGAAATTGTAGCTGTATTTTCAGGTGGTCCTAGTATCACAATTTCAGATTTAGTTGATAATCTAAATAAAATTTCTCCTTTGAATTCTAGCAAATGGGCACTGATACACTATTAATTAGCGGCCAGATTTTAATTTAATCCCCGGTTCCAATAAAAAAAACAAATAAATGATAACGTCACTTTCGATAAAAAACTATGCTTTAATAGAAAAATTGACAATCGATTTTTCAAAAGGTTTCTCAACAATCACTGGTGAAACTGGTGCAGGAAAATCAATAATTTTAGGTGCATTGGGGCTGGTTTTAGGAAAAAGAGCCGATTTGACTTCTCTAAAAAACAAAGAAGAAAAGTGTATTATTGAGGCTCATTTTGAAATTTCTAAGTATAATTTACTTCCTTTTTTTGAAACAAATGATTTAGACTATGAAAATGACACTATAATTAGACGCGAAATCCTGCCTTCAGGAAAATCAAGAGCGTTTGTTAATGACAGCCCCGTAAATCTTCAGGAATTGCAGGAATTGAGCTTATTCTTGATTGATATTCATTCGCAACAACAAACTCAAGAACTTTCGGATGAAAATGTACAGTTTGAAATTATAGATGCTATTGCCACAAATAAAAATATAATTCTGGAGTATCAGTCGCTTTTAAAAAAATATAAATCGGATAGATCCAAATTAAATTCGTTACTGAAAAGACAAAGCGAATCTAAGAAAGAGCAGGAATACAATACTTTTTTATTGGATGAATTGGTAGCAGCGCAATTAAAATCAGGTGAACAAGAATCTCTTGAGGCTGATTTTGAAAAATTAAATAATGTTGAAATTATCAAGGAATCTATTGATAAATCTTTGGCTATAGCCAATGAAGAACAAATGGGTGTGATGCATAATTTGAATGAAATTAAGGTTTCATTACAAAAAATTGCTGTTTTTTCAGCGGATTACCAATCTTTGTTAGAAAGAATTACAAGCGTAACGATTGAATTTGAAGATGTTTTGGAAGAAATGAATCGTTGTTCTGAAAAATTGATCAATGATCCGGAACAATTGGATTTAATTAGTCAAAAGCTTCAGGTGATTTTTACCTTGCAAAAGAAACATCAGGTGTCATCTGTGGATGAACTACTTCAAATTCAGATGAATCTAGAAAATTCAGTATTAGAATTAGGAAATATGGAAGAAGAGATCGCTGCACTGACGCTTTCTCTAAAACAAAAAACCGTTGAATTAGATGTTTTTTCAACTACAATTCATACGAATAGATTGAATTCGATTCCAGTTTTATCCCAAAAGTTGATTGCGATTTTAGAAACTTTAGGAATGCCTAATGTGCGCTTTAAAATGGATGTAAAATCAACTGAAACCTATTTTCAAAACGGAAAAGATGAGCTTCAGTTTTTATTTTCGGCCAATAAAGGGACGGATTTTGGTTTGTTAAAAAAAGTAGCTTCTGGTGGAGAAATGTCAAGGATTATGCTTGCTGTTAAGGCGATATTGGCACACTATTCAAAATTACCAACATTAATTTTTGATGAAATTGACACTGGTGTTTCCGGAGAAATAGCCATTAGAATGGGGGAAATTATGAAGGAAATGAGTCAGCAAATGCAAATTTTTGCAATTACGCATTTACCCCAAATTGCGGCAAAAGGGAATGCTCATTTCAAAGTGTTTAAATCGACTGTTGGCGAGGATACGCAATCTGAATTGAAATTATTAAGTAGAGAAGAAAGAGTGGTTGAAATCGCGCAAATGTTATCTGGAACAATCGTTTCCGACTCAGCCTTAAATCATGCCAAAGCCTTGTTGAACTAAAGAAATGCCTTATATTTGTCAACTTAAAAAGATAAATAAATAAAGATAAACTTAGTTATGTGTTTAATCTATTACCGATTAAACGTTTAACCAAATAAACAATAGAATTATGATTATAGAACCTAGAATGAGAGGATTTATTTGTACGACATCACACCCAAAAGGATGCGAGCAAAATGTAAAAAATCAAATAGAATACATACAATCAAAAGGCGCAATCAACGGAGCTAAAAATGTATTAGTAATTGGGGCTTCAACCGGTTTTGGTTTGGCTTCCAGAATTACAAGTGCTTTTGGTTCTAATGCAGCAACTATTGGTGTGTTTTTTGAAAAAGCTCCTTCTGAAGGAAAAACAGCTTCACCAGGTTGGTACAACTCTGCAGCTTTTGAAAATGAAGCGCATAAAGCAGGTTTGTATGCAAAAAGTATCAATGGAGATGCTTTTTCGAATGAAGTAAAGCAACAAACATTAGATCTTATAAAAGCTGATTTAGGTCAAGTGGACTTAATAATCTACAGTTTAGCTTCTCCCGTTCGTATGCATCCTGTAACAGGAATATTGCATCGTTCTGTTTTGAAACCAATTGGTGGTACTTTTACCAATAAAACAGTTGATTTTCATTCTGGTAAAGTTTCTGAAATTTCAATTGAGCCTTGCACTGGTGATGATATAGAAAACACAGTCGCCGTTATGGGCGGGGAAGATTGGGAGATGTGGATTGATGCTCTAAAAGCTCAAAATCTATTAGCTCCAGGCGCTACAACTGTTGCTTATTCGTATATTGGGCCATCATTGACTGAAGCCGTTTATAGAAAAGGCACAATTGGTCGGGCCAAAGATCATCTTGAATCGACTGCATTTGCAATCACGGACAGTTTAGCAGCTATTGATGGAAAAGCATTTGTTTCTGTAAATAAGGCATTGGTTACACAAGCAAGTTCTGCAATTCCGGTTATTCCATTGTATATTTCTTTATTATATCGAATAATGAAGGAAGAAGGTATACACGAAGGATGTATTGAGCAAATTCAGCGTTTGTATCAAGAACGATTGTTTACCGGCAATGAAGTTCCTGTTGACGAAAAAGGAAGAATTAGGATTGATGATTTAGAGATGCGTCCTGATGTTCAGGAAAAAGTAGCTAAATTGTGGATGGAGGCTGTAACTGAAAATTTATCCGAAATAGGAGATTTAGTAGGATACAGAAAAGATTTTTACAATTTATTTGGTTTTGACGTGGATGGTGTAGATTACAAAGCGGATACAAACGAAGTGGTAAACATTAAAAGTATTTCTTAATTATTGTACCTTAAAATAGTATTTATAAAACCATCAATTAATAGTTGATGGTTTTTTTATGGATAACCATTATATTTGTTAAAATTTTAAAGACCTAAAAACAGACTACTAATACCTCATTTTGATTTATGTTATTTTCCTTAATAATCCCAGTTTACAATCGCCCAGACGAAGTAGATGAACTTTTAGAAAGTTTGTCTCATACAACCTATAAAGAGATATTTGAAATTGTAATCGTAGAAGACGGTTCTGCTTTAGTGTGTCAGGATGTTGCTCAAAAATATGGAGACAGACTTGATATTTCCTATTATTACAAAGAGAATTCAGGACCTGGCGATTCCAGAAATTATGGAATGAAAAAAGCCAGAGGGGATTACTTTATCATTTTTGATTCGGATTGTATTATACCTGAGCAGTACTTGTCTGAAGTTGATACGGCTTTAAAGCAAAATTATGTAGACTGTTTTGGAGGACCGGACAAGGCTTTAGATAGTTTTTCAGACATCCAAAAAGCAATTAATTTTGCAATGACTTCTTTTTTAACCACAGGAGGAATTAGAGGCGGTTCTGAAAAAATCGATAAGTTTCAGCCCCGAAGTTTTAACATGGGGCTGTCTCGCAAAGCTTTTGAAGCGTCCAAAGGTTTTGGAAATATTCATCCAGGAGAAGATCCTGATTTGTCAATTCGTTTGTGGAACTTAGGTTTTGAAACCACACTTTTCCCACAAGCATTTGTATATCACAAACGAAGAATCGACTGGGATAAGTTTTCAACTCAGGTAAATAAATTTGGAAAAGCACGACCAATTCTTAACAGTTGGTATCCAAAATACAATAAGCTTACTTTTTTCTTTCCTTCGGTTTTCATCATTGGATTTTTCTTTTCAATTGTATTGTTGTTAATTTTTAATTTTGATTATCTGCTTCAGTTGTATTTTATTTACTTTTTGGTATTGTTCTTGGTCTCTTCTTACCAGAATAAGAGCCTTAAAATAGGTTATTTATCATTAATAGCGGTTTGGAAACAGTTTTATGGTTACGGTTTAGGTTTCATAAAATCCTATTATAAAGTTATTATTTTAAGGCAAAAACCACAAGAGGCTTTTCCCGAATTATTTTTTAAAGTGTAAGATGACAAAAATCATTGGTTTAACCGGAGGCATAGGAAGTGGCAAAACTACCCTTGCAAAATATTTTGAATCATTTGGGATTCCCGTTTATATTGCGGATGAGGAGGCCAGAAAAATGATGGAATCTGCTGTAATTTTAAAAGCCATAAAAAACGAATTTGGGAGCTCTGTTTTTGAAATTAACCTGTTAAATAGAGAAAAATTAGCTAAAATCGTATTTGAGGAACCTGAAAAATTAGAAAAACTCAATGCTATTATTCATCCGGCAGTAAAAAAACATTTTGATCAATGGATTTTACAACAAGAGACGGCGCCGTTTATTATCTATGAAGCGGCTATTTTATTTGAAAGTGGGCGTGATAAAGAATGTGATTTTATTATAACGGTTACAGTACCGTTAGAATTGAGAATTCAAAGGGTAATTGCCAGAGATAAATCAAACCGAGATCTTGTTTTGAAACGAATAAATTCACAATGGACTGATAAACAGAGAATTGACAAAAGTGATTTTGTTATTCATAATGTTTCACTTGAAACAGCAAAGCAGGAGGCAAATGAAATTCTTAAAATATTAAAGATTGTATAAAAACAAGCATAGTTGTTAATGTTTGGTTAATCTATTATTTAATATATTGTTAAAATACTAAATTTGTTTTGATGAATAAACTTTTTTTTAGATTACTTGTTTTATTAATGAGCTTGTCCTTAATAGGGATAATTTTAGTTCAGGTATATTGGTTCAATACCTCGTTTAAAAATAATGATGAGCAATTTAAGTTTCATGTTAAGCAAGTTATTGGTAATGTGGCGAATAATCTTCAAAAACAAGAAGAGTATAATTTTTATGACAAAATAAATCATTACAAGGATAGTACCGGAAAAGTTCCTAAAAAGGACGATATATTAGAGTTTTATTACGTTCAGAAAAATCCAAGAACAAACGAAACTATTATATACTCAAACAGTATAATTTCTGAGAATTACAATATTTCTCCTACGTTCTTTGATAAGAAATTTGATAGTGAAAAATTCAAGAATTTTAGTTCTAAACGCGTTACAGAAGTGTATAACAATAATTCTATTGACAAATTAGGTGGGAATCAAAGTTTGATTCCAGATATTAGAATTGAAAAAGAAGGAAATTTAGATATTTTAGACAATGCTCTTTTTAAAATTTCAGCAAAAGATGTATTGTCAGCAATGCCGCTTGAGGAACGTGTTTCGAGCAGTGTTTTACAAAAATTAATCAAGAAAGAATTAGAAGAACACGGTATTGAAACAAAATTTGAATTTGGTATTTACAGCAATAATTTAGCGACTAAAATCAAATCAAGCGAGTTTAAATATGATAAAGATGCTACCTATTCTATTCCGGTATTTATTGATAATGAAGGAAGCAGTAAGTATGATTTGTTGGTTACATTTCCGCTTAAAAAGAAATTTTTATTGTCGGAACTCGTAAGTATTACCGTACTTTCAATTGTTTTTACTCTAATTATTTTGATTGCGTATTCAAGTGCATTGAATCAATTGATCCGGCAACGTCAAATTTCTGAAATTAAAAATGATTTTATTAATAACATGACGCACGAGTTTAAAACTCCAATAGCCACAATTAATTTAGCATTAGATGCGATACGAAATCCAAAAATAATAGATGATAAGGAGAAGGTTTTACGATACCTTCAGATGATTAAAGACGAGAATAAACGCATGCACGCCCAGGTAGAGAATGTATTAAGAATTTCTAAACTAGAAAAGAAAGAACTGGACATTATCAAAGAGACGCTCAATGTACATGACATTATAAATGATGCTATTGAACATGTAAATCTAATTTTAGAAGATAGAGAAGGAACCATTAGAAGTCACTTTGGCGCTTTAAGAACTACCGTATTACTCAACGATGTTCATTTTACCAATGTGATTGTCAATATTTTAGAAAATGCTATAAAATATTCACCTAATGTGCCAGAAATAGACATTTTTACTGAAAATGTAAAAGATATGGTTATTATCAAAGTTAAAGATAACGGTTTAGGAATGAGTAAAATAGCTCAAAAAAGAATTTTTGAAAAATTTTATAGAGAACATACCGGCGACATTCATAATGTCAAAGGGCATGGATTAGGTTTAGCGTATGTAAAAAGAATTGTAGATGACCACAACGGTCAAGTATATGTAGAAAGTGAAAAGGGAAAAGGGAGTACCTTCATAATAAAATTACCATTAATAAATTAGAATATGGAAAATGTAAATAAGAAAATACTTTTAGTGGAAGATGACCTGAATTTTGGTGCGGTTTTGAAAGATTATTTAATGCTAAATGATTTTGACGTCACTTTAGCCAAAAATGGAATGGAAGGTTTCGAAAAATTTAAAAAAGATACTTATGATTTGTGTATTCTGGATGTAATGATGCCTTACAAAGATGGTTATACTTTAGCAAAAGAAATCAGAGAAAAAAACAACGAAGTTCCAATTATCTTTTTAACTGCAAAATCGATGAAAGAGGATGTGTTGAAAGGCTACAAAGCGGGTGCGGATGATTACTTAAATAAACCTTTTGATTCAGAAGTATTGTTGATGAAAATCAAAGCGATAATTCAAAGAAAATCATCAGATACCAGAGCAGAACAAGTACAATTTGAATTTAATATTGGGAAGTTTTATTTAAATTCAAAACTTCGTTTTTTAACTTTTAATACTGAAGAGCCAATTAAATTATCTCCAAAAGAAAATGATTTGTTGAAGATGTTGATTCTTCATGAAAATGATTTGATGCCAAGAGAATTAGCCTTGACGAAAATATGGAGAGATGATAATTACTTTACATCCAGAAGTATGGATGTTTATATAGCAAAACTGAGGAAATACCTTAAACTGGATGAAGATGTTGAAATTTTGAATATCCACGGAGAAGGATTTAGATTAGTTGTAAAAAATAAAGTAGCAGAATAAGTAGCTATAAGCCTCAAGAAATTGAGGCTTTTTTTATTTTAAAAATATTTATTTCCAGTTTAATTGCAAAGCGAAATTGGTTTTTTCTTCTTTTGTAATACTAAAAATAGTTTCATTTTTAGAAATAGTTTCATGAATAATTACGTTATCCTTTAGAGATAATTCTTTTAGGAAATTCATTTCGAAACTAATAATTTCCTGATTCAGGATTAGTTTTTCATCAACCAGATCCAAACACCATTCCAGATATTTGACATTATTAACATGATTTACAATGTCTAAATCCGATAAGAAAATGGTTTTTTCAAAAACTATTTCTTTCTCCTGATTGAAATTAATTTTAGAAAAACCTTCATGAGTAGCTTTTTTTTCTGGATATACTTCAAAATGCTCGAACGGCAACGCCAATGCTTCCGGCCGTCTTTTTTTAGTATTGAATACAGCCCAGAAAGTCTCTGAGCCCACAATTTTTTCTCCATTTACATGCATTTCCAGCGCCCGTACTGAACGGGAATTCTCTAAGGAATTGATCCAGGTTTTTACCGTTACGACATCTCCGGATTTAGGTAATTTAGTAACTTCAACACGCATTCTGCTCAAAACCCACGCTTGATTAAATTCCTGCATGTCCGTAAAACTGATTCCACCAATTTCTGAATGTGCAGCTGCTGTTAATTGTAATATAGAACACAAATCAGTGTATTTTAAAAACCCGTTTGGAGCACATTGTGTAAAATTGATTTCCCAGTCTTTGCTAAGAATAGATGTGAAGTTAGGTGAAATGGGCATATTTATAGATTGTAATTATTAGTAATGGGTTTAAAAAGGCTTTTTTGTTGTACTTCTTTTGTTTATAGGGATTGTTAAAACAAAACATTTTATAAATAATAATAATGACCGCTAATTATATTCGAAGTATAGGTTTTTTATTAGCGAATTAGTGGTTAAATTTTTTTGATCGTCGTCAATAATGATATTTTTATTTTTTTGAATTGATGTACTTCACAATCGTTTCATACGGAGTTTCAAAATCAAACCATTTGGTGTTTTCATTTTTTTTGAACCAAGTGAGTTGACGTTTTGAGAATCGGCGGGTATTTTTCTTTATTTCTTCAATGGCAAATTCTAATGAAATTTCCCTGTCAAAATAACGGAATAGTTCTCTGTAACCCACTGTTTGCAAGGCGTTCAATTCTTTATTCTGGAATAACGTTTTTGCTTCCGCTAATAAACCCTCGTTCATCATGGCATCTACACGTTGATTAATTCGGTTATAGATACCCTTTCTGTCGGCTTCTAAACCAATTAAAATAGGAGTGAAGTTGCGACTGTTTTGCTTTTGATTTAAAAAAGAAGAATATGGTTTTCCGGCACCAATACATACTTCTACGAAACGCATCATACGTTGTGGATTTTGTAAGGTTTGAGAATTCTCGACAGTCAAAGTTTTGTAATAATTAGGATCTAAAACTTCGAGTTTTTGTTGCAAATACCCAATTCCCAGTTTTTCATAATTCAGTGTTATTGCTGAGCGAACTGTAGGGTCTATTTCTGGAAATTCATCAAAACCTTTTAGGATTGCGTCTACATATAATCCCGAACCACCAACTAGTATAGCATAATCATTGGTCAGAAATAATTCGTCCAGTTTTGCAATGGCTTCTTTCTCGAAATCACCTACGGTATAATTCTCGAATATGGATTTGTTTTGGATGAAATGATGGGTAGCTGTTGCTAGCTCGGCTTGGTTTGGAACTGCGGTTCCGATGGTCATTTCCTTGAAAAACTGTCGGCTGTCACATGACAGGATATCGCATTTAAAATAATTAGCCAAAATGATGCTCAAGGAAGTTTTTCCTATCGCTGTGGGTCCGATAATGGTGATTAGGTATTTCATAGTTTTTAGCCCAGATGGAAACGGAAACCCCGGAGGTATTGCAGTTTTTTTTCTTGGTGTAAAAGAGCGACCGGAGGAAGCTCCTTTTAAGCCTTAGAAAAACAACTGCAATAACGAGGAGTTGCAGTGTACAGCTGGAATTGCTTCAAATTAATAAATTATAATTCGGTGCCACAATGGTAGCAGTATTTTGCATTATATTCATGACCGTCAGTTCCGCAAACGGTGCATGGATTAATTCTTTCGGCTCTTGGTTTTTTACGGTTGCTGTTTGCAAATTCAGCTGAAACGATACCCGTAGGAACGGCTATTATTCCATATCCCATGATCATTACTACTGATGCTATAGCTTGGCCTAATGGTGTGATGGGCGATATGTCACCGTAGCCAACGGTTGTGAGTGTTACAATGGTCCAATAAATGCTGGTGGGAATGCTGGTAAAGCCGCTTTCTTTACCCTCTACCACATACATAACGGAGCCTATCAGGATGCTGCTGATCAACATGAAATAGATAAAAATTAATATTTTTCCTCTACTGGCAATTAGCGCTTCTTTTAGGTGAGTGGATTGACTGGAGAATTTTGGATGTTTCAATATTTTGAACAATCGCAGTAATCTCAAAGCCCTTACCACAGTTAAAACGCTTGTTCCAAAATAAAACAAGGACAAATACATAGGTAAAGTGGCAATCAAATCAATGATTCCATAGAAACTGAGAACGTATTTGACAGGTTTTTTTATAGATATAATTCGAAGAATGTATTCTAAGGTAAAGAAAATCGTAATGACCCACTCTAGGATAATGAGTTCTTGGTGGTATTTTGTATCGAAACCTTTTACGGTTTCAAGCATCACAATTACAACACTTAACAAAATTACTCCTAAAAGTACTAGGTCAAACAAGCGCCCGGAAGCCGTATTTGTGCCATAAATAATGACATTGGTTTTTTGTCTGAAAGTGTCAAATTTTGACTTTATTCGGTGCATAATTATGGATGGATTGATAGCATACGATTAGAATTTTAACGTTTTCAAGGTTTTATTGCTTCGTATGTGCCCTTGGATAATATTTTTAGTGTCCCGGTTATTTTGCATCGGAATGAGGATGTTTCTCAGTATTTCGATATTGTTGATTTGATAATTTAAATCATAAAAAGCATAGCCTTTGTAAATTCCGTTTTCGATCAAAACGGCAGATCTTTCGCTGATGGTTCTGCCTTTGTCAATCAATACCATATTTTGATTTTCGAAACTATTTTTATCGACAAAAGTAAGAACTCTGATATTGTATTCTTCAGGTGAAACTTTGCTAATACAAGCGCCGTCACATTCTTTTATAGTGTATTGAAAACAGTTGGTTTTAGAAACATACAAACCAGTTAGTTTTTGGCATAAATTATAATGAGAAGTAATTCTGAATAATGCGTTTTTACCCTCTTGCAGGGAGGAAAAGGATGTGATTTCTTTTTTGCGTCCATCTGCTTTTTGAAGCTTTAGGTTGAGATACCCATTTTTATCTTTTTCAGCATAGAGTGCCAGTTGAAAAATACTTTTCCGCTGTGCTCTGTTATATATGGGTTTGTTGATTTTTATTTCCTCGCTTTCTTTTAATAATGCGATCAATTCACTTCCGGTTTCATCATAGGTTACGGAAAACACTTCTGCTTGAATTTTCTTGCATTTTGCAGAAGTTCCTGTAAAATGCTGATTGATTCGTTTTTTTATGTTTCGGCTTTTGCCAATGTAAATTAGATTTCCTTTCTCATTATGAATGTAATAGACACCTGTTTTTGCTGGTAATCCGGACACAATATCCAGTAATTTTGGAGCGATTCCTTTTTCGATTTCCAGCTTTATAAAATCTTTTACAATTTCTTTCTCTAAATCTTTTTCTAAAAGAATTTTGAATAATTTGACTGTTGCTAAAGCATCACCACTGGCTCTGTGGCGGTCTGCCATTGGGATTCCAAGCGCACGAACGAGTTTTCCTAGGCTATGGGACGGTTGTTCCGGCAATAATTTTTTTGATAATTCAACCGTACAAAGTGTTCTGGCTTCAAAATCGTATCCTAATCGTCTGAATTCGGTTCGTAAGATTCTGTAATCAAAAGAAGCATTATGAGCCACGATAATACAATCGTTTGTCATTTCGATGATGCGTTTTGCTACTTCAAAAAACTTGGGAGCAGATTGCAACATGGCATTATTAATACCGGTAAGTTTAACTACAAAAGGTTGAATTGGGATTTCCGGATTTACCAAACTAATGAACTGATCCACGACCTCATGTCCATCAAATTTATAGATAGCGATTTCCGTGATTCCCTCTTCGTTGAATTGTCCTCCAGTGGTTTCTATGTCTAGTATTGCGTACAAAATAAGTATTCAGTGTTCAGTTTTTAGTATTCAGTTTTGAAGTAGAGATTTTTAAATCTGAAATGCTTCGCCAGTTCGCTACCGCTCGGGTCAATATTCGTTAATCTCAAATCAAAAGTCAATTTCTTCCTCCAAAGATACTACTTCCAATGCGAACCATCGTACTTCCACATTCAATTGCAAGTTGATAATCACCGGACATTCCCATAGAAAGAATGGTAAATTTTGAATTTTGAATTTTGAATTTATCAAAAATAGATTTCAGATGGGTGAATTCTTTCTTGATTTGATCTTTCTTGTCTGTAAAAGTTGCCATTCCCATTAATCCAACGATTCTAATGTTTTTTAATTCCTGGAATTCGTTTGAGGATAGGATTGAAGCAAGTTCTTCTTGGTCAAGACCAAATTTAGTTTCTTCTTCGGCAATATGCATTTGTAATAAACAATCAATAATTCTATTGCTTTTTAGTGCTTGTTTGTTTATTTCCTGTAGCAATTTCAAACTATCCACACCGTGAATCAAGCTCACAAATGGCGCCATAAATTTGACTTTATTGCTCTGAACATGGCCTATCATGTGCCATTGAATGTCTTTTGGCATTTGTTCCCATTTCTCCGCCATTTCCTGGATTTTATTTTCTCCAAAAATGCGTTGACCGGCCTCATACCCTTCCATTAAATCCGAAACAGGTTTGGTCTTTGAAACCGCAACTAAGGTTATATGTTCCGGTAAAGTGGATTTTATTTGGAGTAAATTATTTTTTATTGGCATTTTAATGTTTAAATTTTAATGTGTTAAAGTTCATACACGACTAATCCGCTTCTAAACTTTGGTTCAATATACGTACTTTTTGGAGGCATTATTAAATTGGCATCGGCCAAGGCTTTTATTTCTCCAATATTGGATGGAAATAATATGAAACCGATTTCAAATTCTCCTTGATCAATTTTGTTTTTTACTTCCAATACGGATTGTTTTCCTGAAAGGTATTCTATTCGCTCATCATTGCGTAAATCTTCGATGGCAAGAATAGGCAATAACACTTTTTTGTATAAAATTTGTGTGTCTAAACTATCCAAAGCCGTTAAGAAAACTTCATTTTCTTTTCGTAAAATTAAGCTATAAAATTCATTGTCCAGATACATTCCGAATTGATGCTTTTGAGAAGGCTGAAAAGGCTGCTGAAATTTGTTTGTAACAATGAAATTCTTTTCTAATTCCTTTATCAAATTTTCTTTCGAGAAACCGTTTAAATCTTTTACCAAGCGATTGAATTCATATATTTTGACATTGTTTTCAGAAATTAAATAGCTCAGAATATGATTTTTGGCTGCGTTGTCTGGATCATCATTTTCCTCGGATAATAATTTTAAGGCTTCGGTACGGTGATGGCCATCTGCAATATAAAGACTATCTGTTTTTTCAAAAATGTTCTGAAGCCAATTGATTTCTAACGCATCTTCAATTTTCCATAAGTAGTGAATTTCTTTTTTGGTGGTTGAAAACTCAAAATCGGCTAATTTTTGGGTACAATTAAAAATCCAGTTTTCAATCGTTTTATTATCCGGATAGGTCATCAAAACCGGTTCCGTATTGAACTCAGAATATTTCATGTAGTCTTTTAATAATCG
Source organism: Flavobacterium sp. LS1R10 (assembly GCF_003968825.1). Classification (NCBI taxonomy): domain Bacteria; kingdom Pseudomonadati; phylum Bacteroidota; class Flavobacteriia; order Flavobacteriales; family Flavobacteriaceae; genus Flavobacterium; species Flavobacterium sp. LS1R10. Next base: position 103,024 of record NZ_RYDH01000007.1, on the reverse strand, counting down.
GACTCTGAAAGCGATTATATCTTCGTGTTTTTTGATGATATTGTTGCAATAATCAGCTACACTAGTACCTACGATAATTCCGGTAAAAGAGTGCTTTTTAGTTACAATTTTATGAATATAAATCGCGGGTTTTTTGTCTTTTACTAAAATTATTTCATTTTTGAAATCCTCATATTTTTGATGTACTTGGCGGTATCTTTTTTCAAAAGAAACAGTTTCCTGATTGGTGTAAGCAGGTTTTAGTATGTGCAAAAAAGACAACGGATTGAAATCCAATTGCGCCGCTAATTCCGCATTTACATATTCTTCATACGAACGGCAAGTAACAAGGCAAACCTTATCACGAGTGGGACGAACAGCTTTGAAAGGGACAATTTTAGCCATAATAATATAAAAAGTGAAAAGTGAAAATCTGAGAATTTAAAGGTATTAACTTTAGGCCCTCAATTTTAAAACATTACAATTATATAAATTGTTTAGAAATCTTCTCGGCTTTTTTGCTTCCAGAATAATCGTAAAAACCTTCCCCTGATTTCACACCCATTTTTCCGGCACGAACCATATTTACCAATAACGGACAAGGTGCATATTTTGGGTTTTTAAAACCGTCGTACATCACGTTCAAAATGGCTAAACATACATCAAGACCAATAAAATCTGCTAGTTGCAAAGGTCCCATCGGGTGTCCCATTCCAAGTTTCATCACCGTGTCAATTTCATAAACACCAGCCACTTTGTTGTATAAAGTTTCGACCGCTTCGTTAATCATGGGCATCAAGATTCTATTGGCAACAAAACCAGGATAATCGTTGACTTCAACAGGCGTTTTTCCTAACTTCTCGGAAAGATTCATGATGATTTTTGTCACTTCATCAGAAGTATTATAACCACGAATAATTTCCACCAGTTTCATTATTGGCACCGGATTCATAAAGTGCATACCGATAACGCGTTCCGGATGTGCCACAACGGCTCCAATTTGAGTAATTGAGATAGAAGAAGTATTAGTTGCCAAAATTGTATTATGAGAACAAGCTTCGTTCAATTGCTTGAAGATATTCAGTTTTAATGCTACATTTTCAGTGGCCGCTTCAATCACTAAATCAACCCCTACAACGCCATCTTTGATATCCGTATAGGTGATTATGTTAGTAATCGTCTTAGCCTTGTCTTCTTGGGTGATACTTCCTTTTGCAATCATTCGGTCTAAATTAGCGGCGATAGTGGCCATTCCTTTATCCAATGATTGTTCTGAAACATCTATTAATTTTACGGTAAAACGACTTTGTGCAAAGGTGTGAGCAATTCCATTCCCCATTGTTCCTGCTCCGATTACGGCAATTGTTTTCATTCTTATTTTGGATTAAAATAGTTTAATATTTATGTAAAAATTATTTTTTAAAACAATCAATAATTTGATACGCAACACGAAGCGCTTCAGAGGCTTGTTCCAATGTCACAATTGGTGTTGAATCAGTATTTATGGCATCTGCAAATGATTCCAGTTCATCCAGAATAGCATTGTTTTGTTCTACATCTGGATTGGAAAAGTAGATTTGTTTTTTTACACCTTCCGCATTTTGTAAAATCATATCAAAATCGCCTGGAACTTCCGGAGCATCTTTCATTTTTACAACCTCACATTTCTTTTCTAAGAAATCTACGGAGATGTAAGCGTCTTTCTGGAAAAAACGAGATTTACGCATGTTTTTCATCGAAATTCGGCTCGCTGTTAAATTAGCAACACAACCGTTTTCAAACTCTATTCTTGCATTGGCAATATCCGGTGTATCACTGATAACTGAAACACCGCTAGCACTAATATTTTTTACTTTTGATTGTACAACACTCAAAATGGCATCAATATCATGAATCATCAAATCTAAGACTACAGGAACATCAGTTCCGCGAGGATTGAATTCAGCCAGACGATGCGATTCAATAAACATAGGGTTTTCGATCATGTTTTTGGTAGCGATGAATGCTGGATTGAAACGTTCCACATGCCCCACCTGACCTTTAACATTATATTCTTTTGATAAAGCGATAATTTCTTCGGCCTCTTCGACCGTATTTGAAATAGGTTTTTCAATAAAAACATGCTTGCCGGATTTGATGGCTACTTTGGCACATTTGTAGTGAGAAAGAGTTGGGGTAACAATATCGATTACATCAACGGCATGAATAAGGGTGGCAATTGTGCTAAAATGTTTGTATCCAAATTCTTTAGAAACCTTTTCGGCGTTCTCTTGATTTGGATCATAAAATCCCACTAATTCATATTTTTTAGATTGTTGTAATAAACGCAAATGTATTTTTCCTAGATGGCCAGCACCTAATACTCCAATTTTCAGCATAATGATGTAATTTTTACAAAAATAACAATAAAATGATTAATCTATTATTGATACCGGACAATTCTTCAGTTAATTTAAAATTTAAAATCCAACATTTGAATTCAGAAATTGTTTTCTATTTTTACCAAAATAAAACAATAAACTTTGAAAGACACAGGCAAACATCAAGGACTTCGGAATCAATTAGTAAGCGTTTTAGAGCAAAAAGGAATTACTGACAAAAGTGTTTTGGAGGCGATAAAAAAGATTCCAAGACATTTATTTTTAAATTCCAGTTTTGAAGATTATGCCTATCAAGACAAAGCATTTCCTATTGCTGCAGGCCAAACGATATCGCAACCGTACACTGTTGCTTTTCAATCCCAATTATTAGAAGTCAAAAAAGAACACAAAATTTTAGAAATAGGAACAGGTTCAGGGTATCAAACAGCTGTTCTATGCCTTTTAGGTGCCAAAGTATTTAGTGTAGAAAGACAGAAAGAATTGTTTAAGCAAACCTCAATTTTATTTCCAAAACTGAATATTAGGCCCAAATATCTCTCTTTTGGAGATGGATACAAAGGATTACCAAATTACGCTCCTTTTGATAGTATTATAGTAACTGCAGGCGCTCCGTTTATTCCGCAACCGTTGATGGCGCAACTCAAAATAGGAGGAAGGCTAGTTATTCCACTAGGTACAGAGGTGCAGATTATGACCTTATTAATCAGAAAAAATGAAACTCAATTTGAGAAACATGAGTTTGGAGAGTTTCGATTTGTTCCTTTATTAGAAGATAAAAATTAAAATCCCATCCCCAACCCTTCCCAAGGGGAAGGGAGCAGAAGATGAATTTTATTGACCAATAATGGTTAAATACCGCTCTAAACTTTCTTTTTCTATTTGAGCAATGAATAACAAAAAATCTTCTTTGTTGTTTTTAGTTTGTGCAGTTTCCAGTGTTTGATAATAGCGCATTCTACTTTCATAATCCCCTTTTATATTGGCAATTATGTAACCATGCTGCAATAAAACCAAGTTCATGACTAAGCGCGAAGTCCTGCCATTTCCATCAATAAAGGGATGAATAGTAACCAAGCGTTCATGCATTTCGGCAGCTAAAATTATCGGATGTAAGGTTGATTTATTAGTTTCATACCAAATAAAAAAATCTTCCATTGCTTTGGCGACTAAAAAAGGTTGTGGAGGCACGTAACTGCTTCCTTGAATCATCACCTGGACTTTTCTATAGCTACCTGCATCTTCGGGTTGAATTCCTCTCAAAATAAGATTGTGGATAGAAAGCACTTCTCGTTCCTTTATAGCAGTATTTTTTTGCATTAAATCTTTGATATAAGCAATGGCTTCCTGATGATTAATGACTTCCAGATGTTCCCGCATACTTTTTCCAGAAATCGTCAAACCTTCATTGATAACTAAATCCGTTTCGCGTAAAGTCATTGTGTTTCCCTCGATGCGATTACTTTCAAACGTATATTCTAGCTCTAATGCTTGTGCAATCCGATAGCTGTCAAATTGGCGAAACCCATCCAGTTGTATCTTCAAAGTATCTATTTCATCTAAAATTTTCTGAAGAGTTACCGATAATTTTTTCTTTATTGGTTTGCTTTGATATCTAATTTCTTGCTCTGCAACCAATAATGCTTTTAGAGCAAATTCATCCTGACCAATTTCATAAAGAATTTTTTCTTTAAGCCAAGCGACCATGATTGTTTCTAAATCTATTTCTAGTAAAGATGCTAATTTTACGACTTGGTCTCTTGTAGGTTTTCTAGTTCCACTTTCAAACTTACTGATTAAGGCTTGATCAATTGCTAAAAGTTGTGCGACTTCTCTAGTTTTGAGTCCTTTTTGTTCTCTTGCGTTTTTGAGTAGTGTTTTCATTTAAAAAAAAAGATTTAAATTGTCTTGACAAATTTAGTCATTTTTTATAAATAAAAATAATAATTAATACATTACTTTCTTAATTTAAAATGATTTTTTGATTCGGTCTAGATCCCGTTTCGTATCTTGTTCTTTGAGAGATTCACGTTTGTCATAGGTTTTCTTTCCTTTGCAAAGACCAATTTGGAGTTTGGCCAGTCCTTTTTCATTAGTAAACAATTTTAAAGGAACTATTGTCAATCCTTTTGCTTGAACACTTTTCAGCAAACCTTTTAATTCCTTTTTTTTTAAAAGTAATTTGCGCTCGCTTCTTGCCTTGTGGTTGAACTGATTACCAAAAGTATATTCTTCAATATAGGTGTTTATCGCAAAAAGTTCGTTATTGCTAAATTCACAAAAACTTTCTGTGATGTTTGCTTTTCCTAATCTAATGGATTTGATTTCCGTTCCAGCCAAAACAATTCCTGCATTGAAGGTTTCGATTATTTCATAGTCAAATCGGGCTCTCTTATTGAATATATTTATTGTTTTTAACATAGCGTGCAAAGGTAACAAAAATTAAAGGTTTAGCAATTATTTAGTCCAATTTCAGCAATTGGAATGTGATTGCTTCATCAACCATAGTTACGATATAAAGATTACCAAAAGTTTTATCTTGAATGTCAGTAAATGAGTTTTGATTTATCATTTGATTGACAAATTTTGGTATTGTGTTACTATGTCCCACAATTAAAATTTTTTTTCCTATCGTTTCTTTTTTGAAAACTTCAATAGGTATATTTTTAGGATCATACAGCTTAACCTTCATCTTCTTTGTTGTCGCGGTTGGACTTGCAGTTTGTAAAGTTCTTTTGTAATCCGTTGAATAGATTTCATCAAAACTAATTTCTGAGAATATTGTATTCCATTTTTCAGCTCTTTTCAACCCTTTTTCAGATAAATCTGGATTTTGAGAATTATCTACTTTCTCGGCATGACGAATAAAGTAATAGGTGGTGGTGCTTTGTCCAAAACTGATATTTAAAAATAACAGTGTAAACAGTGCGAGAAATTTTTTCATTTGAATCAATTTTAAAAAAAAGTATTTGGGATTTTAATATCTTTGCAAAATGGAACACTTAAAATCGAAAGATCCGCTTCACGGAATTACACTCCAAAAAATAGTAGAGCAGCTAGTGGATCATTACGGATTTGATACTTTGGGGGAACTCATTAAAGTAAAATGCTTTACAGATAAACCAAGTGTAAAATCCAGTTTGACTTTTTTACGAAAAACAGATTGGGCACGAAAACAAGTGGAAGATTTGTATATAAAATCAGAAACTAAATTGCCTAAATAAATCTAGTTTAATTTATAGGAAACCATAAAACCGCCTCTGTAGGGCAACCACTCGCCACTTTTATTGTACCCTTTCGCCGATTCATATCGTTCTCCCGTAGCTAAGTCATATCCTTTATAAAAACCTTGATGCGAACCACCGCCTAAGAAACAATCTAACATAAATTTATCATTTATTTTTATTTGATATCCAATTGTTGCACCTATAAAATATCCAACGCCTTTTTCATACAAAGTAGTATTTATATAATTCCATTTTTGGAAATTAAATATACTTGCCCCAATATGTGCTCCTGCATAAAAACCATTGTATTTTTCTTTGAAATGATAACGATATTCAGGTGTGAAAGTATAAAACTCTCTAGGTTTACCATTTATTGATTTCCATAAAGAGGCTGTAATATCAAATTGAAAAGTAGATTTTTTTCCAATGCTGGTTTCAATACCTACATTAGGAATGGTCAATAAAGTAGTCATAGCATTTGCTTTTATATACGTTTGACTTTGGGATACAATACAGAAGAGAAAAAAAGAAACAATAAATAATTTTTTCATAAAAAGTGTTTTCTATTATTTAGACCAATAGCTTATTGGAGAAAATCAAATACAAATGTAAAATATTTATCTGTAAGGTTTTTATGTTTTTAATTTATATTAGTCACGCAACTAAATTTTAAATAAAAAGGACATAAAATTAGTATTTGTTCAAAAGAGAATAAATTAGAGTATCAAAAAAACGACCATCAAAAAATTCATTTTCTTTTAAATGTCCTTCTCTGACAAACCCATTTTTTTCTAAAACTTTTGCAGATGCATCGTTATCAGGATCAATCATCGCTTCAATGGAATGCAATTTCATGATTTGAAAACCATAATTAACAGCTTCTTTCACTGCTTCAGATACAATTCCTTTTCCATGATATTCAGGTAATAACATATAGCCAATTTCGGCACGATAATGTTCGGGTTTTATTCTGTAATGACCAATAACTCCAATAAGTTTTGGGTTGTCTTTCAACGTAATAGCCCAATTGATACCTTCATTAGCTTCAATTTTTGTATTGATCATTGCAATGTGTTCCAAGGCATCTTCATCCGTTTTTACTAAAGGTCTTGGAATATATTTCATAGTTTCTGGATTGGATCGCAATTCGAAAATTTCTTTAATGTCATTCGTGTTTACTCTTCTCAAAAGCAAGCGTTCGGTTTCTAAATCAGGAAATGGACTAAAATTTATAGCTAACATATCTTAGTAATTAAAGGATTTCGATACTGTATTTTGATTGGAACGTTTCCTTGGTTTCTAGAATTTGAATGCCTTCTTTTTCAAATAGATTTTCGGAACTTTCATTGGTATCCGAATAACCAAACCAAGGTTCAATACAAATAAATGCCGCATTTATTTTGGTCCAAATTCCTAAGCTTGGAAAATCATCAAAATGTATTTTTAGAATTGGATTTTTATTTTCTAAAATAGTCAACGAGTTGGATTTTAATGTTTTGAAAATCAAAGCATCGTTTTCAAACAACTCATACGTCAGCGGAATATATTTATTAAGAACGTCTAATTTCTTCGTTTTATTTGAAATTAAATCATCCTCCAAAAGATAATATTTCAATGGTTCTTCTTTTTCAAAAGCTATAGCATAACTCTCGAATTGTTTTGGCAAAGCAAAAGCAGGATGTGCGCCAATAGCAAACGGCATTGCAGTTTTTCCGTTGTTGATTACTTTATATGCAATCGATAAATTATGCCCGTGTAATGTGTAAATGATTTGCAATTCAAAGTCAAACGGATATGCTTTTAAAGTTTCTTCAGAAGAGTGTAGGGAGAAAACAGCACTGTTTTCTGTTGCATTGATCAATTCAAACTCCATATCTCTGGCAAAGCCGTGTCGCGATAAATGATATTCCATTGCATTATAGTGAAAGGAATTATTTTTTAAAGTCCCAACAATTGGGAATAAAACAGGAGCGTGCTTGCCCCAAAATACCGGATTTCCTTCCCAGATGTATTCTCTATCGTGGTTTGTTTTTAAAGAAATTAATTCAGCTCCAAAATGTTTAATTTCTGCAGTGAGATTCGAGTTTTTAATTAGAGTTGTCAAAATTATTTTTTCGGGTTACTTTAAAAATGGTTTTCTGGCGTAAATATATTTTATAATTTTTAATTCTGATACGCTTTAAACATGATTTTATTGATTTATAATGGAATCAATTCGATCTCAATAGTTCAAAATCCTCTTTTTTTTCATTAATTTGTGATATAAACAATTAGAAAATGAAAAAAATTCGTCGCGGAGTCATGCTGCATTTGGCTTTATTATTGGGATTTACATCTATTTGGGCACAGCAAACCCCAGCAAATGCATCCGGTAATACAGTTTCTAACTACGATTATCATGATGCTTTTGCTCCGTTTTTTTATTCCAAAAACGGAACAAGTACACGATCTGCGAGTGGTCAGCCTGGAGCTGAATATTGGCAAAATAGCGCTGATTATAAATTAACGGCAAAACTGGATGAAAAAAACAACGAAATTTCTGGCACAGGAATCATCACCTATACGAACAACAGTCCGGATAAAATGGCTTTTGTTTGGATGAATGTAGACCAGAATTTATTCAAAGCGGATTCCCGTGGAAATGCAGTTGTTCCAATTACAGGAAGTAGAAATGGGGCTCAAGGCCAAATTTTTGATGGTGGACATAAAATAAAATCAGTCAAAGTAATTACTACTGTAAAAGGAAAATCTACTGAAGCAGAAGTTAAGTACATTATTACGGATACTAGAATGCAGGTATTTCTCCCGCAAGTATTAAATGCTAAAGGCGGTTCAGTTAAAATAAAAATCGACTTTTCGTTTATAGCTCCTTTTGAAGGGTCAGACAGAATGGGAGTTTTAGAAACTAAAAATGGAAAAATTTTCACCATAGCACAGTGGTATCCGCGTATGTGTGTGTATGATGATGTACGAGGCTGGAATACGAATCCGTATCTTGGAGCGTCGGAATTTTATTTAGAATATGGTGATTTTGATGTCAGTATTACAGCACCATCCAATCATATTGTGGTGGCTTCCGGCGAATTACTGAATCCTACCACAGTCTATTCTGCCGAAGAGCAAAAGCGTTTAGCGCAAGCAAAACAAAGTGATAAAACAGTTTTTATCCGTACTGCTGCCGAAGTTGAAAATTCATCAAAAATGATTACTGCAACTACTAAAACGTGGAATTACAAAATCACAAATGCCCGTGATTTCTCTTGGTCCTCTTCAGCAGCATTTATTTTAGACGCAGCAAAAATCAATTTACCTAGCGGTAAAAAATCATTGGCAATTTCCGTTTATCCGATAGAAAGTGCCGGAGATGCCGCATGGGGACGTTCCACAGAATATACAAAGGCTACTATAGAAAATTATTCAAAAAGATGGTTAGAATATCCGTATCCAGCGGCTACAAATGTTGCCGGAAATGAAGGTGGAATGGAATATCCAGGAATTGTTTTTTGTAGCTGGGAGTCAAAAGGAGCAGATTTATGGGGTGTTACAGATCATGAATTTGGTCATATTTGGTTTCCTATGATTGTAGGATCCAATGAAAGACTGTTTGCCTGGATGGATGAGGGTTTCAATACTTTTATTAATTCATTGAGTTCAGTAGATTTTAATAATGGGGAATATAAAGAGCCGCGTGCGGATATGCATCAAAGGGCGGAAGTGTACACGAGTCCAAATCTGGAAACCATAATGAGTTCTCCGGATAACATGAAAGAGTCTAATATAGGTCTTTTGGCGTATTCGAAACCAAGTTCAGGATTAGTGATTTTAAGAGAGCAAGTTCTTGGGCCGGAACGATTTGATCTGGCTTTGAAAACTTATATTGAGCGTTGGGCATACAAACATCCGCAACCGGACGATTTCTTTAGAACAATAGAAAATGTTGCTGGAGAAGATTTGAGTTGGTTCTGGCGTGGTTGGTTTCAATACAATTGGCGTTTAGACCAAGGGATTAATTCAATCAAATACGTGAAAAACGACCCAAAACAAGGAGTTGTAATTTCGATTGAAAACTTCGAAAAAATGGCTATGCCGGTAAGTTTAGACGTAAAAACGAAAAGCGGAAAAATAACGCGTGTTCAATTGCCGGTAGAAGTTTGGCAAAAAAATAACGCGTGGTCTTTTAAACACAATTCGACGGAAGAAATCGAAAGTATCACACTAGATCCGGATCATGTTTTACCGGACAGCAACACAGCAAATAACACCTGGACAGCAGACAAAGGATTGATTGAAAAAGATGTGATTCTGGATGGGTATTTAGGAACTTTTTCTACATCAATGGCGCCTATAAAAATTGTTTTTTCAGAGAAAAATGGGTTGTTAAATGTTTTGATTACCAATTATCCAAGCTTTTCCGTGGAGCCAACTGGAAAAAATACGTTTGCATCGAAACTTGCGGGACTTAAATTTGAATTTAATGACAGTCTAATGGGATTTGATATGTTGATTCCTGATGGGCAAAAAATACCGTTTACAAGAGATAAGTAAGTCGAAAGTTTAAAAGTCGTAAAGTCAAAAGAATTAACTTTAAGTAAAATAGCTTTAAATCAGATTGTTACATAATTTTATCCTGATTTTAAAATACGACATTATACCATGGTTATTACATAAATAATCATAAAATATTAAAAAAAGAAAAGACTTGTAGGAATTAAATCCACAAGTCTTTTTTATGTGTTATATTTTTTTGTTCTAAATTTACTCAGGAATTTGCTGGCTTAGGCAATGCAATGTTCCAAAACCCCAAATTAAATCAGTAGCACTGATCCCAATGATTTCTCGATCAGGAAAACATTCTGCAAGGATGTTCAACGCTTTTCTATCATTACTGTCGTTAAAAGTAGGAACCAAAACACAATTGTTTAAAATCAAGAAATTGGCATAACTTGCTGGTAATCGCAAGCCGTCAAATTCCAAACGTTTTGGCATTGGTAAAACTACAATTACTGGAGATTTACCATTTTCCAGTTTGGCATTTTGCAAGCGTTTTAAATTGTCTTGCAATGGTTTGTAATTGTTGTCTTTAGGATCGGTTTCCACAATGGTCACAATCGTATCTTCATTTATAAATCGGCATAAATCATCAATATGTCCGTGCGTATCGTCACCTTCAATTCCGTCACCAAGCCAAATCACATTTGTAATTCCAAGGTATTCCTTGAAAACGGCTTCGTAATCTGCTTTGGTAAAATTTGGATTCCGAACCTGAATATCAGGATGCATCAAACATTCTTCCGAAGTCAGTAAAGTACCGCGTCCATTAGTATCAATCGCACCACCTTCTACAATTACCGGTTTTCCTTTGTACATGACTTGAGTCACAGGAATATTTAGAAATTCGCCCACTTTCGTAGGAACGAACTTGTCCAACTGAATGTTTTTATATTTGGCCCAACCATTAAAATTAAAGTTTAACGCTTCTCTTTCGGCTCCGTTTTTGACAATTATCGGACCTGAATCACGCATCCAACTTCTGTTGGTTTTATGAATGATGTAGGAAACATTTGTTAGCACAACATGAGCTGTTTCCAGCATCGTATTGACTTTCTCTTTTTGGTTTTCATCAGCAACTACTAAAAAGACTTGCTCAAAAGAAGCTGCTTTTTTAATGAATTCTACAAAAGCCCATTGAACAGTCTCGTATTTCCCCGGCCAGTCTTTACCGTTATGCGGAAAACAAAGTAAAATGCCTTGTTGCTTTTCCCATTCAGCTGGAAATCTTCTATTATTTGTAGTCATACAGCATATCTAATTTTAAAGTCTGCAAATATAAACATTCAGTAGGATTTTAAAATAGTTTGCAACCATTCATTTCCAATATTTCATAAATTTATAAGAATAGTTTTGGTAATGATTATATAATATTTAGTTAATTCTTGTTGGTCTTCAGCTAGTTATTTTTGATAAAAATTAAAAATACACTTATGAAGAAATATGGTATTACACTATTAGCGGCAATTATGGTATTGTCAAGTTGCGAAAAGGATTCTGATAAAGAGGGATCTCCTGAGTTGGTTATCAATGAAAACGCTGCCACTTTCAAAGAAATTGGTTCAATTGTGATTGGTGGTGCCGGAGCTGCTGAAATAAGTGCGTATGATGAGGTTTCTAAAAAGTTATTTACCGTAAACAACAGTAATACGAATAGAATTGATGTTATCGACTTATCTAATCCATCAAGTCCGGTTTTTGTAGCAAGTATCGATTTAACGCCGTTTAATGGAACTTCAAATAGCGTTGCAACTTTTAATGGCAAATTAGCGGTTGCATTAGAAGCAAAACCAAATAAGCAAGATGCAGGAAAGGTGGTCGTTTTTGATACGGCTAAGTACAGTGTCATCAAAGAAATTACGGTTGGTGCTTTACCGGATATGATTACTTTCTCTCCTGACGGAAATTATATCATGACTGCCAATGAAGGTGAGCCAAATGATACGTATTCTATAGATCCCGACGGTTCTGTTTCGATTATCGCAGTCAATAATAATTATGCAGTGACGACTTTAAATTTCGGAAGTTTTAGCAATCAATTGAGTATATTGAAAACCAAAGGATTCAGAATTGCAAGTCCAACTAATAATTTTGCCTCAGATATTGAACCGGAATACATCACGATTTCTGCTGATTCAAAAACGGCTTGGGTGACTTTACAGGAAAATAACGGAGTAGCTAAAATTGATTTGGCAACCAAAACGATCACTACTATTTTTCCTTTAGGTTTTAAAGACTACAATCTTGCCGAAAATGCTATTGATATTAGTGATAAAGATGGAGGTGTTTTGGCTAATACATGGAAAGTTAAAGGACTGTTTCAACCCGATGCAATTAGTAATTTTGAAATAAATAATATTCCTTATTTTGTTACTGCAAATGAAGGAGATGCTAGAGAATATAGTGCTTTTGTTGATGTAAAAAGAATTAGCAGCTCTTCGGTTGTTTTGGATCCATTAGCGTTTCCTAATGCGGCGGCTTTAAAAGCTGAGGCAAGTATGGGAAGATTGAATATCAATACCAAAATGGGTGATACGGATGGCGATGGTGATTTTGATGAATTAGTTTCTTTTGGAGCCCGTTCGTTCTCTATTTGGAATGGAAACACAGGAGAAATGGTTTATGATAGTAAAAATGAATTAGACAAGAAAGCGCAAGAATTTGGTGTCTATGATGACAATCGAAGTGATGATAAATCAGTAGAACCAGAATCAGTTGTTGTTGCTAAAATGGGACAAAAAACTATTCTTTTCGTTGGATTGGAAAGAGCAGATGCTCTTATGGTGTATGATGTCACTATTCCAGCAACTCCAAAATTTTTACAGATTTTAAAAACAGGTGATGCACCAGAAGGGTTACTTTTTATTCCAGCTTCGAAAAGTCCAACCAAAAGAAGTTTAGTAGTGGTGAGCAGTGAAGGTGACGGTACCGTTAAAATATTTCAACCAGATTTAAATTAAAAGTAGAAGTTTTAAATAAAATCCCTGCTTAGAATAATTTCTTAGCAGGGATTTTTTAATTATATAATGACGATTTAGTCGATGGCTCTTTTTGTAATATCACCAAAAGCATCAATTCTTCTGTCTCTGAAAAATGGCCAGTTCTGACGCACATTTTCCTGTAAGTCTAAATCTACTTCAGCAATCAGGATTTCTTCTTTGTCGTGTGAGGCTTGCGCCAAAATTTCGCCTTGTGGTCCCGCAATAAATGAAGATCCCCAAAACTGAATTCCCGCCGTATCAGGCAAGTATTGCTCTAAACCAATTCGGTTTGCTGCGGCAACATAAACGCCATTCGCAACCGCATGTCCTTTCATTACACTCATCCAGGCGCCATGTTGGTTTTCACCGTATTGTTCTTTTTCTTGTGGATGCCATCCAATTGCGGTTGGGTAAAACAATACTTCAGCACCTTGTAGAGCCGTCAAACGAGCTGCTTCCGGATACCATTGATCCCAACAAATCAGCGTTCCAACTTTTCCTTTTTTAGTTGGAATCGTTTTAAAGCCCAAATCACCGGGGGTGAAATAGAATTTTTCATAAAAATGAGGATCGTCCGGAATGTGCATTTTGCGGTATAATCCTGCTTCGGAACCATCAGTATCAATAATGTAGGCGCTATTGTGGTATATTCCTGCCATTCTTTTTTCGAAGAAAGGAACAATAATTACCACTCCTAATTCTTTTGCCAAAGCACTAAAAGCGATAAAAGAAGTACTATACAAAGGTTCTGCTAAAGCAAAGTTATCTACATCTTCACTTTGACAAAAATAATGACTGCTATATAATTCCGGCAACGAAATAACTTCGGCACCTTGATTTGCTGCATCACGAACCCAACTTAAACATTTTTTTAGATTGTTTTCGGCAATATCATTAAGGTTTAATTGGATGACTGCTATTTTGTATTTCTTGTTTGGCATGACTAAAATTTTAGACTGCAAAAATAGTGAATTTTATAAAGAGTAGAAAATAGAGATAATGTGTTTTTTTAGGATTTTAATTAGTCGTTGTTCATATTTATTGGTTTTTTTAGATTTACACTTACTTTTAAAGAATTTGTACATGGATATAGAGAACATTTACTTTAAACATCCGGATTTTGAGCCATAGAAAAATTAATATAAAATTGGCACTAACAAAACAAGGAGGTTTTATTTTTGTAGGTAGTATTACAGCAAATAAAAGGGGTCAAGTTTTTACTTTACCAAAATACTGTAATTTAGTATTTATTAAATTTTTACAATTATGAAAGAAGAATTCAAAATCATCGATAAAGAAGACATAACTCTTCTTAAATTTCCACAAACAGACGTCCTTAACGATGTTGACGAAATAAAAACTAGAATAAGTGAGATCAACAGGGCTTTAGCATTGGGTAATTTAGAACATTCAAAAATTAAAATTTACTTTGAGGATAACGAATCAAAAAAAATAGTTGACACAACGGTTTGGGGTGTTACAGACAAAAATGTGATCTTAAAGCAAGGTGTGATGATTCCAATTCACAGAATATATAAGTTGTTTTAGTATATTGGTATTCTTTAATTCTTTGGTGCAGTTCTTTAGATCACTTTCTGTGCAAGCAAGTGTTCTGCTCTTGCCGTTACAAATTTATAGTAGTCAGTTTTTGTTGATATTCATGAGTGAGACTAAAGTGTCTTTACTTTTTGCCAATTATCTTTTTAAACAGGGTTACAATTCCCAAGACAATAGCACCAAATACAAGGCCGATTATAAATTCAGTTATTATGGACGGTATTTGTGGTAGTATGTCGTGCAGGAACGGAATTTCATGTACAAATATGCCGCCAGCCACTAATAATAAAGCGATTGTACCTATTACGGATAAACTTTTGATGACTTTTGGCAAGGCTTGTACCAGAATATTTCCTAACGTTTTTGAAAAACTTTTCTCTTTGGAACTCAGTTGCATCAGTTTTAAACCTGCTTCATCCATTCGGATAATTAGGGCCACAATGCCGTAAACACCAACGGTTGCTATGATTGCAATGATAGAAACTACCATTATTTGTGATGAAATGGGTTTGCCAATTACAGTTCCCAATGCAATAATTACGATTTCTACTGATAAAATAAAATCGGTTACTATAGCTGATTTGATTTTTTCTTTTTCGAAAGCTAAAATTTGTTCCTCGGTCAACAGTTCCATTAAAATTTCGTGTTTTGCATGTTCGTGGGGGAAGAAGTATTCGTATATTTTTTCGGCGCCTTCGTAAGCTAAATAAAGTCCGCCAAGTACTAAAATTATGATAACAGCTACCGGTAAAAATGCACTCAGTAGAAAGGCGATGGGTAAAATGATTACTTTATTTAGGAAAGAACCTTTTGTAATTGCCCATAATACGGGGAGTTCTCTTGACGAAATAAATCCGGAAGCTTTCTCGGCATTTACGGCTAAATCATCACCTAAAATACCAGCCGTTTTTTTGGCTGCAATTTTACTCATTACTGCAACATCATCCATGATTGCTGCGATATCATCTAATAGTGCGAAAAAACCTGATGCCATTTTGATTGTTTTTTACAGCGCGGATTTTGGTATTGTTGTACCCAAATCTAATCTACGCATATTGATTGTTTAGTGATGCGAAGCTACTACTTTTTGATTTACTCTATTTATAAAACAGGTAAATTTTTAGTTAATATTCACCCAAAATCTTTCTGTAGTAGCGATACTGTTTTTAATTACATTTGAAATAAAAATAAGTATGCAATTTAAACATGTATTTAAAGCTAAATTAGATTGGCTTTTTTCCAAGAAGGAAGCGGCGACGTATACTAAAAGTCATACCATAACTATTGATGGTAAGACTGTTTTAAATGTTTCGGCTGCTAAAGCTTTCAAAGGAGATCCTGCTTTGTACAATCCTGAAGACCTGTTATTGAGTAGCGTGGTATCCTGTCACATGATGTCTTACTTGTATGTTTGTAAACAAAATGGTATCGACGTGATAACCTATACGGACGAGGCAGAGGCAACTCTGGAAATTTCGGACGACGGTAGCGGGCGCTTTATTGTGATTAAACTGAATCCAAAAGTTCGTATTACTAACAAAGAAAAAGTAGAAGAGGCACTTAGCTTGCATAAAAAAGCAAACAAACTCTGTTTTATAGCCAATTCGTGTAATTTTCCAATTGTACACTTTCCAACTTGTGAAGTTGCAGGTATAAATTAAAGTTGGAATGTCGTTTTTACTTTTTTGTGGATTTTAATTATAAAATGGCAAGCAAATCAGCTGGTTTACTTCAAAAAAACTGTAAAGTATAAAAAAACACTAGCCTTTCGACCAGTGTTTTCATAAGTTTAAATGTTTCTAGAAACTTGAGAAACTCACTCACTTTGATTTCTAAAAACCAGTTTTCCATCAAAAGCATCTATCAACACAATGCTGTCGGTTGTTATTTTTCCGGATAGAATTTCTTTGGATAATTCATTGAGCACGTCTCTTTGAATCACTCTTTTCACGGGTCTGGCTCCAAATTGTGGATCGTATCCTTTCTCTGATAAGTAGGCAATAGCTTCCGGAGTCGCGTCCATCGTGATGCCTTGTTGTGCCAACATTTTGCTTACGCTTTTTA
Source organism: Flavobacterium sp. LS1R10 (assembly GCF_003968825.1). Classification (NCBI taxonomy): domain Bacteria; kingdom Pseudomonadati; phylum Bacteroidota; class Flavobacteriia; order Flavobacteriales; family Flavobacteriaceae; genus Flavobacterium; species Flavobacterium sp. LS1R10. Next base: position 86,290 of record NZ_RYDH01000007.1, on the reverse strand, counting down.
GTTGTAAACCTACAATTTGAGCTATATTTTTAGTAGTCAATGGCGTGAACATTACGATTTCATCAATACGATTGATAAATTCAGGACGCACCGTTTGTTTTAGCAACCCTAGAACTTCTATCTTGGCCAATTCTGTTGCCGCTTCCACACTTCCTTTTAGATTTTCGAATTTCTCCTGAATAATCTGGCTTCCCATGTTTGAAGTCATGATGATAATCGTGTTTTTAAAATCGGCTAAACGCCCTTTGTTATCTGTCAAACGTCCTTCATCCAAGACTTGTAGCAAGATATTAAACGTGTCCGGATGGGCTTTTTCAATCTCATCCAACAAAATCACAGAATACGGTTTTCTACGTACGGCTTCGGTCAATTGTCCGCCTTCATCATAACCTACATATCCCGGAGGCGCACCCATCAAACGACTTACGCTGTGGCGTTCTTGATATTCACTCATGTCAATACGGGTCATCGCATTTTCATCGTCGAACAGGTATTCGGCCAAGGCTTTCGCCAATTCGGTTTTACCAACTCCCGTAGTTCCAAGGAAAAGAAAGGTTCCCACCGGTTTTTTCATGTCCTGCAATCCGGCACGGCTTCTGCGCACGGCATCACTTACGGCTTCAATGGCTTCTTCCTGTCCTACGACTCTGTGATGCAATTCATCTTCCAGTTTCAGTAGTTTTTCTCGTTCGCCTTGAAGCATTTTCATTACTGGAATTCCGGTCCATTTAGCCACTACTTCGGCAATGTCCTCACGAGTGACTTCTTCTTTTATCAACGAAGTTCCGGATTGGTTTTCTTGTAATTCCTTGAGTAAAATGGCTAAACGTTCTTGTGCTTCCTTGATTTTACCATACCGAATTTCAGCTACTTTTCCATAATCGCCTTCACGTTCTGCACGTTCAGCTTCGTATTTAAAGTCTTCAATCTCCGTTTTTACGGCTTGAATATTATCGACAACGTCTTTCTCTGATTTCCATTTGGCGTAGATTTCGTTGCGATCTTCTTTGAGATTGGCCAAATCCATTCCCAAAATTTTAAGTTTGCTTTCGTCTTTTTCTCGTTTAATGGCTTCAATTTCAATTTCCAATTGCATGATTTTTCGATCCAAAACATCCAGTTCTTCGGGTTTCGAATTGATTTCCATACGCAGTTTTGAAGCGGCTTCATCCATTAAATCAATAGCTTTATCTGGAAGAAAACGGTTGGTAATATACCGTTGCGATAGTTCGACAGCGGCAATAATAGCATCGTCTTTGATTTGGACTTTATGATGCGTTTCGTATTTTTCTTTAATTCCGCGCAAAATAGAAATAGCACTTTCGGTATCCGGTTCTTCGACCACAATTTTTTGGAAACGTCTTTCGAGTGCTTTGTCTTTTTCAAAATATTTTTGATATTCGTCCAATGTTGTGGCTCCAATGGCACGAAGTTCTCCACGAGCCAAAGCCGGTTTCAGAATATTAGCCGCATCCATAGCGCCTTCGCCACCACCGGCTCCCACAAGGGTATGGATTTCGTCAATGAATAAAACTATATCGCCTTCGGCAGAAGTCACTTCTTTCACCACGGATTTTAATCGTTCTTCAAATTCTCCTTTGTATTTGGCGCCAGCAATCAAAGCTCCCATATCAAGCGAATAAACGATTTTATCTTTCAAATTATCTGGAACATCTCCATCTACAATTCGGTGTGCCAATCCTTCAGCAATGGCGGTTTTTCCCACTCCTGGTTCTCCCACAAGCATTGGGTTGTTTTTAGTTCTTCGGGTTAGAATTTGTAATACCCTGCGTATTTCCTCGTCACGACCAATTACTGGATCGAGTTTCCCTGCTCTAGCTAATTCATTAAGATTTTTGGCATATTTATTTAAGGAATTATAGGTTTCTTCAGCAGATGCCGAAGTTACCCGTTCTCCTTTTCGCAATTCATCGATAGCAGCTTTTAGCCCTTTTTCGGTAACGCCTTGATCTTTTAATATTTGGGATACTTTATTTTTAGAATCAAAAATTGCTAAAATTAAATGCTCCACAGAAACGAATTCATCATTCATTTTTTTTGCAATAATTTCAGCTTCGTTCAACGTGGTGTTTGCAGTTCTGGAAAGCATAATTTCGCCACCAGAAACTTTTGGAAAACTCTGGATTGTACTGTTTAATATTTGAAGAAACAAGGGCACATTTACATTCAGTTTTTTTAAAATAAAAGGTGCCACATTTTCGTCGACTTCAAAAATAGCTTTAAAAATATGTTCATTTTCTATTTGTTGTTGCCCATAGCTTTGTGCCAATTGTTGAGAAAGCTGAATGGCTTCCTGGGATTTGATTGTAAATTTATTTATATTCATGATGGTACATTGTTTTGTATCTTTTACTTAACTTTACGAACTATATTCAATATATATTCCAATACAATAATACAGACAAATTGACGGAAAATTTATGATTGGTATCATACTTTAAAGTCAAAATGTCTTAAAAAAAGACAATTATGAGTTTTTTCAAAAATATTTTTAGTAGTTCAGACGACAAGGATTTTAAAGAAAACAAAATCAACTGGAATGAATTAACTGATTTGGTACAACTGGATGAAATTATCGCTATTTCAAATGAAAAACCGGTAGCCATTTTCAAACACAGTACTCGATGCAGTATAAGTAGAATGGCGCTAAAACAGTTTGAAAATGAGTTCAATAGTTCAGATAAAGTTACACCTTATTTTTTAGATTTAATAACACATCGCGATATTTCTAATGAAATTGTAAATCGTTTTGGCGTAATCCATCAATCTCCACAATTGATTTTAATTAAAGACGGAAAAGCTATTTATAATGTTTCGCACAGCGATATTGATGCGGAGGAGTTAGGGACGAAAGTCTAGTAAAAAGTATTGTTTTTAAATAATTTACCGCAAATTCACTAATTTAATGTAGCCATTAGTTAGCGAATTTGCGGTTTTATTTTGTGGACAAATCGATGAGATGATTAGTAAGCGTTCATCATTTTTTCTTTTATTTCTGCTAAACAAAGGTTGTTGATGCTTCCTTCGTGTGTATGTTTGGTTTCTTTTGGAGATTGGAAAGTACCATTTTCTAATTGCTCAGCAACGGCTTTATACGCATCTCTAAAAGGCATTCCTGCAACAACCATTTCGTTTAAGGAATCTACCGTAAACAAATAATCATATTTTTTATCGTCTAAAATGTGTTCTTTCACTTTAATGTCTTTAATCGCAAAAATAGCGATATCTAAACATGCTTTCAGGTTTTGAATTGCTGGAAATAAACCTTCTTTCAATAATTGTAAATCTCTGTGATAACCACTAGGAAGGTTGTTGGTAATTAAAGTAATTTCGTATGGCAATGCTTGAATCTTGTTGCATTTTCCACGAATCAATTCAAAAACATCCGGATTTTTCTTATGCGGCATGATACTCGAGCCTGTTGTAAGATGGGCAGGCAAAGTGATGAAATCAAAATTCTGACTCATATACAAACAAACATCCATAGAAAATTTAGCTAGAGTAGCTGCTACACTACTCATGGCAAAAGCAACCGTTTTTTCTGATTTTCCACGGCTCATTTGTGCCGCTACAGAATTGAATTTTAAGGTTTCAAACCCTAATTCTTTAGTCGTAAATGTTCTATCGATAGGAAACGAACTTCCGTAACCTGCGGCCGAACCTAATGGATTTTGGTCTACAATTTTCAAAGCGGCATTCAGCATCGTTACATCATCAATTAAGGTTTCGGCGTAAGCAGAAAACCACATTCCAAAAGAAGAAGGCATCGCAATTTGAAGGTGAGTATATCCTGGCAATAAAATATTTTGATGTTTTTCGGCCGACTCCATTAGCAAATCAAAAAGACTTTTTACTTGTTGCTTTAGTTCTTTAACCACGTCTTTTAGATACAAATTAACGTCTACCAAAACTTGGTCGTTACGAGAACGAGCAGTATGAATTTTTTTTCCGGCATCGCCTAATTTTACCGTTAATAGATACTCGATTTTAGAATGTACGTCTTCAAAACTATCTTCGATTTCGAAATGCCCTTTTTCTGCATCAATGACAATATCTTCTAAAGCTAGAACTAAAGATTCCGTTTCGGAAGTTGTCAAAAGTCCGATTTGATGCAGCATTTTTGCATGTGCTATAGAACCTAAAGCATCGTATTTTGCCAGCACTAAATCCAGTTCTCTGTCGTTACCAACGGTGAAATGTTCTATTTGTTTATCTGTTGGTTTTCCTTTTTCCCAAAGTTTCATGATTTTTATTTTTTTTTCGTAGGGACAAGTCGCGACTTGTCCCTACAGATTATTATTATTATTATTTAAAAAAATCAGTTAGTATTTTGATATACAATTGAATTCCTTCTTCTATTTCGTTTATAAATATAAATTCGTCTGCCGAGTGTGACCGCAGGGTTTCACCAGGTCCTAATTTCAAGGATTGACAACTCAAAACCGATTGATCCGAAAGGGTAGGCGATCCATACGTGGTTCTTCCCAATGTTATTCCTGCTTGTACTAATTCGTGTGCAACAGGAATTGATGACGCATTTAAATGCATCGAACGTGGATTGACTTCGGCAGTCAAATGTTTTTTTACAATATCTAATATTTCTTGATTATTATAATGATCATTCACTCTGATATCGACAACCAAATGACATTCGGCGGGAACTACGTTGTGTTGTTTACCTGCAGTGACTTGTGTTACGGTCATTTTTACAGGACCTAAAACCTCCGATATTTTTTCGAATTGATAGCTGTTAAACCATTCGATAACGGGTATCGCATTGTAAATAGGATTATCAGGATTGTTGTGTGCAGCGTGACTTGCAGTGCCTTTTACGATGACATCGAGTACCAATAATCCTTTTTCGGCTACGGCCAATTGCATCAATGTAGGTTCTCCCACAATCGCACATTCAAGTTTCGGTAAATGTTTCAATACGCTGTTTAATCCATTTTTCCCGCTGCTTTCTTCTTCGGCTGAAGCTACCATCACAATATTGTAAGGCAGATTCTCATTCGAATAAAAATGTACAAAAGTGGCTAAAAGTGAAACCAGACAACCTCCCGCATCATTGCTTCCCAGTCCAAATAATTTGCCGTCTTTTACGATAGCTTCAAATGGATCATTAGTATAACCTTGGTTTGGTTTTACAGTATCGTGGTGCGAATTGAGTAATAGCGTAGGTTTGGTGGTATCAAAATGTTTATTGAAAGCCCAAATATTGTTATTCTCTCTTTCGAAAGGAATACTATTTTGTGTAAACCAATTTTCGATTAAAAGTGCAGTTTGGTCTTCTTCACTTGAAAATGAAGGCGTTTCAATCAGTGCTTTTAATAGCGAAATGGCTGCTTGTGTAAGGATTTCTATATTTTTCATACTTATTTTAGCCACGGATTCACAGATTTTTTTTTAATTGAAATAAAAAATTTTGTGCAAATCTGTGAAATTTGTGTTCAACTTTTTTTATAATTTGATGCGTGTGCAAATTGCCTTTGAATCTTTCAACATTCGGTGATGACCAATTTTTATTTTTTGAACTCCCTTGGATAAACTGTTGAAACAGTTGTCTAATTTAGGGATCATGCCAGAATGTATGGCGCCTTCGACTTTTAATTTAGAATACAACTCTTGATTGATGTTCTCGATTACGGAAGAATCATCTTCGGCATCATGTAAAACGCCGGGTTTTTCGAAACAATAATTTAAAGTTACATCAAAAAATTCTGATAAAGCAATTGCCAATTCGCTAGCAATGGTATCGGCATTCGTGTTTAATAATTGTCCTTTTCCATCGTGTGTTATTGCGCAAAATACAGGAACTATTCCAGTAGATAGCAATGTTTCCAACAATTCCGTATTCACTTTTTTTACATCGCCTACAAAACCATAATTGATTGTTGGGTGGTTTCTTTTATCTGACTGAATTAAATTTCCATCAGCACCAGAGAACCCCATCGCATTGGTTGATTTTGATTGTAATTGGGTAACAATATTTTTGTTGATTTGACCTGCATAAATCATCACAACTACATCAAGCATAGCGGCATCGGTGATGCGTCTTCCATCAATCATTTGTGGAATTAAACCAATGCTTTCGGCCATTTTGGTAGCTGATTTTCCTCCGCCATGAACGAGTATTTTGTAGCCTTCAATCTTAGAAAAATCGGATAAAAATTGTGACAATTCCGTTGGGTTATCAATGATGTTTCCACCAATTTTTATGATTGAAAGGGATTTTAGGTTCTGGGTTTTGGGTTTTGGACTCATTTTTAATATTTTAAAAATCTTTTCTCTATTTTCCACTTTCTAAAATCTTCTGCAACACTAATTGCGCGGCATAGGTTCTATTATTGGCTTGTTCGATAACAATTGAATTTTCACTGTCAATCACTTCATCCGTTACAATTACGTTACGTCTTACTGGCAAACAGTGCATAAATTTAGCGTTGTTTGTCAGTTTCATTTTGTCGGTCGTTACGGTCCAATTTGGATCGGAATTTGTAATCTGACCATACTCGTTATAATTGCTCCAGTTTTTGGCATAGATAAAATCGGCGTTTTCGAAAGCTTTGTCTTGGTTGTATTCAATCTTGGAGTCTTTCGTGATTTCTGGATTCAATTCGTACCCTTCAGGATGCGTAATAACAAAATCAGCATCTTGTAACTGCATCATTTGCACAAAGGAATTGGGTACGGCTTGAGGTAATGCTTTAGGATGAGGTGCCCAAGTCAAAACTACTTTTGGACGATGTTCTGTTTTGTGTTCGGCCATAGTTATTGCATCGGCTAGTGATTGTAATGGATGTCCTGTAGCACTTTCCATATTGACAACCGGTACCGTGGCATATTTTAAGAAACCCATAAGAACGGTTTCGGTATTGTCTTTTTCTTTGTCTACCAATCCGGCAAAAGCCCTGATGGCAATTATATCGCAATATTGAGAAACTACTGCAGCCGCTTCTTTAATATGTTCCGAAGCACCGGAGTTCATGATGGCTCCATCTTCAAATTCTAATGTCCAACCTTCGCTGGTGAAATTCATTACCATGACGTTCATTCCCAAATTTAAAGCTGCTTTTTGTGTACTCAAACGTGTTCTTAAACTGGAATTAAAAAACAACATTCCTAAGGTTTTGTTCTTACCCAGTTTTTTATTTTTAAGTGGTTTTTTTTTGATTTTTAAGGCTTGTTTCACCCATTCGTCGAGCGAATCTATGTTTTGTATGGATATGTAGTTCATTATCTTAATTTGTTTAATCGGTTATTTACTTCGTCAGTTCGCTTTGCTCGTGTGTTTAATAAATTAACCGAATTAACGATTAACCGCATCAACATTTATACAATTTTAGTAAATGGTATTTCGTTTTTTAAAGCTTTTAAAATAAAATTGTCTTCCAAGCCATTTACAATCCAGGTTTCGATAGTAGCGGCTTTGGCGATTGCCGATGCTTCAATTTTAGACTGCATTCCGCCAGTTCCGTGTGAGGATTTTGAATCGCCGATTTCTTTTTCCAATACTTTTAAATCAGTTACCAAAGAAATGGTTTCAGGAACGGCATCATGGATGGATGCTTTGGTATAAATCCCATTCGTATTGGTGGCGATAATCAGAAGGTCAACATTTAATAAAACGGCTGTTAGAGCAGCTAATTTATCATTATCACCAAACCGAATCTCATCCGTTGCCACGGTATCATTTTCATTGATAATTGGGATGTAATTATTTTTGACTAACACATTGATGGTGTTTACGATATTTACTTTAGATTGTTCTTTTTCAAAATCAGAATAAGAAAGTAAACATTGCGAAATCAGCAATCCTAAATCGCGGAAATTTTCATGATAAATCCGCATTAAATGTGGCTGACCAATCGAAGCTAGTGCTTGTTTTACAAAAACATCTTTGTCGTGGTTGTCCAGTTTTACAAATTGTTTGGCCGCAGCAATCGCGCCCGAACTCACAATGATAAATTCGTACTCGTCTTGTAAAACCGCTATTTGCATTCCAATATCTTCAATCTTTCCTCTCGAAATGTGATTGGTTTCTTTGGTTAATGTATTGCTTCCTAACTTTAATAAAATTCTTTTTTTGGCCATTTTTATTTTTTGTTTAGACAAGTCGCAACTTGTCTCTACTAATTTTTACCTGATTTGTCCATTTCCGTAAATATACCACTTATTAGTAACTAGATGTTGCAAGCCGATTGGCCCACGTTGGTGTAATTTGTCCGTGCTTATCGCCAATTCGCCACCTAAACCAAACTGTCCTCCATCCGTGAATCGGGTAGAGGCGTTTTGATATACGGCTGCCGTATCTACATTTTCCATGAATTCCTGGGCAATTGCATCATTTTTTGTGATTATCGAAGCGGAATGTCCACCACAATATTTATTTATTTTGTCAATCGCTTCCTGATCCGAATTGGTTGTTCCAATAACAATTTTATAATCCAAAAACTCTTCGTACCAAATTAAATCCGATTCAATCTGAGGAACAGCTGTTGCTCTGGAAATGCTTTCATCTCCCAAAATCGTAACGTTTCTTTGTTGTAATTCGGTAGTTATTTTTTTTGCAAAAGCTTCCCAGTTTTCAAGATTAGTATCAATTAAAACTTTATCTAAAGCATTGCAAACAGATATGTTAGAGGTTTTTCCGTTAATAATAATGTCTAGCGCTTTTTTTAAATCGGCTTCTTTATTTACATACACAAAATTATTACCTCGACCACTAATTATTACGGGACAAGTAGCGTGTTTTTTTACAAAAGCGATTAAGTTCTCGCCACCACGAGGAACGATTAAGTCCACTTTTTGTGTGGGTTTTTCTAAAAATGCCTGCGTTTCTTCACGATTGTAATTCAAGTATTCCACCCATTCCTTTGATACATTGTTTGTTATTAAAGCCTGATGCCATAATTCCACAATTTTCAAGTTGGATTGCAAAGATTCTTTTCCGCCTTTCAATAGAATTTTATTTCCGGATTTGAAAGCGATTCCGCCAGCTTCAACAGTAACATCGGGTCTGGATTCATAAATAATCATTATGGTTCCAAAAGCCGCTGTTTTATTAATGATTTTCATTCCGTTTTCATGGTCGAAATTAAAACGCTCTACGCCAATAGGATCTTCTTGACTTGCTAATTGTTGCAGGGACAAAATCATACCGTCAATTTTGACATCATCAACGAGTAAACGTTTTTCCATAGCCAAATCATCCCCAGAATAATTATTGATATCCTGTAGATTCACCGTTTTAAGGTTGGCTCTTTCTAGTTCAAGAAGTTCAGCCATATGGCTTAAAACGGCATTTCGTTTTTCTATTGGTAGTAACGCATTCATAATTAAGACTGTATTTCTTTCAACGTTTCTTTTAAAGCTATTATAAAGGTATCAATAGCTGCTTTCTTGATTGTCAATGGAGGAAGGATTCTTAATAAGTTTTTATTGTTCGCATTTCCGGTAAAAATATGCTTGTCCATAATCATTTTTTTACGAAGTGCACTTACGTCAAAATCAAATTCTACTCCTAGCATTAATCCCCTTCCTTTTACTTGGATAACTTCAGGCACTTGTTTAATTGCTTCTAAAAAATAGGCGTAAACGTCATTTACGTTATCCATTAATTTTTGGCTTTCAATCACATCCAAAACAGCAATTCCAGCGGCGCAAGCCAAATGGTTTCCACCGAAAGTAGTTCCCAATAATCCATAACTCGCTGTGAATTTTGGAGAAATCAAGATTCCGCCAATAGGAAATCCGTTACCCATTCCTTTCGCTAGACAAATAATATCTGGTTTGATTTCATGATGTTGGTGTGCAAAAAACTTTCCGCTTCTTCCGTATCCTGATTGCACTTCATCCAAAATTAAAACGGCATCGTATGCTGCACATATTTTTTCTAAAGCCTGGAAAAATTCAGTTGTACCTTGGTCTAAACCGCCAACTCCTTGAATTCCTTCAATTATAACAGAAGAAACATCTCCTTTTTTTAGTTCGTTTTCTACCAACTCGATGTTATTCAGTGGCAAAAAAGTAACGATTTGCTGCGCATTGATTGGAGCAATAATTTTTTTGTTATCTGTTACCGCAACTGCCGCCGAAGTTCTTCCATGAAAGGAATTATCAAAAGTAATCACACGAGATTTATTGTTGTGAAAAGAGGCTAATTTCAAGGCGTTTTCATTGGCTTCAGCTCCAGAACTGCACAAGAATAAAGCGTAGTCTTCCAATCCTGAAAGTTTCCCTAATTTTTCAGCTAATTCTACTTGCAATGGATTCTGAATCGCATTGGAATAAAAACCAATATTATCCAATTGATTTTTTAGTGAGGCAACATAATCCGGTTGGGTGTGTCCAATGGAAATTACACCATGACCGCCATATAAATCTAAATATTCCACACCTTTTTCATCTGTAATAGTACAATCTAGTGCTTTAACAGGTGTGATATTGTATAATGGGTAAACGTCAAATAAGTTCATAATAAATATTTTTACCCACCCCGGTCCTCCCCGAAGGGGAGGGTGACGAGATAGAATTTGATTATTTTATTTTTTTTGCATATTGGCTCCCTCCCCGAAGGGGAGGGTTGGGGAGGGGATTAAAATCCGCTTGGTTTCAAATGTAATCCTGTGGTTTCATCCAGTCCAAATAGTAGATTCATGTTTTGTACGGCTTGACCTGAGGCTCCTTTTGTTAAGTTATCAATTATTGATGTTATCAATAACCGGTTTCCTTTTTTCATTAAACTAATAATACATTTATTCGTTTGAACCACTTGTTTCATGTTGATTCCAGTGGTGGTAATAGTTACGAAAGGCTGGTCCTTGTAAAAAGCCTCATATTTAGCCACTACATCTTCCAGATTTTCTTCGATTGTTGTGTATAATGTTGCGAAAATCCCTCTGGCAAAATCCCCTCTGTTGGGAACAAAAATCAATTCACTGGTATAATTCGCCTGCAATTGATTGACACTTTGGTTTATTTCGCCTAAATGTTGGTGTTCAAAAGCTTTATAATGCGACATATTATTCGATCTCCAACTGAAATGTGTTGTTTCCGAAGGGGAAACTCCAGCTCCCGTGCTTCCGGTAGTGGCGTTGATATGAACATCAGTCGTAAGCATTTCGTTTTTAGCCAATGGTAATAACGCTAATTGAATTGCTGTCGCAAAACAACCTGGATTTGCAATAAACTGAGCGTTTTTGATGTGCGCTTTGTTTAATTCTGGCAAACCGTAAACGAAAGATTTTCCGTTGAAATCTTTGTCTTTTGTTAATCTGAAATCATTTCCTAAATCGATGATTTTGGTATGACTCGCAAATTGGTTTTGTTCTAAAAACGATTTTGATTTACCGTGTCCTAAGCACAAAAAAACTACATTCACATTTGGATTTACAGTATCGGTAAAGTTCATTTCGATATCGCCCATCAAATCATGATGCGCAACCGAAAGTGGTTTTCCGGCGTTTGTCGTGCTGTACACAAAATCAAGTGTAGCATTGGGATGAAACATCAATATTCTGATAAGTTCCCCCGCTGTGTAACCTGAACCGCCAATTATTCCAATATTAATCATAATCTTATTTTTTAAACGTACTAGAATTAATCCTTATTGGAGTAATTCGATTTGTATTATTTTTTAACCACATAGATACATAGATTTTATTAATTTTATATAGCGTTTCACTTATTGGAGTAAAATATAGCTTTGTGTAACCAAGAATTGGTCTGTATAAGTTCTTTTTTCTATGTTTCTATGTGGTTAAATTTTATATTTGTTGATTAATTCAGAATTTCAATTAATCATGGGTCAGTTTATTTACAGATGAAAATATGTTTTGGGCATTCCCCAGAATTTTGATAAATCCTTTGGCATCGTCAGATGTCCAAGCGTTGTTCATTTCACCGTATTGACCAAAAGTGGTATTCATTAAGTCATTTTCAGATTCAATTCCGTCCAATGTAAAGTGATATGGTTTTAGAGAAACGATAACCGTTCCATTTACAGTCGTTTGAGTGTCTTCAAGGAAAGCCTCGATGTTTCTCATCACAGGGTCCAAGAATTGTCCTTCATGAAACAACATTCCGTACCAGTTTCCCAGTTGTTCTTTCCAGTATTGTTGCCATTTACCTAGCGTATGTTTCTCTAACAAATGGTGTGCTTTGATGATGATTAAAGGTGCAGCAGCTTCAAAACCAACTCTTCCTTTAATTCCAATAATGGTGTCGCCTACGTGCGTGTCTCTACCTATAGCATATGCATTTGCCAGTTTTTCTAAGGCAACGATGTTTTTTGTTGGGGTGTCCAATGTTCCGTTGATGCCTACTAGTTGTCCTTTTTCAAATTGTAGAGTCACTTTTTCTTCTCCAGTTTTTTGCAATTGAGAAGGGTACGCTTCACTTGGTAAAGTTTGATTTGAGGTCAATGTTTCTTTACCACCTACGCTGGTTCCCCACAATCCTTTATTGATGGAATATTGTGCTTTTTCCCAAGAATAATGAACTCCATTTTTAGATAAATAATCCACTTCTTCCTGTCTTGATAATTTTAAATCACGAATAGGAGTGATTATTTCAATTTCGGGAGCGATGGTTTGGAAAATTAAATCAAAACGAATTTGGTCATTTCCTGCGCCAGTGCTTCCGTGAGCAATCGCTTCGGCACCAACAGATTTCGCATATTTAATCGCTTCGATAGCTTGAAAAACACGTTCGGCACTTACTGATAATGGATAGGTATTATTTTTTAATACATTTCCATAAATCAAATATTTAATGGCTTTGTCATAATATTTATCAACGATGGTAAGATTTGTATGCTGCGCACTTCCTAATTCGTAAGCTCTTGCTTCAATAGCGGCTAGTTCGGCATCATCAAATCCGCCTGTATTTATAAGAACGGTATGAACTTCATATCCTTTTTCGTTTTTTAAATATTTTAGGCAATATGAGGTATCTAATCCTCCGCTATAAGCTAATACAACTTTTTTCATAATTATTGTTTTTTCTTCCCCCCAGCCCCTCCGAAGGAGGGGGAGCCGAAACTGGCAAAGGGGAATTTTTTGTTATGATTATTTTATTTTTCTCTTTGGCTCCCTCCCCTTCGGGGAGGGCTGGGGAGGGGGTTATTTTTTTAAGAAAAGCGCTTCTTTAATTGATTTTAATCGGTTTGATATTTTGACATTAAAGGGGTGCTTAGGCGGATCTTTAGGCTTTTCTTTTGGGTCATAAAGCATTCCGGTGCATAAACACATTTTGTTGTCTTTACTTTTTAGAATTTCATAATTGGTACAGGTTTGACATCCTTTCCAAAAACTTTGATCGCTCGTCAATTCTGAAAAAGGAACAGGTTTATACCCCAAATCGGAATTGATTTTCATTACCGCTAAACCAGTGGTGATTCCAAAAACTTTAGCCTCTGGATATTTTTTTAACGAATAGTCAAAAACAAATGATTTAATTTTTTTTGCTAAGCCTAGATTTCTGTAATCCGGATGTACAATCAACCCGGAATGTGCTACAAATTTTCCGTGTTGCCAACTTTCGATATAGCAAAAACCGGCAAATTTCCCGTTGTCTAATGCGATAATGGCGTCTTTGTTTTCCATTTTTTTCTGGATGTATTCAGGAGTTCTTTTAGCAATTCCCGTACCTCTCAATAGTGCGGATAATTCTATGGTTTCGCATATTTCCTGCGAATATTTATAATGTTCTTCCTGAGTTGTTATGATAGAAATGTTCATGTCAAAAGCTGGATTTTTGAGTTATAAAATGATTTAGGGGTCTTTTTTGAAGTGCATTTTTTCTAAAATCTATTGTTTTTTCAAAACGGGTCAGGGCAGTACAATAAAATGAATTAAAGTGCACTAATGATGCCTTAGTTTTAATTTGTGGATAGATTGATCCAGTGAAAAATAGCGGTAATTTCAAAACAAAAAAATAAAATGAATAAAGATACGAAACAGCTTTTGGGTACTATATCGATAGCATCCGTACTTCGGGAGAAGTAGAAGGTCTGTTTTTCCGTGACAAAGAAGTTATATGTACACTTATTGTATTCATTGATACAAAAGTACACATATTTTTATAACACAACGCTACTTTTATCTTTTGTAACAAAGTTTTAATAGATTGTTGTTTTTTTTAATCCAAGAAAAACGCATTTACAGGCATAAGTATCAAGGCGTTTATCGAATAGTAAAGTCTTTAAAACATCAGTTTCTAAACTTGTTTTGGTTGATAATTTCTTTAATTTTAGATTTTAAATCTTCTCCAGTGTCATAAACCATTTGTTCGCTACTAGGAAAAGGAATTGGACTTCTGTCAAAATAAGAATAATTATCATCAGTGGCGAGTCGGTCTCCTTTGTAAGTGGCATTTATAGTTTTGAGGTTATCCACCATAACAACTTTCCTTTTTCGTCTAAAACTTCTTTCCCATTAGTATCAATCAGTTTTTTGACACTGTCTTTGATGATGCGTTCTTTTACAAATTATCTTTCTTTAATTTGCTCTGGCGAAATATAAATTTATCTAAAATGGATTGCCATTCCATAATCATACCCAATTCCTTTTTGTTTGTTGCTGAGGTAAACAGTCCATTTATCGTTTAATCCCAATGTGCAGAAGTCCAACAAATCATTTTGAAGACGAACCGGAATAATCATGTTCGTTTCGTTTTTAGTGAAAACCGAAACATAATCAGAACCTTTAAATTCAGCCTCATCCAGCAAATAAACATATTCCTGCTTGCTTTTTTTGTCTTTATTGATATTCAAATTCGAAATCGCATTATCAATTGTCTGATCGTAATTTTCGGAGCTTAACAAGTTTTGGGTTTGCTTTACGCCACATGAGGAGAGTAGTACAAAAAAGGAGAATAAAAAGGTGATTTTTTCCCTGTGGTTTAGTATTAAATAATGGTGTTGTTCCGGCAGTTTATTTTAAGTGGATTTTTTTTTGTTTTTAGTTTAATGCTTAAAAAAAGCCATAAAAAAACCCAACAAAAAGAGTACAATTGTTAGGTTTTTGAAGGAGTATTTTATTTTTTATTTGCGAACAAAAGGAGGGAGCAGTTTGCTGGAAACTTCACCAAAGCCAATGCGTACTTGTCCGTTTAGACAATATCCTTTCATAATAACAGTATCATTATCATTGATGAATTTACGTTCAGTTCCATCCTTTAGTTTTATAGGATTTTTCCCGCCCCATGATAATTCTAACATGGAACCGTAACTGTCCGGTGTAGGGCCTGAAATGGTGCCAGAGCCCATCATATCGCCAGAATTTACACGGCAACCATTAGAGGTATGGTGTGCTAATTGCTGGCTCATGGTCCAATACATATATTTGAAATTCGAACGTGAAATCACAGTTGCTTCTGATTTTTCAGGTTGTATGGCTACTTCTAAATTAATGTCAAAAGAATGTTTTCCTTTTTGTTGCAAATAGGGAAGTGGCGTCGGTTCTTGTTTGGGTCCTCTTGTTCTAAAGGGTT
Source organism: Flavobacterium sp. LS1R10 (assembly GCF_003968825.1). Classification (NCBI taxonomy): domain Bacteria; kingdom Pseudomonadati; phylum Bacteroidota; class Flavobacteriia; order Flavobacteriales; family Flavobacteriaceae; genus Flavobacterium; species Flavobacterium sp. LS1R10. Next base: position 70,774 of record NZ_RYDH01000007.1, on the reverse strand, counting down.
CCAAAGCATCCATAGTAACAATCCAGGGTGAAATAGAAGTGGCAAAGTTTTTTGCTAAGAAGGGGCCTAGCGGCACGTATTCCCATTTTTGAATATCGCGAGCACTCCAGTCATTCAATAAAACCATTCCGAAAATATAATCTTCGGCTTCGGATACTGCAATATTTTCTCCCATGATATTGACATCCGTAGTGATAAAAGCGGTTTCCAGTTCAAAATCAACAGAACGGGAAGGCCCAAAAACAGGTGTGGTTTCACCATTAGGTAAGGTTTGTCCCATAGGTCTGTGTACAGGAATTCCGGAAGGAATAATGGTAGAACTTCGCCCATGATATCCTACAGGAATGTGAAGCCAGTTGGGCAATAATGCGTTTTCAGGATCGCGAAACATTTTTCCTACATTTGTAGCGTGTTCCTTGCTTGAATAAAAATCCGTATAATCGCCAATTAATACGGGTAACTGCATTTCTATATCTTCCATTTCAAAGATGATTATATCTCTGTCTTTGGTATTATCTTGTAATTTCAGATTTTTTTCGTCAAAAATTTCAGCAATTCGGTTTCGAACCAAACGCCAGGTTTTTTGGCCGTCTGAAATAAAATCATTTAAAGTGTCCTGCATGAACATATCATCGGTCAGTTCTATACCTTCAAAATAATTTAATTGTTGTAAAGCACCCAAATCGATTGCGAAATCTCCAATTCTAGTTCCAACTGTTACGATGTTTTCTTTGGTTAAAAAAACACCAAAAGGAATATTTTGAATGGGAAAATCACTATTGAATGGTACTTCTAGCCAGGACTTTCTATTGGTATCGTTAGCTGTTATCGGCATATTTTGTTAATTATTTTGTTAAAAAATTACTCATCAAATATATTATAATCTAACTATTAACCAAACGTTTTTTTGTATTTTTGCATCAAAATTAACGAAAATCAAAGAAATGCAACGCGACGAACAAATTTTCGACCTTATTCTGGAAGAACAAGAAAGACAAATTCACGGATTAGAACTTATCGCTTCGGAAAACTTCGTAAGTGATGAAGTAATGGAAGCAGCTGGTTCTGTTTTAACTAACAAATATGCTGAAGGGTATCCTGGCAAAAGATACTACGGCGGTTGTGAAGTAGTTGATGTTGTGGAACAAATTGCCATTGATCGAGCTAAAGAATTATTTGGTGCTGCATATGCAAATGTACAGCCACATTCTGGTTCTCAAGCCAATACAGCGGTTTACCACGCTTGTATCAAACCAGGAGATAAAATTTTAGGTTTTGACTTGTCTCATGGTGGGCACTTAACGCATGGTTCTCCTGTAAATTTCTCGGGACGTTTGTATACTCCGTATTTTTATGGTGTTGACAAAGAAACTGGACGGTTAAATTACGATAAAATTCAAGAAATAGCCACTAAAGAGCAACCAAAACTAATCATCGCAGGCGCTTCGGCTTATTCTCGTGATATGGATTTTGAGCGATTCAGAGTAATTGCTGATAGTGTTGGCGCTATTTTATTAGCAGATATTTCTCACCCTGCCGGGCTTATCGCCAAAGGCTTGATGAATGATCCATTGCCCCATTGCCATATTGTAACTACTACAACTCACAAAACATTGCGTGGCCCTCGTGGAGGATTAATTTTGATGGGTAAAGATTTCGAAAATCCATTTGGTTTAACCACTCCAAAAGGAGAAATCAGAATGATGTCTTCCTTATTAGACTTGGCCGTTTTCCCAGGAAATCAAGGTGGTCCGTTAATGCATATTATTGCTGCAAAAGCAGTCGCGTTTGGCGAAGCTTTGAAAGATGAATTTTTTACCTATGCGTTACAATTGCAAAAAAACGCAAATGCAATGGCAGATGCTTTTGTAAAAAGAGGGTACGAAATCATTTCTGGCGGCACGGACAATCACATGATGCTAATTGATTTAAGAAATAAAAATATTTCTGGAAAAGATGCTGAAAATGCATTGGTAAAAGCAGAAATTACTGTGAATAAAAACATGGTACCTTTTGATGATAAATCACCATTTGTAACCTCAGGTATTCGTGTAGGAACTCCAGCTATTACCACTCGTGGTCTGGTTGAGGAAGATATGGAAACCATTGTGGCATTAATAGACCGGGTATTAATGAACCATACGGATGAAGATATTATCGAAGAAGTAGCCAATAAAGTAAACGAAATGATGAGCGAAAGAGCTATCTTCGTATACTAAAAAATACGTCTTAAAGGTTTTAAAGTCGAAAGTCGAAAGTCTTTGATTAGAATTTAATATTCTGTCTTAGTTTTTGGCTTTCGACTTTATGACTTTATGACTTTCTAACTTTAAGACTAAAAAAATGTCCGTACTACGATTAAAATTACCAACAGATCCCAGATGGGTCAATATTGTAGAAAAAAATATCGAGGAAATCCTCACAGATCACGCTTGGTGCGAACAGAAAGCAGCCACAAATGCGATCACAATAATCACCAATAACTCCGAGCATCAGGATCTAGTGAAGGATTTATTGGCTTTGGCCAAAGAAGAACTTGATCATTTTGAGCAAGTACATGATATTATCATTAAACGCGGCCTAAAGCTGGGACGCGAGCGTAAGGATGATTATGTCAATGAACTGTATCTGTACATGAAAAAAAACGCTACCGGAAACAGGATTTCTGCTTTAGTGGAACGGTTATTGTTTTCAGCTATGATAGAGGCCAGAAGCTGTGAGCGTTTCAAGGTGCTTTCAGAGAATATCAACGATGAAGAATTAGCTATTTTTTATAGGAATTTAATGGAAAGCGAAGCAGGACATTATACCACTTTTATAACCTATGCACGTAAATATGGGGTAGGAATCGATGTTGAAAAACGATGGAGAGAATGGCTGGAATTTGAGGAGAATGTTATAACAAATTATGGAAATAAAGAAACAATTCATGGATAAAATCTATTTTCTGTGTTTGTGTTTTTATTTTAAATAAATTTATATTCGCGTAATTATACTAGTAATCAGTAATTTGTGTTTTATTTCTTTTTAAAGAATGCTGTTTTAATTCTAAACTAATTTTTTTTGCTGTAAATTTATATTTTTTGATTTATATTTATGTTTTTAAATTTAATTCTAACGATCATCTATTGCTATGAAGCTCAATTTTAATTATGATGGAAACATAGCTTGCAGGGCTATATTGCAAGAGCAATTAGAAAAATTAGAGATTAATTATCAACTTTTAGACTTAGGGCAAATTGAAATTGTGGATGCTATTTCAGAAGAGAGTTTGAACGCACTTCAGGATGTTTTAAAAAAATATGGGATTCAAATTATCAATAATCCAAAAGCACAATTAATCCAAAAAATTAAAGATGCTATTATAGAAATAGTGTACGATAAAGATAAATTTCCGGACGTAACGATATCTCAATATTTAGCAGACAAACTGAACTTCAGATATGGGTATATCACTAATGTTTTTTCAGAATATACCCATACCTCTATTGAGAATTTCATTATTATTCAAAAGATTGAAAGAGCAAAAAAATTAATAATTGAAGAGAAACTGACTTTAACGGAGATTTCGTATGAGTTAAACTATAGCAGTGTAGCCTATTTGTCTACGCAATTTAAAAAAGTAACCGGATTAACTCCTTCCTTGTTTAAAAGAATTGTAGGTAAAAGAAGGAAATTATCAAACAAAGAATAAATAAAATTTAAAAAATAATTCCCTATTTTATGATTGCACACCAAGATTCAATGCATATTCTTCTGGCTGATGATGACGAAGATGATCGCACTTTTTTTAGTGAAGCTTTGCAAGAACTCAAAATGAACAATGATTTAACGCTGTTTAAAGATGGTAAAGATCTGATGGATTATTTAGAAAATCCATTAAGTAAGTTGCCTCATGTTTTATTCTTGGATTTGAATATGCCCGGAAAAACAGGACTGGATTGTTTGAATGAGATTAGAGCCAACAGCCGATTTAAAGAGGTTTCAATTGCAATATATTCTACTTCTTCCTCAGAGAAAGATATTGAAGATACTTTTGTCAAAGGAGCCAATATTTATATTAAAAAACCAAATGACTTTATAAAGTTGAAAAAAGTAATCAAGGAAGTAGTACACATGAATTGGCAATTTCATTCTTCAGGACTCAACATAGAAACTTTTTTCTTTAGCATATAAAAAAGAATAAATGAAAATTTTAGGACTATATAAAAATTCTCAGGTCTTTAAAATAGCTTTGGCCATTGCAATTGTTGTGGTTTGTTATATTGCTTCAATGTTTTATTCTCAAATGGAAAAACTGGATTCAACAGTTGAATTAATTGCAAATTCAAATGAAACCCAAATCGAATTAGAGAAACTTTTGTCGATTATTAGTATTTACGAAACGAGTTTGCGGAGTTATATCATAACAAAAGAAGATAGCTATATTGAAAATCGGTTTTTGAGCAGAGGAAAAATAGAGGAAAGCATCAAAAAGTTAAAAGAGTTGACCGCTAATAACGCTTTGAGAAATAAAGATATTGAACAGCTCGAAAAAATCATCGATTACCGCTTTAAGTTATTCAGACAAACCTACATTATTGCTAAAAGTAAAAATTCCGGCCCGATTGATTTAAATGCAAAGTTACTCGAAAGTAGTAAAGTCACTGAAGAAATGAAATCCTTTGTGACCGAAATTATATTTTCGGAAAGTAGAAAAACAAAATTTCAAAATGACAACCATCAATTTGAATTGCAGGACTCCTTAATTACGGCTTTTTTATTAGTCATCCTCTCGCTTTTGATTTTATTGCTTTCCTTTCAAAAAATGAATGTTGATATTGACGAACTTAAAAAAGCAAATGACGCATTAAATTTACTAAACGAATCCTACAACGCTGCAGAAAAAACAGCAGGTTTTGGACATTGGATGGTTAATATAGAAACAAAAAAGTATACTTTTTCAGATAATTTATTCCGTTTAATGGGAGTTGAGCCTAAAGCTTTCGAACCTAATATTGAAAATTCGATTCCATACATACATCCCGATGATTTAGAATATGTAACTAAAGTACACCTGGATTCTTTGATAAATCACCAGTCGACTTCCATGATATTTCGGTTTTTAACACCAAACGGCGATATCAAATATATTATGGGTGTTGGAAGTTTTACTACTAATGGAAAAGGAGATTTAATAAAAATTGGGGTAAATTATGATATCACTAATCAATATAAAAAAACACTTGAATTAGAAGAAAGTAACAAAGAACTAAAATATATTAATACAGAACTGGAAGCTTTTAATGACATTGTAAGCCATGATTTGCAAGAACCGCTTCGTAAGATTCAAATGTTCATTTCCAGACTGGAAGAAAAAGAATTGGACTTGATTTCACGACAAGGGAAGGAATATTTTTCTAAAGTACGAGTGGCAGCTAACAGAATGCAAACGTTATTAATTGATTTAGTCAATTATTCCAGAACTATAAAAGGCGATAAAGTTTTTGTAACAACGGATTTGAATGTAGTTTTGGGCGAAATACTCCAGGATTTATCATCAAATATTGAAGAGAAAAAAGCCGAAATTCAAATAGGTAAATTACCAACCATTACTGCAATACCTTTTCAAATTAAACAGCTCTTTATTAATTTGATTTCCAATTCACTTAAATACAGCAAGGAAGATACAGCTCCTGAAATAAGTATCACTTCTAAAAACATTACGGATAAAGAAGTCCGGGAGTATAAAATAAGCAATAAAGACGAGTATTATAAGATTGTTGTTACTGATAACGGAATAGGTTTTAAACAGGAATATGCCGAAAAAATATTTCTTTTGTTCAAGCGTTTGGAAACTGATTCTAAATATTCAGGAACCGGGTTGGGATTGGCTATTTGCAGTAGAATTGTAGACAACCACAATGGTTTTATACAAGTAAAAGGGAAGCCAAATGTAGGGGCTAAATTTTATATTTTTATTCCAAAAGGGGATGTGATTTAATTATATTACTAAAAAACAGAATGGTAACAATATCAGAAGCTACTACGAAAGATTTAAAAACCATTCAGGAGATTGCCTATAAAACTTGGCCTCAAACTTATGGAGCCATATTGTCAAAAGAACAAATTGACTATATGCTTGAGCTCTTTTATTCAGAACACGCATTACTTGAAAATTTGATCCAAAAAGGACATCGTTTTCTTTTGGTACATCAGGATGAATTTTGCCTTGGTTTTGCCTCTTATTCACATAATTACTTAGCGCAAAACCTAACGCGGCTGCACAAGATTTATTTGCTTCCAGAAGCACAAGGAAAAGGAGCAGGGAAGCTATTGATTGATACAATTGAAAATTTGGCTAGAGAAAATAATTCGGTTGCGGTCTCTTTGAACGTAAATAAATTCAACAACGCATTGTCTTTTTATAAAAAAATAGGGTTTGAAATTGTTTCCGAAGAGGATATTGAACTAAAGCACGGGTATAAAATGGAAGACTACAGAATGGAAAAAAAGCTATAATCACCAAAAATTGCTTATTGAACAACAGCAGGAGAAGTTAGGAAGAGTGCGTATACTTCCGGAGTTATAAAAGTAGATGACAGTACACCACCATAAAAAATGGACTTGAGCGGAGTCCCAAAAGAGCAGCATCAGCCGACCATTTTTTGACGGTTATTTTACCCGAAATGAAAAAAAGTATTCAAAGTAAGGACACCTTGATCTTTAATAAAGAATTTGAGAATATAACAATCAACTGTAACCGATGTCATGCAATGGAAAACGCACCTTTTTTTACGATCAAGACACCCACAAACAGAATCACCAATAAGAAAATAATATGTTAGAAAAAATCATTAATACAGACAATTCAAAAACCACAATAATCATTCGTTTCATAGTAGGAGCAGTGTTTTTATCGGAAGGTATTCAAAAGTTTTTGTTTCCAGCAATTCGCGGAGCTGGGAGATTTGAAAAAATAGGTTTGCCTTCACCTGATTTATTAGGAAGTTTTGTTGGTGCATTTGAAATTATTTGTGGCGTCTTACTTTTAATTGGGTTGTGTTCGCGCTTAGCAAGTATTCCTTTACTTATAGTTATGCTAGTAGCATTTGCAACAACAAAATCAGATGTTTATTTAGAAAACGGATTTTGGGAACTGCTTCATGGTAGCAGAACTGATTGGGCAATGCTTTTAGGTAGTTTTTATTTACTAATAAAAGGGAGTGGATTTTGGTCTGTGGATAAAGCTTTGATGAAGAATGAATGAACTTGTAAATCCAATTACAAATAAAAAAAGATGGTCTGTTGCCAGACCACCTTTTTAAACAAATTATAAAATCTAAATTAAAGTAAGTCAAAACGGTCTAGGTTCATCACCTTAGTCCATGCTGCTACAAAGTCCTTTACAAATTTTTCTTGACCGTTTTTATACCCGTAAACTTCAGCTATGGCTCTTAGTTCCGTATTAGAACCAAAAATAAGATCTACACGAGTTCCTATCCACTTCAATCCGCCTGTTGTACGATCACTTCCTACGAATGCGTCATCTGACTCAGAAACTGCTTTCCAGGTGGTACTTAAATCAAGTAGGTTTACAAAGAAATCGTTTGTAAGGGTTTCTGGATGTTTCGTGAAAACACCATTTTGAGACTGATCGAAGTTTGAATTTAATGCACGCATACCGCCTACAAGAACAGTCATTTCTGGAGCTGTTAAGGTCAATAATTGCGCTTTGTCAATCAGCATTTCTTCTGCTGATATCGTATATTTTGTTTTAACATAGTTACGGAAACCATCTGCTTGAGGCTCAAGAACGTCAAATGATTCTATATCTGTTTGTTCTTGTGATGCATCTGTACGTCCAGGTGTAAATGGTACTGAGATAGTTTGACCTGCTATTGATGTCGCTTTCTCTATCGCTGCACTACCACCTAAAACAATTAAATCAGCAATTGAAACTTGTTTACTATCAGATTGAGCACTATTGAACTCTTTTTTGATATTCTCAAGTTTGTTAAGCACTTTTTCCAGTTGTGCTGGGTTGTTCACTTTCCAGTCTTTTTGTGGAGCAAGACGAATGCGACCCCCATTAGCTCCCCCACGTTTGTCAGAACCACGGAAAGTAGAGGCAGATGCCCACGCAGTTGAAACTAATTCTGAAACAGACAATCCTGAAGCAAGAATAATAGTTTTAAGGTTAACTATATCTTGATCATTAACCAATGGATGTGTAACCGCAGGAATTGGATCTTGCCAAATTAGTTCTTCAGCAGGAACTTCTGGTCCCAGATAGCGTACTTTTGGTCCCATATCTCTGTGAGTAAGCTTGAACCATGCTCTGGCAAATACATCATTAAATTCTGCCGGATTTTCTAGAAAGCGTCTTGATATTTTTTCATAAGCAGGATCAAAACGTAATGAAAGATCTGTAGTCAGCATAAACGGTTGATGACTTTTGGAAGGATCATGAGCATCTGGCACCGTGCCAGCGCCTGCATCCCCTTTTGGTTTCCACTGATGGGCACCAGCTGGACTTTTGGTCAATTCCCATTCGTATCCAAAGAGATTTTCAAAATAGTTATTACTCCATTTTGCAGGTGTTGTTGTCCATGCTCCTTCAAGACCGCTGGTTATTGTATCCCCTGCATTTCCGGTACCGAAGCTGTTTTTCCAGCCTTTACTTTGCTCCTCAATAGGGGCTGAAGCCGGTTCTCGTCCTACATATTTATTTGGATCTGCAGCACCGTGGGTTTTACCTAATGTATGTCCACCGGCACTTAACGCTACGGTTTCTTCATCATTCATTGCCATACGAGCAAACGTTTCACGAATATCATGAGCGGCCAATACTGGATCTGGATTTCCATTAGGCCCTTCTGGATTTACATAGATTAATCCCATTTGAACTGCGGCTAGCGGTTGTTCTAATTCGCGTTCTTCATTGTAACGATTGTCACCTAACCATTCCCGTTCTGAACCCCAATAAATATCTTCATTTGGTTCCCAAACATCCTCACGACCTCCAGCAAAACCGAAAGTTTTAAATCCTGCGGATTCAAATGCACAGTTACCACTTAAAATTAATAAATCAGCCCAAGAAATTTTTCTGCCATATTTTTGTTTGATGGGCCATAGTAACAAACGAGCCTTGTCTAGATTCGCATTATCAGGCCAACTGTTTAGTGGTGCAAATCGTTGTGTACCAGCTCCAGAACCACCGCGTCCATCAGCAATACGATAAGTTCCTGCACTATGCCATGCCATTCTAATAAAGAATCCTCCGTAAAAACCATAATCTGCCGGCCACCAATCTTGTGAAGTATTCAATAAATCCATAATATCTTGCTTTAAGGCAGCATAATCTAAAGACTTGAACTCTTCCGCATAATTGAACGAATCCCCCATTGGGTTTGACAGTTCAGAGTGTTGGCGTAAAATGTTTAATTTTAACTGATTTGGCCACCAGTCTCGATTTGAGGAAGCTGAACCAGCACCATGCTTTGCAGGAGTACCAGCACTCGCACCATGATTAAATGGACATTTGTTTTCTCCGTTGACATCGTAAGATTTGGAGCTCGGGTTTGTGTTATTTTCCATAGTATGATTTGTTTTTTATTTTCTTTAAAGCAAAGTTACATACAAATTACTTTTCCTAAATTAATTTTTAATAGATAAAAACTATAGTGGTTGTCATTAATTCTGAATTTATCAATTTATTAAGAATAATCAATTAAAAAGTCATCTGCATTTGTGTCTTGGTATTCTTTTGGTTTTAAGTGCACTAGTTTACTAGAATTGGGCTCCACTTTTTTTTAGTTCTGATTTATGTTTAAATAAAGGAAATGGAATAGCAAAGGTGGTTATGGAATATCTCAATTGAGATAACACTTCTTATACTGATAAATTTAGTGCGAACTAAAAAATAAATGATAATTTAATCCCAAACTAAGCCATCCTTGGTGCTGTTAGCTGTAACTTTAATCCAAAAAACAAAAAAATGAGTTTATTTGACGATAAAAAAAGTAAGGATCAAAATCCGATAGTATCAGCTCATGAAGCTTGGGTTGGAATTTTATATTCTTGCATTTCTGCGGACAATCAAATTACTGATTCGGAAACAGCAGCATTATCAAGAGTATTGCATTCTAAAGAACAATTTATAGGAATCGATATTGCGCCTCTTTATGCAAAATCCTATACTTTAAGAATTGAAATGGGGCAATTAAAATATCTTTCTGCCTGTTGTGAATGGATCCAGAAAGAAGATAAAGAAACCGTTTTTGCACTTGCATTAGAAGTACTACTTGCGGATGGAAAATTGGAGAAGGAAGAAAAAAACATAATTGAAGTATTGTCTAATCGACTCCAAATAAAGGCAGCAATGACCAGTAAAATAATTGAAGTGATATTCTTGAAAAATAAAGGAAATAACAAAGAGATATAAACAGGCCAATGTAAACCGTGTCATAATATAAAAGAGGTTTGATCTACACTGATTTTGTAAGACTAACAATTAGAAGAGTATTTTGAATTGCAATACTCTTTTTTGGTTTGATGCGTTATTTATGTTGAATTTATTATGTACTTTAGAATACTGTAATTACGGAACCAAAAACAACAAGAATTATTCGCGACTGTTGTTTTAAAAAAAACTATTGACCATCAAAAAGAAAATCAAAATAGCAAAGGAAAGTATTCACAAAAAACTTCATAGGGAACCCATAATCACGCATCCCAGACTGAAGTTTATCCCTAATGTTGTACTCAATTTGATCAGTTGTCTAGTTACATTAATCATAGTGGGAACTTTACTGTATTTAGTGCTGCACTATCTGATCATGAAATTTTATTATTTGGATTAAAAAAAAAAGCCATATTTTAAAAATTGAAATTGAGTATAAAACTAATAGTACTCATATTCGTTTTATTTAAAATATAATTTTTGTTAGCATAGGTTTCACCCGCATTGAACTTGTGTACATACAATAATTGCGCATCAAACCCTTTTAACATCCCCTGAAATTGGTAGCGAACATCAGCATTGGTCTGCAAATAAGAAGGCAATTCGTATTTATTTAAGGAAACATTTTTCACGTCTGGCAAATCAAAATAACCTACAGCCAAATGCGATTTGAATATTTTTTTAGGATTCGTATATTGTATTTTGGTCATTACCGCATGCACATCTCCAAAACCTTCATTCCGTTCTCTGGCCATAAAGGTGTAAAACGGGTCTCGTCCCCATTCTCGTGGCATTAAATACCTTCCTTTAGCAGTTATTCGATTGTAATTTAAAGTAATTTCTATTTTTTTATTCTGCCAGCCTAATCTTCCACCAAAAGTTTGTGAATTGCCATTTTTTTCAAAATAGGTTTTGCGTGGATTTTTATTTCCGCCGAAATTCAAGGCATTTTGGTAAATCGTCTGAAAACCAAAAAGCAGTTTCGAGTTTGGATTTAAATTGTATTTGTAGTCCATTTGCAATAGCGCCGAATTGAATATATTCTCAGCATATTGGTTCCATATAAGTGTTTTTAAATTCTTTATCGATTCATTTTGTATGCCTACAATATAAATTCCGTTACTGTCTAAATTCCCTGCATAATCGGATTTTGTTCCATCGGGATTCACGCCAGTTGGGTAAATCCCTATGGATTCTGCAATTCTGAAATATTTCATGGTACTTCGTGGCGAAATTCCGTATAGGTACCCTACATTTATTTTAGTTTTTTTGAGTTCATTAAAATCGATCCATATTCCATCGACTTCAGTAGGCCGCATTCTGCCGTCCTGCAGATTTATGAACGACGTATTCAGTAGTTGTTTTCCAAGGGTTACATTAGAATTTTTGTAGTTGTATTTTAAAAATAATTCTTCTAACCGGCTTAAATTGTCTTTACTTGATACGTTTTGAAAATCAAAAAGCGCTACTTCATATCTATTGGATAAATTTGTTACCGGATCTTTTTTAGAAAAATCAGAAGAACCGATATCATAAATGTAATAGCCACTGACCCCAAATTGAAAATTATGAAATTTAGCCGTTTCAAACTTTACACCGCCACCAACAGCATTGGCATAATAATCAGATAAGCCACTTTCATTGTTGGTACTCATAAAAAAATAGCGAAAATGGCCGATGAAGTTTCCGTTTTTGAAAGCATTTAAAATCGAGGTGGAATCAATTTTTTTATTATTTTTCTCTTTCCAAACGGCTGGCTTATTCGAAACTTCCTGATATTGTGCCGAGGAATGGAAACTAATTAAAAGTAAAAAAGTTGAGATTAATATAGCGAAAAAAGATTTCATTTGTAAGTCTTTAATTTTTTTACAAAAATAATCGGAGTCCTATAAATGGGAGGTAACTTTTATCACATTGGCTCAAAAAATAAAGCCGAATGTTTAAACATTCGACTTTATGACTTTTGACTTTACGACTTAATTATTATCTGAAAGTATAATCAACACCGGTAACTTGAGTTAAGAGTGTTTCAGGAGCATCAAGAATTATTGCGTTTTTTTGCGGTGTAGGTGTAACAGGAGAATTTTGTTTTAAATAATCTCTCATCACCGAATGCAAGGTTTCATTAGTGTTTTTAGCATCCATGACGCCTTTCATCCTGCAAAGCATGTCCACAGGATCTCCGTCACGCTCACAGGCCATGATTGAATACAATTTATCAGGATCTAATGGCGTATTTTTCATCGTAATACTTTGAACTCTTTTGTCCATTTCGGCAAAAGCATTAAAGCGGACTTCCATTCCTTTGAACTTAACTACCCATCCACCAAAGCGTTTAGAAGCGTCATCAGCAAAAACATTGTTTAATTCTTTTTCCAGCCAGTTTTTCAATTGCTTTCCGGTAACTTTGGCTGTTCTTACTGTGCTGTCAACTGGTAACATATCAAAGATAAATCCGTTTGTAATAGGAATGTTTCCGGTTTGATCCGGTGTTGTTTTTGGTGGACAAAAGCGAAATCCATTCGAAAGATTAATATCAATATCTGGAAATTTCCAGTGTAAGGCATTCAGGATCATTGTGTCAATTGGATTTTCTACTACAAAATAGCGGTACAAAGGAATCGTGCTGTATCCAATAATGGTATTAATTTGTTCCTGATAAACGAATTCTTTTTCTATTAATAATTTTTCTATTGTTGCATCCGGTTTTATTTTTGGAGAGTCAACTTCCAGTAGTTCATAGTTGTCCTCAATGACTTTTCCGTTGAGAATGGTTAAATCTAATTTTCCAATAAACGAACCAAAAGCTCCCGGTTCAACCACTTTTGAATACTTACAAACAATTGGTTTGCGCACTCTTTCATGTGTATCGCCACCCAAAATGTAGTTTACACCCTCACATTCCGGTCGGTTTGCCAATGCTATTTGTTGGGACAGGCCCAAGTGTGCAATTATAAGTACATAGCTGCATTGTTCCTGATTTCTAAGGACATCCACATAATGCGCCAGATTTTCTTCAGGATCAGTATAGATAATACCTTTGCTGTAATTGGGACTTTGTCTTAGCGGTACTAATGGATCAGTATATCCTAAAAAACTAATTTTTGCTCCGGCAACATGCCAAATAGTATACGGTTGAAAAATAAGTTCCCCACGTTTTCCATTGCCCAGGTCATGATACATATTGGTACAAATTTTTGGTGCATCAAGGGAACCTAATAACGTTTGCATCTTTCTTTTTCCATAAATCACCTCCCAATTTCCGGGAAGATATAAGTCGTAATTCAATGCATTTAAAATGGGAACAAAAGCTTCACCGGTAGTTTCTACGCTTAATTCGCTACCTTGAAACATGTCGCCGGTGTCAATGGTATACGTATTTGGGTTTTTCTTTTTGAGTTGTTTCAGTAAAGTTGCCATGTAGGCATAACCGCCCGTTTTTCTAAAAACAGCTTTCCCATTTTCCCAAAATAACTCATCATGCGGATGAATCTGACAATGCACATCAGTGGTTTGAAGAATAGTAATTGTTTGCGGTTTAGTACCATCGATTGCTATATTCAAGTTTTTTTCTGTGGGCTCAGTTGTATTTGCAATAACGGAAATAGGTGAAATAATCACTGCGCCTAGACTTAAAGTTCCTACTGATTTCAGGAAATTTCTTCGGTTATTGCTCATCTTTTTTAGGTTTTTAGGTTTGTTTTTTAACAGATTTTGATACGGTAGTTCATTTTATTTTGCTAAAAATAATCGATACTGGTATTTAAAATCCTCCCTTTATATAGCTCCAGCCTTGCTCTTGTTTTTCTACAATTTCAGCAATTCCAACCGGCACATATTCTACTTCGGAGATTAATTGGTCTTTGGTTACTTTCTGACTTTTCATTGTGTTTTCGCATACTAAAAAACGAACTCCTTTTGCCCGTAGCGCTTTTATGGATTCTAATTGTTTTGATTTTGCAGTCATTACAAATGGTAAACCCATACTGTGAATTACTACTTCGTATTTGGCATTTGGCCAATATGTCGTTAGATTTTTTAGTTGGTTTACAATTGCTTTTTGTTGCAAAGTATCAGTAGCATTGGTAAACTGAAAAACGATTTTGTGGTTTTGCGCTTTTTTTTGTGCCAATGTGCCAATGGAAATCATGATAAATACCAGGATAAATGAAAGCGTTAGGTTTTTCATAATGGAGTTTTAAGATTGTTTTTTTTGTTTTTCGTTTTTTCGGCTTTTATTGGTTTGAAAGGTCCAAATTTATGTTGGGTTTCCGTAAATGAATCTGAAAATGGACCAAAAGGATGATCCACCGGTTTTTTGGTAATATTGGGCCAGTCTTGACTTAAATCTTTCGACGGTCTTTCCAGATTTTCTACATAAGCAGCAATATCCCAAGATTCTTCATCGGATAATTGAGGTCTTTCATAAGATGCACCCAATGGCATATTGTATTTTATATAGCCGGCAAACCGACTGATTCTAAACAATCCTGCGCCGTTATTATATGAATTTTTGCCCCAAAGTGGCGGATAGGTGTATTCCTTTTTATCTTCGGCCAAAATTCCCTGACCATTCATTTGATGGCAACTGGCACATTTTTTATTATACAATGCGCTTCCTTTTAGGGGATCGGCAGCACGATTTAAATATTCCAGATCATAAATTCCCGAGGCATTCGATTCTTTCCCTTTAGGTACATTACTGCCAATATATTCAATGTACGCGATCATGGCTTTCATTTCCTTTTCATCTCTTTCCAGAGGCTGACCATTCAAACTTCTCTCGATGCAATCGTTGACTCTTTTATAAAGATCTTCTACTTGCCCGCTTCGGGCTCTCATTTTTGGATACATCGAATATACGGAACCATAATTGTTTCCCCAAGGCTTTGTACCGGCATCCAGATGGCAATTGTTGCAATTCATTCCATTAGTAATTGGTTTGACACTGCCATTTGGACCCAAATATTTTGCCGTATGCGCAATTAGATCTTTGCCATATTCTACTTCCTGTTTTAAAGTTGAATCTTTAATCAGAGCGATGTCAGCCGCTTTCCAGAATTTTGCCGTTTCATTTTGCAAAATCACTTTTTTCTTTGCATCGATATAAAGAGAATCGAGATTTGAATCATTATTTTGAAACGAAGCGGTAATTGTGGTATTGAAAAACAAACCGACGAAGAAAACCATTACCAGGAAGATAATGGTTATAAACAGATAGATTAGCCTTTTTACGAGCGATTTAAATGGAATGATATTTTGTTTTTCTGGATTCATAAGGTATTAATGAGGCAGTTTGTCTCTAAAATAACCATATACCCAAGTTCCCACTATTGCAAAAAACAGAGTAACAATCATCACTGTGGCACCCGTTCCAATTTGTGCAAATAATGGTCCAGGACAAGCTCCTGTTACTGCCCAACCCAATCCAAAGATAAGGCCACCATAAATTTGGCCTTTGTTGAAAGTTTTGTCATGAAATTCAATTTTTTCGCCATAAATGGTTTTAATATTGAATTTTTTTATCATGAAAACGGAAATTATCCCCACCACTACAGCACTTCCTATGATACCATACATGTGAAAAGATTGGAAACGAAACATTTCCTGGATGCGATACCAGCTGATTACCTCGGATTTTATAAATACAATACCAAACAAAACACCTATGATTAAGTATTTCAAATTGTGATGCCATTTGTGTTCTAATTGGCTCTCGTTGATACAAACCGTATCTAAAGAACGCGTTTCGAAATCTGTATTTTGATCTTTAATGTTCATAATTTGTAATTTAAAGTGAAAGAATAAATGGTAAAATAACATTTGCCATAATCAATCCGCCAATGAAGAAACAACATGTTGCTATAAGCGATGGCATTTGTAAATTAGACAAACCAGAAATAGAATGACCGCTGGTGCAACCTCCCGCATAGCGAGAACCAAAACCAATAAAAAAGCCACCAATAACCATCATAAAAAAGCCTTTGAGTGTAAATAAACTTTCCCACGAGAACAATTGTTCCGGTAACATTCCATAAATTTCAGTTATACCGTAGCCTGCCAATTCGGTTTTTAGATTTCCATCAATAGTAATTGGATTTGGATTTGACAAAAAGCTGTACGCGATCACACCACCTAATATAATACCGAAAACGAAAAACATATTCCAAATTTCTTTTTTCCAGTCATATTTGAAAAACGTAATATTTGCCGGTAAGCACATGGCGCAAGTGTGGCGTAGAGAGGCGCTAATACCAAATGATTTGTTTCCAATGATTAACAAAGCCGGAACCGTAAGTCCAACTAATGGACCTGCAATGTACCAAGGCCAAGGTTCTTTGATTAATTCTAAAATTTCCATATTTATTTTTTTATTACAACAAAGGTTATATTTATAAATGAGTAGTTGTGTTACTTTTGTCACACAAGAAAAAAAAAGTAAAAAATGACAATAATTTTATTTTTTTAATAACTCGTCTAGCATTTCTCGGAACGAATCACTATTCCAATTTGCTGTTCCAATTTTGGCTACGATTACATTTCCTGATTGATTAATAATATAGGTTGCCGGAATTGTCGCCGATTCCATTTCTAATGGAGGATTGGTTACCGATTGATACACAGGAAGCGTCAGATTTTCTTTAATCATAAAAGCATTTGCCTTTTCGAAGGAATCCGTTGTCACAAACAAAAAG
Organism: Flavobacterium sp. LS1R10; assembly: GCF_003968825.1. Lineage (NCBI taxonomy): Bacteria > Pseudomonadati > Bacteroidota > Flavobacteriia > Flavobacteriales > Flavobacteriaceae > Flavobacterium > Flavobacterium sp. LS1R10. The sequence goes on along the minus strand of NZ_RYDH01000007.1, from coordinate 53,635 downwards.
ACTATTTTGTCTTGATAATCAACATATAATTTTTGAATGCTTGGCATTTCGGCAATACAAGGTGGACACCAGGTGGCCCAGAAATTAATGAATACTATTTTACCTTTGTATGCGTCCAATGACACCGTCTTTCCGGTGGCGTCTTTTAATTGCCATTGATAAGTTGACAGTTCTTTTTGATCCATAACGGCAATTGTTTTAGGCGAAAAAGCAATTAATCGATTCAGTTCTACTTTTACAAAAGTGCCCAACGGACTGAACAGAAGTAGTGCTATTAATACGATAAAAACAATATTTTGAACAGTCGATTTTTTTGATTTTTTTGGCTCCATTTTTTTAATTATTATTCTCTAAAAAGAGATGATTTTAGATTAAAATTAGCGGGTTGTTTTTTATAAAGAGTCTTTCGGCATTCGGATTTCAATAATTAGTGATGATACAATGGTGATGACACCGATTAGAACAATGGCATAATTTACACCAAATAAATCGGCTGTTATTCCTGAAATAATGGCGCCTATCGCATATCCTAAATCCCTCCAAAGTCTGAATGTGCCAATGCTTTCAGCTCTTTGATGTGGAGTTGTAGCTTGTGCGATGGCAGATAAAAAGGTGGGGTAGACTAACGCCGTTCCTAAACCCAAAAATGCTGAAATTGCGGCCAACTGATAGAATGCTGCAGCAAAAGGAATAAAAAGTATCGCTATTCCCTGAAGTAACATTCCCCAAAACAACATCTTTTTTTTCGAATAAACATCAGACATTTTTCCGGTTACCAATTGTCCAAAACCCCAAACAGTAGGATAAATGGCGGTTATAATTCCAATATTCTGTGAATCATAATTCAAAGAAAGCAACACAATAGGTAAAAGTCCCCAAATCATGCCGTCATTCAGGTTATTGACTAATCCTGCTTGTGTTATGGTGCTTAATGTTTTGTTTTTGAAAGTGGTTTCGAGAAAAATATTATCTAATTTTTCAGTTTTATTCGTTGTGTTTTCTTTTTGAACAAATACTCTGGTGTCTTTCACAAAAAACAAAGTCAATAAAAAACCAATTATCGAAATCCCAATTCCCAAGTAAAAAGGGTAGGGCGTAATGCCATATTTTTGTGCAATATAGCCTGACAGAAAAGCAACTAATCCAACGGCAAAATAACCGGCAAACTCGTTGAGTCCCATCGCAAGTCCACGATCTTTTTCTCCAACCAAATCAATTTTCATCACCACTGTACTGCTCCAGGTAAGTCCTTGACTAATTCCCAATAAAATATTGGCAAAAATCACCCAGTTCCAAGATTCTGCATAAATTAAAATAAAAGGAATTGGAATGGCTAGAATCCAACCGAATAAAAGCAAATTTTTTCTTCCGAAACGGTTCGCCAGTTTGCCCGTAAAATAATTGGTAATGGCTTTTGTAATTCCAAAGGCAATGATGAAAGAGAGAATAGCCGTTTTTGAAGCAATGCCAAATTCAATCTCAGCAAATTTTGGAATAATGGTTCGTTCCATTCCTATCATCCCGCCGACAAAGGCATTGACAATAACCAAAATAGTAAATTGTTTCCAATTTTCTTTCAGTCCAAGTTTGGTTGTATTTGTTTTCAATTGATGTAATTTATGAATTTAAAATCTTCGTTTGAAAAAGAAGTTAGGAATAAAAAAGTATAAGTTCTTATAATTTGTAATATTCTAATTGGTAGTCACCTATGTGTTTTTTATTTTCTAGGATGGATTTTTTATGCTTGAAATAGTTGATTGTCCCAAAAACAAAAATGATAAATGAAGTGATAAAAAGTGCGATTTCAATCAGTAAACTATTTTCAATTTTGAGCAGATTTCTCAAACTTAAACCTGCAATCAAAAAATACATTGACGTTCTCAAAAAGGCAAGAAAAGTAGATTGGTTGGCCAATACAGTCCGTTGCAATGCTAATTTTTCTCTTAAAATTAAGTCTTTGTTTGCTGCTTTTTTTGTTTCCATATTATTTTATAATTAAGTGCAAAAAGTAGTTTAGTTGTATTTGTTTCGTAGAAGAGTAAAAATGAAAATTTTTTCTAAAAGCACTATCAAATTTACTTCTTTATTTAAATGAATTTGAAAAATCAAATGTTTTTTCAGTATTTTATAAGTAGAATAAAATCAAAGTGTTTTTATTGTCCTCTAATTTTCATTGCTGAATAAATAAATATGCAGTTTAAAACAACTACTTTTCTTGTTTTAAACTGCATACACTATTTTTAAAACAACAGCTGTTTATTTGCTTATCGCTTCGTTTACATCTTGCCAAGTACCGCCATTTGTAACGTTTTTGAAACCATTTTGTTCCAAAATCATTTTGGCTTGACCGCTGCGATTACCGCTACGGCAGAAAACAATAATATGATCTTTTTCTTTGAATTTTTCCAATTGGCTCGCCACTTGATCCAAAGGAATATTGGTTGAACCTTTTACGTGACCTTCTGCGAATTCTGACGGTGTGCGAACATCTACTAAGAAAGCACCTTCGTTTATTAATTTTTCCATTTGTGTGGTGTCTTTTTTTGAAAACAGATTTTTAAAAATTCCGAACATAATTGAGGTTTTTAGTATTCAATAGGATTATTTTGGCTCATCCACTCATTCATTCCAGGAGAATAGTTGAGCACATTTTTATACCCATTTCGCGCTAATAATGAATAGGCAATTGCTGCCCTGTCACCACCTTGGCAATGGATTAATACTTTTTTATCCTTACTTATTTTGTCCAGATTATTTACTAAAGTACCTACAAATACATTATCAGCTTCTTTGATATGACCTGCATTGTATTCTGCAACACCACGAAGGTCAACAACTTGAACATCTTTTTCTTGTTGTAAGGCTTTAAATTCTTCTATTGTAATTTGATTTACTTTCTCCAAAGAACCGCCATTTTCTTCCCATATTTTCGTAGAAGGAATGTACCCGTGAATGTTGTCTAATCCAATTCGCATTAGTTTTCTAGTCAAATCATCTAATTGTGATTCATCGGCAAGCAACATAAAAGGTTCTTCATACGTAAGAAACCATCCTGCCCAAGTGGCAAATGAATTATTCCCTTGAATGTTGATGCTTCCCGGAATAAATCCTGTAGAAAATTCCGTTTTATCTCTTGCATCAATCAATTTGATTCCTTTTTCTAAAGCTGCTGTTAACTCGCTATAATCCAGTTGTTTTAATTTTGGAACAGTTGTAAGAAGCGGACGATCTACTTTATTTAGTTTTTTCATCATCGCGAAATATTTTGGCGGTTCCGGTTGGTCTTCCAATAAATATTTTACAAATCCAGTTTCATCATTTTTATGCTGAAAAGCCCAGTTTCTTATTTTTTCATATCCTACAGTGGTGCTTGGAACGGCTCCTAGTGCTTTTCCACAAGCAGAGCCTGCTCCATGACCTGGCCATACTTGAATATAATCAGGTAATGCATCGAATTTAGTAATGGATTGATACATTTGTTTAGCACCAATGTCCTGTGTTCCTTTCATTCCTGCTGCTTTTTCAAGTAAATCAGGTCTTCCTACATCTCCCACAAATACAAAGTCACCGGTGAACAACATGACAGGCTCATCGCTGGCAGGCGTATCGGTTAGCAGAAAACTGATGCTTTCCGGAGTATGTCCTGGTGTATGAACTACTTCTATTTTTAAGTTTCCTACTTTCAGAACATCACCATCTTTAATGCCAACATGAGGGAATTCATATTTCCAATCGGATCCGCCTTCCGCTGAAAGGTACATTTCTGCTCCCGTCAAAGCTGCTAATTCTCTGGAACCAGCGAGGAAATCAGCATGAATGTGTGTTTCTAAAACATGAGTAATTTTCATATTGTTCTGCTTGGCAATTTCAAGGTAGGTGTCAACATCCCTTTTAGGATCGATAACTGCGGCTACACCTGCTTTTTGACAGCCAATAAAATAACTTGCCTGAGCAAGACTCTTGTCGTAAATGTGTTGAAAATACATATCGTTTATTTTTAAGTTTATTATTCATTTGAAACCAAAATTACAGATTACATTTATTAAAAATGGTGACATATGTTACACAAGTATTTTATAACTGTAATTGTAGTATTTTATTAATATGAATGTCGTGGCGCGTAGATACAATTTTTGCCGCTTCTCTTGTATAATTTGATTTTGGTTGATTAAATTTTTTTAATAAGCAATTGTGGAGTAACAAAAAGTACTGAATTACCTCGACCTTTGATTATTAATATTTGATATTGATTAGCCATTTGTTTTTGGATTTGTTTTAGTAATAAGAAGATAAATTTATTTAAATTGCTTCTGTATCAACGTGACTTTTGTTATACAATAATTTTATTTTAGAAATAACTCCTTAGTAATAATATAAATCCCCATCACTAAAACAAACCAGCCAAAAGCGGGTTTCAGGTTGTTGCCATTAATTTTTTTGGATAATGCTGTGCCAATAGAAATTCCAACAATTGCAAATGCTGAAATGGTAAATAAGAATTGCCAATCAATAACGTTTTCTCCACCTTCTCCGAAAAAACCGATTAAAGATTTTGCAGCAATGATTACTAATGAAGTCCCAACCGCTTCTTTCATAGGAAGTTTACTCAAAATAACCAAAGCCGGTATAATTAAAAAACCACCGCCAGCTCCTACAAGTCCGGTAATTATTCCTATAAGTGTTCCTTCTATAAGTATAAGCGGATAATTGAATTTTTGTTCGTGTGGTTCTTCAGAAGCGAGTTTTTTGTCTTTTTTAATCATGCTATAAGAAGCAATAATCATTATAACAGCGAAAAACAGCATTAAAAAAAGGTCTTTAGTCAAGATAAAATTTCCCACAGAAAACAGCTCTTTAGGAATTGCAGGAACTATTATTGCTCTTGTTGTAAAAACGGAGATAATTGATGGGATACCAAAAACAATAGCTGTTTTTATGCTAACCAAACCTTTTTTGAAATAGCCAACACTTCCTACCGCACTTGTCAAGCCAACAATAAATAATGAATATGCAGTTGCAATCACGGGTTCAACTGTAAATAAATAGACTAAAACAGGTACGGTAAGAATGCTGCCTCCACCGCCAATGAGCCCTAATGCAACTCCAATGAGTATTGACGAAAAATAACCAATATATTCCATAATTGTAAAATTTATGATTGCAAAGATTGTCTGTTAAATTTTTGCATTCAGTAACATTTATCACATATAAAAAATTTTTTTCTAAAATTCAAATTCCTTTAGGGTAATTATAATGACAATTTCTTATGGATTGTTTACAGTTCCGGAACGGGAGAGTATCAACAGGCTACAGACGAAATAAAAGCATAGCTGTCTTTATTCTTGAGCAATTTTTTTCTTGTTTTCTATGTAGGTAGCGCTCTGAATGATTCAAATAGGAGAAAATAAAAACAGTTTAGCAAATGGTATTATTTATAAAGTAAATAAAAGAGATAAATTTGATCTTAAGGGTTCTACCACATCTGAAATCAAGAATCATTAATCAAAAATCCGAACTTCCAATTGGTTCTATCTAGCACCAATACCAAATCGGATTTAGCTGGTAATAAATTGAATATCAAAGAAGAAACTATTTTCATGGGAAAGACAAATTCCTTCAGGAATCATTGCACTCTTCTATAAGAGCTATTTTTAGTAGCAGTTGTCGCAAATCCAGATGCTAACTTATCATAATTGATTGTCTTTATTTTGCATAAAGCCGTAATGAATAAACAAATGAGCTTGACCCTTGCTAAATTGAGTTCTCCTTTGAAATGATCTTGTAAAACTGAAATAAGCTCTGTGTCTTTACCCTCAAGACTGGTATTCTTCACTATAAAAATTATGTGGTGATAATTCTATAACGCACGAAATATCAGTATTTTCAGCAAATTACAGGACCTTTATTTGGTTGAATTTCAATAATATATGTTTTTGTTGTGTACTAAATTAATTCAAATAAAGATATAAAGGTTCAGAGATTCAGAGCAACAAAGGTTTTTTGTTGCACAAATTCATGCATTGTCGCTTTGAACCTTTGCCTCTTTCAACCTTAAAAAACAAACTTATTTTAATCGAATTAACCGAAGATACATCACAGGATTTAATTACCAAAATTTAAAAAATTAGCTTCAGAAAATGATGAAGATTATATCATTGAAACTATAGAAGTTCTTGAGGCAATGACTGAAATTTCATTCTTGAAATACAAAGAACTAGATGTGATAGGCGAATTAATTTCTACTATGTAAGGTGCTTTAGAGATGAGCAAACTGGTAAAAACCGGAACTGATAAAAAAGAAGCTTTAAATACTTTCATGAAACGAGTACTAGATTCTATCGACAAATAAAATAAATCATATTCAATATTTTAAAAACGTACTTAACAATGTGTGTGTGTTTTATTCAATAAAAGAGAATACAGCAGTACCTGCGGGTTTATCATAAGAGGTAAAAATGGAAACTTTAAACACCTGTTTGAGGTCTTATTCTTAAATAATTTTCATACTTTTGAACCTTATTAAAAAAACAAAATTATGGCATTAATAACATTAGGAGGAAATCCAATACACACTTCAGGAGAATTACCAAAAATAGGGACTAAATTAGCTGATTTTAAATTAGTTAAAACAGATCTTTCTGTAGCTTCGCTTAGTGATTTTCAAGGTAAAAAACTAGTTTTAAATATTTTTCCAAGTATAGATACAGGAACGTGTGCAGCCTCCGTGAGAAAATTTAACGAAAGTGCCAGTACTTTAGAAAATACAACTGTATTATGTGTTTCTAGAGATTTGCCTTTTGCCCAAAAACGTTTTTGTGGTGCTGAAGGACTTGAAAATGTCATTAATTTATCTGATTTTCAAGGTGGTGAATTTGGCAAAGTAAATGGTTTAGAAATCACTGATGGCCCTCTGGCCGGATTGCATTCCAGAGTAATCATTGTTGTTGATCAAAACGGAATAGTTACCCATACGGAACAAGTGGCTGAAATTGCAGACGAGCCAAATTATGAAGCGGCTTTAGCTGTACTTTAATTTCATCTTAATGGAGTTTCAAAAAGATACCACTTTCATTACGGGAAGATTAAAAAGCGTCACTTATGCATTTAAGGGCGCTTTAAAATTGATCCGCACAGAACACAGTATAATGGTTCAGGTTTCAATAGCCATACTGTTGACTATTGCTGGATTTTATTTTAGTATTACTAAAACAGAATGGCTGTTTCAAACTCTGGCAATAGGATTAATTCTTAGCATTGAGGGATTGAATACGGCTGTAGAAAAAGTAGCTGATTTTATCCATCCCAATTATAATGAAAAAATTGGGTTTATTAAAGATATTGCCGCAGGAGCGGTCTTTTTTGCTGCTTTAACAGCAATAACAATCGGTTTAATTATTTATACACCAAAATTCCTGTAAGAATTAGTACAACTCGAATGGCAAAAACAACAAAAATACCTCCTTTAAACAAAAAAAATGATTCTAAAACTCCGGAGAATAGTCCTTGGAGGGTGACTAAACAACATAAAATTGTTTTTGGCTCACTGTTAGTATTGTTTTCAATTGCTTTATTATTTGCTTTTGTTTCCTTTTACATTTACGGTCAAGAAGATCAAAGCGCAGTTCATGCGATTGCGGATCGTACGGAAATTGTTCAAAATTGGTTGGGGAAATTTGGCGCTTTTTTAGCTGATTTGCTAATTTATAACGGTTTTGGAGTTGCTGCATTTATATTTGTCCGGTTATTTTTCTTAACTGGAATATATTTAATAGTAGGATTACCTTTAAAAAAACTAAAAAACATTTGGTTTTGGGATTTATTTGTGAGCGTCGTTTTATCAGTTTTGTTTGGTTTTTTTGCTACTTCAGTACCTGAATTAGGAGGTGTAATTGGTTATGAATTGAATTCTTTTTCACAAGATTACATTGGAAAAACAGGCACTTTATTGATTTTATTATTTGGGTTAATTATATATGTAATTTTCAAAATTAAAATTTCACCAGAAAAAATCCAATCCTTTTTTGATCAAACAAAACAAGAATTAAAGACTGATTTAGCAACAGCCAGTCCCATCAAAAAGGAGAACAGTGGTTATAATTTAGAAGAGTTTGCCGTAACCGAAGAAGAGGACAGTATTCATTTGAAAACCAATGGTAATCAATTTGAAATTAACAAAGAAGCATTAAAACCTACAATAAGCAACGCATCGAATATTAACCGGGAACCTGTTGCCAAGCCTCTCGCTATGGAAATCACACCAATAGCAAAACCAGAGGTATTAGCAGCTCCAATTGATACTTTTGTAATAGAAACGGCTCCGGAAGAGGATATAATTGAAGAAAATTTAGCCTCGCGATTAGTTGCTGATTTTGGATTATTTGATCCAACATTGGATTTATCCAATTATAAATTTCCTACGATTGACCTATTAAAAGAATATTCTACGGGAGGAATCACTATCAATCAGGAAGAATTAGAAGAAAATAAAAATAAAATTGTAGATACGCTTCGCAATTACAAAATTGAAATTGCACAGATCAAAGCGACCGTTGGACCATCAGTTACTTTATATGAAATTGTTCCGGAAGCAGGAATTCGAATTTCAAAAATCAAGAGTCTAGAAGATGATATTGCGCTGTCACTTTCGGCATTAGGCATTCGGATCATTGCCCCTATTCCTGGGAAAGGAACCATAGGGATTGAAGTTCCTAACAAAAACCCCACGATGGTTTCGATGAAAAGTGTTATTGGTTCCGCTAAATTTCAAGAAGCCGAAATGGAATTACCTATAGCTCTTGGAAAAACCATTTCGAACGAAACTTTTGTAGTTGATTTAGCTAAAATGCCCCACCTATTAATGGCCGGTGCTACCGGACAAGGAAAATCTGTTGGATTAAATGCTGTTTTAACTTCCCTTTTGTACAAAAAACATCCCGCAGAAGTTAAATTTGTTTTGGTAGATCCTAAAAAAGTGGAGCTGACCCTTTTTAATAAGATTGAAAGACACTATTTAGCCAAACTTCCAGACATGGATGAAGCAATTATTACTGATAATGCAAAAGTAGTTAATACCTTAAACTCCCTGTGTGTAGAAATGGATAATCGCTATTCTTTGTTGAAAGACGCGATGGTGCGAAACATTAAAGAATACAACGATAAATTTAAAGCCCGAAAATTGAATCCAGAAAATGGCCACCGATTTTTACCGTATATCGTTCTTGTAGTAGATGAATTTGCCGATTTGATTATGACTACCGGAAAAGAAGTAGAAGTTCCTATTGCTCGCCTGGCACAATTAGCGCGTGCCATAGGAATCCATTTGATTATAGCTACTCAAAGACCTTCGGTAAATGTAATTACAGGTTTGATAAAAGCTAATTTTCCTGCCCGAATCGCCTTTAGAGTTACTTCAAAAATTGACTCCAGGACCATTCTTGACACACAAGGAGCAGATCAGTTAATTGGGCGTGGCGATATGTTATACACTAACGGAAATGATGTAGTACGTGTACAATGTGCCTTTATAGACACACCAGAAGTAGAAAAAATAACGGAATTCATTGGTAGTCAAAAAGCATATGCTACCGCTTATTTACTTCCAGAATTTATTGGGGAAGAAAGTGGCATTAATCTTGATATGGATATCTCTGATAGAGATACTTTGTTTAGAGAAGCAGCCGAAATAATTGTCAATGCACAACAAGGCTCCGCATCATTGTTACAAAGAAAACTAAAACTAGGGTACAACAGAGCGGGCCGATTGATTGATCAATTGGAATCCGCAGGAATTGTAGGCCCTTTTGAAGGAAGTAAAGCGCGCAGTGTAAACATTCTGGATATAAGTTCTCTTGATCAATTTTTCAACAATGAACAAAACAATTAACAACATGAAAACAAAGATTCAAAACTCAAGTAAAAGCGAACAAATGAAGCCATTCAAAAAAAGCAATCTAAAGAACTTGAGCAAAAGACTTATTTTTATTACCACTTTATTACTTTTTAGTTTTTCGATACAAGCTCAGGATAAAAAAGCAAAAAATCTTTTAGACCAAGTTACTGCAAAAGTCAAAAGCTACAATACTATAATAATTGATTTTAAGTATTCTTTGAATAATACAAAAGAAAACATTAATCAGGAAAGTAAAGGAAATGTTACCATGAAAGGCAATCAATACGTTTTAAATTTCATGGGAGTAACTAAAATTTATGACGGAAAAAAAGCCTATACTATTGTTCCTGAAGATGAGGAGATTACAATTTCAACGGTCAATGATAAAGATGACAATGCAATTACACCTTCTAAAATGTTAACGTTTTTCAATACTGGTTATAAGTACAATATGGATGTTTTACAAAATGTCAGAGGTAGAAAAATTCAGTATATAAAGTTGATTCCGTTTAACTCTAAAGACCAAAGAAAAGAGGTGTTATTAGGAATTGATGTACAAACGAAACACATCTACAATTTGATTGAAATAGGAAAAAAAGGGACAAAAACAACATTAACGGTTAATTCTTTCAAAACCAACCAACCTTTGTCAAAAAATCAATTTACATTTGCAAGCAGTAAATATCCAAATTACTACATCAACAAATTAGATTAATTTATTAGGTGAAAATTCTCGACAAATACTTATTAAAAACATTCCTGACTACATTTACCACAGTATTTGTAATTCTTTTTTTTATATTTATACTTCAAACCGTTTGGTTATTCATAGCTGAATTAGCAGGAAAGGATTTAGATTTACTCATGATCATAAAATTCCTAGCATTTTCAATGCCTAGGATTGTGCCTTTAGTACTTCCCCTTTCGATATTACTGTCTTCCATAATGACATTTGGTAATTTAGCAGAAAATTATGAATTTGCGGCAATGAAATCTTCTGGAATTTCTTTGCAAAGAGCCATGAGAAGCTTAACGGTATTTATAATTTTATTAAGTATAGTAGCTTTTCTGTTTTCTAATAATGTGATTCCTTATGCGGAGTATAAATTTATCAATTTCAGAAAAAATATTGCACAAGTAAAACCAGCCTTGGCAATAGCTGAAGGACAATTTAGTGATGTTGGTTTTTATAACATTAAGGTAAATAAAAAAACAGGTGACAACGGAAACATCCTTACAGGTGTGACTATTCATAAAAAATCAAACGTTGGTGACGGGAGTAAAACAGTTATTAAAGCCCGAGATGGCGAATTAATAAGTAGTGAACAATCTAGCATTTTACAATTAGTGTTAAATGATGGCTTTTACTACGAAGACATAGTTCCAGAAAAATATGAGGATCGCAGTAAAATGCCTTTTATCAAAAGTTCGTTTAAAAAACATATTATCAACATTGATTTATCAGAACTTAATAATGTAGATGTCAATGACGAAAGCGTTGCGAATACTAATACTATGCTTACTGTCAATGAATTAAGCTATACATTGGATTCGTTAAATAAAAATTTAAAAAATGATATTATTTCATTTTCGGAAAATAGCAATGCACGAATACGGATTCCTGGCAATACTAAACGAAAGGAGTTCAAAATAGAAAACTCCTTTCCTGAAGATATTTTATCCTTGTACACTAAAGAGCAACAAATAGAAATTTTAAGAATAGCGACAAGTACTATTAGTAGTACCGTGTATTCAATTGATACCTCTAAAACCGAATTAGAAAATAAACAAAAAAATATCAATAAACACTTACTTGCTTTTTATGATAAGTTTGTAATTGTATTTGCATGTTTTCTAATGTTTTTTATAGGTGCCCCTTTGGGAGCAATTATTAGAAAAGGAGGATTGGGACTACCTATAGTTTTTGCAATTTTAATTTTCATAACCTTTCACTTCATAAACTCTTTTGGCAAAAGAATTGCTCAGGAAAATGAAATGTCACCTTTTTTAGGTGCCTGGTTGTCCTCGATACTATTATCCCCTTTAGCAATTATACTAACTTATAGAGCTACAAATGATATTGGATTGATAAATGTGGATGTTATTCTGGCTCCATTTCAAAAAATATTAAAAAAAATATTTCCATCACAAAATTAACAGTACAAATGACTACAAATAATATACAACTCAACACAATTGAAGAAGGGATAGAAGCTATTCGTCAAGGAAAAATTATTATCGTAGTTGATGATGAAGATCGTGAAAATGAAGGTGATTTTTTAGCAGCAGCCGAGAAAGTAACACCCGAAATGATTAATTTCATGGCCACACACGGCCGAGGACTCATTTGCGCACCATTAACAGAAAGCCGCTGTAAGGAGCTAGGCCTACATGTAATGGTAAGCAATAATACCGACCCAATGGAAACTGCTTTCACTGTTTCGGTTGATTTAAGAGGAAACGGAGTGACCACTGGAATATCAGCAGCAGATAGAGCAAAAACAGTTTTATCTTTAGCCAATTCTGATACCAAACCACATGATTTAGCAAGACCCGGGCACATCTTCCCATTGATTGCCAAACAAGGAGGCGTACTAAGAAGAACTGGTCATACGGAAGCCGCAATTGATTTTGCCAGATTAGCGGGTTTTAAATCTGCAGGTGTGATTGTAGAGATTATGAACGAAGATGGGACTATGGCTCGATTGCCTCAATTGGTAAAAGTAGCTAAGAAATTCGATCTAAAATTAGTTTCCATTGAAGCTCTTGTGGCTTATAGAATGCAGCACGACAGCCTAATTATTAAGAAAGATGATTTTGATATACAAACTCGTTTTGGTACCTTTCGTTTAAGAGCATACCAACAAACGACCAACAAACAAATCCATATTGCATTGACAAAAGGGACTTGGAATTTAGGGGAACCAATTTTAACAAGAATACACTCTTCGCAAGTCAATAATGATCTGTTAGGAACTTTGACTGATAATGCAGACCAGCAACTTGATGCCATGTTTAAAGTGATTAACGAACAAGGTAAGGGAGCTGTTGTGTTTATCAATCAAGATATGCAATCTGTTAATTTATTGAATCGTATTGGAGAGCTTAAAATTTTACAGGCTGAAGGAGAAATAAAAGCCCCAAAAATTAAAATTGACAGTAAAGACTTTGGAATCGGAGCGCAGATACTTCATGATATAGATATTTCAAAAATCCGATTAGTATCCAATACAGAGCCAGGAAAACGAGTAGGAATGATAGGTTACGGACTAGAAATAACAGAATACGTCAGTTATTAAAAAAACAATAATTTATTTATTCAAATAAATTAAATGCTAAAGTAAAGAAAATGAAACAATTAAAAATAAGTACATCTAATAGACCTTTTTTTAAAAAAAATAGATTTGTATAACCAAAAAAGATTCTTATATTTGCACTCGCAATCAGATAATGAAAGCAATTTACTGGAGAAATGGCAGAGCGGTCGAATGCGGCAGTCTTGAAAACTGTTGACTGTAACAGGTCCGGGGGTTCGAATCCCTCTTTCTCCGCCAGTAGAAAAACAAATGGTATCAAAACCCCGTAAATCTTATGATTTACGGGGTTTTTGCTTTTACGACATATTCAAATTATTCATCTAATCTCATCTTTTAAGAGGCAAAATCGAGACCCTACAATAATTCAAAAATCAGGGTCTCGCTAAATCAACTTGAAAATTTCAAACAACCTGTTCAATGGCTAGTTTATCACTAGTCCACTATTTAAACATCTTGTTTGATATCCTTTAGAAATCTAAATTGAATACTAATTAAAAGGTTACCACTATGAAAACTAAAATCACATTACACTTCTATGCGAAGAGCACAAAAGCTAATGCTGCAGGTCAACTTCCTATCTATGTAAGATTAACTGTAGATGGAAATCGAATGGAGTTCAGTACCAAAAAATTTATAGATTCTACTAAATGGTCACCTGAGCTGTCAAAAATGAAAGGCAATACCGAGAATGCTCGTTCATTAAATGAATACCTTGATTTACTGAAATCAAAAATATTCGACATCCAAATGGAATTAATACACAGCAACGAACTCCTCACAATTGAAGTTTTTAAAAATAGACTTCTCGGCATTAAAGAACAGCAACATATGCTCGTCCCTATATTCGAAGAACACAACCGGAAAGTAGAAGAGCTTTTGGGACTTGAATACGCACCAGGAACACTAGAGCGATATAAAACCTCACTCAAGCACACCAAAGACTTCTTGCAGTGGAAATATAACATTTCCGATATCGAAATCAATAAAATAGACCATTCTTTCATAACAGAGTATGAATTCTATTTGAGAAGTGTTCGTAAATGCGCCAACAACACGGCAGTTAAATACATTAAGAACTTCAAGAAAATAATCAAAATCTGTATTTCAAATGGATGGATAGATAAGGATCCATTTGCAAACTATAAATCAAAAATTCGTGAAGTCGAAAGAGATTACCTAACGCAAGAAGAAGTTCAGGACATCTATTCTAAAGTATTTGCAACCGAAAGATTAAACCAGGTAAAAGATATTTTCGTTTTCAGCTGCTTTACTGGCTTGGCTTATATAGATGTCAAAAACTTAACGGTATCAAACATCAGTATGGGTATCGATGGCGGGAAATGGATATTCACCCATCGACAAAAAACAGAGACAGCTTCTCGCATTCCCCTCCTCCCGATTCCGGAAGAATTAATCCTGAAATATGCCAATCACCCACAATGCATAAATGAAGATAAACTATTACCGGTTTTAAGCAACCAAAAAATGAATAGCTACTTGAAGGAAATAGCGGACGTTTGCGGCATTAAAAAAGATTTAACCTTCCACATTGCTCGACATACTTTTGCAACGACTGTAACCCTTACAAATGGCGTTCCCATAGAAAGTGTGAGTAAAATGCTTGGTCATAAAAACATAAGAACGACGCAACACTACGCTAAAATATTAGATAAAAAAGTGAGTGAAGATATGATGATTTTAAGGAACAAAATGTTAAACTGCAACAATTATAAAATTATCAATAAGACCAATTAGAAGCTCTATTATTTATAAAAAAAATAAAATATTAGCATAAAACTCGAAGACATGAAATATAACCTCAGAACAAATTATAAGAAAACAGATCATGAAATAATGCTACGTCAGGAATGCGCAATTCTTGCGAAATGATATGGCAGACTTACAATATATGTAGTTTTTATGAATTAGCTAATTGGTTCGGCAAGGAAAGTGTAGATTGTCTTTTGGCTGATAGAGAGTTTGTCGGGGGAAAATGGTTAGCGTTTTTAAACCAAAACAACATTTGGTATTACATCAGAATCAGAAATAATTTCAAAATTTATTCGTACCAAAAACAGGAAGAGATTAAGGCTTTTTGGTTGTTCAATAATTTGAAAACAGGCAATTTTTATCATTATCCGAAAACGCTATCTTTCAGGGAGTAAAACCATTGACCGAAACGGAAAAATGGAGTTTTTAATTATTGTTTCATTCAATAAACCCGAACAAACAATGGTTTATTATAAATAAAGTGGCAGGTTCAAACTCTTTTTAGAGGATTAAAAAGTAGTGGCTTTAATATAAAAATACACATGTGGCCGATTTAGAAAGGCAGTCAAAATAATTAATTCTGTTTTTTTAGCATTTTATTCGGATGTTCGGGATAGTATATTTCTTTCTTTCAACATAATTCTTGCTAATATTAACTTCAATTGGAATATTATCTTTTATGAAAAAAATTTCCGCGTCAAAAAATAGTATATCGAAAACAGAGACCGATAAAACTTCTGCAATTTGAACAACTCTCGAAATTGTTAAATCAATTTCACCTCGTTCAATTTTTCCATAGCCACTAGTACTCATTTCTAATTCTGCAGCAACAAAATCACGTGTTAAGTTTTTCAGTTCTCTTATTTTTTTAATATTAATATGCCTACGAAAGTACCTCACCATTCCTTTATTAGATTCCCACTCAATCGAACATCTTCAAAATCTTTTCCTCTTAAATAATCTATTATTTTTTTGTGTTTTCATCTTCACCTTCAATTTTGAATTTCACTTCATTTTAATATTATTTAAATTTTTGTCATTAATTATACTCATAAGGCTTTTGGATGAATTGATTAAACTGAGATTAATAATAGGATATCCAAAGTTTCCCTTCTAAATAGTATGTGTTTTAGCGTTTATCTTATTCTATTTCTTCTTTTTTGTGTACATTTGGACACCTAGTTATATCGATTTCGGTATGTTTTATTTTAGATATATGTTTTTAAGCATATTCCCTTTTGAATATTTGTGCTACTCATATTCAAAAAAAATCTTTTTATTCTAAAGTAAATATTATCATTATAAATTAAAAAAAAGATTTGCCAAATTGAAAATAAGAAAGATAGTTGTTGGTTTTATTTTTATGGGATTTATTGCCTGTAACAAGAAAGAGGAATCAGCATCTTTGGACGATTCAAAAAAAGTTAGTCCATTAATAGCAAGATCAAAAACTGACACTATCAATTTGTCCTTACTAGATTCTTCTAGGAGAGGTGATTTAAAATATTCTCTAGAGCAACTTGATAATACTAAGGGACTTTCCAATAGCTCTGTGAATACTATTTTTCAAGATTCTGAAAATTTACTTTGGGTTGGGACTTGGGATGGGTTAAACCGATATGACGGGACTAATTTCAAAATTTTCAGACCCGAAATTAATAAAGAAAATAGCCTTAGTAATCAGGTCATTCTTAAAGTAGACGAAGATGATTTGGGTAGGATCTGGATCTTGACAATGCACGGAATTAATCAATATAACAAAAAAACGGATCGTTTTGAACGTTATTATTTTTCCAGAAAGAATAGCCCTCCATTATCGGAATCAGAATTCAATATGGCACTTGATCCATCCAAAAAAGTCTTTTGTGCCGTAAAAGACTGGGGAATTGGTTATTTCGACGGTACGGCTTTTCAATTATTAAGTTCTAAAAATCTTCCTAGAAAATCCGTTAAAAAAATGGAATTTACATCTAAGGGCGATTTGATCGTATTGTTTGAAGATCAAGAACTTTATTCCTTGTCTATTGAGAATGCCAAAGCAAACGGAAAAATAATTTCAAAAACAGCCTTGATTTCTGTCAATATTAGAACGTTTGAAATAATGTCTAATCAGAAAATAGTTGTTATTCCGACCTCAGGGAAAGTTATATTACATTCCATGTCGGATAAAAAAAACAAGGAAATTCCAGTACAAAATATAGAAAACAGTATTGGTCATGTGCCTGAGGGTCTTGTTTTATCTAGCCATTCGGGTTATCGTATTATTGATAGTTTGGGAAATGTCTTCACTAAACCCTGGTTGAAATATCTCAAGAATCAAAAAGTGACTGCTTTGATTCAAGGGAGTGAAAATGTGATTTGGACCGGTACTGATGGGGATGGAATTTTTAAAATGTATCCGCTTAAAAAACCATTCAATCTAATTTCAAAAACACAAATTCCTGAACTGGATGGTGGTATTGTGAGGGCATTTTTAGAAATAAAGGGAAATTCATTTTGGGTAGGAACAAAAGGAAAAGGACTGTTTCGATTGGCTCCTAATTTTTATCAAAATCCGGATAAAACGTTAGAATATAAAAATTTTAACGAAAACAATAGCCTTATTAATAATGCGGTGTTTTCTTTATGCAAAGGACAAGATGGGCTTGTTTTTATAGGAACCGATGGAAATGGAATTACTGTTTACGACTTGGCAAAATCAAAATTAGTCAGTTGGTCAGAAATTCTGGGAAAGGAACAATGCCACTATTTCAAATCTGTTTATGCCATTTATCAGGATAAAAAAGGATTCATTTGGCTTGGAACGAATGGTTATGGGATGATTCGTTGCAAAATTGAGCGTTCTGGAGAAAACCTGAAAGTAAGTCAGTTTAAGATATACCAAGCTGATAATAAAGAAAAAAATGCTTTAAGCAGTAATATTATTTACTCCATAGTACCCGAGAAGGAGAACCAACTTTGGATAGGAACCCGATTGGGAGGTTTGAATCTTTTTGACAAAATAACAGAAAAATTTCAAACTTACAAAAACATAAAAGGTGATCCAAAAAGCCTATCCAATAATGATATATTGAGTTTGAAAAAAGATGGAGAAAATAGGCTTTGGATAGGAACCAGTTTTGGTTTAAATCTTTTAGATCATTTAGGAAGCGATGGCAGGGCTATTTTTAAAAGTTATACTACCAATCAAGGTCTCCCAAATAACACCATTCATGGGATTGTTTCGGATTCGAAATCTAATCTATGGTTAAGTACTAATTTTGGACTGTCCAACTTTGTTCTAGAAGAATCAAAGTTTATCAATTACACTAAAAATGAAGGCTTGCAAAACAATGAATTTGCTGATGGAGCATTTTACCAAGATCCAAAATCAGATTTTATTTTTATGGGAGGAATAAAAGGGTTTAATTATTTTCTTCCTCAAAATATAAAAGAATCCTCTGTAATTCCTGATATTTTAATTGATAAAATTAGTGGACAAAACCAAGCAGTTCCCTATTATCAGGGATTGGTTATTTCGCCTGATTCGGATACACATCCGTCTATTGTTTTAGATCATAATCAAAACTTTTTTGATATTGAGTTGGCCGCATTAACTTATATTAACAGTGAAAAATGCCAATATGCCTACCAACTGAAAAAATTTGATAAGGAATGGAATACAATCAATAACCGAAGAATTATTTCCTTTACGAATGTTCCCAGAGGGAATTATTCCCTGTGGATAAAGTGGTCTAATAGTGACGGTGTTTGGAGTGATCCGGTTCATGCAATTGACATCCGAATTAAACCCGTTCTCTGGCAATCGAATCTTGCCTTTGTAATTTATACTGTATTGGCTGTGCTTTTCATCTTGTTTGTACTCAGTTATTACAAGAAACGCCAATCTTTGAGCCAAAATATTCTTTTTAGAAAACGGGAAGAAGAGCTACATGAAAACCGCCTTACCTTTTTTACTAATATAGCCCATGAGTTTCAAACGCCTTTGACCTTGATTGTAGGTCCCATACAAAAGTTGTCTGAAACGACAAATTTGAGTGAAAAGAATCAGAAGTTTATTCAGATGATTCAGAGAAACACTTCAAGATTACTGTTCTTAACACAGCAATTACTCGAATTTAGAAAAGCCGAATATGATTATTTAGAAGTAAGTGTAAAAGAGTTTGATCTGGTGAATTTAGTAGAACAAATTGCGGAACTATTTGATGAATGGGCGCTCAGTAAAAATATTAATTACCATCTGGATATTCCGTCTGAATTGTTGGCTTGGTTTGACAAAGATAAAATTGAGAAAATAGTGTTTAACCTGATGTCAAATGCATTTAAATATACCCCAGTTAATGGTAAAATTGACCTTAAATTTCATATTGAGGACGGGGATCCAAAACGACTAAATATCACGATAGTTAATACAGGAAAAGGAATTTCGCAAGAAAAATTAGATTCTTTATTTGATCGATTTTTTCTTTCTGACACAAATAAAGGAACCGATAATGATCTGTTTAGAACCGGTATTGGGCTCGCTTATATTAAAAAACTTGTTACCGTCTTGAGAGGCGAAATTATTGTTTCAAGCATTGCAAATGAAAAAACAATCTTTACGATTCTATTACCTTGCAGCAAAGAAGTATTTAGTGAAAAAGAATTGGATACAGAGTTAAGCCCTATTTTGATTTCTCACCATCTCAAAAATATTCTGGAAGAAAATCCTAAGATATCGGATACTATAAACCCTAAAATAGCATCTCTTACAATTCTGGAAGACCATCGTAAAACAATATTAATTGTTGAAGATGAAAAAGACATTCATCTCTTTTTGAATGAATTACTAGGAGAAAAGTATAGAATTATTGTCTCCTATAATGGCTTAGAAGCGTTGAATATTCTTGAAATTCAAATTCCGGATCTTATTATTAGCGATATAATGATGCCTTTTATGGATGGCGTAGCACTTTGTGAAAAAGTAAAAAAAGAAATTAAGACTTGTCATATTCCATTTATCATGCTTACTGCCAAAGATTCGGTTTTACAACGAATTGAAGGAATTGAAAGCGGTGCTAATTCTTATATTCCAAAACCCTTTCATCCAGATCATCTTTTAATCCGAATTCAAAAACTGCTGGAAGAAAAAGAACAAATACATAAATATTTTACTCAGGATACTCTTATCGAGAACCTCACAAATCTTCCCATAGAAAAGGAAGAAAAAGACTTTGTGAAAAAGGTAATTGAGTTAATTCGAAAAAATATTGACAATGAGAATCTTCAAAGTTTATTCATCGAAAAAGAATTAGGTATTAGCAGTTCTCAATTATATCGAAAAATAAAACAGATTTTTGGTTTTACACCAGGAGATTTAATTCGGACAATACGCTTAAAACATGCTGCAGAACTTTTGCGTAAAAATGTATTGACGGTTTCGGAAGTATGCTACCAATCAGGTTTTAATAATCGTTCCTATTTTTACAGGGAGTTTAAAAAAATGTATGATAGCACTCCAAAAAACTATCAATTTAAGTACAAAGCTAAGTACTAATTATTATTTTAAACATCTGTAAATCAATGCGTTTTTGATTCGTGTACACTTTTGATGAAATAGTGTACATAATTCTATGTGTCCTCCTGCTAATTTTATAAAATGATTTATGAATTATAAACCAAAAAACCATTAATGCATTTAATTAACCTAATTTTTATGAACATGAAAAAAAATATTCTAGTTAATAATCAATTTAATACTTTCTTATCATGAAAAAAAGTACTGTTTATACTTTGTTTTTACTTTGGACCATATTATCAGGGAGTGCATTGTATGCCCAAACCATAAAAGGGATTGTATCAGATAAAAATGGTCCCATACCACAAGTAAATGTAATCGTTAAAGGAACAACAACAGGAACGGTAACTGATATTGATGGTAGTTTTACCATTTCTACAGTGAATTCTAACGCTATCCTTGTCATTAGTTATCTTGGCTATCTAAGCCAAGAAGTACCTGTATCAGGAAGAACAGATTTAATTATTACCCTAAAAGAAGACTTGAATTCTTTAAATGAAGTAATTATAGTTGGGTACAATAGCCAAAAAAAGGCATCCATAAGTAGTGCCGTTTCTATGGTAGATATGGAGAGCCTTTCAAAAACAAAAGTACCCGATGTGGCACAAGCTTTACAAGGACAAATAGCTGGTGTTTTTGTAGCTGCAAATACGGGAGCTCCTGGTGATGGTATTAAAATTCGAATAAGAGGAGAAGGAACATTAGGAAATAACGATGTTTTATATGTTGTTGACGGCGTTTCTACTCGCGATATTTCTTTTCTTAATCAATCGGATGTGAAATCGATGACGGTATTGAAGGATGCCGCCGCAGGAGCAGTCTATGGTTCAAGAGCTGCTGGAGGAGTGGTGGTTATTACAACCAAAAGCGGACAAAAAGGGAAATCAACAATTAGTGCCGATTATTACTCGGGACTTCATTTTGCAACGAATCTCCCTAAAATGTTAAATACAGATCAATACTTAACGGTAAAAGATCAGGCTTGGCATAATACTATAGGGAATTCTTCCTCGGCAATTAGCCCTTATGTAGCAGACAGAAGCAGAAGTGATTTAGCCAATACAAATTGGCAGGATGAATTGTTTACAACTGGGATTTCAAAAAATTTCCAAGCTTCAATTAGTGGAGGTTCTGAAAATTTGCAATACTTAATTTCAGGAGGTTATTTTGGAATGGATGGAATTGTAGTAGAAAACCATGATAAATACCAGCGTGTAAATTTTAGAGCAAATATTAATGCGAATGTTTCAGATCGGTTTAATGTGGGAACTAATCTCCAGATTAGCCATGCAAAACAAGACAAATTATCTTCCAGTGGAGATGCACCGGGTATCATTCGCCATGCTTTATTGCGTTCGCCAATATTAGGGGTTTATAAAGACATTAATGATCCCACCTATTCTGCAAGCAATCCATATACGGATTTACCTTTCTATACGGGACCTGATAATGGATGGAGTCAAAATTATGAATTTACTTCAAACCCAATTGCTATAGTCCATTTTACAGATGACAAAAGAAATACGTTTCAAACATTTGGAAATGTATATGGAGAATATGCTTTCTTAAAAGATAATTCTTTAAAATTTAAAAGTAATGTGGGTGTTGATATTCAATTTACCCATAACAAAAATTTCGCTCAAAATTTTGGAGATGCTAATATCAGTGATGTCAATAATACTTATTATGGTCTGGGAAGAAATAATAGACCTAATGTACTAGATGAAAATAGAGGTCAAGGTATGACATTCACTTTTACGAACACTTTAAACTATGTAAAAACAATTAATGAAAAGCACAGCGTCAATTTATTGTTAGGTCAGGAAAGCATTACTAGCGATGCTGCTGCAATAGGCGGTAGCAGACAAAATTTTGATAACACTTCTGACTCTTTCAGATATCTTGATTATGGTGGTCAAGGTGTTTTAGATGCCGATGGGAATGTAATAAGAGCCTTTCCATATAGTTCTGGTTCAGCGAGCAATTGGGCTCTTTTATCTTATTTTGCTTCGGGTACTTATGGATTTAATAACAAATACTTTGCAACTGCTACCATGAGAGCTGATGCCTCTTCCAGATTTGGAGCCAATAATAAATGGGGCTATTTTCCATCTGTTTCTGGTGGGTGGATAGTATCAAAAGAAAATTTTATGTCTAAAATAGATTGGATTTCTAACTTAAAATTAAGAGCCAGTTGGGGGCAATCAGGCAATCAGGAAATACCGAATAATGCTTTTGAAACTCTAGTTTCAACAACAGGCGGAATAGTCAACATCATTCGATACGGGAATCCTGATCTTAAATGGGAAACTACAACTCAAACTAACTTTGGATTGGATTTGAGTATCCTTAAAAATAAACTTTCATTGTCAACGGATTACTTTGAAAAAAACACAACTGATATTCTATTATCGGTAAACTTGCCAGCGGTTTCTGTTGGTGTAATTGAAAGTACAATTGTAAATGCAGGGGCTGTAAGTAATAAAGGATTTGAACTTGGTTTAAATTTTCAGGATAATGATCATGCTTTTAAATATAATATAAATGCAAATGTTGCCACATTAACTAATAGGGTGAATAAACTTCAAACTTATGTGAAGAATATTATTGATGATGGGACCCATACAAAAACGGAAGTTGGACAAGCCATTAGTTCCTATTATGGTCTTGTATTTGACGGCATTTATCAAAACGATACTGAAATAAATACTACTTTATTTTCAAACTCAAATAATACACAGCCCGGGGACATTAAGTTCAAGGATTTAAATGGAGATGGTCAGATTAATGCTGATGATAGAGCTATTATAGGAAATCCTATTCCAAAAATGACCTATGGTTTTTCATTTTCGGGAGAATACAAAAATTTTGATATTTCATTCTTATTACAAGGGGTAGAAGGAGTGGATCGTTACAACGATTTGAAGCAAATTTTAAATTACGATAGTCGTCCATTCAACTCTATGGTTTCGGTGCTGGATAGCTGGCATGGTGAAGGGACCAGTAATACAACACCACGAGTTACTTTCAATAATAATGGAGGAGGAAATGTTTCCAGTGTTTTTGTTGAAGATGCTTCTTACCTTAGATTAAAAAATATTGAAATAGGATATACGTTTGATAGTAAGGTTGTTGGAGTTAAAAATTTACGTATTTATGCTTCAAGTCAAAACCTTTTCACAATTACAAAATACACAGGATTAGATCCAGAATCAACTTCATTGATTGATAAAGGAACCTACCCTCAATCAAAAGCATTTATTTTGGGACTTCAAGTTCAACTTTAATTCAACTTTTAAAATATTAAATTATGAAAAAAATATTTATAGCATCAATCTTTATGAGCTTATTGTTTGCAGTTAGCTGCCAAGATGAGCTTACTACTGATCCCATAGGAGCAACAACTTTGAAGCAGGCAAATACTACTCCAACTCTTACTTCGGTAGAGCTTTCGGTAAACTCATCCTACTACTTACTTTCAAATAGTTTAAATCTTTTGGCACAATGGGATTGGAATGGAGGGCTTGTTTTTCAAAATGATTATGTAATGCAGGACATTGCTTCTGACGATATGGAAAAAAAATGGAATCCTGACGGAGATCAGCCTTGGATGGATGATATCAATAATTATACTTTTACTTCTACTAATGGCGGACCAAACGGATTATGGAAATATGATTATGAAGGAATCAAAAGAACTAATATTGCTATTGGTTTCTTAACAAGATCTGACATTGAGTCTGTTACGGGTATCACTTCTGAAAGAAAGAATCAACTCTTGGGAGAAGCTTATTTTTTAAGATCCTATTATTATTTTTCATTGGTGACTAATTTTGGTGACGTGCCATTAATTTTGGCTCCTGTTCAAACCTATCAAGAAGCTTTTACGAATGCCATTCGAGCTGACAAAGCATTAGTCTGGGGCAGTATTAAAGCCGATTTAGTATTGGCAAAAGGGCTTTTGCCAAATTCAAAATACAGCTCAACTACTGAAAAATGGAGAGTCTCAAAGGGAGCCGTAATCGCTCTTCAGGCCAAAGCAGCAATGTATACACAAAACTGGGCAGAAGTAATCACTCTTGTAAACGAATTGACTCCGCTTGGATATAGCCTGAATGCTAATTATTTTGATAGTTTTAGCACCGAGTTTACAGATTTGGAGGTTATTTTTGCGTTTAATCATCAAGGAGTGCAGACTCCCAGAAAAGGAAATGGAATTTGTGCACCATTAGATTGGGGATTCTTTGCTCCCAGTACAGACTTTCTTAATTCCTTTGAGGTTAATGATCCCCGAAAATTATATACTGTAAATACTACAAATCGCAATGTAAATAAAATGTTAGGAAGCTTAGATGGAACGAATAAAGGCAATGATGAAGCACCTAATAATAAAATTTACATGCGTATGGCCGATGCTTTACTTTGGAAAGCAGAGGCGCTTAACGAAACGGGTGATTATTCTGGGGCGATTGCTATAATTAACCAAATAAGAGCCAGAGCCAGAACTACGGTAAATGCACTTGGTTTAGTTCCGCCAAGCGGCACATTATTAGACAGAGCTAATTCTTCTGACAAAGCAGTTGTCAAAGGCTGGTTGATTTCAGAAAGAAGAGCCGAACTCGGGTTTGAAAATCAAAGAATGCTGGATTTAAAAAGATGGGGAATTGCGAAAGCAGTTATGACCGCTCATGGGAAAAATTTTCAAGACCGACATATGTTGTATCCAATCCCTCAATCAGAAATTGATGCCTCTGCAGGTCTTTTGATACAAAATCCTGGATATTAGACAATAAAGTTTGGTTAGCGAATTAGTTAGTTAGTTAGTTAGTACCATTGAGAAGTAGTAGTTAAATACTAAAAATTACTGCTTCTTTTTTTAAACAAATTATGAAATAACTCTTTATTCGGAATCAGAGAATCAATATAATCCAGCATTAAAAAATAAAAACATGATAAAAAGCAAAATAGTTTTTTTTATTGCTCTGGCGACTTTTCAATTAGGATATGCACAAAAAGCCGCAGAACAAATTTCAATTCGTTTGGTTGATGCAATGCCTAATATGCCGACGCCCTACAAGATGAAGGATTGGAAAAAAGTAACAGCGCAACAAGATTCGCTTTTATATGATTTTAATGCTAAGGGACCACTTCTGCCATTAATTTGGTGGGATGATAATAAAGTAAATGTACCCATTCGTTCTTTCGGGATTCCAAGTTATGTTGGTGCTTCAAGAAATATGAATAAACAGTCTAGCTATGAATCATTACCCGTAATTGGTTCTGTTTTGGGTGCGTCATTGGTAGGAATTGATAAAAGTAATTACAACGGAATTGATTTTGTATCAATGTGTCGACAATTTTATAATACTAAAAACGGAGAAAATTTAGTTATGAATTCTGTTGACAGAAAAACAGGTGAAACCTTTTGGTATGATATTTTTCCAGGAATGGCGTTCAATATGCTCGTGGACCAATATCCTAAAAAAAAGGAAATCGCTGACATCATGAAATTGAATGCCGATAAGTGGATTGTCTGTATAAATAGATTATCCAAAGAAAAAAAATATCCTGATTTTAATTTCACTGCTTTCGATTTTAAAACTAACAAGGGAGTTTATAACGGTGTTTGGCATGAGCCAGATGCAGCTGCGGGTTTAGCATGGCTTGAATTTACCGCTTGGAAAAAATGGGGAGATGCTTCCTATCTTCAAGCGAGTAAATCCTGTATGGATTATTTACAAAACCGACCAGAAAAAGAAGGTGCTTATTATGAGATCATGATGCCTTATGGTGCATACATGGCAGTACGAATGAATGCTGAATTAGGAACAAAATACGACGAAATAAAACTATTGAATTGGTGTTTTGACGGGCAAAACTCCGACCGTAATGGATGGGGTGTAATGGCTGAAAAATGGGGGCAATATGATGTTGATGGTTTAGTGGGGCAAAAAAAAGAGGAACAATATGCTTTCGCAATGAACACCTTTTCGCAAGCGGCAGCATTGGTTCCAATTGTAAAATATAATCCTTCTTATTCTAAAACCATTGGAAAATGGATTTTGAATTTATCAAATTCCAGTCGACTTTTCTATAGCGATGAACATCCAAAAAACAGACAAACCAGTGCCGTATGGCAGGGAGATCCAAACCATGTGATTTGCTATGAGGGTCTTCGCAAAGATTTAGATCATGGCAATGGTTTTGAAGTTTATAAAGATGTATTGGCAAATGAAGGTCCTTATGCTTTGGGTGATCAGATGAAACAATATTCCTCAGCTACCGATTTGTGTCCTTATGGATCAGCTTGGGTTGGAATGTTGGCCTCAATTGTTGACACGACAAATGTGGAAGGAATTCTGAAAATAAACTGTAATGCAACCGATTTCTTTTCTTCAAGAGCATTGCCTACGTTTTTGTTTTACAACCCTTATAAAGAAATAAAAAATGTATCCTTTAATGTAGGGAACAGTTCCGTAAATATTTATGATAGTGTATCAAAAAAATATATTGGACGAAAGGTTATTGGAAATTTTAATTTCAAATTAAATGCAAATACAGCTATGACACTCATATTAGTGCCATCAGAAATAAAAACATCCATGAAAAATAAAACACTTATCGCAGGAACAAATATCATCGATTACCATTATTAATTTTGAAGTACACTATTTAAATTAAAAACACAATTACACTATAAAAAATGATCGATATCGCAAAACGTTTTACACAAAATCCCTTATTATCACCGGCAGCTCTTCCTCCTAGTAGAGAGGGTCTAGAAATTACCTGCTTGCTTAATCCTGGAGTATTTCAATTTGAAGGAAAAACGTGGCTTTTGGTTAGAGTTGCTGAAAGACCCAAACAAAAAGAAAATATCATTTCGTTTCCAATACTAACGGAAACAGGGGCGATTCAAATTATTGAAATCCCAACAAATGATCCTGAATTAGACGCCAGTGATGCTAGAGTCATTAATTATAAAGGGGTTGATTATTTGACGACACTATCGCATCTTCGATTAGTATGTAGTGAGGATGGAATCGAATTTCATGAACCAGAAAATTATCCTCCTTTGGTTGGCGAAGGTATGTTGGAGACTTTTGGAATTGAAGATTGTCGTGTCGCTTTATTGGACGGAAAGTATTATTTGACCTTTACGTCTGTTTCTCCAAATGGTGTTGGCGTTGGTTTACGCACTACCACCGATTGGAAAAATTTTGAATCGCATGGAATGATGTTGCCTCCGCATAATAAAGATTGTGCCATCTTTGATGCGAAAATTAATGGTTTGTATTACGCCTTACACCGTCCAAGCAGTGTGGATATTGGTGGGAACTATATTTGGATTACGTCCTCTCCTGATGGTTTGCACTGGGGAAATCACCAGTGTATTATTAAAACCAGAGCCGGGTTGTGGGATAGTAAAAGAGTGGGTGCAGGTGCTGCCCCTATAAAAACAGAAAAAGGTTGGTTGTCTATTTATCATGGGGCTAACGCCTCGCATCAATATTGTTTGGGTGCCTTTTTAATGGATTTAGAAGACCCTACTAAAGTAATTGCACGAACAGAAGGTCCTATAATGGTTCCAACAACAAGTTATGAATTGAGTGGTTTTTTTGGAAACGTAGTTTTTACTAACGGACATATTGTGCAGTCAGACGGAGATACTATCACTATTTATTATGGTGCTTCCGATGAGTTTGTTTGTGGTGCAGAATTTTCGATCAAAGACATTTATTCACTTTTAAAATTTAACTAATGTTCCAGAAACTAAAAACCGAAATTGGTCATTTTAAAAGTCAGACGCACAATTTTCAAATATTAGTACTTACAAATCTGGTGTATGCCATCGTTTTACCAGTAATAGATATTTTTGTGGCTGCTTATGTAATGCGAAGTTCCAATGATCCCGTTAAGGTGGTTATTTATCAACTGACAATTTATGCAGGGATTCCACTCACTTTTTTACTAAATGGTTATTTATTAAAACACTTCAACATTAGAAAACTATATTCAGCTGGAATGATGCTCAGTGGTGTTTCTATGATGATTATGATGTCCTTGAAGACCCTTGATTTAGTAGGAATAGGATTTGCTGGAATTACTATGGGATTGTCTTTTGGTTTTTATTGGTCTAACCGAGATTATTTGGCATTGGCCATAACTAATGATACAAACCGAAATTATTATTATGGTTTGGAAACTTTTTTTTACACGATTATTGCTGTTGTCATTCCGATTACTATAGGTTGGTTTATTGAATCTAGCGGGGATACCGCACAAATTCATACTGCTTATTTAATCATTACCGGAATTGTGTTTTTAGTAACTGTCATTGCCTCTATAGTTTGTTTTAGGGGGACGTTCCAAAATCCAATACAGAAAAAATATGTGTTTTTTAAATTTCACCAACTCTGGTATAAGTTGTTGTCATTATCCTTATTGAAAGGTTTGGTACAGGGTTTTCTTGTAACAGCCCCCGCCATGTTAATCATGTTATTGATAGGAAAAGAAGGAGCATTGGGTACAGCACAATCCATTGGAGCCATAATTGCAGCCGTAATTATGTATGTTATAGGAAGAATTGCAAAACCTTCAGACCGAATTAAGATATTTACAGCAGGACTCGTTTTGTTTGCTTTAGGAGCAGTGGTCAATGGATTATTATTCAATCAAACGGGTGTTATTATTTTTATTTTATTATTATTGATTGCAAAACCGCTGATGGATTTGGCCTATTTTCCAATCCAATTTAAGGTAATCGATATTGTTTCAAAAATTGAAAAAAGAGGAGAATTTGCTTATATTTTGAATCATGAGGCAGGATTATTTGCAGGTCGCTTTTTGGGAGCAGGTACTTTTTTGGTTTTGGCCTATACTATCTCAACCGAAATTGCCTTACGATATGCAATTGTAATTGTAGCGGTATTGCAGTTGAGTTCTATTTTTGTCGCCAAAAAA
This sequence comes from Flavobacterium sp. LS1R10, assembly GCF_003968825.1. Lineage (NCBI taxonomy): Bacteria > Pseudomonadati > Bacteroidota > Flavobacteriia > Flavobacteriales > Flavobacteriaceae > Flavobacterium > Flavobacterium sp. LS1R10. The sequence continues at coordinate 24,138 of NZ_RYDH01000007.1, read as the reverse complement.
ATTATTGCAGAAGGAAATTTACTTTCTCCAGATGAACCTGAAATTGATAGTAAAGTTATGAAGGAAGTTGCAGAGAAAATTGTTTAAATACAGAATCAAAAAATAAATTTTTATTTATAATTAAATCAAACAAATAATGAATACTATTTTCAAAATCACTTTGACAAGTCTATTTTTTATCCTTTGCGTACTAAGTGGTTCAGCACAAATAAAGCAAAAAAATATTGCTCGTGTAGATCAAATGCCCAACTTGCCGAAACCATTTCAAATAATAGATTATAAGAAAATGGCGGTCCGTTTTGACAGTACCGTATATGATTTCAACGCTAAAGGTAAATATTGGCCATTGGTATGGATTGACAAGAGCCAAAATAATTTTCCTCAAGATGTTGTTGGTTTGTACACTGCTGTTGGCGATGTAAGACAAGGGCCTTCTAATAATAAAGGAATGTTTCACGAATCGTTGGCTACTATGGGAGCTACTTTAGGTGCTAGTTTAGTAGGTATTGATAAAAGCAATCAAGAGAATCGGAATCATGTCAGTATGATGAAAAATTATTTTAATACTGAAACGGGTTGGGACATTATGATGAATAATACTAGTCCAGAGGTTGCTTTGTTAGGAGGAGGTTATGGGAGAGACTGGTGGTATGATATTTATCCAAATCTGTTGTTTTATGCTGTTTATGATCAATATCCGAACGAGCCTGGTTTTGATGTTATTGCGAGAAGTATTGCTGAAAAATTCTTCAAAGCTGATTCGATATTGAATGGGAATTATAATTATTCTTATTTTGATTACGGTAAAATGAAACCAATGAATAATAACATCTGTGCCCAACCCGATGCAGCTGCTGGACATGCCTGGGTATTGTATTCTGCTTATAAAAAGTTTGGAGATCCAAGATATTTAAAAGGAGCCAAAAGTGCCTTATCTGCACTACAATCTCAATCTATAAATCCAACCTATGAATTATTAATGCCTTTTGGTGCTTATTTGTCCGCCCGAATAAATGCTGAAGAGGGGGAAGATTACGACACTGCTAAGATGTTGGAGTGGACTTTCGATGGAACCGCCATTTGCCGGGAAGGTTGGGGCGTATTAGTAGGCAATTGGAATGGATTTGATATTTCAGGAACAGTGGGAAGTACGGTGGATCACGGAGGATATGGTTTTTTGATGAATACCTATGATATGGCTTGGCCAATGGTTCCAATGGTTCGTTACAATCAATCGTATGCCACGGCAATTGGTAAATGGATGTTGAATGCCGCGAATGCTTCTCGATTTTTCTATCCGCAATACATGCCTGATGAACATGAAACGATTCCACAATTGGCAGAGGTTACTAAAGGAGTTATCGGATATGAAGGTATCATTCAACAATCCAGTTATAAAGCGTATGAAAATTTAAAAGGGCCTGTTGCGCAAGGAGATGGTCCACTATGGGTAGCGGGTGAAAATCCTCAAGAATCTCAATTTAGTGTTTATGGAAGCGGACATGTGGGTATTTTTGGAAGTATTATTCGAGCAACAAATGTGAGTGGAATTCTACAATTAAATTTATTGGCTACCGATTTTTTTAAAGACAAAGCCTATCCTTCTTTTTTATATTACAATCCTCATAGCAATACTAAAAAAGTTATTATACAAACAGAGCAGGGAAAAAAAGTAGATTTATATAATACAGTATCCGGACGTTTTGTTGCTCGAAAGGTTTCTTCGTTGGCCAAAATAAAGATTGCCCCAGAAAGTGCTGCAGTTATTATTTGTGTCCCTTCAGGCGGAGCAATTACGTATGAAGGTTCTAAGATGTTGGTTGACGGAATTGTTGTAGATTATAATTTTCAACAAAAAAAATAAAATTTTGATAGGAAGTTTTGAATTATGACGCTCTTTTTACGGGCACCACTTTTACTAAAATTTGAATACCTAATTATGAAAAACTGTAACTATTTATATTTCAAGGTAAGTAAACTTCAAAGAGCTGATTTAAAACTGTATTATAAAAGCGAGTAAATAACTACTATAGCTTCGAGGTCAGAAGACCTCGAAGAGCTGGTATTATTGAAAAAATCATAATAACTTTTTCTATCTTAAGCCTACGGCATTTTAAACTCGAGAAACACCAACATATCTCTCAATTTAAAAAAGTTGTTGATAATTTTAATTGCTTTACATAGGAGCATAGCTGTTAGTGGTAGTAGTATTTATTCTTCCAGATTATTCTTCGGTTTGTTTTTGGCCAAGTTTGATATTACAATTGTAATTAGTAACGAAAATATTAAGCCTAAAATCCACTTATTTAAATCCACAACGGTTTCAACTTTATCCTTTATTAATTCAATTTGTAACTCGTTTTCTTTTTTGATATTTTCAATATCTTTATTCAAAAGTGGAATTGTTAATGACTTCTCAGGATTTTCGATAATAATATTATTCAATGTCTCAATCTTCTTTTCCAAATCTTGAATTCGCTCTTCACTTGGTGACGAAATGGAAATAGTTGAATCTTTTGTTCTCAGCCTATTCTCTAACTCAGATATACGCTCCTGAAGTTGTATATTTTGATTTTCTATTTTTAACTTTTGAGTGTCATTTTTTATAAAAAGAGTTTCGAGAAAGTAATACGAAATGACTGTTATTCCTAGAATAGAAATTAGAGTTGAAAAGAAATTGAAGACTTTTTGAAACTTTCTTTTTTTAGTTTCCTCACCAAATTTTTTTTGTAGGTCATTAAATTCCTGTTTGTTCATATGAATTTCTTTTTAGATATAAGTTCTGAAATATTAGCGCTAACGTTCTGGTTTGGAGTAATTGTTCATTTGCTAATAGGAATGGGCACGGAATGCAATTCCGCGCGAACGGGTTAACGTTGTAATTATTTTGTCGAAAGATGATTCTATCATAATGATGTTCAGGAATTAAATGCTTTTACCATCAATTCTTGTTCTCCTCTTGAAATACCTATTTCACTAGCAATGTTTTTCCAATTGCTTGTTGCTTGGAGTACTTCTTGTATGATGGTTTCCATTTGTTCTTTGTTTAGGCGGAAATATTCTCCAACACTTTTTGCTAATTCGAAATCGAGGTCGTTATTATCGGTATCGATATTTAAAGCCAAACCATCCTTTTCAATTGAGGGGTTTAGGTCATAGGCTGGTGACAATATCCAACCTTCTTTGGTCAGGATAAAGCCGTGGTTTCTTAAATGGTCATCTGTGTTTGAAATAGCTATGTTAAATACTATTCTGCGCCATAATTGGTATAAGTTAGCTACTATATTTGTTCCATGATTACTAATAAATTCGGCTATGTCTAAATAGCTTGCCGGATTGTGCCGGATTGTATCTTCATTGTTTCCAGTCATGGTCATTGCGGATGCAAAGTGTATTCTTTCTCCGTTTACCCTGTCGAAGCGTTTTGTGAAAAATGTATGGTAGTTCCCCATTATTTTTTCGATACGACATGGTGCCATTTCTATACCCGCATTTATTGCCAATTTATAGGATAGGAATTCCCAGGCACCTTTGTCTGTGGTGTCGGTTTTGGATGGGAATTTGGCAATCCACAGGCTTTTATCATTGTCTAAGATATTGGCTTTTGGTCTAGCTCCTCCGAGTGAAGAACCTGGTGCCATCAACACAGATAGCCATTTTTTTACCTCATCATTGTCATCGTCATTTTCAAAATTAGCAGCTGCATTTTGTAGTTCGCGAATGGATGACCAAGGCGGTGTTGAAGCTGTTTTGTTGTTGTCTAAGAAATCTCCTTCCGGATTTATTTTGAAGCGTAATGCTCCCATACGACTTTCATCGTAAACACCTAACAGAAAATCAATATCATAGAGTGTTGGTGCTTTTTCTCCTTCTTCTTTTGCCCATTGCGCCGCTCTCCGCTTCATCAGTGTTCTTCCCCAAGTGTCGGGCATACTGTCCAAAAAGATTCCGAAGTTTTCTTTTTTGTTTGGGTATTGTGGTCCACCATATAATTGAATGTCCGGGTCTAACAGGAATTTTTGTTCTGATTTTATCCAGTCTTTATTGTATTCAAAGCTGAATGCTTTTTTGCCTTTAGCTTGTTGTGCTGATAAGATGCCAATTATCTTGGGTTCAGGTAAACCCTTCCAATGTGCATATACGTATATTTCAGTTTTTATAGACATCTTATATTGTTAAATTGAGATTATACCAGACTGCCACTGGCAGTCCTCCTCTTAAAATCAAATATTGCAAATGTGCGTAAACGTATATGTCGGTTTTGTTAGTTGCCATTTTATATTATTAATTTACCACCCCGCCCTTTGGGCACCCCTCCAAAGGAGGGGAATTTTAGTGCGAGTTAAGTAGAGTGGTTTTATTTTAGAAGTTCGAGGTCTTGGAGTTTTCTTCCGAGTTCATCGTCTGAAGCTAGTTTTAGGAAATCGTCCTGAAGGCCTAATACTCTGAGTACATTGAAATAAGCACCCATTGCCACACTTGTGTTTCCTAACTCGATTAGGTGTAATGTGGATCTTGAAATGTCGGCTCTCTCCGCGACCTGTATCATAGTGAGTTTTCTTCTTTTACGCGCCATTTTTATGTTTTCTCCCATTTGCTCCAATATCTTGTCATACTTTGGGAATACGGTCTGTTTTTTCGTTGCCATTTTTTAAAATGTTTGTTATTCTGAACAAAAATAGCCTTTATGTTTTAAATAGCAAACATTTGTTTTTTATTTCTTATTTGTTATGATAATAAAGTAATGACAAAGAGTGGCTTTATATTCATCCGAAAGAAGTGTTACTGTTTAAAAAGATACCGCTACAGTTTGGGATAGCTTGAAATAAGTATATAAAATATAATAGTTATTTGTTTACTATTACTTTCAGGTTAATGTCTCCGACTTCCTTTAAATAATTTTCGGTTACCCCAAGTAATGTTAAGATACTTTGAGATGTATTCGTTATGGATAAGCTCGGTTGAACTATAAAAACTTCAAAATTCATTGGTTTACTATTCTTAGCTATTGTCAATAATCTTTCTAAATCAGGTTTAGTTCCTTTTTCTAAACGACTTCTTTCCTCACCACTTCTTGTTTTTATTAGTCTACGTAAAAGATGTTCAAAGAATTCCTTTCCTTTTTTATGTTTCCAATGAATAGATTTTTGTGCTTGACCACATACTTCATAAAAGTTGTCTACACGAGTATTCACTAAACCGTCTTTGGCAAATTTCAGATGATAAAATTATATCAAAAAAATTATAATAAAAGACAGATTATAAGACTTGAACTCCTACATTAAAAAGGCGCAATTCGTAAAATAGCGCCTTTTCTGGATTTATGACTATCCGTTACTAATTCCATTGCGTTTTATTTTGTCATTTCGACGAAGGAGAAATCACATCAGTTGCTCTCGTTATGTGATTTCTCCCTTTGGTCGAAATGACAAAAGAGCTAAATTTCATTTGTAAAATGTAGTTTGGATAAAGTAACGGACAACCATATTTAGATTTAAATTAAAACTTTACAATTAAAAACTGAAAAAATATTTTAATTTTATTTTTTTTGTAATTTTGACGTAAACCAAATCCCAACTTATCAAAACACAAATACCCAATGACCTCCTTAAAAATTTTCTTAATTGAAGACGATCCTTTTTTTGGAGAAGCTTTAAAATACCATTTGAAGCTAAATCCTGATTTTGATATACATCTTTTTAAAACCGGAAAAGAGTGTATCAGTAATTTATATCTAAAGCCAGATATTATATGTTTAGATTTTGGTTTACCTGACATTACAGGGGATAAACTGCTAAAAAAGATTCAGGAAACAAATAACAAAATCCCAATTATTATCATAAGCGGTCAAGATGATATTGAGGTTGCTGTCGACTTTTTAAAATCGGGTGCCAAAGATTACATTGTTAAAAGCGAACACACAAAAGGCTTGCTTTGGAATGCAATCATTAAAATTAGAGAAAATCTTCTATTAGTAAACGAAGTAGAAGAATTAAAAGAACAATTAGAACAAAAATACAGTTTCGAAAAAACGATAATTGGGCAAAGTGATGCCATAAAAAAAATTTTTAATAAAGTAAATAAAGCTATTAATACGAATATCAATGTCTCAATAACTGGAAAAACCGGAACAGGAAAAGAAGTTGTTGCCAAAGCTATTCACTATAATTCAGAAAGGAAAAATAAGCCATTTATCGCCATAAATATGGCTGCAATACCTAAAGAATTAATGGAAAGTGAATTTTTTGGTCACGAAGCAGGAGCTTTTACGGGAGCCAATACCAGAAATATTGGAAAATTTGAACAAGCGAACGGAGGAACAATCTTTCTGGATGAAATTGCCGAATTAGATTTGAATCTTCAAAGTAAATTACTAAGAGTTTTGCAAGAAAGAGAAGTGGTTCGTTTAGGCGGAACTACTAAAATAAAATTTGATGCTCGATTGATAATTGCTACCCACAAAGATTTGGCTCAAGAAGTAAAAAATGGAACTTTTAGAGAAGATTTATATTATAGAATTATTGGTTTACCCATAGAGTTGCCACCACTAAGAGAACGAGGAAATGACACGTTGTTATTAGCCAAATATTTTATTGACTTATTTACAAAAGACAATAAGATGAAACCTATATTCTTATCAAAAGAAGCTAAAGATACACTACTAAGATACCCCTTTCCCGGAAACATTCGAGAATTAAAAGCGGTTATCGATTTAGCGTGTGTAATGTGTGAAAACAACAAGATTTTGCCGGATGACCTTACTTTCAACAGTATCCATAACACCGATTTTTTCCTATCTGTAGAAAAAACTTTAAAAGAATATACTGCCGAAATTATAGCTCATTATTTAAAAAAAAACAATAATGATGTGTTAAAAACAGCAAAAAAGCTAGCTATTGGAAAATCAACCATTTATAATTTAATTCAATCTTCTGAGAATGCCAAATAAACGTAATCATTCAACTTCTTTTAAATATGATGAATAAAAATCTCCCGATACCACAAAATGAAGTAGCTCGTTTAGATGCTTTGGCTCAATACAATATTCTTGATACTTTACCAGAAGAAGAATTTGATCGTCTCACACAATTAGCATCGATAATATGCGGAGTTCCCATTGCATTAATTACTTTAATTGATAAGGACAGGCAGTGGTTTAAATCTAAAATTGGTTTAGAGACACCCGAAACTCCAAGATGTATTTCCTTTTGCCAATATGCAATTAATGATGAATCCTTTTTTGAAATTGAAGATGCAACAAAGGACGAACGTTTTTTAAGCAACCCTTTAGTAACAGATCAACCCAATATCCGATTCTATGCCGGGTATCCATTAATAGATCCCGATGGCTATGCGCTAGGTTCTCTTTGTGTAATTGATAGAAAAGCTAGAAAATTAACTGCCGACCAAAGGCGGGTATTGACACTCTTGGCTAATGAAGTAGTTTCACAAATTGTATCTAGAAAAAAAAATGCTGAAAAGGATAAATTAGAAAAAATGTTCAACCTTTCAATTGATTTGAAATGCGTGGCTGGTACTGATGGATATTTCAAAAAACTTAACCCTGCATTTACACTAACTTTAGGGTGGACAATAGAAGAATTGCTTGCAAAACCGTTTTATGACTTCATTCACCCTGATGATGTTACTACCACTTTTAATGAAATTAAAAAATTAGCAACAGGAGAAAAAACGATAAACTTCGAAAATCGGTTTATAACAAAAAATGGCGATTACCCGTCAATAAGCTGGAATGCTATTTCTGATGAAATAACAGGAGAACTTTACGCAGTTGGACGTGATATTAGCGAACGAAAAAAAGCAGAAGAAAAACTAACGGAATACAAACATTTTTTTTACAACACAGCTAACTTTTCTTGTATTGCAAATGTGGAGGGTTATTTTGAAGTCATTAATTCAAATTTTGAAAAGGCATTAGGTTATAGCGAAAGAGAATTGCTCGAAAGTCAATTTCTGAGTTTCGTACATCCTGATGATATTGATTTAACCCTAAAAGAAATTAAGAAACTGCAAAGAGATGTTAAAACTATAAATTTTGAGAACAGGTATCGCAAAAAAGATGGAAATTATTTGTGGTTCGATTGGCACGCAACTCCCAATCCTGTCACCGGAAAAATTTACGCAATTGCCCGTGATATAACTGAACAAAAAAAAGCAAAAGAGTTGCTAACACAAAGCGAGGAGTATAACCGTTTTATAATGAATTCTTCTCCAAATTCAATTGTAACTATCAATAGCTCCAAGAAAATAACTTTTTGGAATCTACAAGCCGAAACTGTTTTTGGCTGGAAAAAAGAGGAAGTGTTAGGAAAGAACATGATTGATTTATTAATTCCTTCGCGCTACCGGGATACGTGGAACAAAGTAATAGATAAATACCCTAAAAATGAGAAAAATTCATATAGTAATCAACTGCTAGAATTAACTTTACTCCATAAAGCTGGAAACGAATTTTATGGAGAAACTTCCATAACACCAATTGTTCAAGATGGCATACGCTATTACAGTGGCTTTATTCAAGATATTACCAAAAGGAAGGAAGCCGAAAAAAAGCTATCCCAAAGCACAAAATTATTAAAAACGATATTGGCCAACCTTAGATCCGGAATAAGAATGGAAGATCAAAATCGTAATCTGTTATTTGTTAATCAACACTATTGCGATATGCGTAATATCGATAGTAAACCAGAGGAATTGGCTGGTACGGATGGTTCAAATGCAGTAAATGAGGCACCATTGTTTTTTAAAGATGCAGAACGCTTAATTATAAAAACGAATAAAACATTAATTGATAGAAAACTTGTTATAGGAGAATTACTGGAAACCTTGGACAATCACTTTATAGAGCGCGATTACATCCCCTTGTTTGTTGATAATGAATTCAAAGGGCAGCTCTGGAAATATAACGATGTTACCGAAAAAGTACAAACCCAAAAACTATTGGAACAAAGTGAAGAGCGCAATCTCTTAATTATGAATTCTTCACTAAATTCAATAGTTACTATCGATAGTGCCAAGAAAATCACGTTTTGGAATCATCAGTCTGAAATTGTTTTTGGATGGAAAGAGGAGGAAGTATTAGGAAAAGTCTTTACAGACTTTATGGTTCCTACCCGTAATAAAGAACTTTGGGATAATTCCATATACCAGTATTTAAGTGAAGGACATACTGAGTTCTTGAATAAACAAGTAGAGCTTTACGGAGTAAATAAGGCCGGAGATGAATTCCTTACCGAAATTACCATCACTCCTATGACACAAGATGGAGAAACTTTTTTCTGTGCTTTCATTCAGGATATTTCCGATAAAAAGGCAGCAGAAAATATTCGAAAAATTCAAGAGGAGAAATTCCAAAACGTAATAACACACATGAACCTGGGATTGATAGAAGTGGACAATAACGAGATTATTCAATATGCAAACCAGAGTTTTGCCGCCATAATAGGTTACGAAATAAGCGAACTTGTAGGCAGAAATTTAATAGATTTTTTTGATTGTCAAGACAATTTGGACATCCTTACTTCCAAAATCAAACTCAGACAACAAGGCGTTTCAGACATCTATCAAATCCCGATCAAAAATAAAAGAGGGGAACTGAGATGGTTGACAATTAGTGGAGCTCCCAACTACGACAACAAAGGAAATGTAATAGGTTCGATAGGAATTCATCTGGATATAACAGACCAAAAAAAATTGGAGTCCGATCTTGAAAAAGAAAAAACAAACGCGTTAAAATCGTCCAAAGCCAAAGAAGTATTCTTGGCCAACATGAGTCACGAAATACGAACGCCCCTTAATGCAATTGTAGGTTTTTTAAGGGAATTAGATAAATTGGAACTTACCGGGCTTCAAAAGGACTATATCAATAACTGCTCCATAGCCTCCAAGCATTTACTGGCCATCATCAATAATATTTTAGATATTTCAAAAATCGAATCTGGAGAAATGAGTCTTGAATCTGTAGATTTTGTCTTTGAAAAATCCATTTCAAATGTTACAACAGTGTTGCATCCAATGCTGAAACAAAAAGGATTGGATTTTAACATCACTATTTCAAAAGAAATACGAAATGTATTGGTAGGAGATGCTATGAGGCTGCAACAAATTTTATACAACCTTGTTGGTAATGCCATAAAATTCACTAGTACAGGCAGTATTTCAATTAATTGTGAAGTTGTTGACGACAGCACTTTCTCCCAAAAATTAAAAATTTCGATATCGGATACCGGGATAGGAATGGAAAGCAGCTTTGTTTCGACTATTTTTAATAAATTTTCGCAGGAAGTTAAAGAAACCACCCGGAAATATGGTGGTACAGGTCTGGGCTTGCCGATCACCAAGGAGCTTGTCGAGTTAATGGGCGGCACAATTGAGATCGAAAGCGAAAAAAATAGGGGAACAACTATTTGTCTATACCTCAATTATCCCAAGTCAAGCAAGGAAAATGCCGTTGACCTTGATATTGTTAAACCCGTTATCAGATTAAAAAATATTTCAATTCTTCTGGTTGAAGACAATTATTTGAACCGAATGGTGGCCCAAAATTCTTTGCAATATTATAATTGCGAAGTAACCGAAGCTGAAAATGGCCTGGAAGCCGTCGAGATTTTGAAAAATAAAACCTTCGACATTATTCTTATGGATATCCAAATGCCAATAATGGGTGGTATCGAAGCAGTCCTAATTATTAGAAACGAACTAAATATTACAACGCCGATTATTGCGCTTACCGCAAATGCATTTAAAACAGAAATTGATAAATGCAAAAAAGCAGGCATGAACGACTATGTCGCCAAGCCTTTTGATGAAGACATTTTAATTGAAACCATTGCAAAATATACCGTGAACAAAATAACATCCGTTGCTGAACCAGAATTTCCAGAAACAGCTTCGATTGAGAAACTTTATAATTTGACGACATTACAAAACTTGAGCAGAAACAACAATGAATTTGTGCTTAAAATGGTCGGTGTCTTTGTGGAACAAACAATAGCAACTATTGAAAAAATAGATGCAGCGTTGGAATCAAATAATTTTCTGGAAATTAGCCAATTAATCCATAAAATTAGACCCAGCACCGATCATATGGGTGTTCTGTCTATTCAGAGTGAAATGAAAACTTTAGAAAAAATAGCAAAAGAAACACAAAATAAAGGGCAAATTACAACTATTTATATCTTGGTAAAAAAAACATTACAACTTGTAATTTCCCAACTTCAGAAAAATGAATTAAACGCATAAAGTTTTCTTTTTTATTGAAAATAATAGCTATATCTGTCATTGCGAACGCATTGCGGTAATCTCCTTACCGATGCGTAATCTCCAGCAGCTCTGACGCATGGATAGAAAAAAGCAATCATTTTGCTTTTTTCAAAAGTTGGAATACTTTCCAAAAAATGGAAAAAATAAACCATTTTATTTTATTAAAACCTTTATAATAAGCTACTTAACTTTTTGGCTTGCTTTTGGATTAGATCTTAACAATATAGTTAGATAATATGCAAAATCAAAATTCATTCAAATTTTTTATAGTAGACGACGATGTTTTTTGTGCAAAAATGCACGAACAATATTTGTTAAACCTAAACTACAGCAATATTAAATGTTTCAGTAATGGGAATGATTGCCTAAATAATCTAAATCAAAATCCAGACATTATTTTCTTGGATCACAACATGGATGGAATAACAGGATTAGAAGTTTTAAAAAAAATAAAACGCTACAATCCTAGCATTTATGTAATAATGGTTTCGGGTCAGCAAAATATTAAAATAGCTGTTGATGCTCATGAGTATGAAGCCTATGATTATATAATTAAAGACAATTTAGTGTACGATAAAATGACACTTATTATCAATAAAATTAGTTCGATGAAAAAAGCGACCTCAACTTTTATTGAAATCTCTAAAAATGAATTTTTAGACCCTTCTTTAGAATAAGTAATATGAACATTAAAAAAATAAAAATAGTTATATTATTCTTGTTAGGCTTTGGGCTACTAACAGCACAAGCACAACAAGCAATCACTGCCACTGGCGGCGATGCTTCTGGAAGCGGAGGAACAGTTGCTTATTCGGTAGGGCAAGTTGTTTATACCACCAATACAGGTACAAACGGTTCGGTAGCACAAGGCGTGCAACAATCCTACATAATTTCTATTGTGTTGGGCATAGAAGACAATTCCATTAAATTGGAATTAACAGCTTACCCAAACCCTACTACCAATTTTTTAACGCTTAATGTAGGTAACGCCGAACTTTCAACTTTGAGATTTCAACTTTACGACATCAGCGGAAAATTAATTGAAAGCCGAAAAATAGTAAGCAGCACCGAAACAATTGGTATGGAAAATTTACCAAGTGCCATTTATTTTTTGAAAGTGGTCAACAATAACAAAGAAGTAAAAACATTTAAAATCATTAAAAAATAAAAACTGTGACGAAGTTATATTTAATCATAGTAGGGCTTTTATTAACGGTAAGCGTATTTGCACAAGCCCCACAAAAAATGAGTTACCAAGCCGTAATTCGTAACAATAGTAACGCATTAATAACATCAACACCTATTGGAATGCAAATTAGCATATTGCAGAGTTCATCAACTGGCACAGCTGTGTATGTAGAAACCCAAACACCAAGCACCAACTCCAATGGTTTAGTAAGTTTAGAAATTGGAACAGGTACAATTATAACAGGTACATTTTCGGGTATCAACTGGGCAACTGGTCCTTATTTTATAAAAACAGAAACCGACCCAACAGGCGGAACCGCTTACACCATTGCTGGTACAAACGAATTAATGAGTGTGCCCTATGCTTTGTTTAGTGCAAACGGAACGGCTGGCTCAACTGGCGCTGCCGGTCCAAATATAATTACTGTAGCCACAACAACAACCCAAACTGGGTTATTAACAGGAAATGGTGCAAATGTTTCGGCTGTTCCCGCAACTACAGCAAGTATTGCTGCTTCTGCAGATAAAAACTATGTTACCAATGCTCAACAAACTGTCCTTGGAAATACAAGCAATACAAACACAGGTGACCAAACAACCATAACCGGAAATGCAGGAACAGCCACAGCGCTTGCGACCGCAAGAACAATCAACGGTGTGCCGTTTGACGGAACAGCAAATATTACGATAACCGCAGCAGCAGGTGGAATGCAATATTTTGAAAAAGAGTTAGTTTCTGACGGGGAAAATAGTATTGCTTTAACATTCTCTTTGGGTGTTTTTTCTAAAATTCATTATAATGGAACTTTACTAAGAAAAAATCAATGGTCAGGAGTTGGTCTTACTACTTTAACATTAATTCTTGACACAAGGCAAAACGATAAATTAACAGTTACAAATTAAATATTAACCTAAAATCTTGCAGTGGTATAGAAAAACTGGGGAAAACAAATGAAAAACCAATAAATAAAACCAATAAATAAAACCAATAAACCAAATGTCAGGGTTGGTTTATTTGTAATGAAAAACAACCTTGACACAAAGTAAATAAACAATTAACATCTTGCAGTGGTATAGATAAACTGAGTAAAATTATGAAAAAATACATACTAACAATCGCATTATTTGCAATTTCCTATTTAGGATTTTCACAAACTACACCAACAGCCCAATTGAGAGTTGCAGATCGAACAACTGCTTTTGGCCAAAATCTGCCTGCTGGAACGCAAATTTATGTTGTGTCTGATCGTACTTTATGGCAAGCAAAAATCGGAATTCCTTCTGCTTTATCAATTGACACTGCATTAGCCGCATTAACCGCAGCATCACCCATAGATTATTTGGTAAAAATTAACAGTAATGTCAGTTACTTTGTTCAATCATTTGAAGCAGCCGCTACACCAGGAACGTACACACTTACATATCTCCCGTTGCTACCTACAACTTCGATAACTGTTATGATGAATGGAGCGGCATTGAGGCCAACAACTGATTATACTAGTTCTGAGAAGGTTCTAACTATTATTTCTGCTCAATCAGAATATGATAAATTTGTAGTATCTTATACTTATACTAACAATTAATATTGCTATGTTTCTGTAGGATGATTTTCTTTATCCTGCAGAAGCATAGATTGAGTTTTTAAAGTTTTATTATAAAGGAATACAAATTTTAGATTCCTCACTTTGTTAGGAATAACAATTTTGGTTTATATAGGGAGAGCGAGCGTTCCAATTTCATCGTAAGGCCAGCTCTCCCTTATTTGCTATCAAAAGTCTTGTCATTCCGAAGAGAGGAATCTTTTTTTTATTTGCTTTTGATAGTGTTCAAATAAATGATTTACTAAATGTTATATTAAAATGAAAAACTTAATTATTTTATTTCTGTTTTTTCCTTCCCTGATGTTTGCACAGGCGCCACAGGCGCTGGTTGCACCTTCAGTATTAATGAAAATACCTGACGCAACAACTATCTTTGGTGCTAATTTAGGCGTTGGTACACAAATTTATGATATAGCTAATGATAAATTGTATGCGGTAAAAACAAAAATAATCTACACTGAAACAATTACCACTGCCGCAGCATCTTTGAGCTTGATTAACACCGCTGGTTATAGTTCTGTTACTGCTTCTTCAATTATTTCAACTACTTCAACTACAGATGTAGTAATTACAGACATGACTAAAACTCTAGTAGAGGCTGGTATGTATTCTATTCATTTTAATGGGCAATTAAACATCCCCGCAGCTAATTATACAACTGGTTTTAGCACTGCTACTGCGGCTGCAGATTTAAATTTAATTTATAACGATATTATGGCAATACCTGTAACCGGTACCCATGCACTTACTTTTGGAAGTGGGGAAACGCTTCTTCCTGGAGTTTATAATGTATCGGGCGCGGCATCAATTGCCGGCACTCTTACTCTAAATGGTAATAATGAAATAAACCCTATATTTATAGTTAGAGCCAATGCAGGAGCATTTAATACAGGGGCTGGTACTAATGTAATTTTAACAAACGGAGCAACCGCAAAAAATGTTTTTTGGATTGCCGATGGAGCAGTTGGTCTCGGTGCTAGTACAAATATCTCAGGAACCTTATTTTCTCATGGAGCTGCTGTTGCAGGGGCTAATACCACAGTAAACGGACGATTATTAACGACATTGGGAGCAATTTCTTTCGGAGAAGGTACACTTACTTTGCCAACAGGCAATAGCATTATAAATTTTAGGAGCTTGTCTAATTTCGTAATATTTACCAGTTCAGGTGGAGTTGCCAATACTGGTGCTTCAGTATATAATGGAGATATTGGAACAGCTGGAGGTGCCATCACAGGCTTTGCTGCAACTGCAACTGTAAATGGAACTATCTTTCAATCAGGATCAACTACGCTTGTTACCCCCATTAATCATATGGCTACTTTTAGCCTTTATAAAAATGGCGTCTTAATTCCTTATTCTAGCAGAACAAGAGTAGAATTACCATCGGACATTTCATTACTAGCCCTTTCTAAAATTGAAGTGGATGACACAATAGATGTGAGATGGAAAATTGATGAACAAAAGTCTGATGGTATCGAAATAAGTGTTCTTAATAGAATTTTAACATTGATTAGAGTAGGAAACTAACCAAACGGTACTCGTTTAAAATATAAAAGAAAATTCAGCATGAAAAAATTTCACGCAACATAAAATTTTAGGTACTAACGGGCCTATAGTTCTTCTGCTCCTATTCTTTTTAATCCAAATACTAGAAATACAAGCACAATACATGAAGAATTAAATAACTTAATGCAACAAATGATAATTTTATCTTTGTTGAATTATGGAAAAATCCCGTAAAAGATTAACCCTTAATGAAAGGGTAATTATTGAGACACTTTTAAACGAAAACAAGTCTAAAAGTTATATTGCCTCAATACTGGAATTCCTACAAAAAGTGAAACAAAAAAGTTAAGACCTATGCTACATTTTTCAATTTGTTAAATTCTTGTTCCGTTTATGCTGGAGATTTATAACCCAAAGAAGAGTGTAAACGTTTTCTATTACACCATACTTCGGCTTTGGGAATAAACAATCCTACAGCGAATTTTATTTGATCCCCTGAATTAGAGTTGAATTTTAGGGTCAATGGCTCCGATTTATTCTAACATTATTGTTTCATCGGACAATACTATAACTACCCTGTTTTGGTCCAGTGCTTCCATAAGTTGTTCCGTCAGATGCATTATGGCTTTTTTGAGAGCGGATTCCTCTTGCGGGAATTTTAGATACTGAATAAATTGCAAATCGACAGAAGGTTCTTCCTGACCTAAAAACAGAATTTCACAGCGTGTTAATTTTGCACTCAACTTTATTTTGTACTGTATTATTATATTTTCTTGTGCTTTTAACAAAGCCTTTTTAAATTCTGGTACGGAAATACCCAACTAGTTCATCAAAATGCTCTATGTCTGTATTGTGTTCAAAAATTCCTTTGAATTTATTCAATAATGTGTTTGCATTTTGGTTGGTAAAAAACTTTGTAGACATTTATTATTATCTTTTGTTATTTTGCGAAACGTAAAACTATGCTTTTTTAAAGAAATAACCTACACAAAAAACATACAGATTAATTTGTTTTATTATGTAAACGATACCCAAATAGTGTCATTACAAATCAAAAATAATCTTTAGGTTTTGTTTTACTTTACGGTTTCCCACATTTTGAGAAAATAATTATTTAATTCTGCACTATTTAGATTGTCCAGAAACAATTGAAAATCGTACAATTGAATCAACCCGTCCTTGTTATCCGGTACTTGTGCCAACTGCACAAAATTGATGTTTTGGTATAGGGATTTTTCTCCTACTATGTCTTGTATGATGATGAAAATTGCTTGTTGTAACGTCTTTGTATCACAATACAAATTGTAACTTTTTAAAAAAACTACAATGTCTAACTTATGTGATAATTCATGATACTCAACAGGTAAAAATGTGAGTTCGCTGGCTTTTAATGAAATCTCATGGAAGATGTAAGGTTCATCAAGACCCTTCATGAGTTTGTCAATTCTTTCGATTGGTTGGATGAAAGCGGTGAATTTCCAGTTTTTCAATTGCGGTGCATTGTCGACTAAATCAATTACGTGATTAAAGTATTCTTGGTTGCCGTTGGCGGTTAAAATTAGCTCGCATTTTCCGTTGGCGGTTTTCGGATATACAATCATAAAGTCAATTTCCTTGCAATAATAACCGAGGTTTTTGTTTATCCAAAAGCTGATGTGTTTTTGGTTTTTAGGGGTTTCGTTGATGAGGTTTTTGATGGTTTGATTGTTGTCTTGGAACCAGTTCCAGAAAGTGTTGATTTTTTTCATGATAGAAAAGTTTAAGGTTTAAGGTTTGAAAAGTTTAAAGTTGCTTCTCGATACAATTTTTACGCAAAGTGATAAGATTGCTTCGTTCCTCGCAATGACTTTATCGTTTGTCTTTCGTTCTACTATCAAATGTTATCAAATTGAACATTTGTCGCATTCTGGAGCGGAGGCGGTTGCCGTAGTTGTTTTCGATTTCGGAGGCGGAAAGGTTGGTGGTGATGTGCGTGACGGATTTGTTTTCGACAAATTGTTCGTATCGGCTTATTAGTACTTCAGCCATGACGTTACAATCATTTCCGAAGTGCTTTATTTGCTGTTCGGCACCTAAATCGTCAAAGCAATAACCGGTTAGTTTTGATTGACTGGCTTGCTTTAGCGTGTAGCAGTTGATGGCTTCAAAACCATTTTTGGCAAATTCAAACGAGACTTCCCTGCATGTTTTTATTTTGTACTCAGACGCATGATAGGTAAAAGGACGTACTAAGTTCATTAGGTATGTTTTTCCGCAACCAATTGAACCTGATACTAAAATGCCTTTTGTTAAGTCTATATTTTGGTTTATGGCAGCTTTCTCATCTTTTATCATATAAATCAACAATTTGTAGATGGTAGGGTAATCCATTTCGCTGATATGAAACGAACTTCCATAGGTTATTTTTCCTTGGTTTTCTAAATATTCCAAGCATTTCTGGAAATTGTACACTTTGAAACCTTTGTAGACCAAGAAGGTTTCATGGACTGATTTACAATGGTTCGTCATATTTTTTTTGGGTTGCCGTGTGCAAGTGCATCGGTTTTGGTTGGGCGTTGTAATCGGATTTTGGAGTGTTTGTTGCAAACTTAGCTGTGTTGAGCATCCAGTTTCTTGCTGCAGCTTTCCAATCTTTCATTTTTGTTTTTCCGCCTATGAGCCAACCGATGCTGGAGTAGTAATTGAAAAACTTATTGGCTTCTATTTGGGAGCTTTCCTTGAAAGAGAAGTATTCCAGTATCATTTCGAGTGATGGCACTGTGGTTTCAAAAAATAAATCGAGTTCAACAGCTTTTTCTTTTTTGGCGCAACTTTTTTCTTTTTGCTGCCCGCTTTCAGTTTGTTTTTTATTGGTAGCAGCGAATACTGGAAGTATTTGCTGACCGGTCTCCGTTTTTATTTCTTTCTCTTTTGGATTTATCAAAGGATTCAAATTTTGAACTGGTTCATTTCTTGAAATTTTTTCTATATCTATTTTTGTATTGTTTAAATTGTTTTTAGGTGTTTGTTTTTTATTATATATATAGAGCTGTTCATTTACCTGTTCAATGACTTGTTCATTTTTTGATTCGGTCAAATTGTGAACGGGTTCATTTTTTGAATGGGTTGAGTGTGGTATTTTTGAAATTGTTTTTTCTTTTTCAGAAAAATTGATCATAATGATGTTGGAGCAAGAGTGTGGATTGAATGTCGGATTGTATACCATAAACCCTAAAAGCTCTAATTCTTTCATGCATTTATGATACGTTGCTTTTGAATTGATTTTGCTGGCTTTCATGATTTCTTCCCGAGAAATGCCTGTTGGATTCTTGAATCGATTTACGTTCCAACATTGGAAAAGTGCCAAATAGAGCGAAATGTGCGTTGGATTTAGGTTGGGTTCATAATTGATTTTATTGAAAAATCCGGTGAGGTGTTTGATGTAGTTCATGAGATAGTGTTCAGTTTTTAGTGTTCAGTTTGATTAACCACAAGTTGTAAGGAGTTAATGAGATTATTCCTCTAATTCGAATAAAGTCCTCTTGTCCTCCTTTGTCTAGGTTAGACAGATTGTTTGGTTACTTGTAATGACTTTACTTGAAAAGGGTAGGCAGGGCATTTACTTTATTTCCGTTTAAAAGTTTTTCTATATCAGTTTGGTCGTAATACATAATTCCACCGATTTTGGTATAGGTCAGTGTGCCGTTGACACGAAGGTTTTGGAGTGTTCCGGGAGAAATGTTGAGTAATTTCCTGACTTCTGTTGATTTCAGCCATTTTTTGGATTGCTCGTTTGTGCCTTTAAGTATTTTTGTAATATCTTCTAAGAGAGATTTACGGAATTCACAGAGGTCTGCTTTGGTAAGGATTTCGATTGCCATAACTTTCGGTTTATATTGTTATGGTGCAAAATTGTTGTAATTGATTGTTTTTATATCACAAGTGGTTCACAAGTTGTGAAAGAAAAAATGGGTTTTTATTTTGAAGGGGCTGTGGTTATTGACTTCTTTTTATTAAATTTTTTCTTTTGTCTTGATAACTCACGAGTTAATAATTTATTGGAGTTAGTCAATCTTTGATTTCAAAAGAAACAAAAAATTAAGCCTATACTGTTGTTACACGTTTTTTGTTTATTACGAAATTCTTTTCTTTTGTCTTGATACAAAAGAAACAAAAAATCAAGCCTGAAAATAAAAAGCTTGAAAACTACCTCAAAGTTCCATTCCGCACTCCGCGAGTTGAGTCCGCAGGACTCAACTCGCGGAGTGCTGCCATTTCACTTTTTCGTTGTTTTCTATGCTTTGTATTTAAGGGCGAGGAGAAGTGGAAGTTTATTTGGATTTTGCTCTATAACTCGACTCTAGGATCACTCCCTTCGGCCAACGCTTAATTCGTTAGCACGATTTTTGGAATGGTAACTATAAAGGACATTTCAGATGATGTCTTGTTATTATGAATGTTGTTGACTTCTTAATTTATTGATGAAGTAGGTGGGAGAGAGGCCTGTTTGATTTTTGAACGCTCGTGTAAAGTTTTGGGTGGAGCCGAAACCAGCTTCGTCAGCTAATGCCTTATTTTTGTAATTGCGGTATATGTTTTCGTTTTTTAGTAATTCTACAATATGTTCAATCTTCAAATAGGTGATATATTCGACGGTTCCTTTGTCGCGGTAACGTGCAATAATTTTTGAAGCGTATTTCGTATTGGTGTTTAGTAATGAAGCCATTTTTCCCAAATTCATGTCTTTTACGAGGTACTTTTTATTGCGCTCGAATTTTTCTAGATTTTTTAAAATTGCAATAACCAATTCTGGATTGATACCGAGTTCTTTACTGGTATTGTTTGAAACCAATGATTGGATGATTTCGGGTTTGCGATTCATTAATTCTTCAAATAATCTTTTATTTTTATAATGTCTGTACACTAGTATTGCAATGATTACTGTCATTATGGTAATTATAATGGTCCAGTAGTGTTCAATGTTTCTTTGAGTTTGAATTAAATTTTTTGTGTCGTATTTTTTGTGTATTTTCCCTGAAAGGTATTTATAATCCTTAATTAGGACTTGGTCTACTTTTGAAAGGGCTGTGACATAATATAACTCTAATTCTTTGTCGTTTTGTTGCTGATAATAATCAATTAATAGTTCATAGGCTTCCCGTAAATCGGGACGTATGTACTTTTGTTTTTGGAACGCTTCATCAATCTTTTTTAAGTAGGGTAGTGCCTTTTCCTGTGCCTTTTGAGCCCAGTAGCTTTTACCTATGTAAAAATAGGCGGTCGTTTCGTTTGTAAAGTCTTTATTCACTTTCATAGAAGGCAGTGCCTTTGTCAATTTTTTTATTGCGTCGGGATAATTGTGTTTAAAATATTGGTTTACGCCTTCGGAATGGATGAAGTAGGACTGCATTTCTAGGTTTTTAAAGCGCAGACCTGCACTCAGTCCCAACTGATTCATCTGGGTGCATAGTTTATATTTACCTATGCGGTTGTAAGAAAGCCCTAAAGAATGAAGTGAATTCAGATAGGCACGGCTATTTTCTTCCTTGAAGTAGCCAAGACATTCTTTGAATAATGCTATTGCCTCATCGTAAAACCCGAGGTAATATTTGATCTGAGCAATGCCATATTTTATTTTGTAAATTTGGTACTGGTTGCTTGTTTTTGAAATGTATTCATCTGCTAACAGGTAGTTGTCAAGTGCTTTCATGAGCTCTTTACGGTCATAATACACTGCTCCTCTAGTCATGTAAACGGCTCCAATTAATTCGATATCGGCTGTTCGTTTAGCTGCCGTCACCATACTATCGGCATATATAAGCCGTAACTTTTTATCGTTTTTGTAAATTAAAACTTTATAAGCCAACGCCATTTGGCCGAAGTTTTTCTCCCTTTTTGCTTTAGCTAACCATGACTGTGCATACAACCTTTCTTTGATACTGTCCTTTTCCTCATAAAGTATGTTGTTGCTAAAATATTCATAGTTTTTAGCTGAAAGACTGTCCAAAATTACAAATTTATTTTGTTGTGCCTGGACATTATAATACAGGCATACCCATAGTATAAGCAAGTAGTTTTTCGTCATATTCCTAAGAGATTGGGGGCTTACTGATTAGAAAATTCAGTATTAGTTACTATGGTGATTTATTCCTATGCACTAAATGTAACTAAAATAACTTAATTCATGCAAGAATTACCCTAGTAAAGGATTTTTTTATTTTCTTGAATGTAACTCATTGGATAGTTGTTATTTATTGGAAAATGTTCTGTGTTCAATTCGGGAATTGCGTATAGTAGATTCCCGAATTGAACAGTCGTTGGCTTGCCAGGGAGGAAACGTCCCACTAGTTTTGCCCTGAATTCAAACGGTTTTGTTATGAGTAAAACCAACACCAACATTGTTCAGATTACCCCGGGAGAAATGAACTGATGAAAAAAAGTAATCAGTAATATTTAAAAACATTATCAAAGATGAAAAAATTCTATTCAGGTCTTAGCACATTAATTTGTTTGTGCGTTCTATTTACACTTGATTCCTGTACCGCCGATACACCTGTTGTATCTGGCGATACCATAAGCAAGGCAGATACAAAGAATGAAATTCATTATTATCCCAAAAAAGGGGATACAGTGCTCGCTGCGGAAAGTTTATCGGCTAACACTAGTACAGAGGAACCAGCAATGGCTGTTGATCCTGACTGGAAAATACTTGTTGGCCATATTATTGATGGTTCTGGAAGTACGGACTAAACATCAGAATTATACGCATTACTTCGGTAATTATTATTACAGTATGAGTTTTTTGCAATTAAAACAAAAAGGTTGCTCAATTTGAGCAGCCTTTTTCAATTCTCATCTGCATCATCCATGCGGATTATGAGTTTGTTTTTGAGTGTATTCATAAATTTTGTCCTATCGGATTTCCTGTTGCGGATTTCCAGAAAGACCCTGTTGAATTGCCCTAATTCGATTCCTAAAGAAGACTCGAAAAAGGATATGACTTCTTTGAGCCCTGTGGCTCCATTATTAAAAACGCCTTCTGAATGCAGCGCATAAATTAATTCTATCAGATCTACTTTTGATCCTGTCCATTTTAGGCTTTTATAGAGTGGGTAAGGCGATTGTGTTGTTATTGGCTTTCTTTCTAGTTTTTCCATTTGCTCCAGCAGAAAATTTTTTATTTCATCGTTCGCTATTATGCGAGCCATCTTATAGTCGTGAGAGGTTGCGAATCGATGGTCTATTTGGAAATAAACACTGTCCATCATTAATTTAAGATCGTATTTTTCGCGTATATAATATTTGCTGTCAAGACAGTTGTTAGCCGTGCGGCAGTAGCGGTAAAATTCCTGGTTTTGTTTGAAGAAAACTTTTAATTTAAAAAGTTCTGAGTTATAATATTTAGCTATTGTTTTATGGGATCCCAATGGCTTGTTGGTTTCAATAGTATATATTTCGCTGTAGTAAATGAGTTTAGCCGCAAACTTTGGCTTGATGTCGCGAAAGAACTCTATTTCTTCTTTCTTGTTCAACGATTTATATTTTATGAAAAAGGATTTTAGCCTCTCTAAGGCAGTAACGCTACTTTTAATGGCTAATTCGGCCGATTGAATTGGATTTTCTGTTTGCAGATAGATTACTTGTAATTGCTGTTCTAATTGGGACATCAAGGATTCAGTAAACAATTTCATTAGGTCTGTTTTAGATTTACAATTTGACTGATTCAGTACTTGAATCCGGAGGCAAATCTATTTGATGGTTGCTTGGGTTGCAAATGGTGTGGTGTTCGATTCCCGAATTGAATAGTGAAATTCCCGAATTGCATACTTTGTTTTTTGATACTAATGCGGTGAATAAGTTTTATATTTACCGCATAATTGCGGTGATAAATGAAAGTAATCACCGCATATTTTTTTATTTGCGGTAAATAAGTTTTATATTTACCGCAAAAATGCGGTAGATATGTATGTTCATCAAAAAAATGATTGGCCAAAATTCGCTTGGGATGCAGATGTGATTACGCCCCTGCTAGGAACCGTCAGACACAGGCAAGGCAAAATACTTGGAGTGATGCAAGGACTTGGATTTCGATTGCAAGAGGAGACTGTGCTTAAAACATTGACCTTGGACGTACTAAAGTCGAGCGAAATTGAAGGAGAACAATTGAATCCAGAACAGGTTCGTTCTTCAATTGCAAGGCGTTTAGGTATTGAAATAGCCGGTGCTGTTCCTGCGGAACGCAATGTTGAAGGTGTTGTAGAAATGCTATTGGACGCTACGCAACGATATGAAGAACCTTTAAGTGATGATCGTTTGTTTGGATGGCATGCTGCTCTTTTCCCGACCGGGCGAAGTGGAATGTATAAAATAAAAACTGCAGCTTGGCGAGACGATGTCATGCAGGTTACTTCTGGTCCAATGGGAAAAGAAACTATACATTTTGAAGCACCAAGCGCGGATAAAGTACCTACAGAAATGAATGTTTTTTTAGATTGGTTTAATTCAAATCAAGATTTTGATCCTGTATTGAAGGCCGCTTTTGCCCATTTGTGGTTTGTTACCATACATCCATTTGAAG
>NZ_RYDH01000006.1:0-219210 GCF_003968825.1 Flavobacterium sp. LS1R10 | reverse complement strand
AATTTTGCGGACTTGTTTCATAGGCTAAAATTAAGATTATTTCTTAACTTAATGTGATGGCTAAGTTAGCATGTCCAAAGAAAGGCTATCAATCAATGTTGGAGATTTACATGGAACTCAACCCATCACTTTGCGAACCGCCGTATACGAGACCCGAACGTACGGTGGTGTGAGAGGCGCACTCCGTCAGTTTCTGGCGGAGCCGTCTACTCGATTGGCGGGGTAGTACCTTTATTCGGTTAAACTTAACTTTAAGTGTCCACCTAAACCTAGTCTAATTATTCTCATTAATGTAGAAAGTCTTATATCGCTGGTGTTATTTTCAATTTTAGATATATACGATTTTGTTGTTCCACATTTTAATGCCAGTTGTTCTTGTGTCATTCCACGTTCTTTTCGCATTTCTTGTAACATAACACCAAGTTCGAAGGTCTCGTATTCTTCTTCGTATTTTTCACGGGTTTCGGTTCCTGTTTTCCCGTATTGAGCATCTAAGTGTTCGGCAAATGTTGTAATTTTTTTATTTTCAGTTTTCATAATCGTTACTTTTTATATTTATTTTCTAAATATTCTGCTTTTAGTTTTTCAGCTATTTTGATTTCTGATTTCGGGGTCTTTTGTGTTTTCTTCTGAAATCCATTTACTAAAACAACAATCTTTCCTTTGTCAAAAAAACTAAAAACTCTAAAAATATCTGAACCGACTTCAACACGAACTTCAAATATTCCGTCTGCACCAGTCAAATGTTTGAAAAACTTTTCGGGGATTCTTTGTTGAGTTGAAATTAACTGTAAAGTCCAGTTAAATTTTTTCTTAACGTCTTCTTTTTGAGCGTTAAAAAAATTAAGATAATAGTCTTCGTAATAAACAACTTCTCTTATAAATTTCTGACTCATTGGGCAAAGTTAGTCAATTAGATAACTTTAGCAAAGTTTTTGACTGGTAATTTTCAACTTTGCAGTTCTTTGGTATTCCCGCCAACTAGTCAATAGGCGATACAAACCTTCTCACATACACTTAAAATTGACTAGATTGGCGAAGTTTTGTTTCACTTTGTCTATTTTCAAATATATTAAAATTTTCTTACAAATCATCAAAATGGCTTTTAAATTCTTTTCCATAAAAAAAGCGTTCCTGAAAAGGAACGCTTTAAGAAAGTATAGAATAAATTATTTTTTATCAACCCATTTTCTGGCATTGACAAAAGCTTCATGCCAAGGCGAAACTTCATCGTCTCTATCTTTTGGATAATGTGCCCAGTTCCATTGAAATGTAGAGCGCTCTATGTGTGGCATCATTACTAAATGTCGTCCTGTTTTGTCGCAAAGCATGGCCGTATTGTAATCCGATCCGTTTGGATTAGCAGGATAACCTTCATAGGCATATTTAGAAACAATAGTATAATTTTCTTCCCCCATTGGCAAGTTGAATTTTCCTTCGCCATGCGAAACCCAAACTCCAAGCGTACTTCCTGCTAATGAAGAAAGCATCACTGAATTGTTTTCCTGTATAGTCACTGATGTAAAAATACTTTCGTGTTTGTTGCTTTCGTTATGCAGCATTTTTCCATGTACGTCATGCTCCGGATTAATTACTTCCAATTCCATGAACAATTGACAACCATTACAGATTCCAACAGACAAGGTGTCGTCTCTCTTAAAGAAATTGTCTAAAGCGGTTTTTGCTTTTTCATTGTATAAAAATGCTCCCGCCCAACCTTTGGCAGAACCCAATACATCTGAATTCGAGAATCCACCAACCGCGCCAATGAACTGAATGTCTTCCAAGGTTTCACGACCTGAAATTAAATCGGTCATGTGAACATCTTTTACATCAAAACCGGCTAAGTACATGGCATTTGCCATTTCGCGTTCCGAATTACTTCCTTTTTCACGGATAATAGCTGCTTTAGGACGCGGTTTAGAAGCATCAATTACAGGTTTTTTTCCTGTAAAATGTGCAGGGAAAGTATAGTGTAACGCTTGATTTTTATAATTATCAAAACGCGCTTGAGCCATTCCGTTCTTCGATTGTTTTTGGTCTAATAAAAAAGAAGTTTTGAACCAAATATCTCTGTATTTAGCAATGTCGAAAGTCAAAATTTCAGGAGAAGAACTGATTATTTCCAGTTTGGCTCTCTCTCCTTCGGGGAGGGCTGGGGAGGGGATTCCCAATTTATAGAAAGAAACGGTATTAGCATTCAATTTAGATTCTACTTCAGCATCCGATTTTGCTTGGAAAACAATTCCGATATTTTCAGCAAAAAGATATTTAATGATGTCTTTTTCTTCGAATCCCGAAGCTTCGGGAGAGAAATCTATTTTAGCTCCCAAATTCACATCGGCAAAACACATTTCCAATAAAGTAGTAATCAAACCACCACTCCCAATATCGTGTCCTGCAAGAATATTGTTTTCTAAAATTAATTCTTGAATGGTATTGAACGCTCTTTTGAAAAATGCAGCGTCTTTAATCGTGGGTACTTCTTGTCCAATAGTATTCAACGTTTGTGCAAACGAAGAACCGCCTAATTTGAAATCATCTTGAGATAAATTAATGTAATAAATAGAACCGCCATCTCTTTGTAAAACAGGCTCTACTACTTTTCTAATATCGGTACAATTTCCACCTGCTGAAATAATCACCGTTCCCGGCGCAATTACTTCTTCATTTGGATATTTTTGTTTCATGGAAAGAGAATCTTTTCCGGTTGGAATGTTGATTCCCAATTCGATTGCAAAATCCGAACAGGCTTGAACAGCTGTGTATAAACGGGCGTCTTCGCCTTCGTTTTTACACGCCCACATCCAGTTTGCCGAAAGTGAAATTCCCTTTAATCCGTCTTTTATTGGTGCCCAAACAATGTTTGATAAAGATTCAGCAATAGCCGTTCTTGTTCCTGCCACCGGATCAATTAATGAAGCAATAGGCGAGTGCCCAATCGAAGTGGCAACTCCTTCTATTCCTTGATAATCCAAGGCCATTACTCCACAATTATTCAAAGGCAATTGCAAGGGTCCGGCATTTTGTTGTTTGGCAACTTTACCACCCACACAACGGTCTACTTTATTGGTCAACCAGTCTTTACAAGCTACAGCCTCCAATTGAAGTACCTGCTCTAAATAGGTTGAAATGTTTTTCTTGTCGTAACTTAAATCAGTATAATTTCTTTCAATTGTTTCGTCTGTCATGACCACTTTTGGAGAACTTCCAAAAAAGTCTTCTAAAGCGAAATCCATTGGTTTAGCACCTGTTGATTTTGATTGGAAAGTAAAACGGTGATCTCCAGTTACGTCACCCACTTGGTACATTGGAGCACGTTCCCGATCGGCAATTTTTTGCAATAAATCGATGTTTTCCTTTGCAATAACCAATCCCATTCTTTCCTGAGATTCGTTACCAATGATTTCTTTTGCCGAAAGGGTAGGATCTCCCACAGGCAATTTGTCTAAATCAATTAATCCGCCAGTTTCTTCCACTAATTCCGAAAGACAGTTTAAATGTCCGCCAGCACCGTGATCGTGAATCGAAACAATTGGATTAATATCGCTTTCTACCAAACCACGAATGGCATTGGCAGCACGTTTTTGCATTTCTGGGTTCGAACGTTGGATGGCGTTCAACTCAATTCCTGAACTGAAAGCTCCGGTATCTGCTGAAGAAACTGCAGCTCCACCCATTCCAATTCTATAATTTTCACCACCAAGTATCACAATTTTATCGCCTGTTTGTGGTTTTTTCTTAATCGCTTGATCTAATTTTCCGTACCCAATTCCGCCCGCTTGCATAATTACTTTGTCGTACCCTAATTTTCGACCCGTCACACTGAGCGTATCGAAGTGCTCGTGTTCGAAAGTCAGGATAGAACCTGTAATTAACGGTTGTCCAAATTTATTCCCAAAATCAGAAGCTCCGTTGGACGCTTTGATCAAAATATCCATTGGCGTTTGATACAACCATTTTCTTTCGGTCATACCATTTTCCCATGGTCTGCTACCCTGAGCGGAGTCGAATGGGGCTTCTAAACGAGAGTATGAAGTCATGTAAACAGCCGTTCCTGCCATTGGCAACGAACCTTGTCCACCTGCTAAACGATCCCGAATTTCTCCGCCAGAACCTGTTGCAGCCCCATTGAAAGGCTCTACCGTTGTTGGAAAATTATGTGTTTCTGCTTTTAATGAAATAACCGAATCAAATTCTTTGACTTCATAAAAATCAGGTTTATCAGCGCTTTTTGGAGCAAATTGTTGTACCCGAGGCCCTTTTACAAAAGCAACGTTATCTTTGTAAGCCGAGACAATATCGTTCGGATTTTCTTGGGATGTTTTCTTGATTAATTTGAATAAAGAAGATTCTTTTTCTTCCCCGTCAATTATAAAAGTTCCGTTGAAAATCTTGTGGCGACAGTGTTCTGAATTGGCTTGTGAAAAACCAAAAATCTCAGAATCCGTTAGTTTTCGCCCTAATTTAAGCGCTAGATTATCTAAATATGCTACTTCTTCCGGACTCAAAGACAATCCTTCTTGTTTGTTGTAAGCAGCAATATCATCGATGTCCAAAATAGCTTCCGGAAGTACATTGATAGTAAAAATATCTTGATTCAACTCGGTGTACTTTTGCGAAAGCATCGGGTCAAAATCAGAAAAATCAGCGGTCGCTTTATGAAATTCCTCGATTCTAATGATGCCGGATATTCCCATGTTTTGGGTGATTTCTACAGCATTAGTACTCCAAGGGGTTATCATTGTGGCGCGAGGACCAACAAAAAAATCCGTCAGTACGGATTTTTCTATTTTATTTGAATTGGCAAAAAGCCAGTTGAGTCTTGAAATGTCTTGAGCTGACATTTCGACTTCGCTCAATGCGTTTTGCGTATGTACGGCATAAACAGTCTTGCTTTGGTTTTCAAAGAAATGGATCATTGTTATGTAGTTTGTTGTATTGCGGTGCAAATTTAGTCAATTAAGATTAAATTTGGAGTAAAAAAAAAGCGGCAATTTGCCGCTTTGTTAATTAGTTGATTATTAATTTCTTGAGGACTGAATTGGAATCAATAGTCACTCGAACCAAGTACGTTCCTTTTACACTATTTGGCAGCGTAATTTCTGATTTGGTGCTGTTTTCGTCGCTGTAAATTTTCTGACCAATTATAGAATAAATTTCGATAGCATAGCTTTTATTCGAATTATTGATAGAGAAAGTTCCATTGGATGGATTTGGATAGAGGGCAATATCATTTATATCTAAAGCCACACTGGTTTTTGGTGTTTTTTCAATCGTACGACTTCCTAAATTGTTACACGTATCTGATGTAAAGGAATCCCATTGGGTTGTTTTATTAAAAGTAGTTGTTGGTGCCGTAACGGTTGATTTTCTTCTCAGGGTTTGATCCGCCGCAAAGTTTGCAGTTCCACCGTTAAAAGTTCCAATGATATCAATTAAGACGCCATTTTTGAATAAACCTACAGCATCATTCCCATTAAAAGTCATTTCAGTTGCTGATGTAGAAAGGTTTGCTGAGCTTGTAGGATAACAACTAGACGCCATTAAACTATTTACGATTGTGAATTTACTGCCGGTATTCAAAGTCCCTGTTAGGGCTAATCCTGTACTCCAGGCACCGGAACCATTCGTTTGTTTTTTTATGCTATAAATCGATAAGCTGATCGCGGCGCCAGTTGCGTTCGAAATTTCCAAAGCTTTATTGTTTGAAGAGCCTTCAATATATTCTGAAAATAATAAATCTGTTGCAGTTGAACCACTTGCTGCAGCAGTTGTCACATTCACCGTGTTACTTGGGCCAGAGATATTTCCTGCAGCATCTTTAGCTTTTACAAAGAAAGAGTAGGCAGTAGAAGCGGTTAGCCCAGTGATAGTGGTTGTTGTTCCGGTTGTGGTTGTTTTTAAAGCACTGTTCATATACACATTATAGCCAGTTACTCCACTATTATCAGAGGAAGCCGTCCAGTTTAATGAAACGGAATTTGATGTTGTTCCGCTAGCAACTAAATTCGTTGGAGTAGTTGGGGCTTGTGCATCAGCGCTTGGGTTCCAAATTGCCTGTACATACTCAGGATGATCAATATAAGGATTCCTATTGTTTTGAGAATTATAAATGGCATTGTTGCGATCAATTTCTCTAGTGCTGACAGGATCTTGGTTGTGCCAAGTAATCAATACGTTTAAAAAAGCGGTCGTGAACACTTGATTACTCGATCCATTGAACATTGCATAGGAATAACCAGCAACTGTATTTTCATAACGGGTGGCAAAATAAAAATACATTCGGGCAATATCGCCTTTGAATTCATTGATAGGTTCAAAAATAGGTCCTGAATAACCAGAAGTTGTACTCGTTCCAAGTTTACTTCCGTTTAAGGAAGTCCAAGACGCAGAAGTCACCGGACCGTGCGGATAATTAGAACGCTGACCGTTTACTTTTCCGTCTGTGGGTGTGATGAAATGGGCATCTGAAACCATTGGGGCTGCAGAACCAAAAGTAGATTGCGGAATGATGTGTTCTCTATTATAGCAATCGCCTTCTACGCTGTAATTTCCACATCTTTGGGTTGTTCCGGCGGAGTAGTTATAAGGGTCTGTTCCGGCAGGATTTTCAGAATACATGTCTAAAATTGTGGCGTCATTTTCAAAGTAATAATCCCTGTCCGAGGTTTGATATATGGTATATAAACCGCCATATCCGTTATCCGTATGCCCTTTGATGACGTTGTATAATTGTGTTTTGAGTGTGTAACTAGTTCCTGTGGCGGTATTGTAATAACCACTTGGTATTTGGGCTATCGTTGCTGTGACGAACAGTAATAATAATGTAGAGTAGATTTTTTTCATAATTTAAATTTGTTTTGGTTATTGGGGTTAGTCTCAGGCTTCCAAATGGGAAAATACTGAAGACTCACAAATTTATAACATTTTGGATGGTATATGTTATGAAATTATGAAGGTATTTGCATTTTTATTAACATAATTAGTAACATTTGAAGTACAACAGGTTGCATTTTTTTTAGAAAAATAAACAGGAAACCTGTAGCGCTAAGTTGTAAAGGAGCTAAAAATTTTCTTTTTATGTATAAAACAAGTCTAAAATAAAACAAAAAAAGCGGCAATAAATGCCGCTTTAAAAGAAATGGTTCGTGCTTAAATTAGTTTACAATTAGTTTTTTAGTAACTGATTTAGAATCGTTGGTTATTTTAATTAAATAAACTCCTTTTTGAAGATTGTTAACCGCTGCAGAAGAACTGTTGGTATACTCTTTTTCAAAAACTTTTTGTCCTAATACTGAAAATACTTGAACCGAGTATTTTTCATTTGAATTATTGAAATTTATTTTGATATTTCCATTGGATGGATTGGGATAAATTTCAAAACTTTTTGTTTCTAATTGATCAACACCAAGTGAAGCGGCACAAGTCCAAGAAAGATCATCAAATCGAACACGATTTGATGCTGTGCTGTTTCCAGAAAGGGTAATAATCACATTCCCAGTTACATTGATGTTTGGTATTGTCGTCGTCGTTGACGTACTGCTGTAAGGGATAGTGCCAACTTCTGTTCCATTGACATTCAGTTTAAAAGATCCTGCAGATCCAGAAAAAATAAGCTGGGTGGTAACTGTCAAATCCTTGATACCATTAGCAACAGATGAAGAGGTAAGAGCGCCATTTCGTATTGTTATTGCTCTTGAATTTAATGTTTGGTCGGTACGAGAATCAGTAGAGGTCCATGTTATTCCTGCGTTAGTCCACGTTTGTGTAGCATAAGAACTTGCATTTGCAGGAATAGTTTGAAAATCTTCAGAGGCACAAAAAGTGGTACCGGCAGCTGGTGCTTTAGTGGTTCCATTTACTGATGTACTGGCAACCGAAGAATTTCTTTCAGCATCTCTGGTTATAATATAAAAGGAATAAGTGGTAGATGCAACTAAACCGTTTACTGTAGCAGTTAACCCTGTTTCGGTAGATTTTAATGTACCGTTTACATACACATCATAACCGGTAACACCAACATTATCTGTTGCTGCTGTCCATGTTAAAGTAGCCGAGTTTGAAGTTGTTTCGGTTACTATTAAGTTTGTAACAGCAGAGGGAGCTTCAATATCAACCGCTTCAGTTTTCCAAATAGCCGTTACATAGTTAGGATTGTCAATGTAAGGATTTCTATTGTTCTGGCGCGCATAAATAGCGTTGTTACGGGCAATTTCTCTGGCACTTACCGGATCTTGATTGTGCCAAGCCAGCAGTTGATTTAAAAATGCGGTGGTAAATACTTTACTAGTTGAATTGTTGAACATTGGGTAATTGTATCCGGCAACTGTATTTTCATAACGAGTGGCAAAATAGAAATACATACGGGCAATATCCCCTTTGAATTCATCTATTGGTTCAAAAACAGGACCTGTATAACCTGCTGTTGTACTGGCTCCAAGTTTACTTCCGTTAAGGGTAGTTTGAGTAGCGGTTGCTACTACAGAATGCGGGTAATTAGATCGGATTCCATTTACTTCTCCGTCAGTAGGCGTTATGAAATGCGCATCAGAAACCATTGGTAAGGCTTCGCTGAATATAGATTGCGGTATAATGTGTTCTCGATTGTAACAATCTCCTTCTTTTGCGTAACCACTGCTTCCGCATCGTTGCGTAGTTGCAATAGTGTACGTATATGGATCAGCTCCGGCAGGATTTTCAGAGTACATATCTAAAACTGTTCCGTCCTTTTCAAAGAAATTATCAATATCGGAAGTTTCATAAGTAACATATAAGCCTGCATACGTTTGTACTGTATGGTCTTTGATGATGTTGTATAATTGAGTTTTCAACGTGTAGCCCGTTCCTGTGGCATTGGTATAATATCCTGCTGGCGCTTGCGCAAAACCTGCCGTGAAAAGAAATAAAAAGAGAAGTGAGTAGATTTGTTTCATAGTCTGATAATAGATTAAATTGGTTTTAAAATAGATTGGATTTTTGAGTAAAATTTTTGATAAAACTACTCTTTAAATCGGTGTATCAGGTTACTAAATAGTTAATTATAGGAGGCGTTTTGTCTTAGTTTGTGTTGTCATTCAAAGTTGTTTATTTTGGGAATACTTTGTTTTGATATGCGCCTAAATCGGGGGGTAAACTTCTGGTGTTTCCTGTAATATCTAACGGAATCAGGTATGCCGAATTCCCTTTTGCGAAAGCAGCCGAAGTTTCGTTAATATTAAATTTGTTCTGTGTTATATTAAAGAATTTTGGATCCTTGTTCAAAAGTATCGCATTGTAATGTGCCGTATCCGTACTGAATTGATAATCAGGATTCGTTGCAAATTGATTCGATGTGTTATCAAATTTAATCAGGCAATTATTAAATTGGTATTCAAAAGTGGCTCCCGTTTTCTTGTTTAAACTCATTTCGTTTGAATAGGAACCGTAAATAATGCAGTTGTTAAAAGTAGCTGCGGTTAAATCTTTAACTTCCGGAATTGCTCCCAAAATATAATTATTTATCAAAACCGCCACTTGTTGGGAACTGTTCCAGTTGTTATTGAAGGTTGAATGTGTAAAGGAATAATTTCCGCCATACGTACAGGCTAAACTGGCTAATCCGGCATTATTGATGACTATATTTTCTCCATTTATTTTTGCGGTCTGCGCCAAAATTCCAAAGGTACTGCTGTTGTAAATTTGAGTGTTTTTGATAGAAACTGTACTGCCATCATTATTTTGAATCAATAATCCGATAGTGGCATTTTTAATCGTCAGGTGATTCAATGTGTTATTCGTACTGCCATCAGTAAGCCAAATGGTTCCCCATTGTCCCGGAACATCCGAAAAATTAGTTTCTAAACGGTCGCCTTCAAAAATGACTTCGTTTTCCAGTTTATCCGTTATAGATACTGTTCCATTAATATTGATGGAGGCATCATTGGTTACTATAAGCCCAGAATTAGCATGGAAATGAACTCGGGTTCCCGCCTCAAAAGTGGCTGTTTTATTTGAAGGAACTGCTGCATATCCATAAATTACATAGGGTTTGTCATTGGTAAACTGTAATTCATTTCCATTTACAGGATCGTTTTCATCCAGATAAAAGCCATCTATTTTTTGGTCTCCAATAGGTAGTGTTTCAGTAGTTCCATTAGTAAAACGCTTTGGATAAAGAAAAACAGCGTCTTGAATGAGCGTTACCAGTTCTACATTTTGCCGGTTTTCGCCACTGTCAAACTGAATTTGATCGGTGTATAAAAAATCGTTTGGGTTAGCATCAGTACTATTTGCAGTGGTTTCTATGAAAATATACAAACTGTCTTTGGCTAAAAGAGCCACATTAGTAAAAATTTTACCTTCCGTTCCCTGCATTCCGTCAACGGTCATTCGGTATTTAGAACTTAATCCTTTTCCTAATTTAATGGTTGGAATGGTAATGTCATTTTTGCTTTTGTTGAATACTTTGAGTCGGTACGTGCTGGAACCAATGTTTGAAAAAACAGTGTCGAGATAAATAGTGTCTTTGGAAAAAGCTAAATCACCGGTGCTGGCTACGGTCTCAAAATCAGATCGGCAGGAACAAATGGAGAATACTATTCCAATAAAAAGCAAGACTATTTTGGCACGCATCTAGTTGTATTTTTTGTAAAAATAGGAAAAATCTATTTCGAAATCAGAATAACAATTGCAATTACTGTTTTGTGACTTATCTTTTATTTATTTTTACATTTCTAAAGCCAATAACATGACATTCGACAAAGAAAAAATACTTCAATATTGCAATCACATTTCTAAAAACACCTTAATGCAAACGTTGAATATTGAATATACTGATGCAGGAGAAGATTTTTTAGTAGCCACAATGCCTGTTAATCCATCCGTACATCAGCCAATGGGATTGTTGCATGGTGGTGCTTCAGTAGCTTTAGCAGAAAGTGTGGGCAGTGCAGCCTCAATGCTGTATGTGAATTCTGAGCTAAGTGAAGTGCGCGGAATCGAGATTTCTGCCAATCATTTGAAAGCAAAGCGGGACGGAATTGTAACGGCAACAGCTCGAATCGTGCACAAAGGACGAAGCATTCATCTTTGGGAAATACGAATTACGGATGAAAATAATACCTTAATATCGCTTTGTAAATTGACTAATATGATTTTGCCAAAAAGAAAAAGCGAAAACAAATAATGGAAGCAATTATAGCTAAAGCCAAAAAACAGTTTCAGGAAAAACTACCTTTTGTTTTGTATTGTAAGCCTGATTCAGCAGAGGTAATTGGTTTTTTTCAACAAAATGATACGGTATTTTCAGCTGTTGATTTTACCGAAAAAGGGTTTGTTTTTGCCTCTTTTGATGGAGCAAAAACGCATTTGATTCCTGAAAATGAATCGGAAATGGTGCGGGTTACTTTGAAAAAAAAAGAAAATGCTATTTCTAAAAATGAATTTACGATTGTAGATGCCTTGGCTAAAAATAATTTTGAAGCTTTAGTTTCCAAAGGGATCCAGTCCATAAAGAATAACGAATGTAATAAAGTAGTGCTTTCCAGAAAAGAAACCGTTGAAGTAGCAGATTTTGATTTGGTTTCCACTTTCGAAAAATTAGTACAGCTTTATCCTTCTACTTTTGTGTATTGTTTTTATCATCCAAAAATTGGAACTTGGTTGGGCGCTACACCGGAGCAATTACTGAAAGCAACTGAAGCCGTTTTTGAAACGATTTCTTTGGCGGGAACGCAGAAAGATTTGGGTTTATCCGAAATTACTTGGCACAAAAAAGAAAAAGAAGAACAGCAGTTTGTAACGGATTATATTGTTTCAAAACTGGAAAGTGTGGCTTCCGGAGTTTTGGTGACGGAGCCGTACAGCGTCAAAGCGGGAAGTATCTGGCATATAAAAACAGATATTTCTGGACGTTTAAATTCCGATTCCAGCTTGCAAAAAGTAATTCAGTTATTGCATCCCACACCTGCCGTTTGTGGATTGCCAAAAGAAAGTGCTAAGACTTTTATTCTAGAAAACGAGCAGTACGACAGGAGTTTTTACA
Source organism: Flavobacterium sp. LS1R10 (assembly GCF_003968825.1). Taxonomy (NCBI): domain Bacteria; kingdom Pseudomonadati; phylum Bacteroidota; class Flavobacteriia; order Flavobacteriales; family Flavobacteriaceae; genus Flavobacterium; species Flavobacterium sp. LS1R10. Next base: position 207,185 of record NZ_RYDH01000006.1, on the reverse strand, counting down.
CCGGTTTTCTGGGGGAATTGAACAGCAGTTTCACGACCAATACCGTAAGTTCTGATTTGTTTGTAAATTTGCGGTGCATGCAAATTGATTTTGATTCGAATCTCGCATTGACTAGCGCATATTTGTATATGGGTTGTGGTATCACAAAAGATAGCGTCCCTGAAAAAGAGTGGGAGGAAAGCGTCCATAAATCAATGACAATGAAAAAAGTATTATAAATATTAGATGAAGGCGAGTTAGTATAACTTTAAATAAAATAAACAGAAAATAATGAAATTAGATATATTGGCTTTTGGTGCGCATCCTGATGATGTAGAGTTGGGTTGTGCGGGAACCATTTTAAAAGAAATGTCCTTAGGAAAAACAGTTGGGATTATTGATTTGACACGTGGCGAATTAGGGACTCGCGGTTCCGCTGATATCAGAGATCAGGAAGCGAATGCTGCTGCAAAAATACTGGGTGTTTCAGTGCGTGAGAATTTAAAAATGCGGGATGGCTTTTTTGTCAATGACGAAAAACACCAATTAGAAATTATACAAATGATTCGCAAGTACCAGCCGGAAATTATTCTATGCAATGCTATTGATGACCGCCATATTGATCATGCAAAAGGAAGTAAATTAGTGTCTGATGCTTGTTTTTTATCCGGGTTGATCAAGATAGAAACTTCATTAGCAGGCGAAAAGCAAGCGCCTTGGCGGCCAAAAATTGTCTACCATTACATTCAATGGAAAAATATAGAGCCGGATTTTGTAGTCGACATTACAGGTTTTACCGATAAAAAAATTGAAGCAATTTTAGCCTACAGTTCCCAGTTTTATGATGCCAACTCAAAGGAACCGGAATCCCCAATAACAAGCAAAAACTTTCTGGAAAGCCTGAATTATCGCTCCAGAGATTTAGGAAGGATTGCAGGACTGGATCATGCAGAAGGTTTTACGACTGAAAGATATTTGGCAGTCAATAGCTTAGTAGATTTGATCTAATTTTCATGTAATTTTTTGAAATAAATATTTGCAGAAATAAACTTATATCGTATATTTGCAACCGCTAAGCAAATGGTGGTTGTAGCTCAGTTGGTTAGAGCATCGGTTTGTGGTACCGAGGGTCGCGGGTTCGAGCCCCGTCTTCCACCCAGAAAGCAAAAGCTTCGAAGAAATTCGAAGCTTTTTTTGTGTTTTCTAGTTTTCCTTAAAAATGATACGCGGCTAAAGGATAATCATTCTATGACTATGGCTCCTTATTTTAGCAGATTCAATTCCATCATACAGACCTTCATACTTTGATACGTTCTTTCAATATCATTGTCTAATCCGATAGAAAACCGAATCAAACCGTCTGTCAATCCCATTTCAATTTGTTCCTCCAAAGGGATTTCGCTGGAAGTTGAGGTTCCCGGCGCGCTGAATAAGGTTTTATAAAACCCTAAACTCACCGCCAGATACCCTAGATTTTTGGCCTGCATCAACTCCATCAAAGCATTGGCTTTCACCAAAGTTCCAACATCCAGCGTCATCATCCCGCCAAAACCATATTCAGGATTAATCATGCTTTTATAGATCTCATGACTGGGATGGCTTTTTAACCCCGGATAGACTGTTTTGATTCCGTCTTTTTCAAAACGTTCCGCCAGATACATCGCATTATGGCTGTGCTGTTTCATTCTGATGTGCAGCGTACGCAAGTTTTTCATCACACTGGCAGATCGCAGACTATCCATCGTTGGCCCCAATAACATGCTGGCTCCACTGTTTACATTTTTTAAACTATCAATAAATTCCTGAGAGGCGCATGTTACTCCGCCCACCGTATCACTGCTTCCGTTGATGTATTTTGTCAAACTGTGAATCACAATATCAGCTCCTAATTTAGCAGGCGAAACGGATAGTGGCGAAAAAGTATTATCAACAACTAATTTCAAATTATGTCTTTTTGCAATTTTTGATAAACCTTCAATATCAGCCACTTCCAATAAAGGATTGCTCACCGTCTCACAATACAAAACTTTAGTTTCAGCAGTAATAGCAGCCTCTACAACTTCAAGTTTTGTGATGTCAACAAATGTGGTTTTGATACCTAATCTAGGTGTAAAATTCTTCAGGAATGCATACGTTCCGCCATAAATGGTTCTGCTAGAAACAATATGGTCGCCGGAACCGCACAATTGCAACAAAGTAGGCGTAATCGCTCCCATTCCGGATGCCGAAACGTTCGCTGTTTCCGTGCCTTCCATGGCTGCCAAGGCTTTGTCCAGGTATAAATTACTCGGCGAGGAATGACGTGAATACAAATAACAGCCTTCCATATTGCCTTCAAAAGTATCGAACATCGTTTTTGCCGATAAAAAAGTGTAGGTTGAGGAGTCAGAAATAGAGGGATTCACACCACCAAATTCGCCAAAGTACTGCAAATCCTGAATGTTGTCTGCGGGATTGAAATTTTTCATAATTATTTTTTATTGTTATTTGAAGCTATTCCTGCTATTCACTCTATCTTTTACTTTTTAAAGAAAAAAGTAAAAGGATGCCGTTGCTATCAGGGCTTGGACATTCCGGTATGTCAAGAAATCCTATTCAAAACAAAATATTTTAAGATTAAAAATCAATAGTCTGTAGTTTTATTAGATTATAAAACTATATAACACTAAATAATCAATTTTTTTCACTAAATTAGTTCGGTAATCAGGATTTTTATAGATTATCTATCAATTTGAAATTTGCAACACAATGACATTAGATTCAACAGACAAAAAATTACTTTTTTTATTACAAAATGATAGTAAGAAAACAACCAAAGAATTGTCCTTAAAACTCAATCTTTCCGTTACTGCCGTTTATGAACGCATTAAAAAATTAGAAAGAGAAGGGGTTATTGACAAGTATGTTGCGTTGATTAATCGCTCCAAAGCCGAGAAAGGATTTGTGGTTTTTTGTCACCTCAAATTGATACAGCATACCAAAGAGTTTCTCACGAAGTTCGAAAGTGAAGTGGTGAAACTAAAAGAAGTTTTAGAATGTCATCATGTGAGCGGTGATTATGATTATATCCTGAAAATTGTGGTAAAAGATATGGAAGCTTATCGAGAGTTTTTAGTAACGAAACTAACGACATTACAACATATAGGAAGTACGCACAGCACATTTATGATTAGCGAAGTAAAAAGCACGACTGTCGTTGATATATAAATGTTGATTGTTTTAATGTCATTAAATTTAGAATAAATCAATTGCTCCATGAAAACTAAAGAAATTAGACAAAAGGGTATTGTGAATTTTGGAAAACTTATCCAGGATGATTCAAAATTAGTCGTTTTGGAAGGAATATTTGACGCTATTTTAAACTGAGAAAAAGCTTCCCTAGTTTCGGATAATCAGTATCAAAAAGTGGAAGAAGCCAGAACCGTCTATCATTCCGGGAATAGTTTATCAACTTCTTGGGAAGATTTGGAGAAGCAATTAAATGCCTAATATGGTTTTTAAAATAGTTATTTCAAAATTAGCAGAAATTGAAATAATTGAGGCTATTGAAATTTATAAAAGTAAAAAAAGGGATTAGGGAAAGTTTTTTTGTTTACCTGAAAGGATATTTAAAAATATTAAAAATGAATCCTGAACTATTCCCACTAAAAAAAGAACCGTTTTTCAGAGAATTATCCTTTAAAAAATTCCCTTTTGTAATTATTTATGAAGTATTTAATGATGAAATTATTATTTACTCTGATTTTCATACTTATAGAGATCCTTCTAAAAAGCCATAAATAATTTTTTGATGAATATTGGTTATGTCATTTTCATAACAAAAAACCTTCTGAATTAAACTTCAAACAAAACTTAATTCCTTAATTTTGTGGAACATTTTATAAAAACACAATAAAAAAAAATACTATGAGTTCATTTGACGTAGTCATTATAGGTTCTGGACCAGGCGGATATGTATCAGCAATTCGTTGTGCACAACTGGGTTTTAAAACAGCAATTATCGAAAAATATTCCACTCTTGGAGGAACTTGCCTCAATGTTGGTTGTATTCCTTCAAAAGCACTGCTTGCTTCTTCTCATCATTACAGTGAAATTGCACATTTTGCAGATCACGGAATTGAAGTTTCCGGGGAAGTAAAAGTAAACCTTGAAAAAATGATTGCGCGCAAACAAGCAGTTGTAGATCAGACTTCTGGTGGTGTGAAATTTTTAATGGACAAAAATAAAATTACAGTTCTGGAAGGATTGGGTTCATTTGTTGATGCTACGCATGTTGCGGTGGCAAAAGCAGACGGAACTTCTGAAACTATCGAAGCCAAAAACATCATTATCGCTACAGGTTCAAAACCATCTTCTTTGCCTTTTATCAAAATTGATAAAGAAAGAATCATCACTTCAACCGAAGCATTGAAACTTAAAGAAGTACCAAAACATTTAGTAATTATTGGTGGTGGAATTATCGGGATCGAATTAGGTCAAGTGTATTTGCGATTGGGATCACAAGTTTCTGTTGTAGAATATTTAGACCGAATTATTCCTGGAATGGATGCTTCATTGTCTAAAGAATTGACTAAAGTATTAAAAAAACAAGGCATGAAATTCTATGTTTCACACAAAGTGAAATCCGTAGAACGAAATGGTGAAGGCGTTGTAGTTCAAGCTGAAAATACAAAAGGAGAAACAATTACGCTGGAAGGGGATTATTCCTTAGTTTCTGTAGGTCGTCGTCCGTATACTGACGGATTAAATGCTGATAAAGCAGGTGTGAAAATCTCAGATAGAGGAATGGTAGAAGTAAATGATCATTTGCAAACTTCAGTTCCTACTATTTATGCAATTGGCGATGTGGTGCGTGGCGCAATGTTAGCACACAAAGCAGAAGAAGAAGGAGCCATGGTGGCTGAAATATTAGCAGGTCAAAAACCACATATCGATTATAATTTGATTCCCGGAGTTGTGTACACTTGGCCAGAAGTGGCTGCTGTAGGACAAACAGAGGAGCAATTGAAAGCTTCCGGAGTTGAGTATAAAGCAGGAAGTTTTCCTTTCAAAGCTTTAGGACGCGCAAGAGCTGGTGGAGATTTAGACGGATTTGTAAAAATTCTTGCTGATGCAAAAACAGATGAAGTACTAGGCGTTCACATGATTGGGGCTCGTTGTGCGGATTTAATTGCTGAAGCAGTAGTTGCAATGGAATTCAAAGCCTCTGCTGAAGATATTTCCAGAATGTCTCATGCTCATCCAACATTTGCAGAAGCGATCAAAGAAGCAGCACTAGCCGCTACTGACAATAGAGCGTTGCATGTGTAATTAAAGAATAAATTTTTGCTTTAGAATAAAGAAACCCGCTACATTGAGCGGGTTTTTTTGTTATGAGGTGCACTTATTTAGTCTTTAGCAATAAATAAACTTTTATAATTGTTCCAATGGTTAAAAATTAGAAACATATTTCCCAAGAATAAGAAAAGGGCAGTAGGAATTCCCTCTGGAGACAAGAAAAAATTTATGAATAAAATGTTGATGGTTATTGGTAAAATCAAAATACTGGCAAGAGTAACATAACGCCCTGTCAAAAAGGCTAGGCCACATAACAACTCAATAGACTTGGCTAATGGCATAATGTAAGTAGAGGCAACCAAGCCCACATTAAAAGCCTTGAAATTTCCGGTAACCTCCGGTTCTGGAGCTAGTTTCAGAAAAAAACTAATTGATGCATAAAGAAGTAAAATTCCAATTAAAGTTCGGATAATAATAATTACAATTTTCATAGTATATGGTTTTATTGGTTACATATTTGAGAATAATTATTGGGGAATTGCACGTTCATCCATACACATAATTTCCCATTGGTGTCCGTCCAAATCCGCAAAACCATGGGCATACATCGATCCGTGATCTTGTGGCTCCATATACGTTGTACCACCCGCAAATATCGCTTTTTGTACTATTTCGTCCACTTTTTTTTTGCTTTCAACATCTATTGCGATTAATACTTCGGTATTTTTATGGGCATTGCAAATTTCTTTTTTGGTAAAGTCTCTAAATCGTTGCTCAGTAAGCAGCATCACAAAAATGTTTTTTCCTGTAATCATGCAAGTGGCTTGTTCATCAGTAAATTGAGGATTGAAAGAAAATCCGAGTTGTGTAAAAAAAACAATGGATTTTTTAAGGTCTTTAACTGCTAAATTAAGGAAAATTTTTGAAGCCATAACGGGAATGATTAAACGATTAAAAAAATCCAAAATTGATCACGCACTACCAAATTTACAAAAAAATAAGCTAATTTTAGCATAACCAGTTATTGAAGAATTTTTTTTGTTGTAATTTTGAATTTTTAAACATTAAAACTTTTTGAGAACTTCAATTTATAAGTCTATTTCTGATTCAAAATTGTTCAAACAACAACTTTTACTTTGGTCACAACAATTTCGTGAAGTTGTTTTTATGGATAGTAATGAGTATCCGCAACAGTACTCCAGTTGCGATTGTATTCTTGCCGTAGATGCTTTTACCTCCATCAAAACAGATGTTTACAATGCCTTTGAGGATTTGAAACAGTACCAGCAAAATACGAAAGACTGGCTTTTTGGTTATTTATCGTATGATTTAAAAAATGATATTGAGCAGTTGCAATCTGCTAATTTTGACGGGCTGGATTTTCCGGATTTGTATTTTTTCCAACCTAAGAAACTGTTTTTATTGAAAGGAAATCAACTCGAAATTCAATATCTCAATATGTGTGTGGAGGAAGTGGAGGCAGACTTTAAAGAAATTAGTGTTCAGTGTTCAGCGTTGAGCGTTCAAAATTCACAAATAACGATCCAACAACGGATTCCGAAAGAGAATTATCTTCAAAAAGTTTCAAAAATATTGGAACACATTCATCAGGGCGATATTTATGAAGCCAATTTCTGTATGGAATTTTTTGCTGAAAATGCAACGATTGATCCCATAGAAAAATTTATAAAACTCAACGAAATTTCTCAGCCGCCATTTGCCGTTTTTTTTAAAAACAACAATCACTTTTTACTTTCGGCGACACCGGAACGTTATTTAAGGAAAGAAGGAGAACTTATTATTTCGCAACCGATTAAAGGAACTGCAAAACGATTTTCAGACCCAATTGAAGATGAAAAATCGAAAATGCAATTGGCTTTAGACCCAAAAGAACGAGCCGAAAATATTATGATTACGGATTTAGTGCGCAATGATTTGTCTCGAACAGCACAAAAAGGATCCGTTGAAGTACAAGAGTTGTGTACAATTTATTCTTTTTTGCAAGTGCATCAGATGATATCAACGGTTACGTCAAAGTTAGAGGCGCACTATTCTATAGTAGATACTTTAAAAACAACTTTCCCAATGGGAAGTATGACGGGTGCACCAAAGATTTCGGTGATGAAAATAATTGAAAAACTGGAAGAAACAAAACGCGGTTTATATAGCGGTGCTGTGGGGTATTTTACACCAAATGGTGATTTCGATTTTAATGTAGTTATCCGAAGCATTTTGTACAATCAAGAAAAAAAATATGTTTCTTTTTCAGTTGGAAGCGCTATCACGTCGCCATCAATTCCTGAAAAGGAGTATGAAGAATGTTTGCTTAAAGCAAAAGCGATGCGAGAAGTTTTAAGTTAAATCAAAATGAATGAATTAAATTTGAATATGCTACAGAAATTCCAAAACCATCTTCTTCATAATTTCCAGTTCTTGAACGGAAAAAAAATACTTCTTGCTACAAGTGGCGGGAAAGACAGTATGGTATTGGTGCATTTGTTTCAGCAATTGAAATATACAATAGGAATGGCCCATTGTAATTTTCAATTGCGTGGAATGGAAAGTTTTGAAGACCAAAATTTTGTCCAGGAATATGCTGCGGCAAATGCTATTCCAGTATTTATAACACAATTTGACACCAAAGCTTTTTCTGAAGATTATAAAATTTCGACACAAGTTGCAGCCCGCGAGTTGCGATATAACTGGTTTTATGAGTTATTAGAGACTGAAAAATTCGATTATATTCTCACAGCACATCATGCCGATGATAATTTGGAAACGTTCCTAATCAATCTGAGTCGTGGAACAGGATTAGAAGGTTTGACAGGAATTCCGGAGCAGAACGATAAAGTAATTCGCCCACTTTTGGCCTTTAACCAAAAAGAAATGGAAGATTATGCCAAATTAAATAACATTAAATGGCGCGAGGACAGCAGTAATGCATCCGATAAATACCTTCGGAATAAAATTCGGCATCATCTGGTTCCGATGTTAAAAGAATTGAATTCTAATTTTCTTTCCTCGTTTCACAAAACACAACTGTATTTGCAAGACGCGCAAGTTATGGCTGAAGATGCTTCAATTATGATTTATCAGCAAGTGGTAAAGCAAGAGAATGAGACTATTTATTTTGATTTAAAAAAACTAAAAAAATTACCCAATTACAAATCTTATTTGTACCAATGGCTGAAAGAATTTGGATTCAAAGCTTGGGATGATATTTATGATTTGGTTGATAGTCAATCTGGGAAACATGTTTTTTCTCCAGAATATAGAGTATTAAAAGACAGGGATTACTTAATCCTAAGTCCGATAAATTTCGTAAATGTAAAGGACAAATATTTTATAGATGAAAATCAAAAAGAAGTTAATATTCCCTTAAATCTTACGTTTTGCAAAGTAGCCGACATTGGTATCGTTTCAAATAAAACTATCTTTGTAGATGGTGATAAAGTGCAGTATCCATTAATTTTACGCCATTGGAACGAAGGCGATAGTTTTCAGCCTTTTGGGATGAACGGTAAGTCAAAGAAAGTGAGCAAGTTTTTTAAAGATGAAAAATTATCCTTGCTAGAAAAAGAAAATTCTTGGCTTTTATGTTCGAATGATGAAATAGTCTGGATAATTGGTCTACGTCAGGATGAACGCTTTAGAATAGACAACACAACTAAAAATATACTTAAAATACAATCAGAATAATGAAGAAACTACTATTTATACTTATTGCTTTTTTGGCTTTTGCCAATGGAAATGCCCAGATTCTGGATCCCGCCAAATGGACTACTAAAATAGAAAAAAAATCAGATACTAATTATATCCTTACTTTTAATGTTGTCATAGAAAAGGATTGGCATTTGTATTCTCAATTTACTCCAGACGGAGGGCCGTTGCCACTGGAAATCATTTTCAAAAACCAAAAAGGGAACTTCATTCTAGTGGGCAAAGCCAAAGAAAGTAAAACGAGAACCGCTTACAATGATATATTTGAAGTTAACGAAACATTCTTCGAAAAGAAAGGTCAAATCCAGCAGGAAATTACACTAACAAATCCTAAGCTGACTGAAATTAAAGTCGATTTCAATTACCAGGTGTGCAAAGATGTTTGTATTAACATGGAGAAGAATTTTACGTTTAAAATTCCTTCGGCATCAAAAATAGCAGAAATAGCTGCTGTAGTCCCCGTTTTACCGGTGATAGATACGGCTAAAGTTGATACAGCAGCTGTAAGTCCGGATGTAAATAACGAAGAAACAGTTACTCCTGAAAAAGTCGTTTCTCTAGACTCTGAACCAGCTACAAAAAGAGGATTATGGTCTATTTTCTTCATTGCTTTTTTATCTGGATTTGCCGCATTGCTTACGCCTTGTGTCTTCCCAATGATTCCTATGACAGTCAGTTTTTTTACTAAACAAAGCAAAACAAAAGCAAAAGGGATTAGTAATGCCATTATTTATGGAGTAGCTATCATATTCATTTATGTAGTTTTAGGATTCTTAGTGACGTGGATTTTTGGTGCCGATGCGCTGAATGCGTTGTCCACGAATGTTTGGTTCAATATTATTTTCTTTGTTTTGTTAGTCACTTTTGCAGCTTCATTTTTGGGTGGTTTTGAGATTATGCTGCCTAATTCTTGGGCAAATAAAGTGGATAATCAAGCGGATAGAGGTGGGATAGTTGGAATTTTATTCATGGCTTTAGCGTTAGCGATTGTCTCGTTTTCGTGTACCGGACCGATTGTAGGAACCCTATTAGTCGAAGCGGCTTCTAAAGGCGGAATAGCTCCAATTGTGGGTATGTTTGGGTTTTCATTGGCTCTAGCCTTACCCTTTATGTTGTTTGCGATGTTTCCGGGTTGGTTGAATTCATTGCCAAAATCCGGTGGTTGGTTGAATACAGTTAAAGTAGTTTTAGGCTTTTTAGAATTGGCTTTGGCATTTAAATTTTTGTCGAATGCTGATTTGGTTTTGCAATTACATTTCTTGGAAAGAGAAGTGTTCTTGGCAATATGGATCGCTATTTTTGGAACATTGGCCTTTTATTTATTCGGAAAAATTACGTTGCCGCACGATAGCCCGATGACACATATTTCAGTAGGACGACTGTCCTTTGGATTAGTAGTTTTGGCCTTTACCATCTATTTGATTCCTGGGATTTGGGGAGCGCCATTAAAATTAATTTCTGGTTTCCCGCCGCCAATGACCTATAGCGAAAGTCCTTACGGAGTAGGAAACTCCCAAGGTGGCTCAAATGCATCTGCCCAAATTTTGCCGGAAGGCGCACATTTAGGGCCACATGATCTTATTGCTTTTGATAATTATGAAAAAGGATTGGCTTATGCCAAATCAGTAAACAAACCTATTTTACTTGACTTTACGGGTTATGCCTGTGTGAATTGTAGAAAAATGGAAGATTATGTGTGGTCAGATCCTGCGATTTTAAAAATATTACAAGAAGAAGTGGTTTTAATATCTTTATATGTTGATGATAAAAGAGAATTGCCAAAAAGCGAGCAATACGTATCTAAAGAAACGGGTAAAGAAATTGTAAGTGTGGGTAATAAATGGAGCGATTTCCAAATTACAAGGTACAAAGCCAATGCGCAACCGTATTACATTGTTTTAGATGTAGAAGAGAATATGCTGTCTGATAAACCAGAAAGTTATAACTCAGATATCAATGCCTACAAAGGATGGTTGAGAGAAGGGATTGATAGATTTAAAAAGGTAGAATAACAGGTACGTCTGGAAAAATACTAGATCTAATATTAAACACGAATTGCACTAATTTCTACGATTCAATTCGTGGAAATTCGTGTAATTTGTGTTTATATTTAATACTATAGACTTAATTTACTCGGTTTTGATGCGTGAGATGCATATTCAAGATAGGGTACAAAATGGCCTTTTATTCGATTATTTTCTCGATATAAGCAGAGTTTAAAAGATACAATGCGCCCATATATCGTATTTTGAACGCCACTAAATCCCCAATTTTATAATTTTTTTTAGAATTTGAAATGTCTATAACCAGCATGTCAGAACTGGCGTCTACTATAGTGATATCCGTATCATCAGATTCGATGTATTGTGGTTGCATGTCTAACAAACCAATGTCTAGAATAGCTCTAAGGGAAGTATCGCCTAAATCAGTGACAGCATCCATCGAAAAGGAATTTCCGGCTACATTCTCGCCTAACTCCCCTGTTGGTGTATTTGGTTTTTCTGTAATTTCGATGATTTCAGCGTATAATTTGAAAACATCATTGTGCATTCCTTCTATGGTATTTCCTGTAAACAAATCTTTCCCGAAAAATAGGGCTTCCCCTATTCGAAAATGATTCACGGCCATTGGTCGGGCATTTTTTAGGAGTAGCGGTACAGTAACAGAAGTTCCTCCGGAGACAAATGGAATACTGATATTGAATTTAGCTTCAATTAGCTGTTTGTATAAGCTCAATTGAATCAATTTGTCCTGCGTGGGCATTACACCGCTAAGGCAATTGAAATTGGTACCAATTCCAGAGATTTCAATATTAGGCATTTTTAGAATTGTGCCATAAAAGTCGATCAATTCTTCACCCATTACACCTTCACGAAGGTCTCCCATTTCAATCATAATGATGATTTTATGGGTCTTGTTTTGTTTTACGGCTTCCTCTGAAAGTAATTGTATGGTATAGATTTCAGTATTAAAACTGATGTCAGCATACCGCACAATACTTTCAATACTTCGTTTAGCAGGTGGTTTAATATACACGGTTTGAATTTCCGGATCCAAGGCTTTAATTTTTTTCAAATTACTTACTCTGGAATCATGAATTTCACGTACTCCTAAAGCGATGATTTCTTTGAGATAAATTTTATTTCCACACAATAGTTTGGAAACCACGCCCCATTGTATATTTCTGGATTTAAAAATAGTATCCAGAAAGGCATAATTTTCTTCAAGTTTTTTGCGATATAGTTTTATAAAAGCCATTATTCTATGATTTTACGTGGAATTGATTTGGAAATCCGAGTTAATAATTCGTAATTGAGTTGGTTGCTGAAATCACTAAAGGAAGCTACAGAAACGGATAGCTCTTTTTGTGTGCCTATCAAGACCACTTCATCTTCTTTTTTTGCCATGTCGATATCAGTAACATCGACAGTCATCATGTTCATGTTTACGGAACCCACTACAATACAGCGTTGTCCATGAATAAGTACACGACCTTGGTTGCTCAACGAGCGACTGTATCCGTGGCAGTAACCAATAGGGATAACAGCAATTTTCATTTTTCTTTTGGCCATAAAACTGGTTCCATACCCAATAAAATCACCAATATTTACTTTCTTTACGCTCATTATAGCACTTTTCCAAGTGATAACGCGTTGCAGCGGATCTATTTTATTTTTTTTAGAATTGAGATAGGTAACAAATACTTCCGGACTGGACCACAATCCGTATTGCATTATTCCGATTCGCACCATATCCATTCTGGTTTGTGGAAACATTATTGATGCTGCAGAGCAAGCAGAATGTCTCATTTGTGGCTTCAGATCATTTTTACAAAAAAAGGCATAAATTTCTTCAAACTTCTTGATTTGCTGATCCACTCTGTAATAATTAGCTATACTTTCGGCCCCGGCATAATGAGTACAAAGCCCTTTGAAAGTAAGATGTTGTTCTTCTTTCTTTAAAAAAGTAATAACAGTATTCAGTTCGTTCTTATCAAAACCAGTTCGGTTCATTCCGGTTTCTACTTCAATGTGCAGAATTGCTTTTTTTTCGAGTTTTTTAGCTGTTTTCATAGCTTTCGTCAGTCGAGTTTTATCAAAGACAAAAAATTCAATATCATTTTTGATTACCCATTCCATATCTTCATCCTGAACGAGTCCCATAACCATAATAGTTGCTTTGTCCTGTAGTGTTGTTTTTACGACTTTGGCTTCCTGAACATCAAAAACAGAAAAATGAGTTACACCACATTGAAAAGCCATAGCCACAAACGGCTGTACTCCATGACCATACGCATTTCCTTTTACGACAGAGGAAATCAGTACTTTTTTTCCAAAGGTTTTTTTTAGAAAATCGATGTTCTTTTGATACGCGGAGCGATTAAGCTCTATTATTGAGTTAGTGTGCATTTGTAATTTGTTTGCTGATGTGATGAAAAACAGCCACTCCAGTTGCTATAATTTCGTCAGGAAAATCATAATCAGGATTGTGTAGTGCGGCAGTGTTTACCCCAGCTCCCAGTCCGAACATGGCGCCGGGATAGTGCTGTGTGAACAAACCAAAATCTTCGCCCCAAGTGAATGGTTTCTCTTTTTCGAATAGTTCAAAACCATTAATTTCTGCTGCCTTTTTGATGAATGCTACAGCAGTTTTGTCATTCTCATTGGCTTGGAAACTTTGTGTCCATTGCGTTTTACACTTCAGTTGATATTCTTTTGCGATTGATTGGGCTGCATTTTCTAAAGCTATTTCGATCTTTCTCATCTGTAAATTGCTATCACTTCGTACTGTAAAATGAATTTCTCCCGCACCAGCTGCTACACCATATGCTTTTTTACCTATTTTGGTATAAATGGGAGTTATCTGGCAATAGTTTTCTTTGGTAATATCGGTCTGAATAGTAGCATTAAATTGATTGATAATGGCGGCTATTGCCAGAGTAGGATTAATTCCTCTTTCAGGTTCACCGGCATGGGCTGTTTTTCCTTTTAATTTTATGATAATGCTATTTACGGCGCAGGTAAAAGTTTCGTTTTTTACTACAATTTGATGCATTGGAAACCCTGGTAAATTGTGCAGCGCAAAGACGTAATCAGGTTGAATCAAAGTGAATTTAGTATCTGAAAACACCTTTTGAGCACCACTACCATCTTCTTCAGCCGGTTGAAACAGCAAAATGACGGTTCCTGAGTCCGGTTTGTTCTGATGCAATTCAGCTGCCAAACCACAAAGAATAGCCATGTGTCCATCATGTCCGCATTTGTGTGAGACACCATCAATTAGTGAACGATGTTCAAAACGATTCGTTTCTTCAATTGGCAAAGCATCTAATTCACATCGGAATAATACTGTTTTCCCATTTTTTTTACCTTTATAAATTGCAATCACACCAGTTGTTCCTACTCCGGTAATCAATTCATCCGGAGGGTAATTTTCGAGAAAAGATAGGACGCGTTTTGCTGTTTGATTTTCTTTACCCGAAACCTCTGGGTGTTTGTGTAATTCCTTTCGTAACTGCACAAGTGAATCGGTAAACTGGTTTGAATTTTCCATTTTGGACTATTTTATGAGGCGCATTTCCAAATATTTATTTGTAAAGCCTAGTTTTTCATATAGTTTTTTGGCAGGATTATCAGGTTCTACATGTAGGGCAATATTTCCTTCGGCAATTGATATTGCTTTTTGCATCAATTGTTTTCCAAACCCTTTTCCCCGTTGGCTGTTGTCCACGGCAATGTATACCAAAATATTTTCAGGAATAAAATCTTTCATTCCCGTGTTGTTCAAGATGACAACTCCTACGATTTTTTGATCTTCGATTCCCACTACAATGTTGCCTCCTTTTGTAGGATTCATAACGTAATCAATACATTTTCGAATGTCTTCAATCGTATCGCCATATTGTTCTAAATGGGTATAAAGGAATAATGCTATAATTTGATTGGTATAAATTGTATCTTCTCCGGTTGTGTCATTAATTTGTTTGAATTCCATTTTGTCTTTCTTTTTTGTTATGGTGATAAAGTGATATTGTAACGAATAAAATAAGAGAAATACTTATTCCATAAAGGTTTGCATCTAAATGTTCCGGTAATTTTAAATCTAAAGGTAGTTTATTCTCTGTAACAATTAGCAGGATTGTGGTGGCACCCCCAAATAACATGCTCCAAAAAGCAGCTGTTGGATGGCTTTTCTTCCAAAATAAAGCGCCTATTACCGGAACGAAAAGGCCCGACACCATAAAAGCATAAGAGTAGAGCATCAGTTCCAGTACATTTTGCATTTGGGAAGCAATTAAAATAGCAAGAAGACCTACAATTAAGGTGACCAATTGTGAGAGCCGAAGCTCTTTTTTATGACTCAATTCTTTTTTTGAAAATTTAGCAATAATATCAGTGACAATATTTCCGGAAGCTGCCATTAAGCAGCTGTCCGCGGTAGAAAGTATGGCCGAAAAATAGGAAGAAAGCATCAGCCCCATTAATCCAACGGGGAGTATGGTGGCCAGTAAAATAGGCAATCCCATTTCGCTATCCATATTGGCTGCATCTGTAATACCGTCAAACATTCCTTTGTTTGCAGCCACTTTAGCCAGCATTCCCAGAATCACTCCCATAAATGCCATTATAGGCCATTCAAAAACACCCGCAATCAACCATGCTTTTTTAGCTTCTTTCTCTCCTTTGCTAGCATAAATCCGCTGGTATAAAGTCATTCCTACAAACCAAATGGGTATAATGGTTATGGACCAGTTTAAAATCTGATACCATTTTACATTGGTCAGTGATAAATATTCAGGTGCCAGGGTAGTCTTGATCGCCTCATACCCTCCCACGGCATTGTAGGCAACTGGAATTCCTATAAAAACCAATCCGCCAATAAGGACTAACCACTGGATTGTATCGGTATAAATAACGGCTTTTAATCCTCCAATAGCCGTATAAATTACCGCGATAAGTCCCATTACAATTAGCGCTGTTTGTAAATTAAGTCCTTCTATGGTTGCCGAAGCTAATTTGGCTCCAGCCAAAACCTGAGAACTTGTAAATCCAAGATATCCAATAGCCGAAATAATTCCGGCCAGTAGCGCTACTTTAGCATTATAAAAATGATCAAATATTTGGGGAAAAGTGAAAAACTTATATTTATGTCCTAATGCACTTACTTTTGGAATTAGAAAAACAGCACTCAGCCAAGCGCCCAGCAGTCCGGTGAACAGCATCCAAGAACCGGATATTCCCATCGTAAAACCCAGACCGCCCAATCCTATTGAGAATCCACCACCTACATCTGTGGCTACAACGGATAAACCAATGTGCCAGCTATTCATATTTCTTCCGCTAACGTAAAAATCTTCCGCGGTTTTATTCTTATTGAAAAAATAAACGCCAACGCCTAGCATAACCAGCATGTAAACAACAAAGATTGCATAATCTATTAGGTGCATATTATTAATTTTCGATTATTTAATAGCCTGTACATGGAATTTTTCCAAAAGGCAAAAGGTGCAGTAAACTGCAAAAAAAAGATGATTTTTTTTAGAATATTTTCTAAAATAAGGGATCTTAGCTTTGGGTTAAAAGTGCAAAAAAAAGACTTTATTAACCACAAAAAATAATTTGGTATTTTACAAATGTAAGGCAAATTATCTAAAAAATCCTTTTAAAATGCAGATATTGTCTTTTTTGCAACAAATAACGGCCACTTTTTGCATTAATAGTATTGGTTTTATAGAAGTAAAATCGAATGAAATTTTTGATGAAAAATGCCAACCTGACCGTGCAGTTTTCTTTAAAAAGATCCTAAAAACGATTATTTTTTTTAACATATTTGGTGTTTTTTTGATAAACTAAAATTCATAAATTTCAAAAAAGAAGGAATATGGATGCAATATTCGAAGAGATTTTTTATCTTTAAAAATTATTTTAACTCAAAAAAATTCATGAAAAAACTATTAGGTATTTCGCTTTTTTTTATTGGTGCAGTTCTGTTTGCCCAAGACAATAAAGCCAATTATGTGTCTGAAAATTATACTAAAAAGGAAGTGCATATTAAAATGCGTGATGGAGTAGAGTTGTTTACTGCCATTTATACTCCCAAAGATGTTTCTACAAAATATCCAATTATAATGCAAAGAACACCATATAACTCGGGGCCTTATGGAGAAAATCAGTTCAAGAAAAGCATTTCTCCCAGTGAAACGATGATGAAAGAAGGATATATTGTAGTCTATCAAGATGTTCGAGGACGATTTATGAGTGATGGTTTGTATGACAACATGCGTGGTTTTATTCCAAATAAAAAAGGCAAGAAAGATACGGATGAAGCTTCGGATACTTATGATACGATAGAGTGGCTGGTAAAAAATGTGGCTAACAATAATGGAAATGTTGGAACTTGGGGAATCTCATATCCAGGTTTTTACGCTACATATTCTTTATTGAGTAATCATCCAGCTTTGAAGGCCGTTTCGCCTCAGGCATGTATCGCTGATTTCTTTTTTGATGATTTTCATCACAATGGAGCGTATTTGTTGAGTTATTGGAAAGTCACTCCGTTATTTGGCCCTCAAAAAACAAAACGTACTACGGAACCTTGGTACAAATTTACGAATGCGGGTACAAACGATGATTATCAGTTTTTCCTGGATGCAGGACCACTCTCTAATTTAGACAAATATTATGGAAAAGAGAATGAGTTTTGGCAACAGCTGAAAGACCATTCCAGTTACGATGATTTTTGGCAAAAGCGTGGAATTTTACAGCATTTGAATAATATTAAACCAGCGGTAATGACAGTAGGAGGTTGGTTTGATGCCGAAGATTTATACGGTCCTTTGAATACCTACAGTACGATAGAAAAGAGCAGTAAAAACTACAACACAATTGTTATGGGACCCTGGAGTCATGGTGATTGGGCTAGGAATTCAGCAAAGCAAGTGATTGGTAATATTAATTTTGGAGATAGTATTTCTGGTTTTTATCAAAAAAATATTGAATCTAATTTCTTTCGTCATTTTTTGAAAAATAATGGAAAAGGAGCTAATAAATTGCCTGAAGCTTATGTTTTTGACACCGGAAGAAAAGAGTGGAAAACCTATGATGCCTGGCCTCCCGTAAATACTGAAAAACAAGATTTCTTTTTGCAAGGGAGTAAATTGACAAAATTGGCTAAGCAAAATATTTCTTTTGAAGAATTTATTAGTGATCCTAAGAAACCGGTACCCTATTCGGAGGATATTAAACAAAACGGACTTACGCCAAGGAAATACATGACCGATGACCAGCGTTTTGCTGCACGACGTCCGGATGTGATTGTTTTTGAAACAGAAGTATTGAATGATGATACCACATTAGCCGGAGAAATCTTGGCTAAATTACAAGTTTCTACTACAGGAACTGATGCGGATTGGATTGTAAAAGTGATTGATGTTTTCCCAAATGACGAACCGGAAACAAAAGAAGTAGCTCCGTATCTAAAGATGAGTAATTACCACATGATGGTACGAAGTGAAGTTATGCGAGGCCGTTTTAGAAATAGTTTTTCAAAACCAGAACCTTTTGTAGCCAATGAGAAAACAGCAGTTAATATTAAGTTACAAGATGTATTTCATACGTTCAAAAAAGGACACAAAATCCAGATTCAGGTTCAAAGTACGTGGTTTCCATTTATAGATTTGAATCCACAGACATTTGTTGACAATATCTTTTATGCAAAACCTGAAGATTTTAAGAAACAAACGCACAAGATTTATAACGACTCTAAAATTGAGTGTACTGTTTTAAAATAAAACGGCAATCGGGTTGTGCGCCATAAAAGCATTCGACTATATTTAAAACTAAAATCCCAATCTTTTTTAAAGATTGGGATTTTAGTTTTAAAGGATGCAGGCAAAATTAATATGTACTACGCTATTTTTAAAGTTTTTAGTTTATTGTTTAAAGAATAAGAATTGCTTTGTAGTTTATGGGTATTTAGAACGGATAAGAGCAAAAAAACGCTCTGAAATTTCAGAGCGTCTCTAACTTTATACCGAAGATTTATAGAAATTCGCCGTGTTGCGAAATATCTAACCCTAATTCTTCTTTTTCTTCACTTACCCTTAAAGGAGTTATTTTGTTTACAATATAGAAAAGGAAATAAGACATTGAGAATGCAAATATGGAAACGACAACCATAGCAAATAATTGATTTAAGAATAATGTTGTTTCTCCAAAAATAAGTCCTTGGTTATCACCAACTGCCGCGTTTATTGATTTTGAAGCAAATACACCTGTCAAAAGCATTCCAATGATGCCACCTACA
The DNA here is from genome assembly GCF_003968825.1 of Flavobacterium sp. LS1R10. Taxonomy (NCBI): domain Bacteria; kingdom Pseudomonadati; phylum Bacteroidota; class Flavobacteriia; order Flavobacteriales; family Flavobacteriaceae; genus Flavobacterium; species Flavobacterium sp. LS1R10. Next base: position 187,904 of record NZ_RYDH01000006.1, on the reverse strand, counting down.
CCGTGACAGGCAAATACATCTAAAGCATCATCAATTTTACATTTGTGGAAACTTCTAACCACCAGATTGCTCACAATACTTGCAAAAATTCCTATGAACAAAGCATGAGGAATGCTAACAAAACCAGCTGCAGGAGTAATGGCAACTAATCCGACCACTACGCCAATACAAGCTCCCATTGCCGACAATTTATGACCAAGAATTTTATCAAGAAATACCCAAGCCATTCCAGCAGCAGCAGCAGCAATAGTAGTTGTCCCCAGTGCTTGTACGGCAAGCCCATTAGCTCCTAAAGCGGAACCAGCGTTGAACCCGAACCATCCAAACCACAACAATCCGGTACCTAACATTACGTATGTTATACGTGCGGGATTTCCTTTTTCTGCTTTTCTTTTGCCTAAGAAAATGGCACCAGCCAGAGCAGCCCAACCAGCACTCATATGAACTACAGTTCCACCAGCAAAATCCAATACGCCCATTTTAAAGAGAATACCATCTGGATGCCATGTCATGTGAGCCAGTGGGGTATAAACGAGCAGTATGAATAAAACCATAAATAGTAAGTACGCCCAAAAACGAATTCGTTCTGCAAAAGCACCGGTGATTAAAGCGGGTGTAATGATGGCAAATTTTGCTTGAAATAAAGCAAAGAGCATAAATGGAATTGTTGGAGCTAGACCCCAAGATGTATTTGTATTTACGCCTTGAAAAAATAAATTTGGAATTGGATTCCCTATTATTCCGCCAATAGTTGGACCAAAAGATAATCCGAAAGCGATGACAACCCACAACACGGTAACGATTATCATTGCCATAAAGCTTTGAAGCATGGTACTAATGACATTTTTTTTACCTACCATTCCACCGTAAAAGAAACCTAAACCGGGTGTCATGATTAATACAAGTGCAGTTGCAACGATCATCCAAGCGGTATCGCCGGTATCAAATTTTACTGCTTCTGTAGGAGCTGGACTTTCGGCTAAGAAATAATTTGAACAAAGGGTTAATACCAAAATCGTGATCAATATCACACTTAGAATAATTTTTCGCATCGTTTTTCAGTTTTAAATTTTTATAAAAATATAAAATTGTTCAACATACCCCTATAGTAAAGTATATTAATGTTTTATTTTTATGATTTTTACAATCTAACCCCTATTTTTTTATGGGTATTTTATATTTTAAAGACAAAATTTGTTTTTTATTAAAATCTAGTTAAATAAAATCACCAATTTAGTGAATACTTGGGGTCTTGTGGTAAAAAATTAGACTTCCAATCTGGGAATTTTAATGCACTTAGCATTAAGACAAAATTTGATATATAAAAAATGCACCAATTGTATAGCTACAAGTGATGCATTTTTCAAAAACTAAAGGATCTCCTTATTTTAAAAGATGTTTGCTTAAAAGTTTGTAAACTTCATTAATGTTATTACCACCTTTACCAAATTGTTTTACAATTGGGGTTGCGTCATTGTTTAACCAAATTTTCAACTCGGCATCCATATCTAATATTCCAGCACTTTCTTTAGAGAATTTTTTGATACTCAAATACGGAATTGACATATAATCAACCTTGGTTCCAACCAATTGTTTTTCGACCAGAATCAATCTTTTATTGGTAAAAACAAACATATCCCGAATTAATTTATATGCTTTTTCGATTGTTTCTCCATCAATTAGGATTGGCTCAAATTCAGTAGCAACATCTTTAATGTTTACTTCAGAGGCATTGCCCAGGATGGCGTTAAATAGTCCCATTGTATTTGTTATTTTTGATTGTATTTTGTTTTATAAATATCGTTCATTTTTGTTTGGTGTGTTTCAAGACTGATCATTCTGCCTTGAATAAAAGCATTAGTTAGTTTGTTCGTTCTCATGTCTAAAGCATCACCCTCAGAAATAAATAAGGTAGCATCCTTTCCTTGTTCTAAAGTACCACATTGTTTATCGATCCCTAATAATTTGGCAGTATTGAAGGTTATTAGTTGTAGCGCTTTTTCTTTGTCAAGTCCATAAGCAGCACATGTTCCGGCCAGGAAAGGTAAGTTTCTGGTATTCATACGCTCCATGGATCCACTGTTTTCCAAGCCTACAACAACGCCTTTATCTGTCAATAATTTAGCGTTTTTGTACGGTAAATCAATGTCATGATCTTCATTTTCAGGCATATCATGCACTCTTTTTAATAATACTCCAATGTTATTTTTTTGAAGTAAGTCAGCCGTTTTATACGCTTCATAACCACCAACAATTACTATTTTTTTAACTCCATTTTCTTTTGCCATTTGTATAGCATCAATAATTTGTTTTTCTTCATTTGCGTGTATGAATAAGGTTTGATTTCCGTCAAACAATCCTTTTGTAGCCTCAAAAATCAAATTTCTTTCTTTGGGGCTATCTGCTAAGTATGCTTTTGCGCTAGTCAAAAAAGTAGTTATCTCTGAGTGTTGTTTGCTATAGTCTTTATTTGCTTCAATTGTTCCGGGTTCAAACCAGGAACCACTTCTTTTAAAACTAGAAGGGAAATTAAGATGAATCCCATCATTTTCTTTTATCAGTGCATCCTTCCAGTTCCAGGCATCAAGCTGAACGATGGATGAAGTGCCTGAAATTCTTCCGCCACGTGGGGTAATTTGCGCCATCAAAATTCCGTTTGGTTTAATGGTTTCAATTACTTTTGAATCAGCATTATAGGCAATAATACTTCTTACGTGAGGATTCATATTTCCTATTTCGCTTTCATCATCAGAAGATTTTATGGCATCTATTTCGACTAAGCCCAAGGTAGAATTGGGCGCTATAAATCCTGGATATACGTGTTTTCCGCTGGCGTCAATGGTAATATCATACGCTCCTTGAGCTAGTTTTATTAATCGGGCATCTGCCACTAATGTAATTTTGCCTTCTACAAATCCTATAGCACTGTTTTCGATTATTTCGCCATTTCCTAAATGTGCTGTTGCATTTAGAATTAAAATAGATTTTGATTGTTTTGAAGCAGGAGCTTGCTGTGCCTTTGTAAGTATTGATATGCTAAATACCAATAGTAAAATATATATATTTTTATTCATCCTATTTTGTTGTTTTAGATTTAAGAAACGTAGATTTCTTGAGCTTAATGTTCCAAAGAATCACAATGATATTCTATTTTTTCCTTCTTTTTAGGCTCTTGAGTGATCATTCCTTTGTTTTTTTCTTGCAATAGTTGGCCTATTAACTCATTTCTTTCTTTGGCAACTGCTACTCTTTGTGCTTCATCTTTTTGCACATCATAATAAACGACACCTTCAATTATTGTTTTTTCAGCTTTAGCATAAATAGATAAAGGATTGTTGTTCCAAAGTACTACATCAGCATCTTTTCCTATTTTTATACTTCCCACTTTATCATCAATGTGCAATAATTTTGCAGGATTCAAAGTCACGAATTTCCATGCTTCTTCTTCTGAAATGTTTCCATATTTCACTGCTTTTGCAGCTTCTTGATTTAATCTTCTGGACATTTCAGCGTCATCAGAGTTATAGGCTACTACAAGTCCCGCATTGTGCATGATTGGACCGTTGAACGGAATGGCATCATTCACTTCAAATTTATACGCCCACCAATCCGAGAACGTCGAGGCTCCTACTCCGTGTTTTTTCATTTCATCGGCTACTTTGTATCCTTCAAGGATATGTGTAAAGGTATTTACTCTAAAGTTAAATTTTTCGGCAACATTCATCAACATCAAAATTTCAGATTGCACATAAGAGTGGCAGGAAATGAAACGTTCCTTATTAAGGATTTCAGCTAGAGTCTGTAGTTCTAAGTCTACCCTTGGCGCTTTCCCTTTTCCTTTTTTACCACTTGAATTATAAGTTTTCCAAGCCAAGTCATATTCTTTTGCACGTTGAAAATAATCTGTAAAAACCTGTTCCACACCCATTCTTGTTTGAGGAAAACGAGTAGGGTTGGTAATTCCCCAGTTGGCTTGTTTCACATTTTCACCTAAAGCAAATTTAATGAATTTTGGTTGGTCTTTGTAAAGCATTTCTTCTGCAGAAGCGCCCCATTTCCATTTTACAATGGCAGAGCGTCCTCCGATAGGATTAGCAGAACCATGCAATAATTGCGAAGTTGTTACACCACCAGCTAAATCTCTATAGATATTAACGTCTTCGGAATTGACTACATCCTCAATTGTTACTTCAGCACTGGAGTTGTGTCCCCCTTCATTGACACCTCTTGAAATGGCTATGTGGGAATGTTCATCGATTATTCCGCTGGTCAAATGTTTGCCTTTTGCATCTAAAACTGTGGCGGAAGCATCAGAAAGGTTTTTGCCGATAGCAGCAATTTTTCCATTTTTGATTAAAACATCTGTTTCTTCTAATACACCTTCTTTTTCATTGGTCCAAACCGTGGCATTTTTGAATAAAAGTGTCTGTTGTGTTGCTTTTTTTACCGTCCCGAAGGCAACATTTGGAAATGTTGTAGGGAGGATCATATTGTTTTTTTCAATTTTTGAAGAATCAACCGCTTTTACAAAAGGAGCCGTTTTTACAGCGCTCCATTTCACTTCATTTCCATTGAATAAAATTGCTTTTCCAGAAATTTTCTCAATATCGTCTATGTATCCTGTTGCTCTTGTAAAGCTGGTTTTTGTGGAATCATTGGGTTTGATTATTATTGAAATCCAGTTATTAGCAATAGTAAGTTTAGACTTTATTTTTTTAGCATCAACACTTGTGATTTCTGATTTTGGTGCAGCTATGTCGCCGTCAAGAGTCCATTTGTATTTGGTGTTATTGACCGTTAAGTCATACTTACCACGAATGTCTTTAACCATAATATCATTGATGACATACTTACTTCCTTGAACCCAGTTTTCGTAAACGATGGTTTTTTCTTCGAATATTTCTCCGGAGGTGATCACAAAATTAGCTAGACTTCCGGTTTTTAAACTTCCAATTTCGTTGCTTTTTCCTAAAATTGATGCTGGAATTGTTGTCAGTGCTTCTAATGCTTTGGTTGTATCAAAACCATATTTAATGGCTCTTAGAAGATTGGTTCTGAAATCTTCCACCTTCTTTAATTTGTCTGTAGTCAAGGCGAAAACAATACCGTTATCTGACAAAACCTTTAGATTAGTAGGGGCTTGATTCCAGAAACGCAAATCTTTCAATTCCATTTGATTGGCTTGGTACGGATCAGACACATCATAAGCTTCGGGGAAATTGATTGGAATAATAAATTTAGAATTTGTTTTTTTTATTTCTTCAATTCTTTCAAATTCATTTCCTATGCCTTTCAATACATAGTTCAATCCAAATTCTTTTGCTATTTTAGAAGCTCTAACACTATTTAATTTATCCTCCGAAGCAAAAATTTGAACTAATTTTTCATTATTTGATAAGGCTTCTAATGATAAATCTTTGGTTGCAGCATTCCCTTTTTTGTACCAATCTAAATCAAAGTACATTTGGCGTAATAAGGCCATCATTCCCATTAATGAGCTAGGATAGGATTGATTTGTAGTGGCACTTTTTGTAAATGCAAAGTGATTAGTGATTTTGTCAGATAATAATTGTGTGCTTTTATCAGCGTTGTTCAAAGCGATTAACATTCCGGATCCTTGGGCAATTCCATCCGGAACGTGAGTACCTACAACACCAAATCCTGCTTTTAACAACTCCTCTGCTTTAGTTGGGTCGTATTTAAAACTTTCATATCCATTTACTTCTGAGCGAATATTTTCATTCCAATAATATCCCACTCTTTTAGTATCGTACAAAGGATTTCTTTCCGTACTTGTTATTTCTTTTGGTTTTTCAATTCCAAAACTGGTATAAATGTCAATAAAAGAAGGATATATTGATTTTCCTTCCAGATTAATAGTAACGCAATTTTTAGGAATAGTAATGGTAGCACCGGCACCAATTACTTTTCCGTTTTGAATTAATAAAGTGCCTTTTTCAATAATTTGTGTTGGGGTAACATAAATTTTGGCATTGGTAAAAGCAGTGAAATTGGTGTTTTTGTTTTGAACACTTTCGTTATTAGGAAAGTATTCCTGAGCATAGGTTTTTGGTACCAAAAAACTCAAACAGAGTAGGAGTAGGATTTTTTTCATAGTGTGGTTTCTAATTATTTTCTAAAAGTAGAAAAATGTTAATATTATACCTTCACTTTTTTTAATTTTAACATTTTGTTTTCGCGAAAAATGTATCGTATAGAGCTGTATACCAAAGTATTTTGAGTGTCTTTTGATGAAATCTTTGCTGTTCATTATTTTATTGGAATTTATGTAAGATTTATAATAATAATAAGAAAAGTTTCATTAATTTTAAAATCAAATAAAAACAGATGCTAGTTAAAGTTTTTGGAAGTGCAGTTTTTGGAGTTGAAGCCACAACAATTACCGTTGAGGTAAATATTGATAAAGGGATTGGATACCATTTAGTTGGATTACCAGATAATGCTATTAAAGAAAGCAGTTACCGCATTGCGGCTGCGCTTAAAAACAATGGCTATGCGATGCCCGGCAAAAAAATCACCATCAATATGGCTCCTGCGGATTTACGTAAAGAAGGCTCTGCGTATGATCTGACTTTGACAATTGGTATTCTGGTAGCCTCTGGGCAGATTAAAGCCGATGAAATTGACCAGTATGTAATCATGGGAGAGCTTTCGCTTGACGGAGGTTTGCAACCCATTCGTGGCGCTTTGCCGATTGCTATCAAAGCAAAAGAAGAGGGTTTTAAAGGTTTTTTTCTTCCAAAGCAAAATGTGAAAGAAGCAGCAATTGTTGCAGGATTAAATGTGTATGGAATAGAAAACATACAGGAAGTAATTGACTTTCTAGAAGGAAAAGGGACTTTGGAACCAACAACAATCGATACTAGAGCCGAATTTTATAAAACATTAGACTTTCCTGAATTTGATTTTAGTGATGTCAAGGGGCAGGAGTCTATAAAAAGATGTATGGAAATTGCGGCTGCCGGCGGGCATAATATTATCTTGATTGGTCCACCGGGTGCCGGAAAAACCATGTTAGCTAAGCGATTGCCCAGTATTTTGCCTCCCATGACGTTGCGTGAAGCATTAGAAACCACAAAAATTCACAGTGTTGCCGGAAAATTGAAGGAAGTAGGTTTGATGAATCAGCGTCCGTTTCGTAGCCCGCACCATACTATTTCGAATGTGGCGCTTGTTGGCGGCGGCAGTTATCCGCAACCCGGCGAAATTTCAATGGCGCACAATGGCGTTTTGTTTCTGGATGAATTGCCGGAATTTAAACGCGATGTTCTGGAAGTGATGCGCCAACCGCTGGAAGATCGAGAAGTGACTATTTCCAGAGCTAAATTTACAGTTACTTATCCATCCTCGTTTATGCTGGTGGCAAGTATGAATCCGAGTCCAAGTGGTTTTTTCAACGATCCGGATTCGCCACAAACTTCTTCACCACATGAAATGCAGCGGTATTTGAGTAAAATCTCGGGACCTTTATTAGATAGAATTGATATTCATATCGAAGTGACACCAGTCCCTTTCGAAAAATTATCGGATGATCAAAAAGCAGAAAGTAGTGTAGACATTCGCAAAAGAGTGACTGCGGCTCGTGAAATTCAAACCGAACGCTTTGAGCAAATGGAAAATATCCATTACAATGCCCAAATGAATACCAAACACATTCGGGAATATTGTGCCTTGGACGATGTTTCAAAACAATTATTGAAAACAGCGATGGAACGCTTGAATCTTTCGGCTCGGGCCTATGATCGAATTTTGAAGGTGGCTAGAACTATCGCTGATCTCGATGCGGCTCCAATAGTGGTTTCCAGCCACATTGCTGAAGCGATTCAGTATAGAAGTTTGGATCGTGATGGGTGGTTGGGCTAAAATAGATTTCAGATGTTTCACGGCTGCAAAAATGAGAATACCTTCGCGCTAGCGGGGGAAAAAGAAAAGAATAGAAATAAATAAGTTAAAAAAGAGATTTCGATAGAAATCTCTTTTATTTTTGCCAAATGTTAGAAATTCTTTACCAAGACGAATATATTATAGCAATTAATAAACCAAGTGGCTTGTTGGTCCACAAATCATTCTATGCGCGTGATGCAAAAGTTTTTGCTATTCAAGAATTGAGAAATCAAATAGGAGGGCGACACGTTTATCCTATTCATCGGTTAGATCGCAAAACATCTGGTGTCTTGTTATTTGCGTTGGATAAAAAGGTTTTAAAAATTATGAATGATCGTTTTGCCACGCGCGAAGTCGAAAAAAAGTATTTAGCAATTTTACGTGGTTGGTCACCCGAAGAACTAACGATTGATTATGATTTAACAAATAATGATGGTGTTATACAAAATGCAATAACCTACTTTCATCGATTGCAAACTACCGAAATTGAGTTAGAATTTAACAATCAACCAACGTCACGATATTGTTTGGTAGAAGCGATTCCTGAAACTGGACGTATGCATCAATTACGAAAACATTTCAAACATATTTTTCATCCCATTTTAGGAAGTCGGCCACATGGTTGTAACAAGCAAAATAAATTATGGTTGGAGAATTTTGAACTGAAAGGAATGATGCTTCATGCACATCAGTTAATTTTTAATCATCCAATAACAAATGAACAACTAATCTTGAATGCAAAGATTAATGAAGAGTTTAGCAGAGTAGGTACTATTCTTAAGCTAGATTTGAATACGTATGAAATCGCCATGACAGAAGCTGTCGCAAACACCAATGAAGATCTGGCGATACCATATTCCTATAAAAAACAAATATTATCTACATATGAATAGAATACTTATTTGTAAAATAAAGCTTTAAATTATTGTTGTATTTGGAAACAACAGTTTTCAGTGTAAAGTGGAGCAGAGTTGGGGTTTTTGATCAACAATTTTTAATTTCAGATGTTTATCACAACGTTCCACAAAATCTCGGATTTTGAGGAAGTGACTTTCGGTTTTTAACCGATTTTGTTTTTTGAATCTTTGAATTTAAGATCAGTCGGAGACTGAAAAACACATACTCAAAGTCGGAGACTTTGCGTAGCGGGCAGCGGGAAACGAGCTCGACTTTGTTTTTCAAAGAGTTGAATACAAAATGCTATGATAAAAATAAAAACGCTCTAAATAGCCCCGATAGAAATGAAAATCCTTATTAGGGCTGGTGTTCAGCCCTAATAAGGATTTTAATGTATAACGGGAAATACGTTCTTAAAAAACGAACTCGTTCTGCTCCTAAAAAAAATGTATTTTCTTAAACTATTATTTAGTTTAACGTCGATCATTATTTTGACTCGGGCGTCTTGGACCAAAACTGTTATTGCTGGTGCGGTTTGTGGTGTTGTGTTCTTAGTAGTTGGAATTCTGATAAATACCGGAGAGTTTACATAAGCGTAAGTAAGATAAATTTCAGACCGTTTTTATAATTGGATAATAATTTTATATTTTAAATTTTTGACCATTATTGTAAATACTCATTTCCAGACTTTCTATGGATATAAGATTATTTGTACCTGACTTTTGAATCCCTTTTGGATTTTTGATTACGATAACTTCGCTTTCTCCTGTAATTTCTATAGTTTTATTTTGAACAATGATAGCTGTGGCTTCATCAATTCCTATTCCGACGTGAGAAGGGAATTCTACCATAGCAGATAATAAACGGTTGTATCGACTTCTTTTTAGAAAATGCTGATCAATAATCACGTTTTTCATTAAGCCTAAACCCTCTGTTGTTTCGAGATTATTGTGGCGTATGTTGTCAAAAGTTCCAGTATATACCGGATTTAATTTTTGATTTCCGGTGATCATGTGTTCGCACATTACCGCTGCTCCAGCACTTGTTCCGGCAACGGTACTTCCGTTTTTGTAGGCTTGATGAATGGCTGTTTTAATGGGAGTGTTTTTGACGATATCCATGAATCGGGTTTGGTCGCCTCCACTTATAAAAATGAGTTTTGCCTTTTGAAGAGAGTCAATCCATTTTGGATTAGTTGCGGTTTTTTTATCAAAATTGAGCATCACTATGGGATTTGGCGTTAGCCTTTTTAGCTGATCATTGAAGTAAATGTAGGCACTGTCTGGCTCTTCGCTGGACATGGGTAATACGACGATATAATCTTTTGCTTCTAATTTAGAAAGGGACAATAAACAGGTCATCAGTTTATCTGATCTGTTTCCACCGCCAATGATAAATAAGGTTCCTTTTGGAGTTTGAGCTTGAATGGAACAAAAGGCCAATAATAGAAAAATTATAAAATGAAATTTAGAAATTGAAATAGATTTGTTCATGGTTTTAGGTGTTTTATAATTATTTTGATTGCTTTTTTGTATTTAATTTTTTTCCATTTTAATAAACTTACCCGTAAAATTCGGAACTGATTTTTGCTCGTTATAAACTAGTTTTCTATTTACCCATACGCTCTGTATTCCTGTGGAAAGAGCCGTAGGATTGCTTACTGTGGCATTATCCATTATAGTATTAGGATCAAACAAGACTAAATCGGCAAAGTAACCTGTGGCAATGAGTCCGCGATTTTTTATGCCTACGTTTTCTGCAGATAAGCTAGTCATCTTTTGTATGGCCGTTTCTAGTGGTATCAGTTTTTGCTCACGGACATAGCGACCCAGCACTCGGGAGAAAGAACCATGTCCACGAGGATGTCCACCCATCGACCCATCAGAACAGACGTTGCTAAAAGGCCACTTGAGGAAATTGCTGATGTCAGTTTCACTCATTGATTTTGCCACAATAGTTCCATCCTGACCGATTGCTGATGTCTCGCGAATGATGCGCAAGAGCGCCTGCGCAGCAGTTTCATTATTTATTGCAGCAATTTCGGTCACCGTTTTTCCTTGCCAAGTAGGACTTGGTGCGTAACGGACCATTACTGAATTAGCAGGATCAAACAATTCTTGTGTTGCAAATTCAGCACTGGCGAGATTGTCAAAATCTTTCTCTGGAAATAAAACCCTCGGCGTAGAATTCCACATGGTATAAGGATATACATCGGCTGTGATATTGATACCTTCGAGTCGTGCCTGTTGTAATTTTTTAAGAATAAGACCAGAATTGCCCCATCTACTACGCATGGCAATTTTTAAATGAGAGATTTGAACAGGAATTTTTGCCTCTCTTCCAATATCAATAATTTCATCAATAGCTTCATCGAGATGCATATCTTCGCTACGAATGTGGCTAATGTAACGCCCGCCTTTGGAGGCAGCTACTTTGGCAAGTTCAACTACTTCATCGCGACTACTGTAATAAGCTGCCTCGTATTCAAGTCCAGTGCTAAGTCCAAGCGAACCTTTATCCATCTCAGATGCTAGCAAAATTTTCATAGCATCAATTTCAAGAGTAGTAGCTTTTCTACCTACATCATCCTTCATTATTTTTTCGCGTAACCAAGCCTGTCCGGTGTATGTAGCGATATTTATACTTACGGGGATTTTTTTTATCGATGAAAGTATTGTGTCGATGGGTACTGATTCTCCATCTTGCCCTATTACAATAGTTGTAATACCTTGGTTTGTTGCTGCGATTCCTTCAGGTTTTTCATCAAGTCCTGAGGCATGATGACTATGGCTGTCAATAAAACCAGGAGCCAGTACTTTTCCTTTTCCGTCGGTAGTACTTTCATTCTTGAAAACCTTTAGTGATCCGATGTCTTGTATGCGATCATCCACAAGGCGAACATTAGCGGCATAAGCCGGAAGACCCGTTCCATCAATTACTTTTACATTGGTGATAAGTTGTGTAACGGGAAGTCGTATAGTTTTTTCTTCCCAAATATCCCGAATCAAGTTATTTGCAAAAGAATTGGAAGAATTATCAAGTACAATTAGCGTTTGATTTTTATCGATGTATCGAATGATGGCAGTATTGAAACCAACCCAATTACCGGTGTGTGCCACCGTTTTTCCGGGTTCTATTATGCTCCAGCCAAAACCATATTTAGTTTCGGCACCATTATTCAGTTTTCCGGCTGTAATTGCTTCTGCAAAGCTTGATTTCTTCAAAAGTTTTTCGGTGTAGAGTGCCTGATCCCATTTATATAGATCTTCTGCCGAAGCATACACATTACCATCGCCAACAACGCCATCAAACCGAATCAGGTCATTAGACACAGGCTTTCCTCCTTCATAACGCATGCCAAAAACACGTGATGGCGGATAGGTTTTCATCTTCAAATTATAGATATAACTGTTGTTCATTTGAAGAGGAACCGCTATATATTGCTGAAAGAATTTGTCTGATGTGGTACCAGAAACTTTTTCCAATACAGAGGCAAGCGTTGTATAATTAGTATTGCAGTACTGCCATTTTTCTCCTGGCTGAAAAACAAGATTTGGTTTTTTGAGGGCTAGTAATTCCAACAGCGATTTATTGCTGAGTGTATCGAGCAATGTCATGTCGCCTTTCGCTATTTCGAAATAATCGGGAAGTCCCGAAGTATGATTCATCAGTTGACGAATGCTGATGTTGTTGTATGGAAAGTTTGGTAAATATTTTTGTACAGATTCGTCATAATTTAATTTATCTTGTTCTTTTAATATCATAATCATCATCGAAAAGAACTGCTTGGAGACAGAAGCAAGGTTGAATGCTGAAGAATTATTTAAGGGAGTGTCATTTTTTGGGTCTGCATTGCCAAATGTTTTTTTATAAAGGATTTTTCCTTCTTTTCCAATCAATAGGCTGCCGTTAAAAAGTTGTCGTTGATGCAAATAATTCAGTACTGAATCAATATGAGCAATTTTTTTGGATTCTTGTGAAAAAATGATAATGGGAACAAGAAACAGTAGAAGAAATAACAGTTTTTTCATAATCAGTATCGAGTTTATTACAACATTTTTCATCTTTTTAGTTAAAAAATTACAATTAATTTCTATGGGATTAACTATCGAATTGATCCAAAATACAATTTATTTTTTAATACAAGACTTTTAAATTTAATACAAGACTAGCTTTCAAGTAGAAAAACTGATGTTTAAAGAAAGTGAACATTATTTTTTCTATATTTTATTTTTTTTTGTAATTATTGGATTCTATTCCTCCAAGTTTAAAAGCCTGCATTGATTCTTTTCGAATGAGAAAATGATAAAAGTAATCAAAAAAACAGGATTCGATGTGAAATTAAAATAGCGTTTTGCAGTTTGTAAAAAAGCAAAAAACACAACCATTTCAGCCTCAATTCGTGGAGATGTTATAGAATGTCCACTTTCATCGGCATAGTCATAGAAAATGTATTGGATGTAAGGCATCCGATATCTTTTGGTTTAGGCAATAAATATTTCCGTTTTAAAACAAACAACAGAGATTATTCGCTTTAAAAAACATTTAATTCTGGTTTATGTTCCAAAAGAGTATAAGAGTTATGGTTTTGTAGAGCATAAAATTAAAAATAAATTAGAGAATACAGTCAGTTTTGCAATCGATTCAAAAAGAAAGGGATTTACATTATGACTGATTATTCTCTTGTTCTGAATTCTCACGGAAAAACGGAAATTTACTATTTAATAGTACTTTGTTTTTTGTTAAAAAATGTAAACGATATTTTCTTTTTTTTGTATGAATACCAAATTTTAATTTCATATTTTATTATTTTAACACGTGCTAACCTATATTATATTCATTTTTTTTAAAAATGAGTATAATTTTTTAAGATTTTTATACCTTATAAAAACAAATTATCACCTCCTTGTTTTGTATTCTAAAGTTATGATTTTTAATGTTTTAGGCTTTATTGCTTAAATTTTTTCATTCAAAGCGATACTCTTTAACGCATGGTAAATGATTTCCTATTTTAAATTTAATTCCTTCTCTTTTGATTATTATCAGCTATCAATTAATATTTTCTTAACTTATTTGTGTATATTTGTTAAAATTATAACAAATAACAACAGGTATTAACTAACTTATTTATTATTTATGAAAAATAGTCTACTCAAAGGCTTGATGGTGTTTCTAACGATGTTTTGTACTACTATGACCTATTCACAAGAGGTTTCTGGTAGAGTGTCGGATTCTAATGGTCCCCTTCCAGGAGCCACTATTTTAGTTAAAGGAACAACCAATGGCGTACTTACAGATATGGATGGAAATTTTACGATTAAAAATGTTGGCTCTAATGCCGTTTTAATCTTTAGTTACATTGGATTAAAAACTCAGGAATTAAGTGTAGCAGGGATAAGTACCCTAAATTTAATTTTAAAAGAAGATTCGGCTGAGCTAAAAGAAGTTCTAGTAATTGGTTTTGGAAAACAATCCAAGCGTAAATTAACGGATAACATCGCTTCTATTTCTTCTGATCAAATTAATCAAATTCCAGTAGCAAATTTGCAAAATGCACTTGTTGGTAAAGCTGCGGGTGTCCAAATTACTCAAATAAATGGTAAAGTAGAAGGTGGTGTGAAAATGAGAATAAGAGGAATTTCTAGTATTTCTTCGTCTCAAGAGCCTTTATACGTAATCGATGGGTTGCCATTGATAAATGATAATGAAAGTACGGGAAGCGCCCCTATTAATCCTTTAATTTCATTAAATCCTAATGATATTGAATCTATTCAAATATTAAAAGATGCTTCATCTGCCGCCATTTACGGAGCTCGAGGAACGAATGGAGTTGTTTTGATTACAACTAAACAAGGGAAATCTGGGAAAACGAAAATCTCTTTGAACACCTCTGCAGGTTGGAGCGAAGCAACCAATAAAATGAGCTGGTTAAATACAGCACAATATACGGAGCTTTTTACCGAAGCTTCTGCAAATAGTTATGGAGCTGCGGATTTATGGTTAACGGAACCTGGAGGTGTTTTTGATCAACAGGGGAATGGTAAAAATTGGAGAATTAATGAAGTTGATACGGATTGGCAAGATTTAGCCTTGGTAAAAGGATCAGTTCAAGACCATACCTTTTCTATATCAGGAGGTGATGAAAAAACGGTATTCTTTATTTCAGGTGGTTATAATAACACGCAAGGAATTATTAGAGGGAACAGTATGGAGCGTTATTCTTTTAGAGGGAATTTAGATCATAAAGTTTCCGATAGATTAAGAGTGGGACTTAATACGAGTTTAAGTAAAACAAATATTGCAAGAATTGGAGCAGATAATTCTTTTGCAACTCCATTGCAAGCGGTGGCACAATCCCCTTTATCTCCCGCTTATTTAGACGATGGGGTGACACCTAACAATCAATCTACCATCTATTATAATTTTTTAATGCAAGAATTCAATGGAAGTTGGGGAGTAAATATTTTTAGAACTTTAATGAATAGTTATTTGGAATATAAAATTTTGCCTGAATTGACTTTTAAAACAGAGTTAGGCTATGATAATAACAATCAAACGGAAGAATATTTTTCAGGAAGTCTGACGGAATCTGTTTCTACTAATGGTTATGCAGATGCCAATGCAGTTCAGTCAGATAAGTACAGTATTAATAATTATTTTACTTATGCTAAAACATTTAATGAGGATTATGACGTAGAGTTTGTTGGAGGAATGAGCTTTGAAGAAAGTTCTCGAAGCAGGCAATATGTTGCGGGAACAGGATTTCCGTCAGATGCGCTGCAAACTATAGAAAGTGCTTCTGAAATAATAGCTGGATCTTCAAGTAGAACAAAGTATAATTTTCTTTCCTATTTTGGTAGAGCTACTTTTTCATTTATGGATAAATACCTCTTAAAAGGAAGCATACGTTATGACGGTTCTTCGCGATTTGGAGTATCAAACCGATACGGAGTATTTCCTGCTGCTTCTGCAGGTTGGATTATTTCTGAAGAAGATTTTTTGAAAGACAGTGGTGTCATCAACTTATTAAAAGTTAGAGGAAGTTTTGGAGTAACGGGAAATGCAGGTATTGGCAACTTTGCTAGTTTAGGTCTTTTTGAAGGATCCTCCTATAATCAACGATCAGCAATTAATCCAGTTCAATTGGTAAATCAAGATTTAAAATGGGAAAAGACAAATCAATTTGATGTGGGAATTGATTTTGGAATATTGAATAGCAGAGTAAGCGGTGAAATTGATTATTACGTTAAAAAAACAAATGATCTTTTATTAAATGAACCACTTCCGGGAACTTCAGGCTGGAGTTCTTTAACTCGTAATGTAGGATCTTTGACTAATAAAGGGTTTGAATTTGTATTGAATACTACCAATATCAAAACAACTAATTTTAATTGGAAAACGTCTTTAAACCTTTCGACTTTAGATAATAAAGTGACTGCTTTGCCTGGTGGAGATATTGTAGCTGGACATAATATTGTTAGGGTAGGTGAAACCATTTCCTCTTTTTATATAGTGGAATATGCTGGGGTTGACCCCGCAAATGGAGATGCTTTATTTTATCGAAATACGGCAAATCCAGATGGTAGTTTAGATAAATCAACAACTAATAATTATAGTGAAGCACAAAGAGTAATTTCAGGAAGTCCATATCCTACGTTTATGACAGGAATGACCAATACGGTATCTTTTAGAAATTTTGATTTTTCTTTTACTTTTCAAGGCGAATGGGGATCTTCTATGTATAATGAAGGTGGGAAATTCCAATCAGGGAATGCCCGATATGAAGACAATCAAACAACGGATCAGTTAAATAGATGGCAAAATCCGGGGGATATTACTATGGTACCTCAAGCCAGAATGTATTCTACAAACGGGCAACAAGCCTCAACACGTTATTTAGAAAAAACTGATTTTGTTCGATTAAGAAATTTATCTTTAGGATATACGCTTCCTAAAACACTCATTCAAAAATTGTCTGTCGACAGGGTGCGACTTTACTTAACAGGAGTCAATCTGCTAACCTTTACTAATTATAGTGGATATGATCCAGAAGCCTCTTTTGATAATAATGGCGATTCTAATATTCAAAAAGGAATTGCATTTTATTCCGCTCCTCCTGCTAAAACAATTACTATTGGATTAAATATTGATCTATAAATAAAACATTTATGAAAAAGTATAACTACATAATAATTTTAATGTCATTACTTACTATCTTCTTTGTGGGTTGTGATGATAACTTGGATATTAAGCCGGAACAAGCCATTTCAAAAGAGGTAGCCATTTCAACTCCAGAGAACATACATAAGATTTTAATCAATGCTTACGGTGTTGCGAGGTCCAGTTCTAGTTATGGCGGTGGAATCGCACTAGCTTCAGAATTACTGGCCAATGATGGTGATCTTTATTGGAACGGAACTTATATTCAACCAGGAGAATATAATGAGAAAGCTATTTTAACGGACAATAGTTTTGTTGCAAGTATTTGGCTAAACGGATATGGAATTAGTAATCACGTTAATATCGTACTTGATAATTTAGCTGTAATCACCGACGTGGCTGATAAAGATGTTACCGAAGGAGAAGCAAAATTCCTTAGAGGTCTGGTATATTTTGATTTGGCACGATTATTTGCGAAACCCTATGTTTCGGGATCCGTAAATAGTCAGCTTGGAGTTCCTATTGTTCTTAGAGGGGTGCTGGATCCTAGTCAGATTGAATTTCCTAAAAGGAACACTTTAGAAGAAGTATACACTCAGGTTATTGCGGATTTAAAAGATGCTTACACTTTGTTACCAGCATCGAATGATATTTTTGCAACAAAATACAGTGCAGCGGCACTTCTTGCTAGAGTTTATTTGCAAAAAGGAGACTATGCCAATGCCCGAAATATGGCTGATATCGTTATTAATGAAAGTTCCGCGACTTTAACGACTACTTTTGCACAAGCATTTAATAATTTAGAAAATTCAAATGAAGATTTATTTGCTTGGCAAATAACGAGTCAGGATGCTAGCTCTAATGATTTTAATGTGTTTTGGGCCGGTTCTGCTTTTGGAGGTCGCGTGGGAAATCCAGATGTGGAAATTTTATCACAGCATTGGGATATTTATGATGATCCGAATGATAAGAGAGCCGATTTCTTTTACAAAGCAAAATGGTGGTGTACAACAAAATGGAAAAGCCAATTTGCGAATATACCAATGCTACGTCTAGCTGAAATGTATTTAACAAGGGCTGAGTCTAATTTTAGACTAGGAACGGTTACAGGGCTTTCTCCTGTTAATGATGTTAATATACTACGCCAACGTTCGGGTGCAGCTCTATTTATCACTATTGATTTGGCTACTATTTTAATGGAAAGAAAAAGAGAATTATCTTTTGAAGGATTTGCTTTATTTGATGCAAAACGATTAAAACAAAATATTGGATCTCTTCCTTACGATGCCAATAATTTAATTTTACCTATTCCGAGAAGAGAAATAGATGTAAATAAAAACTTAACTCAAAATGATGGGTATTAAATAAAAATTTAGTTTTAAAGTTAAAAAGGAGTTCTGTTTGTATAGCAGAGCTCCTTTTTTACATTTAAAATTTTAAATTAATTGGATCAAGTATTGTGTTTTGAATGCTAATATAAAATTAACTATTAATAGAAATAAATATCATTCAGCCATTCTTTTAATAAAAGTTCTTTAAACATTTTCTGATTTTGCAGAATTTTTATAAATAGTTATTGTCTTATAAGAAAAACAATCTGCTGATGGTCAATGATAGCTGTGCTTTTGGATATAGTTGAAACCAACAAGAGTAGTTTTGAGCCCCGATTAAGCGGTTTGAATAGCCCCATTGCAAATCCGCCTATCGGGGTTTTAAGATCAGTCGGAGACTGAAAAACACATACTCAAAGTCGGAGACTTTGCGTAGCGGGCAGCGGGAAACGAGCTCGATTTTGTTTTTCAAAGAGTTGAATACAAAATGCTATGATAAAAATAAAAACGATCTAAATAGCCCCGATAGAAATGAAAATCCTTGTTAGGGCTGGTGTTCAGCCCTAATAAGGATTTTAATGTATAGCGGGAAATACGTTCTTAAAAAACGAACTCGTTCTGCTCCTAAAAAAAATGTATTTTCTTAAACTATTATTTAGTTTAACGTCGATCATTATTTTGACTCGGGCGTCTTGGACCAAAACTGTTATTGCTGGTGCGGTTTGTGGTCTCTGTTTTTGGTTTTCGCGGAGTTGAATCGCGTTGTTGTCTTCCTTGTCCTTGTTTGATAGGTTCTTTGGAAGCGTTAGGATCTGGCTCGAAACCTTTGATGTTTTCTTTAGGTAATTTCAAACCCACTAATTTTTCTATATCACGTAGAAAGACTGTTTCGTCCGGACTGAATAATGAAATAGCTTCTCCATTAGCTCCAGCTCTTCCTGTACGGCCTATGCGGTGAACGTAATCTTCTGGAATGTTGGGTAATTCAAAATTGACCACATGTGGTAATAATGGTATATCCAGACCTCTGGCCGCAATATCTGTAGCGACCAACGCGGTCAGGCTTCCGTCTTTGAAGCCCGCCAAGGCTTTGGTACGTGCGCCCTGGCCTTTATTTCCGTGAATAGCAGCTGCTTTAATTCCGGCACTAATCATGCTTTCCGTCAGCTTATTAGCGCCTTGTTTCGTACGGGTGAAAACCAAAATTTGTTTCCAGTTTCCCTCTGTAATCAATTTAATGATGAGTTCTGTTTTTTTCTCTTTGGCAACAGGATACACTATTTGAGTAATAGCATCCACGGTTGTATTTTCTGGGGTTGCTTCCACATGAACGGGATGATGCAAAATGCCCATGGCCAATTTCTTTATATCTGTTGAAAAGGTTGCCGAAAACATCAAATTTTGCCTTTTTGCAGGTAATACTTTTATAATGCGCTCAATGTCTCGCACAAAACCCATATCTAGCATGCGATCCGCTTCATCTAAAACTAAGATTTCAACTTTGGCAAGCGATATTAATCCTTGGTTTTGCAAATCGATTAACCGACCTGGTGTGGCGACTAAAATATCGACACCCTGACGCAGTTGTGTTACTTGTGGATTTTGGTTTACACCTCCAAAAATAACGGTACTGCTTAAGTCTAAAAACGCACTGTATTCTTTTATATTGGCTAATATTTGTGCGGCTAATTCTCTGGTTGGCGTTAATATTAAAGCACGAATGGGCCTTTGTCGCAACTGTTGCCCTTGCGATAATAATTGTAAAATAGGCAGTGTAAAACCAGCCGTTTTTCCTGTTCCCGTTTGTGCGGATGCTAATACATCTTTGCCTTCTAAAATGGGTGGAATTGCTTTTTGTTGTATTGGAGAAGGGGTTGTGTATCCTTTTTTGCTGATGGCTTTAAGTAAAGCATCCGATAAGCCTAATGAGTTAAATGACATAAATGGTGTTTATGAAGCAAACACTATTATTTAGTTTACTCCTTTAATTTGGCGCAAAGGTACTGCTAATTTCCCTGTTATGGTTTTATTGTTTAACTTTGTTTACTTAAAGCGAGTACGTTATTTTTAATCCGTTCCTATACTAAAGCTTTGGTGGTACCAATTATCTAAGTTAAAAAAGGAAAATAATGTAAAGTTCAGTATTCATATTAGACTAAACACTTTTTTAATTAATTCCTACAAAAGTATCGCCTTGAGTAATATCTCCAGATTGATACCCTTTCATAAACCAGACTTTCCGTTGTGCGGAACTTCCGTGTGTAAAGGATTCCGGAACAATGTGTCCTTGAATTTTAGCTTGAATCGCATCATCACCAACTGCATGTGCTGCACTTAAAGCTTCATCAATATCACCTTCCTCCTGTAAATCATTCATTTTTTGATTGTAATGTGTTCATACGCCCGCATAAAAATCAGTTTGCAAATCCGCTATCGGATTAGATTACTTGTCAAAATTTCTTTTGACAGGATTTAAGTCTTTAGAAAACAATCTGTTTAGCTTTTTGTCATGTACTTAAATAAAATGTACATAAATTAAAAAAAAAATAGTTGGCTACAGTATCCATTTAGCAATTGTTTCCTCAATGACTCCTTTGACTATAGGTTTTGAAATATAATCATTCATTCCTGCAGCGAGACATTTTTCTTTCTCTTCTTTTTCGGTGCCCGCAGTTATTGCAATAATAGGCAGGTTTTTACCCGAACTCAAGCTTCTTATTATTTTTGTTGCTTCGTAACCATTCATTTCGGGCATTTGAATGTCCATAAAAATAAGATCAGGCCGGAGTATTTCAAATTTTTCGATAGCTTCTTTGCCGTTGACTATTTCGAAAATTATTGGATTTACAAATAAATTTTTGATAATGGTTTTAAGCAGTAACATGTTTACTTTGTTATCCTCTACAATCATAAGGCTTATTTTTTTAGCATTTTTGACGGTTGTAATGGGTATTTTTTTATCTAGATCTATTTCAGGATCAGTACTATTTTTTGGAGTTTCGTTGCTGGTTTTTAAATCTAAATCAAAATAAAAAGTACTTCCCAGTTCGATGGTGCTTTCCAGTTGCAGGGTACTGTTCATTATACCAAGTAATTGGTTTGAAATTGTCAGGCCTAATCCTGTTCCTCCATATTTTCTTGTCGTAGAACTGTCTTCTTGTGAAAAAGCCTGAAAAATTTTATATTTGTTTTTTTCTAATATTCCAATTCCTGTATCGATCACTGCAAATCGAATCTTAACATGCGACGCATCAATTTTTTCAATCACAGAAACATTTAATTTAATGGAACCCTTTTCTGTGAATTTTACAGCATTTGACAATAAATTAATTAAAATTTGTCTTAATCGGACAATGTCTATCCAAAAATATTCAGGAATTTCAGACGATATATTTAGTTTTAAACTTAGATTTTTTTGGTTGGATTCGTATAATATTAAATCAATAATCTGACCCAGAACATCTTTTACGTTATATTTTTCAATGTGTAAATCTAGTTTTCCGGCTTCAATCTTTGAAAAATCAAGAATGTCATTTACGATATCCAGCAAGGAATATGCGGATTGTTTTACTGTATTGATGTATTTTTCTTGGGTTGAGCCAAGTTGTGTTTTCATTAACAAATCTGTGAATCCAATAATCCCATTTAACGGTGTTCTTATTTCATGACTCATATTGGCCAAAAATTCTGATTTTGCTTTATTGGCAGCTTCTGCTAGTTCTTTTTCTTTGACTATGGTTTCTGTTTGTTTCCTTGCTGTAATATCAATAAAAATACCTTCCAAGAATGCAATTTTCCCATCTTTGTATATGGTATCACCAAATTCTTCCACCCATACAACCGTTTTGTTCTTGTGTATAATCCGGTAAACAATATGAATCGGAATTTTAGTATCTATTGCATTTTTTTGAGTAGCAATGGTTTTTAATTTGTCTTCGGGATGAATTAAATCAATAAAGGATAAATGGTTCGTTAGAAAATCATTTTTTGGATATCCGGTAAGCTTTTCAATCTCATCATTAATGTAGATCTTTGTGTTGTTTTCATCATAATTTGATAAATAAACGGTTCCTGGAATATTATTGGCTAATAATCTAAATTTCTCTTCACTTTCATATATCGCGGTCTCGTTCGTAATACGTTCTATTGATGAGGCTATATTCCTAGCTAATGTTTGTAAAATATTGACCTCATCTTCGGACCAACATCTCTCATTTTGAGTATCATCAAATCCCAAAAAGCCATGAAACCTATTTTTGATAAAAATTGGAAAAAGGATTATTGATACAACATCAAGATTTTCTAATTTATTCCTTAAGGAAGGATTCTCAATTTTTGAAATTATTGCATCGTAAACTTTGTTGTTTAAAAGCGGGATCAACAATTCTTCAAAAAACACATGTGGTAGATTTTGAAGTTTAATATTGTTTTCCGTTATTTTATGATTGTTAATTATCCATCTGTATTTTTGGCTAATAAAACCTGTATTACTATCATTTTCGTAGTAATACGCTCTATGGGATTTTGTAGTTTTACCCATAATAATGAGTACATCTGAGAAAATATCGTTGATGTCATTGCTGTTCAAAAATTTCTCTGTACAAAGTGCCATAGCAGATAAAAGTTCACTCTTGTATTCTAATTTCTTCTCTGTTTCATACCGACTGTGAGAAATCATAGTCAACGATATAATATCCGAGATGGTTCGGGCAAAAATAATGTCCTCGTTGTCCCAGTATCGTTGTGTTTTTACTGTTTCAAAGCTAATGGTTCCAGATAAATCTCCATTTATGAAAATGGGAATGGCAAGTTGTGATTTGATATCGTTTTTTAAAAAATAGTCATTTATAAATTCTGATATTTCATATTTATTAAAAACATCAGGAGCACTGATTTGTGTTTTGTTTTTGATGGACTCAAAATAAATAGGATAATTTTTCTTTTCTAAAACGGAGCCCTTAGAATAAGAATTATGGTCCAAGTCATATAAATTTTCACAGGTAATTGTATCTTCGGTATATTTCCAATAACTTACCCGATTGCACTTTGATACTTTAGCAGCTAATTCAATTATTTTCATCACACTAACATCCAGGTTTTTGTAATTACTAAAGTTGGTTGTTGATAGTTTTTTTACAGCTTCATTGTATTCCTCTACTTTTTCCTGACGTATTTTAATATCGTTTTCTATGTCTTTAAACTTAGTGATATCTCTGGCAATACTAGAATAAGCTACCACTTCTCCAAATTCATTTCTCCGGATAATCACTTTCTGGGAAACCCACAATTCTTGCCCATCCTTTTTTATCAATGGAAATTCAATGGTAGAAAAATAATTTTCATTTATTAATAAATTCTGGTAGAGATCTTTGATACTGATAAGGTAATCTTCTCGTATAAATTCTGAATAATTTCGATTTATGATTTCATCTATTTTGTATCCCAAAGATTTAATAGTATAATCATTGACAAATATAAAATCTCCTTCATTATCGACTTCAAAAATTAGATCAATAGCATTTTCAATTAAATTTTTATATTGGTTTTGTATTTTAATTTCATTTGTTACATCCTGTCCTATCCCAATGATCAAATCATCTGAGAATTTTTTATCATTCCATTGAATGTGTTTGTATGCTCCATTTTTACATTTTACTTTGCTGGTAAACAACTGATCATCCTTAAAATTAATATGATACTCTTCACCATAAAATTCTTTGTCCTCAGTAACTTTCCAGTAGCCCAATCCCATAACTTCATTTACTGAATAACCTAAAATAGTCTTTACATTTTCACTGCAAAATACAATTTCTCCTTTTTTATTGGTAGCAAGAATGAGAGAGTTGCCTTTATTTACAATTTCATTAGTAAAACGTAGTTTATCAGTAATTTTTAATAAAGAGGTGTACCGTATGTAGTTTATAATTAGGATCATTAATGAAAAATTTGATAAAATAATGATTGATCGTAAGGGTATTATTTCAAAAAAATACAGTATAAATAAAAAGATAAATACGCACATAAGGAAAATCCAATATAGTTTGGTGGGTTTGATGATGGTATACGAAAAGAATAAAGCTAGTACAAAAGCGGCTATAGGTATGCTGTCAGAGGGTGTGAAAATCAAATTTATTGATATGTAACTAAAACAGATTACATACACTATCATAAATATTTTTCCCAGGTTTTGAAACACAACAGCTGATTTTTTGCTGATAAAATAGAGAATCAGTAAAAAAGTGCCTATACCAAGATTTGAAATCAGTAAGCTTACAGGTCTTATTTTGAAAATTTCAAATAGGGTTTCAAGTACCGGAATTAGTATGCCCAAATATAAAAGATAGCGCTGGTTTTCTATGTTTTTACTATCCTCTTCATTATAGTATTTAATAAAGGAATTGCTTAATAGTATTTTTATTTTAAAAATTTTACAGACTAGAAAAACAAATAAAACAGGAATTACAATCCACAAAAAATTATTGATTGCAAAAAAATTATAAACGCTGAATAAAATTGACTCTGAGTCAATGGTAAATAATAAGCTACAGTATAACACCATAGAAACTGTTTGTTAGGTTTAAAGACTAGATTTGGCTTTTTGTAAAAAATAAATATAAGATTATTTTTTACAAAAAGCCAAAATCAGCTTGTAATTATGTTCTGGCTTTTAGTAAAAAGCGGTTTTATTAGAACATTTGTTCCGGTTCTAGTGTAGTTTCAAAACCAATAATTTCACTATAAATCGCATAGTATAAAGAATACATAAAGGGTACTGTAAATACTATACCAATGCAACACCCAATGAGTCCCACTAATGTAGAAATGGCACCTACTACCAATAAACCCAGCAAAATAAGCGGTTGTTTTACCACGATTAGTATGCTTGATTTTAAAGCTTCAATAGCATTTAAGTTTCCAAAAATAATAAGTGGAATGGTCAGTATCGTGAATAATGTTATAGTTACTGTGATAATAAATCCGATGAAGGGTATTTGTGCATAGTCAATCAATGATGATAGTAAGGTGCTAAAAATTGAAATTAGTAAAGTAGCAATGAAGAGTTCTTTGAAATACGATATTTTATAGTATTCAAACATGGTTGATACATGAAATTCTTCATCTCTTTCAGCACAATACGCCATTTTGATTAAACCGGCGCTAATAGGACTAAATAAACTCGATAGTAAAACAGAAACCCCGGATACAATTAAAATAAAGTTTAAACTTAAATTTTCCGGTTGTAAATTTTCCGGTTTCATTTTTTCCAGTATCATGGCAGAATCAAAAAAGGCAACAAGTATTACTGATACAAAAACAATCAGCAGTATAAAAAACACAAAAATAATTAAACCGGCATAAATCGCAATTTTTTTATAATTTTCAAAAGCATGGTTAAAAACGATTCCAAAATCTAAAGGATATCCATTTTTTTCTATTTCGTGTATTCGGTTTTGTGTAGTTTTCAACATTTGTTGGTCGTTTTAGTGGGTTAATTATTCTGTTATTTTTCAAAATAAACGTATTCAAAAGGAACTCTGAATCGTTTTCCGTACACTCCTTTTCCGCTACCCAGTAGCATATTAATTTCGGATGATGCTGGTAAATGTAATATTTTTATTCGTAGCGAATCAAAACCTTCCATTTGGCACGTATCATAGTTTATAGCAGTCATGTTGATCATGAAATTTTGTGCCGTAAGTCTGGCACTTTTATGGGCTACAATGTGCATGTCACTTTGTCTTACCTGTCCATATATGGGTTTGAATAACCCAATGAATTGAAATGCAATAAATTTGATTATTCCAATAATTCCTGTGATATCAAATTAAAACAACGGAACGATTTTTTGATAATAATGAAAAGCAAATTGTTCTCTTTTTGAATATTCTGCTTCCAGCTTGTTGCCATATTGTGGCTAAGTAAATACACTTTTTTACTTTTTTCGCACAATAGTTTCATTTATAAAAACCCGAACTGAGCGTCGGTATTTTATGGATGCACTGACGGTTTTTTCATGGGTTACATCCATTTTAATATTTTTTGAAAGGTCTTTAATTTGTCTTTGTAAGGCGCATACCGAAGGGGTAAATCCAGCCATGTCCCCCTTTTTACAATGGCTTTTTTATGCGAAAAAGTATCAAAACTCCGTTTTCCGTGATAGGCTCCCATTCCTGAAGTACCAACACCGCCAAAAGGCAAGCGATTATTCGCTAAATGGATTACGGTATCATTGATACAGCCACCGCCAAAAGAATATTTTTGTAAAACTTCTGCAATAAAAGATTTGTTTTGAGAGAATAAATACAACGATAATGGTTTTTCGAAACTTAAAATTATTTTTTCAATATCTGCCTCTGAATGGTATGAGAGTATAGGAAGTATGGGGCCGAAAATTTCTTCGGTCATCACCGGACTGTCCATTTTTGGCTCGTCCAATAGCGTAGGAGCAAGGAATAAAGTGTCTTTATTGTATTGACCTCCAAAAAGTATTTTTTGGTTTTCCAATAGATGCAATTGGCGTTGCCAGTTTTTCAAATTGATAATTCTGGCGTAATCAGGGGATTCTTCCGGATTTGGACCTAGTGCCTTTTCAATTTCCAGAATTAGTAAAGTTATGAAAGTAGCTTTCATTTTATGGTGCACCACTATGTAATCAGGGGCAACACATGTTTGTCCGGCATTTATAATTTTTCCCCAGACAATGCGGCGGGCACTCAATTCTAAATTGGCAGTTTCATCAACAATACAAGGACTTTTCCCGCCTAATTCCAGCGTAACTGGAGTTAGGTTTTCGGCTGCAGCTTTTGCTACAATTCTGCCAACGGCAACACTTCCTGTAAAAAAAATATAATCCCAACGTTTTTTTAATAATTCCTGAGCAACAGTCGCGTCTCCGGTAATGACGACGACATCTTTTACAGGGAAAGTTTCATTTATAATTTTCGCTATTATAGTAGACGTATTTGGGGTAAGTTCAGAGGGTTTTAGGGTTACTTTATTTCCGGCAGCAACAGCAGCAATCAGAGGGCATAAGGCCAATTGAAACGGATAATTCCAAGGCGAAAGGATCAATACATTTCCGTAAGGCTCACTATATATGTAATCTGACGATGGAAAATTCAAAAAAGAAGCGAGAACTTTTTTGGGTTTAGCCCAAGAATCAATGTTTTTAATGGTTTCTTTTAAATCACTTATGACATAATTTGTTTCTGTTAAAACGGCTTCAAAGGCTGGTTTTTTAAAATCATCGTAGAGCGCTTTAATAATTGCTTGTTCCTGTTTTATGATGGTATGCAATAGTTTTTTTAAAGATTCTTTTCGGTAGTCTACACTATTTTCATTTTTCATATTATGATTTTAAAGGTACAGATTTATTATTTTAACCCAAGTCGGTAGCCTACATAAAAATCAGCTTGTTTACTGTCGCTGGCCAAAGCAGTCACTATAGAACTGGATCCCATATAAAAGCCATACACTCTTAACCCGACACCACCAGTAATTCCGGAAATTTCGTTATCTGACCAAGAGGAATAAATTTCATAATTTTTCAAAGAAAATCGAGGTGTAATAGAAACCACATTTTGTGTTGTCACCTGATTATCGCTGGTGTCATCCTTTAATTTTTGTTGTGTGTAAAGCGCAACAAAAAATTTAGGTATTACTTTTATATCTGCATAGGCGGAGAAAACAGTAGGTAAGGTTACTTTGAAGTTTTTGCTGGATGTGGTTTTAGTTAAGTATCCGTCGTTTACTAAAATGGTTTCTACTTCCTTTAAAGTAGTAGTGTTTTGAAATTGGCTTAATGCCAAACCATTTGGGTTAGAAAAAGTAGACTGTATGTTTAATGCATAATTAGTAGAGGAATTTGCATCATCCTTGAAGGTCATCGTACCAATATTTCGCACTGCGATACCCGCATTTATTTTGTAACCGTCTTGGTCTTTCCATTGGTAATTTACACCAAAATCAGCTGCAACTCCGTTTAGTTTTCCAAAAACGGATTCAGAGTAATTATTAAAATCAGTAAAACCATCATTGAAGTTCCCGGAATACGCAATATTCATTGACGCTTGAGTATTATTTAAATACGCTTCGGCACCAATAGTATTAATGGTTCCCTGAAATTGATCCAGGCCTAAGTTGGTGTACGAGCCTGGAAATAATAATTTCAAGGTAGCACCCGCATTAAATTTATGGTTTTCATTTTCAAATACGTTTCTGGCTGCTGAAATTCCTATTTCTCCCCAGCTTGTTCCATTTAAACGTTGGTTGTAATCATTGCTTATTGATGAAGAACCAATAAGATTTCCGGTATTGATCGCCGCACCAAGTTGTGGGTCAATATCAATTAAATTTAATTTTGCAGCAGCTTTTGTAGTAAAACCAAAAGCCCATTTATCCATTTTCATAGCAAAACCTGGGCCGTATATTTCAGCATCTACGCGCATATTTACAGGGGTATTTCCTGTAAATAACAAATTTTCTAAGTTTTCACCATTAACAATATCACTAAATCCTATTTTATTATTAGAAGCATTTACGCTGGCCGAAAAAATATTTATTTCATATTTTGAACTTAAATTAGACAGTTCCGCAGGATTCATACCGGCATTAAGTATTCCGACTCTAGTAGACATATTGATTCCTGAAAAATGGTCTTGAGCGGTCATGTTTAAGAACGAAATGAAACAAAAAATAATAGGTAGTTTTTTCATACAATTTGTTTTTGTGAATATTTATTATTGAGTTATTGAAAGGTTGAAAGTAAAATACTGTTTTTTTAGTATTAAATGGCATTCCAGATCACATCATTTGGAGCAGGAGCAATTATTTTTATATTTTCCTTTGTAACAGGATGGATGAACATTAATTTTCTAGCATGCAAATGGATTCCTCCGTCCGGATTGCTTCGGTCAAAACCATATTTTAAATCCCCTTTTATAGGTAATCCAATCGCTGAAAGTTGAGCCCTTATTTGATGGTGTCTTCCAGTATGAAGATTGATCTCAAGCGCATAGTAGTTGTTTAGTTCTTTGATAATTGTATACTCTAAACTGGCTAATTTGCTTTCAGGGACTTCTTTTTCGTGCGCTTTTGAACTATTGTTTTTTTCGTTTCTTTTTAAATAATGAACGAGTGTATCAGTGGGCTTGGCAGGTTTGTTTTTGACAATGGCCCAATATGTTTTTTGAGTTTCACGGGTACTGAATAATTCATTCATTCGAGTCAGAGCTTTACTGGTTCGGGCAAATACAACTATTCCGGTTGTTGGCCGATCTAAGCGATGTACAACACCCAGGAAAACCTCCCCGGGTTTGTTGTATTTGTCTTTGATGTATTCTTTAACCACATCTGATAAGGGTTTATCACCCGTTTTGTCCCCTTGAACAATATCTCCTACACGTTTGTTAATTACAATAAGATGATTGTCTTCGTGAAGGATTTGAAGGTTGTTTTTAGTAGAAATTATTTTCATTTGGATTTTTAGATTGTTGGATTTCCAATACTCTTAGAGTATTCGACAATAATCAAATTCTCTTAAAGGCTACTCATCTAAGAAGTCAAATTTAATATTGTTCATTTGCATTAGGGAAATCACTTGATTTTACATCTGCAACATATTGGCCAATGGCCGTTGTCATTCCGTCATATAAATTCATATACCTTCTTAAGAAACGAGGACTGAATTCGTTGTTCATTCCTAACAGATCATGAATTACTAATACTTGTCCGTCAACACCACCCCCAGCACCAATACCAATAACTGGAATCGAGATGCTTTGGGCTACTTTTTCGGCTAGATGAGCTGGAATTTTTTCTAAAACTAAGGCAAAACAGCCTAGTATTTCTAGTAATTTAGCATCTTCGATTAACTTATGTGCTTCTTCCTCTTCTTTGGCACGAACGGTGTAGGTTCCAAATTTATAAATGGATTGTGGTGTTAAACCTAGATGTCCCATAACTGGAATTCCGGCGTTTAATATTTTCTTGATAGAGTCTTTAATTTCTTTACCACCTTCTAGTTTTACGGCATGACCACCGCTTTCTTTCATGATTCGGATGGCAGAGCGCAAGGCTTCTTTAGGATCGGATTGGTAACTTCCAAAGGGTAAATCCACCACTACCAAAGCTCTTTCAATGGCTCTTACCACAGAGGAGGCGTGATAAATCATTTGATCCAGCGTAATAGGTAATGTAGTTTCATGACCAGCCATAACATTTGAAGCGGAGTCTCCCACTAATATTACATCAACTCCTGCCGTATCAACGATTTTTGCCATGGTGTAATCGTATGCGGTGAGCATCGAAATTTTTTCTCCATTAGCCTTCATTTCAATCAATGACTTTGTTGTAATTCTTTTATAATCTTTTTTTGCGACAGACATATTTCCTTTTTTGAGAGTGTAAAGGTACTAAAATGTATAATTTTAGGTTGAAAATGTAGCACTTATATTATATCGGATACAAATTAATCAAAAAAGTAATCATACGAAAAATTCTAGTACTGACTTTATTGCTCTCCTCAGTATATTAGAAGGCTCAATATCAAGAAGTTCAAAGCGTAATTGACACTTTTTTTCAAGCCTTCCATGCCAGAGATTCACCTCAATTGCATTTACTTTGTGATGATACAAAGATATTGCAATCCATTGCTGAGAATGAAAAAGGCACTTTGCTTTCTCATGAAAAACCAGGGGGCATTTTATAAATCTATAGCTTAAAATTTCAAGAAAAAATTCTCAGGTATTCCATTCAAATAAACGGAGCCATGGAGCATGTCTGGACAACGTATGAGTTTTATGTTAATGGTACACTAAGTCATACTGAGGTAAATACGTTTACACTTTTCAAAAAAGACAACCACTGGAAAATTATTTATCTTATTGACACTCGAAGAAAGTAGTTTGATGAGTTATTTTTAGAATATTCATTGTGTGTTACAAATAAGATAAAAATTAATTGTAATTTTTGGGTTCTGTAATTTTTTACTAATACATTTGCATTTTAAAAAAATAAATTTATGCAGTTGTATGAAAAATTGTCTCGGATTGGTTTTCTCAAAAATAGTTATGCCTTCAAATTCCTGTTTGTTGCATTTATAGGCATTCACATTCCATTAATTGGATTGTTATTTTTTGTGCTTTATGCAAGTAAAACAATTTCAGCCGATTCTATTTTAATTTTTGCGCTGATTATTACTTTATTAGCAACAGCGGTCACTTTATTTTTTTTAAAAAAACTAATTAAACCAATTGAGGTAGCTTCCAGGTCATTAATTGCCTATAGAAAAGACAGAACAATACCTTCTTTGCCAACTAATTTTTCGGATGAAGCAGGGTTGTTAATGAGTAATATTCAAGAATCAATAGCTGATAACGAAAATTTCATTACTGAAAAACAAGATTTAGTTTATTTGCTTTCGCATGATCTAAGAAATTTTGTAGGAAATTCAAAATCGGCCGCATTGCTTATTTTAGAAGAGGATTCTTCGGATTATATAAAAGAATTAGCGGAGTTAATAGTTCAATCCAGTGGTGAACAATTTCATTATATTGAAAGTTTTATCACATTATTAAAGGAACAAGATCAAATTATAAAAAGAAATTCTCAGGACTCCCTAATTCAATTTTCACCTGTTTTTTCTATGGTGGCAAAACAATTAGATCAGGTATTAGTGGTCAAAAATATTAAATTAGTTTTATCAATTGACGTTCAGGAAGCACTTTTATCAATTGACGACGAGTTGTTGATTCGAGTTTTAGTCAACGTAATTGATAATGCTATAAAATTCTCCTACCCAAATAGTGAAATTGAGGTTCATGTGTATCTTGATGGCACTAAACTGTATTTAAAAGTGAAGGATACAGGAGTAGGTTTTGTTCAAAAACAGAGTGACGAATTATTTAAAAAATTCACTAAAATGAGTATGTCTGGCACTTCAAATGAGCCTTCTACAGGAATTGGATTGTATTTGTGCAAAAACATAGTAGAACGACACAACGGTGTAATTTATGCACAAAGCAGTGGGACAAATAAAGGGGCTACTTTTTCAATTGTTTTTGATACAAAAAAGGGCTAAAAATAGTTTTCTAATGTGTTTTTGTTCTTCTTAGGGCGTACGAAATCTGAGAAAATATTTTAAGCACTGTAAACAACAAGATTACTAGGTGCAATATAAAAAAAAGCTGTAATTCTATTCTTGATTTGGAATAGCGTTACAGCTTTTAGTTTATGACAGGGATAAAAATAGAACGGCAAAACCGGTGCTTTTTAGTACACCTAATACCATATTTTTGCCACCTTAGCTTTTGGTGTAAATACTTAGTATTAGTTTATTTTTTCTAATTGACCTACTTTTTTCCAGTTTGGATCTATATTTAAAGCGACAGCGATGTACACTTCACTTTTATTTACTTTGAAAGCAGTTCCTTTATTCATTTCAGCATTGACTTCTTTAGGTGTTAAGTTGTAAATTGCTCCAGTAATAGGATCTACAATGATACCAATCAAGCCACCAAATAAAATATTTCCAATATACCAAGCATTGAATTTTTTGGTCAAGTTAGTTTCAAAAGTTTGGTATCCTTCTAATTTAATCATCACATGATGTTCTTTTTTTCGTTCCAGTTTGATTTCAAAAGGCGTTTTTCCTACTTCGATTTCATCAATAAAAATAGAGGCAGCAGCAGGGTTGCTTCTAAAATTTACTTTTTGTTTAGAGCCGGAAACAATTGTAGCACAACTACTCATTAGTAGCGCTAGGGATAATGTAGAAATAAGGATTGTTTTTTTCATTAGAGTGTGTATAATTAATTAAGTTGTAATTTATATTGGGGGATTGTGGTTACGTCTCCGTCATAATAATAGAAATCTACTTTGATGCGATAACAAAGACTCCATATATCGGGAGTTCTCTTTTCGGTTACTTTTACAAGATTAGCGCCTTTTTCTCGGGCTAATTTTCGGGCTTTTGTCAGGTGTGAGTTAAAATCACAATCGGTTGTGAAACCACTGTCCTGATATCTGGCATTTCCTATTTTTTTGGCACCTTCAGGAATTGCATGATGAACATCAAGAAAGGCTACGGGGTCTTCAATTGTTAGTGGTTTTTCTGAAGATTCAAAATTAGAAGTGATTTTTGGACTACAGCTAAAAGCTAAAAATACAAAAACGAGAAGAGATAATTTTTTCATTGTCAGATGGAATTGGTTATTATTATTATTATTATTATATGGGTAATTTTTATTCTACTCTAACTTTAATAGCACCATAATTATCAGACTGAAAAGTAATAAGTCCAAAAACAGTTTCTCCTTTTTTTATTATTTTGCCATTAATGGAGTAATCGTTCAGCTCAGTTTTGAACTTTTTATTGGCATTACTCGCAACAATCATATTTCCTAAGGCTAATCCGGGTCCAATAATCAGTCCTATTGGTGTCGAGCTGGTTTGCTCCGTCATTCCGTTTGAATTGGTTTTTGTGGTAAACAATTGAATTGGAGATAGTAATAAATAAAACAAATAGGAGGCTGGGCTTTGTTTTAAAGATTTGAATGTTTTTTCATTCTCCAATAGATACAATTCATTTCCGCTTTCAAAATTTAATTTTATATCTTTTCCAAAAACCAAATCTTTTTCAGTGTTGTTTTTTACTTTAACAGCCACTAGTCGAAGCCCTTTTTTAGTCTCTTTCTTTGCGTATTTCTTATTTAATAAATCATATTTGTATTCCAGCGTTACTCCATGAAGTGTGTTGTTCGAAATATAATTAAGTGAAGCGGGTTGTATTGGTTTGTATCCTGAAGCACAACTATTTAGTAAAATTACAATCGATAATAAAAAAATAATTGTAGTTAATTTCATTTGCTGATTAATTAGTTTTTTTTATTGGTTGTCAATTAGTTTTTTTTGTAAGTAAAGTATACTTTTTCAAAAAGCAAACATAAAGAATTTACTGATACTATTAAAATTAAACAGTATTTATTTTAACCACGTTTTTGTTAATTTTTTTTGATTTAATTTTAAATTTTAGTTAAAAATAGTGGATATACTATACTCTTTTTTTAAAAAGAACTAAATTTGAGAAAACAGAAAATTTATAATTATGAAAAGAAATGCAACCGCAGTCTGGAATGGTTCACTCAAAGAAGGAGCCGGAAAACTAACTACACAAAGTACCACACTAAAAGATACCCAATATTCATTCAAATCTCGTTTTGAAGAAGGAGTGGGGACTAATCCTGAAGAACTTATCGCCGCAGCACACGCAGGCTGTTTTACGATGCAACTTTCGGCCTACATTAGTGAAGAAGGGTTTGAAATCGAAAGTATCGAAACCAAATGCGACATTGATTTAGTTGATGGAACCATTGTTACCTCGCACCTGATGCTTCAAGCAAAAATTAGCGGAATAACAGAAGATGCTTTTCAACAATTAGTAACTAAAGCAGAAAAAAATTGTCCTATTTCTAAAGTTTTGAATGCTGCAATTTCTTCGACTGCTTCCTTAGTTTAAAAATATACAGACATCAAAAAGGTTCGATTTAATTTTAAATCGAGCCTTTTTGATGTCTGTAAAAGGAATGTTTCAAAAAAATAGTAATACAAATTTTTTTACTTAATGAACGTATAATTACTCTTTGATTATCAGTAAAATAACTATTTAAAAACTTGTAAATAAAACTAATGTTACTTTCATTAAATAATTATCACTGGATATGCGTGTCAAACATGGAGAGTTTGTTTCAATCATAGGAAAATCTGGCTGTGGAAAATCGACGTTGTTGTATTTGCTTTCTACTATGGATACGGAGTATGACGATCAGATATTGATTCATAAAGCACTATTTTACTATGATTTCATGTTTATAGAGCA
Organism: Flavobacterium sp. LS1R10; assembly: GCF_003968825.1. Taxonomy (NCBI): domain Bacteria; kingdom Pseudomonadati; phylum Bacteroidota; class Flavobacteriia; order Flavobacteriales; family Flavobacteriaceae; genus Flavobacterium; species Flavobacterium sp. LS1R10. Next base: position 152,735 of record NZ_RYDH01000006.1, on the reverse strand, counting down.
ATCCTTTCAATCCTTCTAAAGCGAAAACGGCTTTTTTTAATTTTGTTGTTTTGGGATCAATTGTATAATTATAGCTTGTTTTGAAACTAGCTTTGTTGGCAATTGCTTTAGCAAACTCAGAACGGTATAAATCGCAGTTTTCAAAAACAACTTCGGTCAAATCAGTGCTCATAAAATCAACGGCAATAAGACTACAATTGGAGAAGGAGGTTCCTTTGATTTTTAAAGTGTAAAATTTAGAGAAATCCAAAATACAATCCTTAAAAGCGATTTCGAAAATTAATTTATCGCACATGGCAAAATTGACATCTTTGATTTCACACCGATTAAAAGTTACGGTTCTAAAGGCCACATAATTAATTTTAGCATTGCTAAAAGTGCAGTCATTGAAGGTACAATCAATGAAAGTAACCGCTAAAAAAACGCATTGGGAGAAATTACAATTTGTAAAAGTACAGCATTCAAATTCCTTAAAATTGACTTCCTCTTCCTTGTACGTAATGTCTTTGTATTCAATATCTAGAAAATATTCGGGCATTTAGTGGTTTTAAATTCAGTTTTATTGCTATCTTTTCATCACAAAGAAACAAAATTCGAAATTGTTAAATTGGATAAATTAGTCTTATTATTTTTGGAATTTTAAACTCTTTCGTAATCCGCTTTCCAGTGCTGAATCGCTTTTTTAATTTCCTTTGCCGAAAGATTTTCATTCAGCGCTCTTAGAGTTAACGCTTGAAATTCATCATCTGAGGCAAAACGTAACGCAAATAGCTGATCGTCATTTAAATGACGTTAAAAATCTTCCAATATTTTTCCGGTAAGAGAAAAATAACGGTACCGAAGTTCTAAATAGACAATTCGGTTTTGTAGGATCAACGCATAATGTTGACGCAACATAAAAACAAGGCAAAAGCACGACAAAGAGTACACTAATAAATATCCAGATTAAAGAATCTTCTTTTGGTACAACTAAAATAAATACTGAAGGCAGCAATGTCATGATTATTGGATAATGAATAAAATGATGAGGCGGATAGTACCGAATGTGATTTTTATAAGATTGTGCTTTCATTAATGTAGTTTAAAAAAAATTAAATATAAATTAAACTATGGATTTAAAGCATTAAAGGCTATGCAATTACTATGAGGTTTTTTTTAACGGAGTAGACCTTTATAATTTCTTTAGATTTCTTTAACATTTCGATAACTCGTTTTTCAAGATAAATTCAATAATTTTATTGAAAATATAAAAAAAATGATAGCTACAAAAGGATACGCAGTACAAGATGCTAAGACAGATTTAGCACCTTGGGATTTCGAAAGAAGAGAAGTTGGACCACATGATGTACAATTTGACATCCTGTTTTGTGGTGTTTGTCACAGTGATTTACACCAAATTAAAGACGATTGGGGAGGATCGATTTACCCAATGGTTCCGGGACATGAGATTGTAGGTAAAGTGGTAAAGGTAGGAAGTCATGTAAAGAAGTTTAAAATAGGAGATATAGCAGGGACAGGTTGCTTGGTAGACTCTTGTAGAAGTTGTGAAAACTGTAAAGAGGGATTAGAACAATTTTGTTTGAAAGGAAGAACCGACACGTATAATGCTTTAGGACAAGACGGAAAAACACCTACTTATGGCGGTTATTCGAATACCATTGTAGTACATGAAGATTTTGTTTTGCAAGTTTCAGATAAATTGCCTTTGGCTGCTGTAGCGCCTTTATTATGTGCCGGAATCACGACCTATTCTCCATTGAGACACTGGAAAGTTGGGAAAGGGCATAAATTAGCCGTTCTTGGTTTGGGTGGTTTGGGACATATGGCGGTTAAATTTGGAGTTTCTTTTGGAGCTGAAGTTACCGTGTTAAGTACATCAGCAAATAAAGAAGCCGATGCCAGAAAATTAGGAGCACATAATTTTATCGTTACTAAAGATGCCAAACAACTCGAAAGTGTAGCTGGTTCTTTTGATTTTATTCTGGATACTGTTTCTGCACCACACGACTTAAATTTGTATTTGTCATTATTGAGAGTAAACGGCGTGCATATTTGTGTGGGCGTACCACCAACACCTTATGAAATTCAAGCTTTTAGTCTCATAGGCGGACGAAGAAGTCTTGCAGGTTCGCTTATAGGCGGCTTGCCTGAAACTCAGGAAATGTTAGATTATTGTGCGGAACATGGTATTGTTTCTGAAATAGAAATGATTGATATCAAAAATGTTCATGAAGCATATGACCGAATGACAAAAGGAGATGTCCGGTATCGTTTTGTAATAGACATGGCTACATTGTAAAAATAAGTTTAAAAACCAAGCCCCTAAAAAAAACTGATACATTTCGGCTTTTTTAGGGGCTTTTTTTATGTGTAAATAGGAATGCTACAGTAGTGTTGACAATAATTATTTTATCAGGTATTTTGTTTTGTTCAGAGTTCCTACGATTTCAAAGAGATTCAATGCGCCCCCCTTTTTGCCGTTGCCGATGATATATTGGACTTGCTAACTTTACCAGCATAAAAAGTTAAGAACAAAAACCTTAATTTAACTTATGAAACAAGTGCGTAAAATTTATGACCGAGCTTTTAAAGAGAAAGCCGTTCAATTGAGTTATGATAGACATAAGATCTCTGAACTAGCCAGAGAATTGGAAGTTACCGCTCCCCAGTTGTATAGATGGCGAAAAGAATAAGAAGAGTTCTGACAAAGAAGTTTTTCTGGGAATGGAAATTTTGTATTGTTTTTTCAGTAGTTAACAAAATTTACTATTAACAAATGCACTCACTCACTTGAAATCAATATGGCTAATTTGGAGGCAACATAAAAGTGTTTTCCTGTTTTCCGTTAAGAAACATAAATCGTAAACTTAAAATCTACCTTAGTAAGTTTTGATTTCTGGAAAACAATATTATAAGCTTGAATTTTACTTAATTTTGGGTTCAGATTTTTTAAGTAATTCTTTAAGATATTTACCCCATATTTTTGGATTGGAATGTGTGCCATGGCCAGTGGTTTTATCTGTAATAGGTAATAAGATATATTTTCCGTTTTTAACGTTTTTAATTTCTTTCTCCATCAATCCGAGTTCAGGAGGGTTTACTTGATCATCGGCAGAATTTATAGCAATTAAAGGGGCTTTAATTTTTGACAAGTAAGGTTGCGGATTGTAATCTCTTGAGGAATCAAAAGCATAAATCAGATCATTAGCATCTAATGTTGATGAATATCGGGCTAAAGTATTTTCCATCATTATTTCTGCTTTCTCTCTGGTTGGGGCTGCAATTTGCCATTGTAACGGACTACTCACCATAAACATCAGAGATAATATAGCGCCAGTCATTCCTTGTTGTGGCTGTTGAATATAATTACCCTCTTTCCACTCAGGATCCATTTCGATTAATTTAATCGCCATTTTTCTTTGAATGCGGTTTCTACCGGCTATTTCTGCTGGTAAGCTTGCCAAAGGCATTAGTGCATCCATAAAATCAGGGTAGGTGTAACCCCAAACCCAAGTGTGCATGCCGCCCATTGATGTTCCCATTACCAATCGAAGATGATCTATTTTCAAATGTTCAGTCAGTAATTTATAGTTTGCCAAAACCATATCGTCATAATTGTATTTAGGAAATGCCATCTTTAAGCCATTGCTAGGTTTGCTCGATTTTCCGTGTCCAATATCATCTGTTAAAACAATAAAATACTTTGTGGCGTCTAACAATTGACCCTTTCCAAATAAATTGCCTCCAAACTGTTTGCTCAAAAAGGCGCTTCCGCTTCCGGTAGTGCCATGCATAATTAAAACAGCATTGTTAATTTGACCTTTCTTATTTTTTGTTGGTTTCCCAATGGTTGTGTAATGTAGTTTTAGTTGGTCTAAATATTCTCCACTTTTAAAAGTAAAATCTTTTATTAGATAATCTCCCTCAATTGGTGCTGGAAAATCTGTCTGTGCAGTAACATATTGGACAGATAAAATATAAAATAAAATAAAAGCACATGTGTTTTTTATTAACATTTCATTAAAATTTAAATTAATAATTTTGGAATAAGATCAGGATAAATTATATTATTTGTTCTTTTATTTTGATGAGACTATTCGAATAAAGAAAAGTTCTTTCAAACATTATATTACTTAAAAACAGACAGTTAATATCCTGCGGCCGCACCATCTTTTCTACTTTCTGAGGCTCCAAAATACACTTTTCTTATTGCGTCATACATGATTGCTTGATACCCTCCATAATACCCTCCAAAGCCAATTTTATGTCCCTTCTGGATCAGTTTTTTTATTTCTTCAAAATCAAAACCACTTTCAATTAGTATTTCGCCTTTGCCTGTTGACAGCTCGCCCGTAAAATCAGTTGAACCAATGTGTTCAAACCTTGGAGCATCTCCTGCTTCCTGTAAATTCATACCAAAATCAATCAGGTTCATTAATATTTGAACATGACCTTGAGGTTGAAAATCGCCTCCCATTACACCAAAACTCATAAATGGTTGTCCATCTTTAGTAACAAAACCCGGAATAATAGTATGAAAAGGTCTTTTCTGAGGGGCATACGAATTTGGCGTTCCTTCAGCCAAATTGAAGCATTCGCCTCGATCCTGAAGCATAAAACCTAATTTTGGCGGAACCATTCCAGATCCCATGCCTCTATAATTACTTTGAATTAAAGAAATCATGTTTCCTTCTTTATCGGCGACAGTCAAATAAATTGTACCGCCATTGCTTTCTTTTCCAGCTTTAAAAGTCCCTGCGCGGTCAGGATTAATTAAATCCCTTCTTTCAGTTGCGTACTCTTTAGATAATAAATCATTTACAGAAACTTTCATAAAATCTGAGTCCGCATAATATTTAGCGCGATCTTCAAAAACAAGTTTTTTTGCTTCGTTTACAATGTGCAAATGTTGAGCGCTACCAAAGGGTATTTTACTAAAATCATAACCTTCTATAATATTAAGCATTTGCAAAGTAGCCATTCCTTGTCCGTTTGGGGGTAATTCCCATACGTCATAACCCCTGTAATTTGTTGCGACAGGTTCAATCCAATCCGAATGGTGTGTTGCAAAATCTTCATACGCTAAAAATCCGCCTTGAGCTTGAATAAATTTAGCAGATTCTCTGGCAATATCTCCTTTATAAAAAGCATCTCTTCCTCCTTTGGCAATTTTTTTATAGGTATTAGCTAAAAATTGGTTTTTAATAATATCTCCTTTTTGAGGTAATTTGCCATCTACAGTATAAGTTTCCTTGATATTAGGGTACTGTTTCATATATTTATTTATCGTGACTTGCAGATAATAAGCAATTAATTCTGTAGTTGGGAAACCTTCTTCAGCATATTTTATACTTGGATTTAAGATGTCCTGCATAGGGAGTTTTCCAAATTTATTATGTAATTCGAACCAACCATCAACACAACCTGGAACCGATACCGGCAGGGGACCACTTGGTGGAATGTGTGTAATGTTATTTTTAGTGAAGTAATCTAAAGTTAGTGCTTTTGGAGATCGTCCGCTGGCATTCAAGCCATAGAGTTTTTTGGTTTTTGCATCCCACACTATCGCAAAAAGATCACCACCAATGCCGCTACCTGTTGGCTCCATCAAGCCTAATGCGGCATTTACAGCTATTGCGGCATCCACTGCTGTACCTCCTTTTTTTAAAATATCGATTCCTATTTGTGTTGCTAAGGGCTGGCTAGATGCTACCATTCCGTGTTGCCCAATAACTTCAGATCTTGAAGCAAAATTCCTGCCCGTTAACCGGTCTTGAGCAAGTATAAATGTTGTTGATATCAGCAACAAAAAGAGGAATCGATTTTTCATTTGTGTATGATTTTAATTAGTTTATATCCCAATATAATTTAGTTTCGCTTTTGTCACCACCTATTTTTGTAGCCGCGTTCGTGTAATTAGTTCCATTTAACTGTTGCTCATTTGCTGGATATTTCATCCGGTTTGGATAACCTGAAAAAGCATTTACGGGTATTGTTAATTTTGGGAAATCTAATCTGCGAACTTCCAACCATCCTTCAAATGGGCGATTGTATAATGCAATCCATTTTTGGAAACCTATTTTTTGTTTCCATCCACCTGCAGCGGTCGTGTAAGCAACGTCCGATCTTAATAAGTATTTATCAGCATTTGCCTCAGTACCGCCCCAATATAGTATTGAAGCTTTAATGGCATTATTATAATGAGATTCTGCAGAACCAGTTACGTTGTAGCCACGCTCTTTTGCTTCAGCTCTATAAAATTCCATTTCCACGTAATCTATTAATACGTTTGGCGCGCTAGGGTCAGCTACACGAGTACTTGGCTTTGACATTTTTGGATAATCACTTGGGATGCCCATTATGCCTCCAACGTATAAGCCTACATTATTCACTCCAAAAAAACCTGGTTTACGTGGATCTTCAAAGCTATTCAGAACATCCATTAAATCTTTTGCTGCAATATAATCGGTGCGATTGGCCAACACCAGTTGATCATACAACGGATTATTATTAGGTATTGCGGTAAAATATTTAACAAAACCATTATTAGATATCGCGTTAATAGCATTTGGATTGGCTTTTTCAAAGGCTGTTTTCGCTAATGAATTATCTACGTCAGATATTGTCATAGCCATTCTTACCTGTAAAGAGTTTGCAAAAGAAATCCACTTTGCTACAGAACCTTGAAAAATAATATCTTCTGACGATGTGAAGCCAGGAGCACTAATACTTAATTTGGCTATGTCATTTTCCAATCGGATCATTAATTCTTTGTTAACAGTTTTGGCGTCATCATAAACTGGGAAAAGTAGCTGATCATCTAACGACTTGGAGTAAGGAATATCGCCATAAGTAGTCACCAAAATGTTAAAGGTGTACACTTGCATGATATCGATAATTGCTAATTGATTTGTTTTTATAATTGGATTTAAAGTAACATCATTTGTTATAATACGGGAGCTTTCTTTTAAATCATTCAAAACATCTCTATACATTCTAGTCCACCATGTATCATTAATCGACCTTGTGACATAATTAAATTGTGCCTCTTCCTGAATAACAGCCTGAGCCCAATGATTTACAAAGTGTCGAAAGATGTTAACATTTACACTGGCTGAGGCTAAGCCATCTGACAATGTTTTAACGGCATTTGAGAATAAACTACCCGGAGGGACTTCACTAGCCCGTTTAGTTTCATCATTAAAACGAGTAATGTCGTCTGTACAGGCGCTAATTAGTAACACCAATACTACTATTGAAATAAATCTTTTTTTCATGATTGTAAGTTTATAATTTTACTTTTACGTTTAACCCAATAGCACGTACTGTAGGGTAAGATCCACTTTGATAGCCTTGTATGTTGCCTGAAGATAAGTTTTCTTCAGGGTCAGCGTAGGGAACATTTTTATGGATTAACCATAAGTTTCTTCCAGTCAACGAAAATTCTATTTCATTTATAGATTTAATTCTTGACATTATTTTTTTTGGAAGAGAATATGAAATCGCTACCTCGCGAAGTTTAACAAAACTCGCATCATATACAAAATTTGATTGAGGAAGATATCCACTAGTGCCTGAAACTATAGTAACTCTTTTTGTGTTAGGTTCTCCATTCGCTGTAACTCCTGCCAAAATTATACCTCCTCCATTGGCAACAGCATCTCGTTTTGGGTTTCCAAGATCATTAAGCCCAACAGTTTCGGGTAAAATACCCGACATTGTACCGTAGTACATGTCTAAAGAAAATAATTGACCTCCTTTTTTTACATCAATTAAAAAACTTAAGTTAAAATTTTTATATCTGAAACTATTACTCAAGCCACCAATCCAATCTGGATTAACATTTCCAATTACATTTGAGGTAGTAGTTGTAAATTGATATAAACCGTTATCCTTTATAAGTCGTTCCCCATTTAACATTTCATAAGTCACCGATTGTAATTCGCCATAAGGTTTACCTAACGAAGCATTTAAGCTAACTCCACCTTGGAAAGTTCCTAATTGCAAGTTTTTACTGTCGTTGTATAAGGATAAAACTTTATTACGATTTCTTGTGAAATTTAAATTCACATTCCAAGAGAAATCGGCGCCTTTTACCGGAGTTGCAAATATAGAAACTTCGATACCTTTGTTTTCAATATCACCGGCATTAATAAATTTGCTGGAGTAACCTATAGCAGTAGAAACAGCTACAGGAATAATTTGATCTACTGTGTTAGTATGATAATAAGAGGCATCAAAACCTATTCTGTTATTAAAAAAGGACATTTCTAAGCCAATTTCTTTACTGATTGTATTCTCAGGTTTTAATGCACTATTGTTTTTAGTATTAGGTAAAGAAAAAAGCAATGTGCTATCAAAAGGATTTGGCTTATCATACACATCTCTTAGACTTCCCCAAGCGGCATCATTTCCAACAGTAGCATAATTTAGTCTAAGCTTTCCAGAAGATAACCAGGGTAAATTTTGAAGATGATTATAAAAAATATAACTGCCGGAAACGGCATAATAATTATATGCATTTGCTTCTTCAGGCAAGGTTGAAGATTTATCCCTACGCAAGGTTGCATCTAAAAGAAGTAATTCCTTGTAATTTATTGTTACGCCACCAAATACACCATCTACTGCTTTTGGTTGATACGATTCAATCGCTGCAGGGACAGTTCCTTTTGAATTAGAAACGGCATAAAGTTTTGGAACAACTAAACCTCCTGCAGTTTGAGAAAAAATTGAACTTATTGTATTTCTTCTAATATTGAGACCAGCTAAGGCATTAAGACTGAAATCGTCATTTAATTTTTTATTTATTGTTGCCAATAAATCGTAATTAGTTTCATTAAAATTTCTATCAAAACGAGAATAAGATGAAATTCCAGCACTTCCCACGGCTCTTCTTTCCTGTTGCATTTCTGAATAGGTATCTACAGAAACTCGGCCTAAAAGGTCTAACCAGTCGGTAACCTTATAGGTGATTGTTGCGTTTCCAATGACCCTGTTTCTAGTATCGTTTTGATAATTCTCATAAACAACCCAATATGGATTATCTGAAAAACCGGGAGTTAAATTGGTAAGTTTTGTAGGATCAGCCCAGTTCCAAGTAATATTTTTTCTATTTCTAAAATAGGCATCTTTTAATTCTAAAACATCAACATTAGTCTGATTAAAATGTCTGAAATTACTATTCACATTCCTTCCACTATCATAACCTGTTCCATATCTTCCTTTGCCATCAACTTGGGAATAATTTACTAATCCACTTACCACCAGTTTGTTTGTTATATTATAACTAGCACTAAGATTTACAATGTTTTTTAAAACACTTGCATTTGGTAATACGCCTCTTTCATCATTTCTGGAATATCCAATTTTAAAAGAACCTTTGTCAGCAACTAATCCATCAATCATAACATTATGATTCGTAGAAATAGCGGTTTGATAAAAACTGTCCGGTCCGTTTTTAGGTGCAATCCAAGGTTTTGGTTTTTGATAATTTGGTGATGCCTGATCAAATGCTTCCCAATCATATACTAATAAATTTGGGTCATAACGTGGACCCCATGAACGTGGCGCAAATGTAGGTACTACCAAGTCTTTAATTCCATCAGCATTAGCATCAAAAAATAGAAACCCATCTTTATCCTGAGGAATTGAACGCCCAGCGCCATATTCTTGTTGGTATTTTACAAATGTTGTTTTATCTATATTGCCAACCGTAACTCCGCTATTTACAGAAATTCCAAGCCCGTTTTTTGGTTTTTTGGTGGTAATCATTATTACCCCATTTGCTGCTCTTGAACCATAAAGTGCTGAGGCTGCGGCTCCTTTTAACACGTTAATCGATAAGATATCATTTGGATTAATATCAGCCGCTGCATTACCATAATCATAACCGCCTGCCCCTGATCTTTGCGACGCTGAATTTGTATTCGAATTATCCACCGGAACTCCATCTACTACAAATAATGCTTGATTGTTTCCTGTCAATGATTTATTTCCTCTAACTACAACATTTACTGATCCTCCTACAGAGTTACCTTGAGTTATTTGTAAACCTGAAATCTTTCCGGATAGTCCACTTGCAACGTTTCCTACTTGCGTTTTATTGACATCATCACCACTTATTTGTTGAGCCGCATAAGGAAGCGTGTTTTTTTTGCGTCGAATACCAAAAGCGGTAACTACAACTTCATTAAGGCTTTGTCCTTCCTCTTTTAAAACGACAGTAAGAAAACCACTTCCTAAATTAACTTCTTTGGTTTCCATCCCAATAAATGATATTACTAAAACGGATCTTACAGAAGGCACTTCAATAACAAAACTTCCATCAATGTCTGTTTGAACCGAAATAGTAGATCCTTTAACGTGAACATTAGCTCCTGGGATCGTTAATCCTTTTTCATCAACTACCTTTCCTTTTATTATAATAGCAGCTATTGCTTTAATTTCTGTCTGATCCAAACTTTCTGTCGCTGTATTTATCATCGAAATGCTCTCTCTTTGTAGTACAATCAGATTGTTTATTTCGTCATACTTAATGCTAAGTGGTTTTAAAATGCGTGAAAGTACGCTGGATAATAATTCATTAGTGGCTTCTATGTCCACTTTTTGTTTTAACTGAGTCATTCTTGAATTATAAGAAAACTTAACGTGTATTGATTTCTCAAGTTTAAATAAAGCATCATCCAGACTCACATTCGTCAAGCTAATTGTCACCTTAGTGTCAAGTTTTCTTTGTTCTTTACCACTATCTGCCAATACTACATTAGAAAAAATGAGAGCTAAAACAAATTGGAATAATGTTAACTTTATGATACGATAGCGTCGTCGTTGTTTTACTACAGTTTTTTTCATAATTTTGGTTTTTTGGTTAATACTTTAATTGGTTATTAGCGAAACATTACAATTGTCTTTTACAGGAGATCAATTGATTTTTTACGGCGTCGTAAATGTTACAGCATTTTCGGCGCTTTTTTTAATTTAATATAAATTGTAATTTAGTTGCAACCAATTGATTGAATACTAATTTGGTTACCATTCATTTGATACGTTGTGTTATTTCCAATACTTTCACAGATTATTTTTAATTTTTCAGATAAGGGCTGGTCAGTTAGTGAAGTAGTAATATGACATTCTTTTAACTTATTTTCTGGAAAATCAATATCTACTAAATACGCTTGCTCTATAGTTCTAAAAATTTGGACTACTGGAATATCGGTAAATTCAAAACTTAATTTTTCTACGTCACCAAGAGCACTAGTTAATGATTCATCTTGTGTTATATTGGTAATTTTATTGAATATAAGGGTTTTTCTACCATAACGAAGTGCTTGATTAGGCAATAAAATCACTTCTTTCTTTGTTGAATTAAAAGCAGATTTATTGGAATGGATTTTGACAATACCTGTTCTAACTATTACCTCCACATTAGAATCGTTTTCATAGGATTTTATTCTAAAACTTGTTCCTATAACTTTAGTTATTATTTCATTTGAATAAACCAAAAACGGTTTTTTAGCATCTTTGCTTATTTCAAAAAAACCTTCACCAGACAGATAAACTTTCCGTTCGTTTCCGACAAATATTTTAGGATAACTCAATTTACTTTTTGGTTGTAATAAAACCGAACTGCCATCTGACAAGATTATAACTTGGGACTTATTGGAGTTGTTTGTTTGCTCTAACAGGCCATCGGAATTCTCTTTAATTAATTCATTATAATTAAGCTCTCCATCATTGGCATTAAAAAAATTATGATAAAACCAAGTTGATATCAGCCCAAATACAAGTGTTGCTGCAATGCCTTTAATCCAATTGTTTCTTAAAAACAACACTTTGGTTTTGCGAGTGGTTTTCTTTTTATTCTCAATTTTATGCCAAGTAGCTTCCAAAGCAGTCTGAACTGCATCAGCTGATAAATCGTCTGCGGGAACTTTCATTGCAAAAATCAATACGCGCGCTTCTTCAACTAATTTAGCTCTTACGGGGTTTTCCAAAGTCCAAAGCTCCCAATTTTGTTGGTCGTTTTGTTGTAGTACCCATCTTTTGAAGGATTCATCGGCCAAAAATTCGCCTATTTCAATATAATTATTACGGTTTTGCATGAATAAAAATGGGTTATAAAAGGAAAGAGGACATTTTTTTAAATTGATACTCACTTAATTCTAAATTTTTTCAAAAAATTTAAAATACTTGAGATAACAATAAAAAAAGAAGAGACTTATTTTCTTTCCAATTTTTACGAATATTTAGTAAAGACCTGTGAATCAAATTGTTTGCTGACTGATAATTAACTCCGAGTAGTTCTGCAATTTGTTCAACGCTTAGTCCTTGATGGTATCGCAGATATAAAGCCTCTTTCTGTCGTGCTGGTAAATTATTGATGAGCTGGTTGAGTGTTAAAACTTTGATAGCCATAGATTCATCAGCGATAAGAATATCCTCGATGGTAAAATCAAAAGTAAACGGAATCAAATCTACAGTAGTGGACTTTCTGAAAATATGGTCTCTTTCGTGAAGTCTGGCAATACGTTTTCGGACACTTGATAACAAATAAGCTTTTACGACAACATTATCATTAAGGGAATTTTTGTAAACCCATACGTCTGTAAATACGTCCTGCACACAATCTTGTACCTTTTCAGGAAAAGGAGTAAACGAATTCCCATATCGCACTAAATGACTGTAATACTTTTTAAAAAGTGATGAAAAAGCCTTTTCGTCTCCTGATTTTAAAGCTTTCCAAAGGACAGAATCATCTAAATTATCAACAAGTAGTTTTTGGCTATTCAAAATTAATTTTGGCGTTAGAGTATTGTTTTTATATAAAAATTATAACATAGGTTTTTGTTAAATCAGCTTTTAGGTCTTGGTAATAAGATAGTTAATAAGTAGTAAGCCGTAATTAATTATTGGTTGCCTAAAAACTACATTTATAAATGACTGTAATATGACTTTTTGTATGTTATAAATATTCTTTGCAAGACGGTTAATTAATAGTACGGGTATCATTTTAAATAAAAAAATAAGTTTTTGTTATAATTTTTTTAAGAAAAAACATATACTTTTACATTATTAAGATTGTTTGATTATTTTATTAATTTAATTAAATATTAATTTTTTATTAACAAAACTCTTAATAATAACTTAATTAAAAAAATGTTTTAAAAGAATAATTGTTTGTTTTTAATTTTACATTCATAAAACTTTTCCATTGATAATAACTTCTTTGACCAACTTGCAATACTTTACACATCTTTTCAATCGGAAATATCTTTTCATTGTTTCTGATGAAAGTATAAATCATCGACCGTTTTTGGAAAAGATGCCAATTGCTTTTTTTAATATATCTCGCTCTAGTTCCGCATCTTTTAGTTTTCTTTCAAGTTCAGAAATTCGTTCCTGTTCTGGCGTTTGCTTTAAATTGCCGTTACCTGGAAAACTTCCTTGTCCGAACTCTTCATACTCTTTTCGCCACTTATATAACTGTTAAGCAGTTATACCTAATTCTCTGGCAAGTTCGGAGATATTATGTCTCTCATAACTCAATTGAACTGCTTTCTCTTTAAGAACTCGGTCATAAATTTTTCGCACTTGTTTCATAAGTTAAAATTAAGGTTTTTATTCTTAGCTTTTTATGCTAGTAAAGTTAGCATGTCCAGAATGTGCACACTCTTTATTACAGGCTAGATAGCTCTCCTTATTGTTATTGGAGACTATTAGTTTCTAAAAAAAATCTTAAATTAACGGCTTCTGGTGATACTTTCTTAGTTGTTTTTAGTATTTTGGCAGTAGAATCATTTATAAGAAACTGATTAGTATGAAATATAGAGTAGCTACCCCGTCATTAAATCTAAGAGATTTTCCGGCAACGCATGATAATTCCAAAATTTTAATAAAAATACCGTTTAGACATACCGTTAAATTAATTGAAAAAACTGCATCAGATTGGTGGAAAGTAAAGCTTTTGAACACTGAAAAAGAGGGTTTTGTATTATCAAAAGATATTGAGCTCGTAGATGAAACCACTGAAAAAAGTACGGATATTGAAGTGCCTAATTTTGAACTGGGTGCACGAGCAAGTCTGGACAGTAAAGAGGAAACGTACAAACCTATTGGTGATCCTTCAATTCCTTTTAGGGATTTAACTAGTCTTGAGTCTAAACTGACGTCAATTCGCAACATCATCACTGCACTGGATGTTTCAAAAAGTTTTCGGTATCAGAAAGACGCATCGGATACCTATTGTAATATTTATACTTTTGATTATTGCTTTTTTGCCAAGGTCTATATTCCCAGATTGAGATGGACGGATAAGGCAATTGAGCAACTGGAGAAAGGGAACGAAGTGGCTGTTATTTTTGATGAAACGGTAAGGCCTTTTTATTCAAATTACATCTATGATTGGTTTTTACAATCCGGAAATGAGTTTGGATGGGAAAGAATCGCTGATGTTAATGAACTTCAAGAGAAAGTAAATGCTAATGGTGGTGTAGGAATCATCTGTGCCAAAAGAATTGTTTTGAATAAATCCGGGCATATAGTAGTAGTGGTGCCAGAAACAGATACTGATAAAGCCTACAGGAAAGAGGGCAAAGTTATTTATCCGCTGCAGTCTCAGGCAGGAGCTGATAATTATAATTATTTTTCAGAAATAAGAGAAGATTGGTGGAGTAATAATGATCCTGAAAGTGGGTATGCTTCTGCTATTTTTTATTATCATGATTAATTAAAATCTCTTGTAAATAGTTTACTTCTTGTGGGGTTAAGTCACTAAGAAGTATACATACTTTCAGGTTTTTCTATAAAGACACTAGTGCATTTGCAGTACTTACTTTTTAATTAGTAAAGAACTGCAAAAGCCATTTTCGTAATAACGAGCGTGTAAACTGTTGTATATTTGTTCGTAAATTGCTAAAGGATCATTTGATTCAATTGTAATAGACAATATGTTTTCTAAAAGTGCGATAAGGTTTGCTGGTACATCTGTTTCTTTGCCGTGTATAATAGATTCATAAACAAAGTTATTCCATTCTAAATCGCAAATAGGATTTTCTATTTCGTTTAATAAGGCATGATCCAGAATAAAAACAAGAAAATTCAAAACCTCTTGTAGGTGTTTTTCGTCGAAATAGTCAAATATTCGGAATTCAATACCATGATTTTTGTGCTTATGAAAATTGATGTCTAGGCCAATTTTATCAATCTTTTCGTAATCTGATATTTCAGAATAACGGTTCACCCACCACATTGGATTTTCATGCATGGGATGTTCGTCAAAATTCATCTGGACAATCTTCCCGGTTTTCATCACACAGGTGTCATAAGTGCCCACGCCAATGTATCTTGACATAGCACATCGTTGTGATGCTTTTGTCAAATTGACGCTGCTGTCATTGTGCGACAAATAATCAGAAGAACCAAATTTTATCATAAACAAGGGGCTCAGCCATTGGAATAATCGAATAGCCCTCTGGTGTTTTTTTATAAAACCTAATTTGTCCTTAATTTCTCCATCACTATTTAACTCAGTTGGAATAGTTAAATTGAAGTGATAGGTCATATTATTAAAAACAGAATAATTCGTATCGTTTGAAATAAATATGGCAAAGGGATGGTTTACAGCACATATTTTTACAGGGCCGTATTCCGTAAAGATTTTGTCTTTATCAAAAGCGTTTTGTAAATGGTGTATGAAACCTTGTTTTATTGTAGCTAATTCAGCAATAACCGAGTCAACATCTGTTTTGTAAAATTTTTGCGTAACAAATTCAACTGTGTCACCATCAAAAATGAATTCTTTTTGAAGCTCGTCTATAAAATAAGGATTGTTTTTTTGTAGTATTTCAAAGATACTTTCCCCTGAATAGTCAGGATTTGGTTCATTATCTATGGGATCAAAAGTCTTATGTTGGTTGTTAATGTCCGTTTTTGTAAACGAATGGGAATTCATCAGTACCGGCAAATAATATTCTTTATCGGATAATATTTTCAGCAATGAATTCTGGTATATGTTTTCTTTGTAATTCTTAAAATGATTAACACTATACTTTTCATGAAGTCCTTTAGTAAGCAAAAAATCTTTGTCCACCACACGATGGTTTTCAAACTCTAAATAGCATTCATTTTCGATTCCTACGCCCCAATACAAATCATTTGATCTGTAATGATTTCTATAGTCTTTGTGTTTATCCAATAATTCAATTTCAAAACTAACAGCATTCATGCTATGATCCGTCATACACTTTTTTCTCCTTTTTTTAATAAATTATGTTGATATGGGAAGCTACTTTATCAGGTAGTTTTTTTGGAGTGTTTTTATCTGTTGTTTTAGTTATATTTAAACAGATTCTTAAATACTTCGTTTTTTTAATGGGGTTGATGTTGTTTTTTATACCCATACAAGGCCTAAAGAAGACAACTCAATTTTTTTGCAAAAGTAAGTATTAAATAAGTCATATTCAAGCTATATTTTTAGATCTTGAATTTTATTTTTCTGTGACAGAATTTATCGCTTTGTTTTCCTGTAAATTACTCATAATTATATATTTAAAATTGATGCGTAAAATTGGTAGAATTGTTTTTTTTGTGTTCTAAAACAAAAGTTTAGAACCATCTTAAGACCAGATTTATTTGGATATAAAAAATGACTAAAATTGAATTCTAAGTCGTTTTTTATTATTTCATACAGAATATAGTTAAAACTATGCACTTTGGTACATTTCCCTTTCGCTTCTAAAAATTTTACCAAGAACTTGCGAATTATTTATTCAGCTTTGATGTGTTTAATTTGCGAATCTGCGGTTTGATTTTTTTGTTCCCATTTTAACCTTGCAGACTTTAGTCTGGCAAACCAAATCTATGGATATTTAAGCCATAGTAGTTTAATTGTTTTGAGAAAATTTTATTCCAAAAATGTTTTCAATTCCTGATAGGTTTTAATTTTTACGCTTACTTTGTCCTTTCCTAAAACACTTTCAATTTGGGTAGGAATTGGCAGTTTTACGTTTAATGTTGGTTCAACCGTATTCAAAAATTTAATGGGGTGGGCGGTTTCTAAGAAAATACCAATAGCATTTGGGTAATTTTGTAATTCTTTTTTCAATCCTAAATAACCCACTGCTCCGTGAGGTTCAGCAATATAGCCGGATATATTATAGATGGTATTCATGGCTTCTAAAGTCTCTTTATCAGAAAAAGTAAACGAAGAGAAATCTTTTTTGAATTGCTCTAAGTCATTGTGATACATTTCCTGAATTCGGATAAAATTACTTGGATTCCCCACATCCATCGCATTCGAAATAGTAGCTATAGAAGGTTTTGGGGAGTAAATTCCGTTTTCTAAAAAGCGAGGAACCGTATCATTTACATTCGTAGCCGCTACAAAATGTTGAACAGGCAAGCCCATTTTCTTAGCAATGATCCCCGCACAGATATTCCCAAAATTCCCACTTGGGCAAGAGAAAACTAACGGTTTGTTTCGTTTTTTTAATGCTTTGTACGCAAAGAAAAAATAAAACATCTGTGGCAACCAGCGCGCAATATTTATTGAATTCGCTGATGTTAAGTTTTTATGTTTTAGACTTTCGTCCAAGAACGCTTTCTTTACCATATCCTGACAATCATCAAAAACGCCGTCCACTTCAAGCGCTTTAATATTCTGTCCTAAAGTAGTCAATTGTCGCTCCTGGATGTCGCTCACTTTTCCTGATGGATAAAGGATAATCACTTCCACACCTTTTACATCAAGGAAACCACTGGCGACAGCACCTCCCGTATCACCGGAAGTGGCAACAAGAACCGTGTTTTTACTGTCGGCGTTATCTTTATTGAAATACCCCAAACAACGCGACATGAATCGCGCGCCTACGTCCTTGAAAGCCATTGTTGGTCCATGAAATAATTCAAGGGAATAAATATCTTTTTCGACTTCGACCACGGGGAAGTCAAAACACAGGGTTTCGGCAATGATTTGTTTTAAAGTGTCTGTGGGAATTTCGTCACCTATAAATTGTTTAATCGCCTCAAAAGCAATTTCCTCATGGCTTAAGTTTTCGATGGTATCAAAAAAAGCAGGTGCTAATGGGGTAATTGTTTCCGGAAAATACAATCCTTTATCTGTGGCTAATCCTTGTACTACGGCTTCTCTGAAAGAAACTTTTGGTGCGTTATGGTTTAAACTGTAATATTTCATTGTGTATAGTATTTATAGAATCCCCACCCCAACCCTCCCCAAAGGGAAGGGAGACGAAACTGGATTTAGAATGTATTTATTGTAATTTTAAAATCGCTGTGTTTTTTTTTATTCCTCTTTAGGGGGTTAGGGGGCTATTATTTTAATTCCTTCATCATTCACTTTAGAAACGTGAATTTCATATGGTAAATACATTTCTTCGTAAATAACACTCATGGCTTTGGCAATTTTATCGGCAGTTTCCTTTCCTTTGCTTAAAGCAAAAATAGAAGGACCAGAACCTGATATTCCGGAACCTAAAGCTCCGTTTTCTAAAGCAGTTTGCTTGATTAAATCAAATCCCGGAATCAAAACGCTACGCAACGGTTCTACGATTTCATCATGCAATGATCGACCAATTAAGTCATAATCTTTGGTGTACAATCCAGCGATTAATCCGCCTACATTTCCCCATTGCATAATCGCACTTTTCAAGGAAACTGTTTGCTTCAACACCGATCGCGCATCCGAAGTCTTCAACTCAATTTGAGGATGAACCACGATGGCATACAATTCAGAGGGACTTTCTATTTTGATAATATCTAATGGATTGGAACTTCTTACTAGCGTGAATCCACCCAAAAGGGCAGGAGCAACGTTATCCGCATGAGCATTTCCACTGGCTAGTTTTTCGCCCTGCATGGCAAATAAAACCAACTCTTTGCGTGTAAATGGACGCCCTAATAATTCATTGATTCCAAAAACTGCTCCCGCTGAACTGGCGGCACTGCTGCCAATTCCACTACCGGCTTTGATGTGTTTGTAGATTTCGATTTCGAATCCAAATTCCGTTTCAACAGCTTCCAGCATAGCCAAAGCGGATACTCCAGCCACATTTTTTTCGGTTTCTAAAGGCAAGTCGGCACCCACAATTTTAGTGATGCGAATCCCTTTTATGTCTGATTTCCGAATAATCATTTCGTCACCAGCAGTTTCTAAACACAGACCAAGGACATCAAACCCGCAAGAAAGATTGGCGATTGTGGCAGGGCAAAATATTTTTATTTCGTTCATAATAATAGTCTTAAATTCTAAAGTCATAAAGTGGTAAAGTCTTAGGAATGAACATAAAATCAAGTGGCTAACTTTCAGACTTTACGACATTTGACTTTACGACTAATTTATACGTTTCCTATTCTAATTACATCTGCAAATATTCCTGATGCGGTAACTGCAGCTCCAGCACCGGCACCTTTTATTAATAAAGGTTGGTCTACGTAACGATCTGTGAAGAATAATACGATGTTGTCCTTTCCTTCCAAATTGTAAAAGGGATGGTCTTTAGGAATGAATCGCAACCCAACATTTGCTTTCCCGTTTTCGAATTGCGCTACGTATTTCAAACGAGATTCTTTGCTTAACGCTTCTTTATAAATAGTTTCAAAATGAGCGGCATGTGTCTGTAAAGATTCAAAAAATGCTTCATTTGAAGTCGTATTCAAACATTCTGCTGGCAGGAACGATTCGTTTGTGATTTCATCGATTTCCATTTTGTAACCGCTTTCTCGTATCAGAATCAATATCTTTCTGGCAACGTCAATTCCGCTCAAATCAATCTTCGGGTCAGGTTCTGTAAATCCTTGTACACCAGCTTCTTTAACAACATCATGAAAAGTGTT
The DNA here is from genome assembly GCF_003968825.1 of Flavobacterium sp. LS1R10. Taxonomy (NCBI): domain Bacteria; kingdom Pseudomonadati; phylum Bacteroidota; class Flavobacteriia; order Flavobacteriales; family Flavobacteriaceae; genus Flavobacterium; species Flavobacterium sp. LS1R10. Next base: position 132,887 of record NZ_RYDH01000006.1, on the reverse strand, counting down.
ATTTTCATCAAAATTATTAAAAATAAAGTTCAAACTTCCAGATAAAACGGCTTGGATTTTATTGACTTTATCGCCGGAGGCAACGAGATTTTTTACCGTATCAATGATTGGTAATCCAGCTCCCACATTGGTTTCAAATAGGAAAGGCGCATTGAACTGTCTGGATAATTTTTTCAGTTTTTTATAATTGTCGTATTCGGAGGCGCAGGCAATTTTGTTGCAGGTTACTACGGCAATATTTCTTTTTAAATACTGTTCGTAGGTTTTAGACACACTTTCATTTGCCGTGATATCCACAAAAATACTATTGCGTAAATTGAGCTCTTTTACATTTGCAATAAACTGTTCTTTATCCGCAGGTTCTCCAGTTTCTAAAGCAAATTTCCATTCTTTTAAGGAGATTCCGTCTTCATCAAAATGCATTTTTCGGGAATTTGACAACGCAATGACGCGCAGGTTTATCTTGAGCTTCTCTTTTAGGAATTTCTTTTGTTGGTGAATTTGTTCGATGAATTTCTCCCCCACATTTCCAACGCCCATTACAAATAGGTTTAACTGTTTGGTATTTTCTTCAAAAAAGTTTTCGTGCAATGAATTCAATGCTTTTTTCACATCTCTTTCGTTGATTACTGCCGAAATATTTCTTTCGGAAGCACCTTGAGCAATCGCTCGGATGTTGACGTTGTTTTTACCCAAAGTACTGAACATTCGACCGCTCAATCCTTGGTGGTTTTTCATGTTTTCGCCTACCAAAGCAATGATGCAAAGGTTATTTTCAACAATGCATGGATCTATTTTATTTTGTAAAATTTCCACTTCAAAAGCTTTGTTGATGGCCTCTTGCGCCACATAGGCATCCGAATTTAGAATTCCAATACAAATCGAGTGCTCTGAGGAGGCTTGAGTGATGAAAATTACGTTGATATTTTTATTGGATAATACTTCAAAAAGTCTTTTGGATGAACCGGAAACACCAATCATTCCTGAGCCTTCAAGCGTAATTAAGGTAATAGCATCAATATGTGTGATTCCTTTTACAGGATTGGATTGCGCAAAAACCTGATTTGAAATATAGGTTCCTTCAGCCTTAGGTTCAAAAGTGTTTTTGATCAGAATTGGGATATTCTTTCTTAATACCGGTTGAATTGTTGGCGGATATAAGACTTTGGCACCAAAATGTGACAACTCCATGGCTTCTTGGTAAGAAATGTAAGCTATAGGTTGTGCTTGTTTTACAATTTTTGGATTTGCAGTATACATTCCGTTGACGTCAGTCCAAATCTCCAAGTCAGTTGCATCAAGAGCGCCTGCAAGAATAGCGCCTGTATAATCAGATCCACCGCGCCCTAAAGTAGTATTGATTCCGTCTAAAGAGGCAGCAATAAATCCGGGCATAACTACTACCTGACTTTCATTCGAAGTAAAAAAAGCAACAATTAATTCATTGGAAGCATCAAAATTAACAATTGCTTTTCCAAAATGGTTATTGGTTTTTATTAATTCTCGGCTGTCTTTATAACAGCTGTTTTTTAGGTTTTGTTTTAATGCTTCAGCAATGATATACGAGGACAGTAATTCACCAAAACTCAAAATAGTATCTGAAGTTCTGGGAGATAATTCGCCTAAAAGGTAACATCCATCCAATAAGGTTTCCAGGTGATTGATGATTCTTTTGATATGGCTCAAAAGACTGCTTTGTTCGCTTACTGGTATAAGTTCTTTTAAGGTATCTAAGTGTTTTTTTTCTATATCGGCAAGGATAACTTTGAAATTTTCGTCTCCAGCGGCCGCTTTTTGGGAGGCAATTTGAAGCAAATCAGTAACTTTACTGAAAGCAGAAACCACAACGATTAATTTTTCTTCTTTTGCTTTATCGCTAACGATAGCTAAAACCAGTTTTATATTTTGTGCATTGGCAACCGAAGTTCCGCCAAATTTTAATACTTTCATAGCAAGTTATTTGTTTTTAATGTAATGGGGAGTCGCCATTTTCAGGATTAATTGCCTGCAGGAGATCTAATGGTGTGTGTTGTTTTTTTTGAAAAATGTAATGTTTGTTATACACTCAAGGTCTTTCTTTCTTGTGAAAAAAATATGATAAATAGGATTATATGTTGAAAATTTACCCCAAGGGGGTAGTTGTAGTTGTTGTAGTAAACGTAACAGCAGTGCTAACCCTGATTTGAGTTGTTATCGAAGCGTGATATGTAGCTTTGTTGTTTTCCATTTTGATCTTTCAAAAGTACAGTTTTTTATAAAAAACAAAGCGTTTGACAGTGTTTTTGCGAATATTTTAATATAGGAGAAGCTATTTGCGGATTATGAAATATTGTGTTATATATCAAGTCTCAGATAAAACTATTCGTATAAATCTCTAAATTTTATAAAAATTGTGTGCAGCTGAAGTTCTGTTTTTTGTAGTGCTTAAAGAATTTAATTCTCCTTAATTTGCATTCCAAGCAGGTTAATGGGTTTGTGTTTTTATGAATTAGTGCTTTAATGTTCTAAGGAAAAGGAAAGGAACAATCAAAATTTGATCTGTTAAAGTCATATAGTTATCGTTATCTGAAAGCTATTATTTGGTTTTTGTTTAACTATAAAATACCCGTTGGGTGTAATTATTCAAAACGTCAGTTCGAGTGTTTTTTTGTGTAGTAAAAACGGAACAAAAAATGTATCGAGAACCGTTTTTAATACTAATTTTCTAGTTCTCGATATAATCCCGCCCAAAAGCGGGATCACTCGAACTGACGAAAATTATCATCAAAAATTAATTGAACCCAACGGGTTATGAAATGTAAATTATTAGCAATAAATGTTGTGTATTTATAAAGATTTATTCAATTTTACCTTTTAAACACTATCAAAATGGATAATACGCATTACATTAGTACTGAGTTACTTAGCCTGGAAACGCTAGAGGAAATTGTCTCACATCATAAATCATTGGCTTTGTCCGATGAAGCAAAAATAAATATTCAAAAATGTCGCGATTATCTAGATAAAAAAATGGCTTCACATTCGGATCCCATTTACGGTATAAATACAGGTTTTGGGTCGCTTTGTAATGTTAAGATTTCGAATGAAAATTTATCAAAACTTCAGGAAAATTTAGTCAAATCGCATTCCTGCGGAACGGGAGAGGAAGTGCCAACTCAGATTGTGAAACTGATGTTGTTGCTAAAAATTCAATCGTTGAGTTATGGTCATTCCGGCATTCAATTACAAACAGTGGAACGATTGATTGCCTTTTATAACAATGATATTCTTCCGGTAATTTATACCCAAGGATCGCTTGGCGCTTCGGGAGATTTGGCTCCTTTGGCGCATTTATCATTGCCTTTATTAGGTGAAGGTGATGTGTATTTTGAAGGTAAGAAAGTGCATTCCAGCGAAGTTCTAAAACATTTTGGCTGGGAGCCAATAGTACTGCAGTCTAAGGAAGGATTGGCCTTATTGAACGGAACACAATTTATGAGTGCTTATGGAGTACATATCTTAATGAAAGTCAGCAAATTTTCTTATTTAGCAGATTTAATAGGTGCTATTTCACTTGAAGGATTTGATGGAAGAATAGAACCTTTTAATGAATTGATCCATTTTATAAGGCCTCACAAAGGGCAAATTGTAACTGCTAACCGCATAAAAGGATTTTTGGAAGGGAGCGAAATTATCGAACAGGAAAAAAATCATGTCCAAGATCCATATTCGTTCCGATGTATGCCACAAGTGCATGGGGCTTCAAAAGATGCAATTGATTATGTAAAAAAAGTGTTCAAGACTGAAATCAATTCCGTTACTGATAATCCTAATATTTTTATTGAAAGTGACCAAATCATTTCCGGAGGTAATTTTCACGGACAACCTTTGGCTTTAGCCTTAGATTTTATGGCAATCGCTTTGGCTGAGTTGGGAAGTATTTCTGAACGAAGAACGTATCAATTGATCTCCGGAACTAGAAATCTTCCGGCATTTTTAGTAGATAATCCCGGTTTGAATTCTGGTTTGATGATTCCTCAGTATACAGCTGCCAGTATTGCCAGCCAAAATAAACAACTAGCAACTCCCGCCAGTGTAGATAGTATTGTTTCCAGCAACGGGCAGGAAGATCATGTGAGCATGGGGGCAAATGCTGCTACTAAAGCATTGCGGGTTTTGGATAATCTGGAACGCATTTTAGCAATAGAATTGATGAATGCTTCGCAAGCCATTGAATACAGACGGCCAATGCTGTCAAGTGATTTTATTGAAATGTTTTTACAGGCCTATCGTGAAGAAGTTCCTTTGATTAAAGAAGATCGAATTTTGCATTATGATATTGAAAAGACGGTTTCTTTTTTGAACAGTTTTCAAATAGAAAATGATTTGTTAACAATAGCTTAACATTAACAATTAATAATGAATTAATTTTGCCGGACTAAATTTTAATGAAATGAACATAAATAATTTTTTCCAATTTTTGGTTCCTAAAGACAAAAAGTTTTTTCCGCTTTTTGAACAAGCATCAAGTAATTTAATTGAAATTGCTACAAATTTGCACGAAGCTGTAAACCTTCCATTAAAGGAGCGTGAGGATCTTTTTCGAAAAATTGATGCATTAGAACAAAAAGGAGAGGATATAACACGTCAAACAAGTTTAGAGTTGAGTAGAAATTTTATTACTCCATTTGACAGAGAGGACATACACTCTCTAATCACTTCAATTGATAATGTAGCGGATAATCTTCATGGTGCAGCGAGCAGGATGAAATTGTATCAAGTTGATAAAATCACGAAATCCATTAGAAAATTGACTGAAATCAATCTTGAAGCATGTCAAAATATTGATGTAGCGGTAAGAGAATTGAGAGATTTAAAAAATATGAAGAACATCACGGATGCCTGCGTCAGAATTAACAAATTAGAAAATAAATCAGATAATGTTTATGATAAAGCAGTTCTTGATTTATTCGAAAATGAAACGGATGCAAAAAACATTATCAAGTACAAAGAAGTATTGTCAGTTTTAGAGACGGCTACTGATAAATGTAAAAGTGTAGCGAGTGTTTTAGAATCCATTTCTGTAAAACATTCTTAATTCATTCGTTTTATTCTGAAATTATAATTATGGAATTTACTCTACTTATAGTTATTATAGTCCTGGCTTTAATTTTTGATTACATTAATGGTTTTCATGATGCTGCCAATGCTATAGCAACCGTTGTTGCCACAAAAGTATTAACTCCTTTTCAAGCAGTTGTTTGGGCCGCTTTTTTTAACTTTTTGGCGTATTGGGTTTTTGGTTTTGGTGTTGCAGATACTGTGGCAAAAACAGCCAATACGATGGATATTAATTTAGTCGTTATTTTAGCGGGTGTAATCGCCGCTATCATTTGGAATTTATTCACTTGGTGGCAAGGAATTCCTTCTAGTTCTTCACATACCTTAATTGGTGGTTTTGCCGGAGCAGCTATCGCTCATGCCGGATTTGGAGTAGTTTCTTGGTACAATGTTGGAAAAGATGGAGGAATGCCTTCGGGTGTTTTGATCATCATTGCATTTATTATATTGGCACCTTTGTTAGGCGCTTTAATGTCTTATTTAATATCAATTTGGTTGCTAAATGCCTCTAAAAAAAGTATTTATCCTAAAATATTTACAGCTTCTTTAATGATTTTGACCATCTGGTTTGTAGAAAGTCAAATGATCTATTACGACCAGATTAAAGACCCTCGTTTTCCATCGTCTACTTTTTGGAGTGTTGCGTTTGAATCCCATAATATCAAATGGTTTTTAGTGGCATTCATCGTTCTGTCCATAAGCGCCTTCTGTTTGATATTTAGTAGTTTAAATTTAAATCAAGCTACGGCCTGGTTAAAAAAAATGCAATTACTGTCTTCAGCAGCCTTTAGTTTAGGGCATGGAGGGAATGACTCCCAAAAAGTAATGGGTATTATTGCAGCAGCGGTTGCGGTTTATATTCACACCAGTGGTGTTGCTCAGGAATCGCTTCCAGCTTGGTTAGATGTGGTGCTTCCTAATGACGAAGGAGCCTTTAAAATGCCAACTTGGATTCCACTTGCCTGTTATTCTGCTATTGCAGCAGGGACTTTAAGCGGCGGTTGGAAGATCGTGAAAACAATGGGTTCTAAAATAACAAAAGTGACCTCTTTTGAAGGTGTTGCCGCAGAAACTGCCGGGGCACTGACCTTATATTTTACAGAGCATTTTAAAGTGCCCGTAAGTACAACGCATACAATTACTGGATCTATAATTGGAGTTGGACTTACTAAAAGAGTTTCAGCCGTGCGATGGGGAATGACCGTAAGTTTATTATGGGCTTGGGTTTTAACCATTCCAATTTCAGCAATATTAGCAGCAATCATTTACTATATTTTTAGTATTTTTATTTAATACTAAAAGAAAAATCATAATAAAAAACCATTCTTACTGAGAATGGTTTTTTTATGCTCCAAAAATATATTTGTTTAAAACAGAAGATCTTGTCTTTCTTTCGTTAAATATGTTTTTTATTAAAAGGCGTTAAGGTCAAATTTTGTGATTTTATAGGTGTGTTTAATTTTTTAACAGCACTTTATTTCAAGAAAATAAATTTCGTGAATATATATTGAGTTTTTTATGTCTAATTTATTCCACTCAAATTTTTATGAATGCGTCTTCGTTTGTAATGGGTCTGTTTTAAATTAGCATCTCCGGATATAATGCTAATATTTCCGTCTATTTCTAGGATTGCTAATTTTACATCTTTAAAATATTCGACTCCATGTTCATGCATGGCTTCTTTTAATTCATCAGAAGTGATGTTTAATTTGCTAAGAGTCTTAAAATCCAAATTGCCGTTGTGTATAAGGATTTCTGGTTTTTCTTGCATGAAATCACTGAATCTTGGGTACTTAAACATCAATTTTTTTAAAATAAAATTGATGGTAAACAATACAGTTGCCGCAGCTAAACCTCCCGATAAACTGGTGTCGTTTCCTACCATTGCATTTTGAACAGAGTTACTGATTAGCAGAATTAATATTACATCAGCAGTGTTTAGTTGAGACAATTCTTTCTTGCCAAAAAGTCTCAAGGCAATAACCATAAAAAAATAAACGAAAATACTTCGAAGAATTATATCAAGATATTCGTTCATTTTTTTAGTTTTAAAGTAATTTTAAAAGTTTTCAATAGACTGTAAACGGCTACTGACTGCTATTTTATTTTAAAATTTTTCTCGATTGCTTTGATCATTTCGCCGGCAATATCTTTATTGGTAGCTCCTTCAATTCCTTCTAGTCCTGGCGATGAATTTACTTCTAATAACAACGGGCCTTTAGCGGAACGAATAATGTCTACACCTGCCACTTTGAGGTCCATTGCTTTGGTTGCTTTGATGGCAATACGTTTTTCTTCAGCGGTTACTTTTATAATAGATGCTGTTCCTCCAAGATGAATGTTAGCCCTGAATTCGCCCGGCATTGCTTCACGCTGAATAGCAGCCACTACTTTTCCATCAATTACAAAACAACGAATGTCTTTTCCATTGGCTTCTTTGATGAATTCTTGAACTAATATGTTGGCATTTAAGCTTTTGAAAGCATTTATGACACTTTCTGCGGCTTTTTTTGTTTCTGCCAACACGACTCCTTTTCCTTGTGTTCCTTCTAGTAATTTCACGATTAGTGGAGAACCGCCCACCATTTTTATCAAATCATCCGTATCCAAAGGGGAATTAGCAAAACCAGTGGTAGGAATTTCAACCCCATGATTCAATAGTAATTGCAAAGAGTATAATTTATCTCGTGATTGCGTAATAGCATTCGATGAATTTAAGCAATATACTTTTAATGCTTCAAATTGTCTGGTCAAAGCGCAACCGTAAAATGTAATGCTAGGTCTGATTCTGGGTATAATGGCATCAAATTGATTTAGTATCTTACCGCCACGATAATGAATTTCTGGCGTTTTTGCATCCAGTTTCATATAACATTCCTTGATGTTCAGAAAGTGCATTTCGTGACCACGCATTTCGCCAGCCTCCATTATACGCTTGTTGCTGTACAATTCAGGATTACTGGCCAAAAGTCCGATGCGTAATCCGGAACTTGCTTTCTCGGAATTTTTATACAATTCTTTTAGACTGTCGGGTGTGGGTTGTCCTAAAAGATATTTTTGCTCCGGATCAACCAATACTCTTCCGCTCATGGCTTCACGGCCTAAAAGCATTCTGAAACCCATGGAATCTCGATTGGTCAATGTCATCTCAATAGGCCATTTTGAACTTCCTATTTGTAGATTTGTTTGAATTACATAGCGTTGTTCTCTAAAGCCACTTGAACTTTTAACGATGCGTTTATCAATTAAAGGCGCTTCACAATGAATTATTGTTTTTAAATTATTTTGGATTGGGTTAATGTCAAATTTCACCCAATTGCTTTCGTCTTTAATAAATGGAGCAATATTTATAGCGTGTAGCGCAGATGTTTTAGCACCGGAATCAACACGTGCTTTAATGGTTGGAATCCCTATTTCAGGGAATGAGCACCATTCTTCACTACCTAGGATAACTTTGTTTTCAGACATAAAGTAATTTTAATGGATCAATGTTATAAAAACCAAATGTAAATATTTGTTTTCAAAAAAAGTGTATTTTATCATAAAGAAAAAACCCGTTACGTTATAAAAACGTAACGGGTTATGGTTAAGATTCAAAGGAATTATTTAAGGATTTGTGGCTTCGCCGGCTTTATGAACCTGAACCGTTAATTCTTGTGCCCCTTCTTCGATATCCATGAAGATTTCATCTCCGGTTGTTATTTTCGAAGTGATAATTTCTTCTGCAAGGGTATCTTCAACATATTTCTGAATGGCTCTTTTTAGTGGTCTTGCGCCAAATTGCCTGTCGAAACCTTTCTCAGCTATAAATGCTTTTGCTTTGTCAGAAAGACTCAATTGATACCCTAATTCGGCAACACGGGCGAATAATTTTTTTAATTCGATTTCGATAATTAAATCAATATCATGTTTTTCTAAAGCATTGAATACAATTACATCATCAATTCTATTAAGGAATTCAGGAGCAAAAGTTTTCTTTAAGGCGTTTTCAATAATACTTTTTGAATTATCATCAGCCTGCGCTACTTTGGCAGCAGTTCCAAAACCGACTCCTTGTCCAAAATCTTTTAATTGTCTGGCACCAACATTCGAAGTCATGATTATTATGGTATTTTTGAAATCAATTTTTCGGCCTAAACTATCCGTTAAATATCCGTCATCCAGCACTTGTAATAACATATTGAAAACATCAGGATGCGCTTTTTCGATCTCATCCAATAAGACCACACAATAGGGTTTTCTTCGCACTTTTTCAGTCAGTTGACCGCCTTCTTCATACCCTACATATCCCGGAGGTGCACCAACTAAACGAGAGATAGCAAATTTCTCCATGTATTCACTCATGTCAATGCGTACCAAAGCATCTTCAGAGTCGAATAACTCTTTAGCCAATACTTTAGCAAGTTGTGTTTTACCAACACCGGTTTGTCCTAGAAAGATAAAGGATCCAATAGGTCGATTTGGGTCTTTTAACCCGGCGCGATTTCGTTGTATCGAACGTGCAATCTTCATGACGGCCTCTCTTTGTCCAATAACTTTTCCTTCAATAAGTTCTGGTAATTTAGCCAATTTATTGCTTTCGGTTTGTGCTATTCGGTTCACAGGTATTCCGGTCATCATCGATACAACATCGGCTACATTGTCTTCCGTAACTTCTATTCTGTTGTTTTTTGAATCTTCTTCCCATTGCTCCTGTGCAATAGCTAAATCTTTTTCAATACGTTTTTCGTCATCACGAAGTTTAGCGGCCTCTTCATATTTTTGTTTTTTTACCACAACATTCTTCAGTTCTCGAACATCTTCTAATTGACGCTCTAAATCTAAAATTTGTTTTGGAACTTCAATATTGGTAATATGAACTCTGGAGCCTGCTTCATCTAAAGCATCGATGGCTTTGTCCGGTAAGAAGCGCTCAGACATGTACCTGTCAGTTAATTTTACACAAGCTTCAATAGCTTCTTGTGTATAAGTAACATTATGGTGGTCTTCATATTTATTTTTGATGTTATTCAAAATTGTAATCGTTTCAGTGACGGATGTAGGTTCTACAATTATCTTTTGAAAACGTCTCTCTAATGCACCATCTTTTTCTATGTATTGTCTGTATTCGTCTAATGTTGTAGCGCCAATACATTGAATCTCACCGCGCGCTAATGCCGGTTTAAACATATTGGATGCATCCAGAGATCCAGTTGCACCACCAGCACCTACAATGGTGTGAATTTCATCTATAAAAAGAATGATATCATCATTTTTTTCCAATTCATTCATCACTGCTTTCATACGCTCTTCAAACTGCCCACGGTATTTTGTTCCGGCAACAAGACTGGCTAAATCCAAGGTAACAACACGTTTGTTGAATAAAGTACGTGATACTTTTTTCTGAATAATTCGCAACGCTAGACCTTCGGCAATGGCTGATTTTCCCACACCTGGTTCTCCTATTAGTAATGGATTGTTCTTTTTTCTACGACTCAAAATTTGCGAAACGCGTTCGATTTCTTTTTCACGCCCTACAACAGGATCCAGTTTTCCTTCTTCGGCCATTTCTGTTAAATCCCTTCCAAAATTATCTAAAACAGGGGTTTTCGATTTTTTATTGGATTTGTTGGCTGGATTGTTAAAGGTGCCTTCTTTTAGACTGTCATCTTGTCCTGAATCGTCATTATACGATTCGTTTCTTGGCAATTTCTCTATAAATTCTTCTTCGTTTGGAGTCATGTTTAGATATTGTTCTTTAGCTATATCATAATCAATTTTCAGTTTATTCAATAGCTTGGTTGTTGGATCATTTTCATTTCTTAATATGCATAACAATAAATGTGCGGTGCTGATAGAGGAACTCTGAAAAACCTTAGCTTCTAGAAAAGTGGTTTTCAAAGCCCGTTCTGCCTGGCGTGTCAGGTGCAGGTTTTTCTTCTCAACATTTACTTCTACACTAGGACTTGCGGGGCTTAAGATCTCTACTTTTCTGCGTAAATGGTCTAAATCGACGTCAAGGTTATTCAATATTTGAATTGCTTTTCCGTTACCGTCTCTTAGAATTCCCAGCATTAAGTGTTCTGTTCCTATAAAGTCATGTCCTAGTCGCAAAGCTTCTTCTTTGCTGTAAGTAATAACGTCTTTTACTCTTGGTGAAAAATTATCATCCATAATATATATTTGATATCGTAAATTTAGTGAATTAGTGATAGAAAAACAAAAACCATTCCTATATGAAGTCGTGTCAGCTAAGTGACAAAAATTATCAAGATATTAAAGTTAAATTTACCTTAAATTATCAACTAAAAGCGAAGTTTTATTTGTTAATAAATCATTGAAATTAGTGTTTTAAAATAGGTTTAAAAATTTCAAAAAGATGTATATTGGCACGTTTTGAAACTAATATAATTTTTTAATATAACAACTTATGTCTGAAGGAGAAAAGTTAATTCCTATTAACATTGAAGATGAAATGAAAACGGCCTACATCGATTACTCGATGTCGGTAATTGTATCAAGAGCACTTCCAGATGTTAGAGATGGCTTGAAACCAGTACATCGAAGAGTCCTATTTGGAATGCATGATTTGGGTGTAAATTCTAGATCTGCCCACAAAAAGTCCGCAAGAATTGTTGGGGAAGTTCTTGGTAAGTATCACCCACACGGTGATACCTCAGTTTATGATGCAATGGTTCGTATGGCACAAGAATGGAGTATGCGTTACTTATTGATTGATGGCCAGGGTAATTTTGGGTCAGTAGATGGCGATAGTCCTGCAGCAATGCGTTATACAGAGGCTAGAATGCGTAAAATTTCAGAAGAAATCTTGGCGGATATAGATAAAGAAACTGTTGATTTTAAATTAAATTTTGACGATACGCTGGAGGAGCCAACAGTTATGCCAACGCGTGTTCCTACCTTATTAATAAATGGGGCAACAGGAATTGCAGTGGGTATGGCCACTAATATGCCCCCTCATAACTTGACTGAGGTGATAAATGGGACATTGGCTTTCATGGACAATAGCGATATTGAGATTGATGAGTTGATGACGCATATCAAAGCCCCGGATTTTCCTACAGGAGGTGTTATATATGGATATGAAGGCGTTCGTGAAGCATTCAAAACAGGTAGAGGACGTATTGTAATGCGTGCCAAAGTAGGTTTTGAAGAAGTGGACGGAAGAGAATGTATTATCGTTACCGAAATTCCTTATCAAGTTAACAAGGCCGATATGATTAAGCGTACGGCTGATTTGGTTAACGATAAAAAAATTGATGGAATTGCGAATATCCGAGATGAATCGGATAGAAACGGGATGCGTATCGTTTATATCTTGAAACGAGATGCTACGCCAAACGTAGTTTTGAATACACTTTATAAGTTTACACAATTACAGTCTTCTTTCAGTGTAAACAATATTGCCATTGTAAAAGGGCGTCCGCAAATGTTGAATCTGAAAGATCTGATTCATTATTTTATAGAGCACCGTCATGATGTAGTGACTCGCAGAACGCAATTTGAATTGAAAAAAGCAGAAGCAAGAGCCCATATTTTAGAAGGTTTGATTATCGCTTCGGATAATATTGACGAAGTAATTGCTTTAATTAAAGCTTCAAAAAGCACCGAAGAAGCAAGAGAAAAATTAATCGAAAGATTCAATTTATCCGATATTCAATCTCGAGCCATTGTTGAAATGCGTTTGCGTCAATTAACAGGTCTTGAACAAGATAAGTTAAGAACAGAATACGATGAAATCATGAAGTTAATCGAGCATCTAAAAGCTTTATTAGCAGATGTAAACTTAAGAATAGCCTTGATTAAAGAAGAACTAACTGAAATTCGTGATAAATATGGAGATGAACGCCGTTCTGTAATTGAATATTCAGGAGGAGATGTAAGTATTGAAGATTTAATTGCCGATGAAAATGTAGTTATCACGATTTCACATGCAGGATATATTAAACGTACAAATCTTACGGAATACAAAACTCAAAACAGAGGCGGAGTTGGACAAAAAAGTGCAGGAACACGGGATCAGGATTTCTTAGAGCACATGTTTGTGGCTACGAATCACCAATATATGATGTTCTTTACCCAAAAAGGGAAATGTTTCTGGATGCGTGTTTACGAAATACCAGAAGGAAGTAAAACGGCCAAAGGAAGAGCAATCCAAAACTTGGTAAATATAGAAAGCGACGATAAAGTAAAAGCATTTATTTGTACTCAGGATTTAAAAGATCAAGATTACATCAAAAGTCACAACCTTATTATGGTGACTAAAAAAGGGCAGGTTAAGAAAACATCTTTAGAGAAATATTCTAAACCCAGAGTGAATGGAGTTGCTGCAATTACCATTAAAGAAGGGGATGAGTTATTAGAAGCAAAATTAACGAACGGGCAAAGCCAAATTATTTTAGCTGTGAAATCTGGTAAATTAGTTCGTTTTGAAGAAACTAAAACCCGTCCAATGGGAAGAACAGCTTCAGGAGTTCGCGGAATTACACTTAAGGATGATACGGATGAAGTAATTGGCATGGTCACTGTAAACGATATGAGCAGCGAAATATTAGTAGTTGCTGAAAACGGTTATGGAAAACGGTCAAGCCTTGACGAATACAGAATTACAAATCGTGGGGGTAAAGGAGTAAAAACCTTGAATATTACGGAGAAAACTGGGAAGCTGATTTCTATTAATGCCGTTACTGATGCGGATGATTTAATGATTATTAATAAATCTGGATTGACTATCAGAATGGCTGTAGAGGATTTGAGAGTAATGGGACGTGCTACGCAAGGTGTAAAACTGATCAATATAAAAGGAAACGATTCCATAGCTGCAGTCACTAAAGTAATGAAAGACGATGTGGCGGAAGTAGTTGTTGATGAAGACGGAAATATTATTGAGTCGGAAGCTATCGAAAGAGTAAAACCTGTTCTTGAAGTTCTTGAAGAGGATGGTGTAGCTGAAGAGGAGGATGAAGAGGACGATTCTGAAAGTGAAGACGAAGACACTGAAGACGAAGACGATTCAGATGACGAAGCTTAGTATGAATACTAATAACTGGTTTCAAAACTTCCAATCCAATTGGATTGGAAGTTTTGAAATTAAATAAGTGTAGATTAAAAAAGAACTATTAAACAAAATCGAATACCATGAAAAGTAAATATGTAGTACTAGCATCAGCGTTAGTGATTTCAGTAGCCACTTTTGCTCAAAAAGATCAAATTAAAGCCGCTGAAAAAGCATTAAAAGGGGGTAAATCTCAAGAAGCAGTAACCATTTTGATGGAAGCCGAATCTCTCATCGCTAATGCTAAAGAGGCGGAGAAAGCACAATTTTTCTTTGTAAAAGGAAAAGCTTTATTGGATTTAGCCAATAAAAAAGTGGATGCAGATGCTAATCTTTCGCTTGCGGCAAAAGCATATCAAGATTTAATTGATGCTGAAAAAGTTTCCGGTAAATTGAAATTTTCTACAGAAGCTGCAGCTTCAATTACAGAAATTAAATATAAATTGATTAATGCTGCCATAGCGGATTCAAAAATCAATAAGCATTCAAATAGTGCAAAAAAACTGTATGATGCATATTTATTAGATAAAAAAGACACTATCAATTTGTATTATGCGGCCTCTACTTATGTGAATGCAGCAGAATATGACACAGCACTTAAGTTGTATGATGATTTGAAAAACTTAAATTATTCTGGAAAAGGAACCAGTTTTTTTGCGGTGAATAAAATCACTAATGAAGAAGATCTTTTTACAACGGCTCCGGAAAGAGACAGAGTAGTGAAAATAGGGACTCACGAAAAACCAAGAACAGAAGCTATTCCTTCTAAAAGAGGAGAGATCTATAAAAACATAGCTTTAATTTTAGTGCAAAACGGAAAAATTGAAGAGGCTAAAAAAGCAATATCGGATGCAAGACAAGCAAATCCGGAAGATACTTCATTGGTTTTGACAGAAGCAAATCTTTATTTAGAAACAAAAGATTTTGAAATGTATAAAAAGCTGATCGCTCAAGTATTAGAGAAAAATCCTAATGATGCTGATTTAGTTTTTAATTTAGGAGTTCTTAGTGCTAATGCAAAAAATCAGGTAGACGCTGAAAAGTACTATTTAAAAGTTATTGAAATTAATCCTAAATACATTAATGCTTACATCAATTTAGCGGCCATGAAGTTAGAGGATGAAAAGGTAATTATCGATGAAATGAATAAATTAGGAACTTCTACTAAGGATATGAAGCGCTATGATGAATTGAAAAAGAAAAGAGAAAATTTATTCAAAGCTACAATTCCTTTTCTTGCAAAAGCAGTTGAACTAGATCCTAAAAATGAGGATGTTTCAAAAACACTTTTAGGCGTATATAGCGCTTTAGAAATGACAGCTGAATACAAGGCATTGAAGGCAAAGAATTAATGCTAGATTTTTAAATTTAAAAATAACCTCTCTCGAATTACTGTTTTGAGAGAGGTTTTTTTTATATGATTTTTTTAATGACTCTTAATTTGTGTGTATGCTTATTGGTTTCGGCATTAAATATTCCTAAATGATCAAGCCTGTCAATTCGTACTTTTCCACTGGCATGAATGATGTAATTATCATCCATAATTATTCCTACATGGATTATGTTGCCTTCTTCGTTATCAAAAAAAGCGAGATCTCCTGGTTCACTTTCTTCTATAAAACTTAAAGCTTCCCCTTGTTTTGATTGTTGAGAGGCATCACGAAGCAATTTATATCCGTTCAGTTTATACACCATTTGAGTAAATCCTGAACAATCAATTCCAAAAGGAGTTTTCCCTCCCCAAAGATAAGGAGCGTTTAAATACATAAAGGCAGTTTTTATCAAATGCTCTTTTGTTTTTTTGCCACTTGTTTTTGTTCCATCAAACTCAAAATTCGAAATGTTTATCTCACTGTTATTTATAAATGAAACCGAGGATCCGAGCGGAATAGGAATTAATTGATTATCTGGAGTAGTGATATATTCAATTAAATCGGAATTCAATATGATCGTTTCTGCGGATAATTGATTAAAATTTGATTCTGAAATCAACTGTAATTGTTTAGAATCGATCCAGCCTTCATACTCGTCGTACTGTACTTTGATGCGAGACCATTGTTTCATTTGCTCTAAAATTTCAAAATGTTCTCCAAATAAAATTTGAGAAACAATTTCGCTTTTATCACTGGGTTCAAACCGAAGTGGTATCATTGCTAGATTACAAATTCCGAACATTTAGGGTAATTTATGAGTTTAGAATTAGGAGTTATATGTTTTTAATATACAACTCCTAATTTATAATTATTTTAAGCTCTTTCAATAACAATTGCTGAAGCACCACCACCACCATTACAGATTGCAGCAGCTCCAATTTTACCATTATTTTGTTCTAATACGTTGATCAAAGTAACAATAATTCTTACTCCGGAGCAACCTAAAGGATGTCCTAATGATACAGCACCACCATTCACATTAATCGTGCTGCTCTCTAGTCCTAAAATTTTGGCATTGGCTAGGCCAACTACAGCAAAAGCTTCATTGAATTCAAAATAATCAACATCAGTAATGGCTATTCCTGCTTTTTCTAATGCTTTAGGAATTGCTTTTGATGGACTTGTTGTAAACCATTTTGGTTCTTGTGCGGCATCTGCATACCCTTTTATATACGCCAGAGGTTTCAATCCTAAAGAGATTGCTTTTTCTTCGCTCATTAATATCACAGCTGCTGCTCCATCGTTTATTGTAGAAGCGTTTGCTGCGGTAACTGTACCGTCTTTTGTGAAAACAGGATTTAATGAAGGTATTTTGTCTAATTTTACATTAGAAAACTCTTCGTCTTTAGAAATTATAATAGGATCTCCTTTTCTTTGAGGAACGGCTACAGAGACAATTTCATTATCAAATTTTCCGGTCTCCCAAGCTTTTGCACTTCGCTCGTAGGATTGAATTGCGGCGTTGTCTTGGTCTTCTCGGGTAAAATTATATTCAGCAGCACATAAGTCCGCACAAACGCCCATTGCGTTGTTGTCGTAAGCATCAACAAGTCCATCTTTTTGTAAACCATCAATAAATGTTGCTGGACCAAATTTAGTTCCTGTTCTCAAATTCATATAGTGAGGAATTAAACTCATGTTTTCCATTCCACCCGCAACAACAATTTCAGCATCACCACATAAAATGGCTTGAGTACCTAGCATTACAGCTTTCATTCCAGAGGCACATACTTTGTTGACTGTAGTACAAGCAACAGAATTAGGTAAACCAGCATATAGTGCAGCTTGGCGAGCAGGAGCTTGTCCTACACCAGCTTGAACTACATTACCCATAAATACTTCATCAATTAAATTTGGATCCAATTTTATTTTGTCCAAAGCTCCTTTTATAGCCACAGCACCTAATCTAGGAGCGGTAACTGTAGATAATCCTCCCATAAAACTACCGATAGGTGTTCTAACGGCAGAAACGATAACAACTCTTTTGTTCATGATTTATATAATGTTGGTTTATGTAGCAAATTTAATCTTTTTTAAACAATTTCGTATTTTGATGTTGGGATAATCTCTTTTAAAAATTTATTTATATTCTATATGTTTGATTGTGAAGTCTTTTTAGAATTAGGATAAAAAATATTTAAAAAAAAGGTCTAAATAGTTGTGAGGAACGTAAAGATGTGTTAAATTTGCAACCGCAAAACAAGACACGTTTCTTTGAGCTTGGAGGGGTGCCAGAGTGGTAATGGAGCAGTTTGCTAAACTGTCATCGAGCAATCGGTGCCAGGGTTCGAGTCCCTGTCCCTCCGCTTTATATTTTTTTCGGGGTGTAGCGTAGCTCGGTTATCGCGCCTGCTTTGGGAGCAGGAGGCCGCAGGTTCGAATCCTGCCACCCCGACTAGTTTTTACATGAGCAATGGAGGCATAGCTCAGCTGGATAGAGCACCTGCCTTCTAAGCAGGCGGTCGAAGGTTCGAATCCTTCTGCCTTCACAAAAACCCTTATAAACGTTTGATTTATAAGGGTTTTTTATTTCTAGTTGCCAGTTTAGTTGCCTTTTGTACATGTTGATAACTTTTTACTAGACAAAAAGCCCCGATAACATTTTAGTTTATCGGGGCTTTTTTGATTAATCTGTAAAATCAATTATTATTGCGTCGGGCGGTGTATCTTCTCGGCTGTTGTTTCTGATTACGCTCATTCCGCTGTAATGTTTTTTTGATTTGGTAACCAAAAGTTATGAAAAAAAGGGCTTACTGTTAAAAGTGGCCCTTTGTCTTGAATTTATTTAGTCGGGTAGTAGTGAAAAAAAATGGAAACTCAAAAAACGTACAACTGCCCAATGCATCCAGAAGTTACGTTGGATAAACCTGGAAAATGTCCCAAATGCGGAATGAATTTAGTGGAGAAAATAGAGTGAAAATTCTATTAGCAACTAACGGTTCAAAATAAAGTAGTACCCACAAAAGTAGTTACAGGTTCACCAAAAAACATAATACTTTATGGAACTTAAGAATCCAAAAATGATGTGATGTTGCTCTTGGTGTTCCATCATTTCGCTTGAGTTTTTAATACCACATTAAACAGTATCTGTTGATTGGTTGACAGAAAAGATCACAATCTAAAAATCCGAAAAATTGATGCGCCATCATCAAAATTGGCTTAGAAGTTTTGGTGAGTTAAGATTTACTTAATATTTTTTTTAAAATTATTGGTAATCAATAAAATTTATTACTTTTACAATCTTGAAGAAAATAATTACCATATCATTCCTTTTTGTTTTTTTGTGTGCTAACACAGAGATGGGGCAATTATTGAAATTACCTAACTTACTACAACACTTTTCAAATCATCAAAAGGATTACAGTAACCAGAATATTTCATTACTTGATTTCATAGCAATTCATTACAATGATACTCAGCATCATTCTGATCAGGAAAAAGACAACCATCAAAGTTTACCTTTTAAGACTATTAACCAATCTGTTAATACAGCCCTTGCATTTGAAAACCAAACAGAGTTTTCCTTTCGCAAACCAAATACTATTTCTGTAAATAGTACTGTCCCGTTTCCTCCAGAATTTTACAATTCCGATGTTTTTGCATGCATCTGGCTTCCACCCAAATTGAGTTAAATTAATTTTTCAATGCTTAATTAATAATATTGTGAATATTTCTAATTAGGTATTAAAAAGTACTTTGCTATATACTTATAGCGAATGTTTCTTTGTATCAATTTCACTACTATTTTGTATTAAAAAATAAGTTTTTTAGTGAGTTAATGCATCTGAATAACTAGAATCCTTTTTTAGTCGCATACGCTATGAATTGACTTTTTAGTAATGTCGAAGACATGCTCAATTATTCTTAACACTACAACATCAAAAATGAAAACAATTAAATCCATTGCAGTTGCGATACTGATAACTATTGCAGGCACAACAATTTCTAATGCACAAGTAAACGAAAATCAATCCAAAACGCCGCACGGTGGAATAATACAAAATTCAGGCGACTACAAAATTGAAAGGGTCGAAAGAGAAAACAATATTAGTTTTTACGTACTGAATGCGAAAGGAAAAACGGTTTCAAATAAAAAAATTACTGGCTTGGCTGTTTTTGAATTTTTTAATAAAACAAAAGCAACGAATCCAGTTTTTTTAGACACCAACAATGCTTTATTTGTACAAGTTCCTAAAGCAAGCATATATGCTTATTGTACCATCACATTACTTGTCAATGGAAAAACAATCTCTTCCAAATTTAAAAATAGCCAAGTTTCTGAACAAGATATTAATCATGGACACCAACATTAATTTTATTATTCTTTATAAACCCAATTAAAATTACAATTATGAAAAATTTTTTAATCGTAGCGACTATCGCAATCGGAATGTTAACTTCTTGCAACAACAAAGCAAATAACGAAACTGAAAACACTGAAAGTCAATCTACTGAAACAGTAGAACAAGTTCAAGTGGTCACAGATTCTACGGATCAAGTACGTACGGACAGTATTAATCAAGTGGAGCAAGATAAAGTTGACGCGGCTCATGGTCACACGCATTAGTATAATTTAACAGGCTGCTTCTCTTGCGAAAATTTCAGGAGAGAAGTAGTTTTTAAAAGAAAAATAAAATTATGAATTCAAAAAAAATAATATTTCTTGTTATACTTTTTTTTGTCGGCATCACAGGCGTTTTTGCTCATGGTGTAGATGAAAATACGCAAACTTTTTTGTCAGGAAATGATGGCGTTGCTTTTGGCCCATTTCTCTATATTGGTGCAAAACACATGCTTACGGGTTACGATCATCTGCTTTTTTTAGTTGGCGTTATCTTTTTCCTTTATCGTCCGAAAGAAGTGCTACTTTATGTAAGTTTCTTTACAATTGGTCATAGCGCAACATTATTGTTTGGAGTTATGAGTACTATATCAATTAATTCGTATTTAATTGATGCCATTATCGCACTGTCAATAGTGTATAAAGGTTTTGATAATTTAGGTGGTTTCAAGAAATTTTTCGGAAGGCAACCCAATACAAAAGCAGCTGTTTTGATTTTCGGATTATTTCATGGTTTCGGGCTTGCCAGCAAATTGCAAGATTTCAAATTTGAAAAAGAAGGATTGTTTACCAATCTGCTTGGATTCAATATTGGTGTCGAAATAGGTCAGTTCATAGCATTGACTTTTGTGCTAATCTTGATTACTTTATGGCGCAGACATTCCAGCTTTATGAAATTTTCAACAATAACAAATACGCTGCTTATGGCTGCTGGATTTGTATTAATAGGATATCAGTTAACGGGTTATTTTACATCTTAAAAATTAAAAAATGTCAGAAATAAATCATCAAATAGTAAATAAAAAACAAATTATCAAAGCAGTTATCTTCGCGTTACTACTTTCTGTACTAATTTTAGTAAGCGCAGTTTTACCTGCCGAATATGGAATGGATCCAATAGGAACAGGCAAACTGTTCGGGTTCAGTAAGCTTTATGTACCAGCGAATGCTGATGATGGATTAGCTACAATAACAGGAAAAACATTCCCATTAATTAAAATGGAAAAAGCAGGTTCTGGACCTGAAGTAAAAAGACCTATCGAAGCAAATAATCCTGCACCTGAAAAACAATATGCAGAAAGAGAAGACACGGTTGAAGTAATCGTACCGGCAGGAAAAGGAATTGAATATAAAATTTATATGCTGAAATATGGCAAAATGAAATACGAATGGACGACTAATAAAGGAATCGTTTATTTTGATTTTCACGGGGAAGTAAAACAAGCTAAAGAAACGAATGACGTTTATTTTGAAAGTTACACGCTTGCCTATTCCAATAATATGGTTGGGACTTTTTATGCTCCGTATGAAGGAAAACACGGTTGGTTTTTCAGAAATAATGAAAAGACAGCCATTACAGTTACAATAAAATTAAAAGGTCAGTATTCAATATAAGTAGTGAACATTCCTTAATATAACAAATTATGCTAAATAAAATTATTGAGTTTTCAATCAAAAACAAACTCATTATTGGACTGTTTATTTTAGCTCTCATCGGATATGGGAGTTATCAATTTACCAAATTACCAATTGATGCCGTTCCTGATATTACAGATAATCAAGTTCAGGTAATTACTTCAGCACCATCACTGGGTGCGACCGATATTGAACGACTGATTACTTTTCCAATAGAACAAGCCAATAGTAATATTCCTGGACTGAAAGAAATTCGTAGTTTTTCTCGTTTTGGTTTATCAGTGGTTACCATTGTTTTTAACGATGCAACCGATGTGTACTGGGCAAGACAGCAAGTAACAGAACGATTAAGTGCTGTTAAAGACCAAATTCCCACCGGTATTGGAGATCCAGTTCTTGCACCGGTGACAACAGGACTAGGTGAAATTTATCAATATGCGGTACGAACCAAACCCGGTTATGAAAAAAAATACGATATCACGGAGTTAAGAACCATTCAAGATTGGATTGTTCGCCGGCAGTTATTGAGCGTTGAAGGTGTGGCGGAAGTGAGCAGTTTTGGTGGAAAATTGAAACAATTTGAAATAGCCGTTGACCCAAATAAATTGCAATCCTATAATATCACTATTACAGATGTTTTCACTGCTTTAGAAAAAAACAATCAAAATACGGGTGGTGCTTACATTGAAAAAGGGCCTAAAGTTTTATACATCCGCAGTGAGGGATTAATTAATACTATCGAAAACATAAAAGATATTGCTATTAAAAACACTAATAGCGGTAGTCCTTTGTTTATTCGTGATGTAGCTGAAGTTCGCATTGGTAGTGCTATCCGTTACGGAGCAATGACATTTCACAAAAAAGAGGTTCAATCTGGTGAAGTTTCGGGTGCAGTAGTAATGATGTTAAAAGGAGCCAACAGTAATGTGGTTATTAAAAACATTAAGGATCGTATTGCACAAATTGAAAAAACATTACCCGAAGGTGTTATACTGGAACCTTTTCTAGACCGCACCAAAATGGTAAATAATTCTATTTCGACGGTCGAAAAAAATTTATTAGAAGGTGCATTAATAGTTCTCTTTGTTCTTATTTTCTTTTTAGGAAACATACGAGCAGGATTAATTGTGGCGTCAGTTATCCCTTTGGCAATGTTGATAGCGGTCATATTGATGAACATATTTGGGGTGAGCGGTAATTTGATGAGTTTAGGGGCATTAGATTTTGGATTGATTGTAGATGGTGCTGTTATTATTGTTGAAGCGTGTTTGTTTAGTTTGCACAGCAGGAAAACTGCTCAAATTTCACAACAAGAAATGGACAACACCGTACTAAAAACGTCAATAAAAATGCGTAATGTTTCCGTTTTTGGGGAATTGATTATATTGATCGTGTACATTCCCATTTTTACGTTGCGCGGTATCGAAGGGAAAATGTTTTTACCAATGGCACAAACCATTGCATTTGCTCTGTTTGGCGCTTTTATATTGTCATTGACTTATGTTCCGATGATGACCGCTCTATTTTTAAATAAAAAAATATCCCACAAAAAAACTTTTTCAGATAGAATGATGGAAAAATTAGAAAATTTTTATCAACCCATTTTGAACAAAGCATTGGGAATTCCAAAAACAATTATTGCTGTAACATTAGGATTGTTTGTTTTAGCGCTGATTACACTTTCGTTTATGGGTGGTGAATTTATGCCCTCGTTAGAAGAAGGAGATTTTGCAGTAGAAACTAGGGTTTTGCCGGGAAGTAATTTGCAAACTTCAATGACAGCTATTTCACAAGGTGCAAAAATATTAATAGAAAAATTTCCCGAAGTGGAGAAAATTGTAGGCAAAACAGGAAGTAGCGAAGTGCCTACCGATCCAATGCCAATTGATGCAAGCGATATGATGATCATTTTAAAGAACAAAAGTGAATGGACTTCTGCCACAACTTTTGACGAATTATCAGCAAAAATGGCCAAGGAATTGGAAGCTGTTCCTGGAGTTTCCTTTGGTTTTCAATATCCGGTTCAAATGCGTTTTAATGAATTGATGACTGGTGCTAGGCAAGATGTGGTCTGTAAAATATTTGGAGAAAACTTAGATACGTTGGCGTTATACGCCAATAAATTAGGTAAAATTGTAAATACAGTTGAAGGAACTTCAGATCTTTATGTAGAAACCGTTACCGGAATGCCACAAGTAGTAATTGACTACAACAGAGCTTCCATTGCACAATACGGATTAAACATTCAGGATATTAATCGAGTTGTAAATACCGCATTTGCAGGACAAAGCACAGGGGTTGTTTATGAAGGTGAAAAACGATTTGATTTAGTAGTTCGCTTAGAAGGCGAAAAACGTCAGGATTTGGCAGATGTTCAAAATTTATTAATTCCAACGGCAACTGGTTTGCAAATTCCTTTATCTCAATTAGCTAAAGTTGAAATTATCGAAGGACCGAATCAAATACAAAGGGAAGATGCCAAACGTAGAATTGTAGTTGGATTTAATGTACGAGGCCGTGATGTACAAAGTATTGTAAAAGAACTGCAAGGTAAAGTCGAAGCTCAAATAAAATTTCCTGCGGGTTACTATCCTACGTATGGCGGTGCTTTTGAAAACTTAAACGAAGCCAAAAATCGTTTGATGATTGCGGTTCCAGTTTCATTACTATTAATATTTATTTTGCTCTATTTTGCGTTCAATTCCGTAAGACAAGGACTGTTGATTTATTCGGCAATTCCACTATCGGCAATTGGAGGTATTTTCTTTTTAGCATTGCGAGGAATGCCGTTTAGTATCAGTGCCGGAGTTGGTTTTATAGCCTTATTTGGTGTAGCGGTTCTGAATGGATTGGTGTTAATTGCAGAATTCAACAGCATTCGAAAATCGGGGGAAACCGATTTAAAAGCGATTGTTTTGCAAGGAACTAGAATACGATTACGCCCCGTTTTAATGACTGCATTTGTAGCATCATTAGGTTTTTTACCCATGGCATTGAGCAATGGTTCTGGTGCAGAAGTACAAAAACCATTGGCAACTGTTGTCATCGGAGGTCTGTTGGTTGCAACATTTTTAACTCTATTTGTTTTACCAATTTTATATATAATGTTTGAAAAAGGAATTAAATTAAAACCAAAAAAGATAAAATCAATTACGACTATCCTGGTATTGGGATTGTTCTTTTCTTTCCAAAGTGCCAATGCTCAGGAAAAAATTTCAATAGAGCGCGCGATTGAAACAGCTCTTTTAAACAATATCAAAATTAAAAATGAAAAACTGAATTCAGAGTACTTGCAAAAAATGGAAAACACAGGTTATGATATTTCCAACACGGGAATTATAAGCGAATATGGTCAGTTTAACAGCACTGTAAATGATGTGAAAATTGGTATTTCGCAAAGCATAAAATTCCCAACCGTTTATAAAAGACAGAAACAACTTTTAATAGAAGAAGCCAAAAAAGGACAATGGAACGAAGCTTTGCAAAGAAAGCAATTGACCAGACAGGTAACAATCGTGTTTTACGAAATGTTGTATTTAAAAGAAAAGGAAAAGCTGTTGCTAAAAAGCGATAGTATATATTCTGATTTTTTACGGATCTCAACACTTCGTTTTGTTAAAGGCGAAAGCAATATATTAGAAAAAGCAACCGCTGAAAACCAATCCGGACAAATAAAAATTCAACTTTTGGAATTACAAAGTGATTACAAAATAATTCAATCACAATTCAAGTATTTACTTAATACGGATAAAGACTTTGTCCCAGTTTCAAATAAATTTAAAATGGATTTCATCAAAAATTCAGATACAAATGCTATTAGCAATCAACCCAGTGTGAAATTATTTGAGCAAGAAGTGAATAGCAGTAAAGCAGAAGTTTCACTTGAAAAATCTAAAAAATTACCGGAATTAATTGGTGGTGTTTATTACCAGACTTTCAAAACAAATACTGTATTTCAAGACAGTAATAATGGTGTTTACGGACAATTAGGAGTGGCGCTTCCATTATTTAATACAGCAATAAATAACAGGAAAAAGGCTTTAGAGATAAATACGCAAATAGCCGAAAATAATTTAAATAATGAAAAACTAAAACTGGAAAGCAAGAATCAGGAATTAGTCCAGGAATATAAAAAACACAAAGAAACTATCGCCTATTACGAGAGTCAAGCTTTAAAAAATGTTGATTTAGTAACTAAAGCTGCTAATGATAAATTTATCAATGGTGACATTAATTATATGGAATGGGTAATGCTTATTAATCAAGGTACCGAAATTCAAAGCAGATACATCGAAGCAGTTAAAAAATTAAACACCGCTGTTATTGAAATCAATGCTTTAACTAATTAAAATAGTTTAATTATGAAAGGAGCATGATCGTAATTAGGGTCGCAAGCGCCAATGATGATATGCGAATTACATATGACTGGACTTGCTAACTTTACCCGCATAAAAAGTTAAGAATAAAAACCTTAATTTTAAATTATGAAAAAGAATCGAAAATTCACAAATACCAAAATAAAAATACTATCATGATTAAAAATACAATTATTACAATATTGGCAATAGTATTCCTTTCTTCTTGTGGAAACAAGAAAACGGAAAGCGAAACCGAAGCTAATCCAACTATCGAAAACACGACAACTCTTACCGATGCACAAATAAAAAATGCAGGTATTGAAACTGGAAAAATCACACAAAAACAAATTTCATCTACCTTAAAATTAAATGGTAAAATAGATGTGCCGCCTCAAAGCTTAGTTTCCATTAGTGTTCCAATGGGCGGTTATTTAAAATACACCAAATTGTTAGAAGGAATGCATGTTACCAAAGGGCAGGTTTTGTGCGTTGTAGAAGACCAACAATACATTCAACTGCAGGAAGATTACCTTTTGGCGAAAGCAAAAATTGGGTATGCAAAAGCCGAATTTGAAAGACAAAAAGAACTCAACCAAAGCAAAGCCAGCAGCGATAAAGTGTATCAACAAGCACAATCAGAATACAACTCACTATTTGTAATGGTGCAATCGTATGGCGAGAAATTAAAATTTGCAGGGATAAATCCGAATAATGTTTCAACAAAAAACATTTCAAAAAGCATCAATGTATACTCGCCAATAAGTGGTTATGTAGCTAAGGTAAATGTAAATATTGGCAAGTATGTAAACCCGAGCGATGTTTTATTCGAGATTGTAAATCCATCGGATATTCATTTGGCCTTAACCGTATTTGAAAAAGACATCAATAAATTGGCTATTGGTCAATCGGTATTGGCTTATACTAATACCGATCCCGAGAAAAAATATCCTTGCCAAATTATTTTGATAGGTAAAGATTTTTCAGAAAACCGCAGCACTGAAATACACTGCCATTTTATAAATTATGATAAAACACTTTTACCGGGCATGTATATGAATGCCGAAATAGAATTAAAAAGTCAGCAATCAAATGTACTGCCATCTGATGCTATTGTAAATTATGAAAACAAGAATTATATTTTTGTTGCCAAACAAAATAAACAATTTGAAATGAAAGAAGTCACAATAGGAGCGACAGAAAATGAATTCACTGAAATTCTTTCAGACGATTTAAAAGAGGCAACTATTGTGATTAAAGGTTCTTATTCCCTTTTGATGAAAATGAAAAATGTAGAAGAATAAAAAACATAAATTTACAGTAATGACAGAAAATAATTTTTAAAATCAATCACGCTGTCATATTTAGGTAGTTGCATTAGTTGTCAGAATTTTATAAGTGAATAACTCAGTTAAATTTAGAAAAAACAATTTAATACCTAAATTCAAATTTCATTCAAAATTGAATTGTTAATTTGCAATATGAAAATTCTAATCATCGAAGACGAAATCGATATTGCTAATAGCATAAAAAGTTATCTAAAAACAAATGATATTCATTGCGAAACCGCAAGCAAGTATCAAACGGCTTTAGACAAAATTATTATGTATGATTATGATTGTATTTTAGTAGATCTAATGCTTCCGGATGGTGATGGATTTAGCATTTTGAAGAAATTGAAAATACTAAACAAATCAGAGGGGATTATTATAATTTCGGCTAAAGAAACGTTAGAGACCAAAATCGAGGGATTCAATCTTGGCGCAGATGATTATTTGACGAAACCCTTTCATCTTTCAGAGTTGTTGGTCAGAATTCAGGCCTTGGTTAGAAGAAAAAAATACGACGGAAACAATAAAATTGAATTCAATGAAATAGAAATTGATACTTTAGCAAAATCGGTAAAAATTGGAGAGAAGAAAATAGAATGCACCAAGAAAGAAATTGATTTATTATTGTTTTTAATTGGAAATAAAAACAAGGTTTTGTCTAAAAGTGCCATAGCTGAACACCTTTCGGGTGATATGGCGGACATGCTGGACAATCATGATTTTGTTTATGCCCACATCAAGAATTTGAAAAAAAAGCTAAACGATGCCGGAAGCAATGATTACATAAAATCAGTTTACGGAATTGGTTACAAATGGAACAATGAATAAAAAATTATTACATACTACTCTAAAATATTATGTTTTATTTTCTTTAATAGTGATGCTTTCAGCAGCTCCATTATTCTTTTATATAACTCAATTACTGTATCTACATGAAACAGATGAAGCCTTGCTACTTCAAAAAGAGGAATTCGAGTTATTGTATGCGCCGCAATTACAAGACAAGGATGTTGCAGTTTGGAATAAATGGAATAGGGATATAAAAATAGAGAAAGTTCAGAAAATAATTTCTAGAGACACACTATTCAGCAATAGTTATTATAATAATTTGGATAAAGAAAACGAACCCTATCGGGTGCTAAATGCTCCAGTTACAATTAATAATAAACACTACCTTTTTTCTGCCAGAATAAACCTAGTTGACAATAAGGATTTTATTGTCAGTATTTTAATGGTGTTTACCATCATTATTTTAATTCTTTTATTTGGATTATTTATCATTACTAAAAGGCTATCTCTTAGGCTTTGGAAACCATTTTATGACACTCTCGAGCAAATTGAGAAATTTGAAATCGATAAAAGTTCCCATCCAAAATTAGTTGTAAATACTATTGAGGAATTCAATCGACTCAATCAGGCAATAAATAAATTGATTGAAAAAAACACACGCATTTATAAAAGCCAAAAAGAATTTATTGAGAACGCGGCACACGAATTGCAAACACCAATTGCTATTTTTAAAGGAAAATTGGAAACATTATTGCAAAGAGACGATGTATCGGAAGAACAATTTGAAATACTGGATAAATTAAATGATACAACAACAAGGCTCAACCGATTAAATAAAAACCTGTTGCTTTTATCAAAAATAGAAAGCAAACAATATAACATTCCTGAAGAGGTTCTTTTGAATGAGGTTATCACAAATCAATTAGATTTTTTTAACGAACAGGCATTAGCAAAAAATATAAGCATCAACACAGATTTAGAAGCGGATACATTCGTTCAAACGAACATGTTTTTATCTGAAGTTTTGATCAGTAATTTGTTTCTGAATGCAATTAATCATAATGTGGCTAATGGAAGCATAAATGTTGTATTGCATAAGAATGCTTTAGTTTTTTCCAATACGGGTATATTAAAATCGCTCGAAACAGATAAATTATTTGAACGTTTTTCTAAAGTAAATCCATCCTCGAAAGGGAACGGTTTGGGTTTATCAATAATTAATAAAATTGTAGAGAACAACAATTGGGAAGTTATTTATAGTTACAAAGATAAGTTACACATTTTCGAAATTCAATTCTAAAATTCAATATTTCTTCAAACTCCAATCGCAATTTTGTCGTTTAAATAAAGAATAAAAATTAAGATATGCCAATAAAAACAATATTATTAGTATCATTTCTAATACTATCAATTTCAGATTTATTAGGACAAAACAAAGCGGTCACACTATCCGGAATTACAAAAGATAAAACCTCAAAAGAGACTTTGCTTTATGTAAATGTACTCTTGAAAAACACAAAGGATAACGTTTTGATTACGGGAACTGTTACCAATGAAGAGGGTAGGTTTTCATTTTCGAATGTAGTTCCTGGAAATTACTTTCTAGAGTTTACACTTGATGGATACAAAACAAAAAACCAACCTATTTATGTAGGTTCACTTTCTGAATTTCTAGATGAGGGAAGCATTGAATTGGAGGATAATGCTACTATTTTAAATGAAGTTGTGGTCGTTTCAAAGGAAGAACTTATTAATCAGAAAATGGACAAAAAAACCTTCTCTGTCGCAGATAATATCAGTCAGAGTGGTGGTTCTGTTTTACAAACAATGCAAAATTTGCCTGGTGTTTCTGTGCAAGACGGGAAAGTACAAATTAGAGGCAATGATAAAGTCACCGTTTTAATTGATGGAAAACAAACTGCATTAACAGGATTTGGAAACCAATCGGGCTTAGATAATATACCCGCATCTGCGATAGAAAAAATTGAAATCATTAACAATCCTTCTGCAAAATACGATGCCAACGGAAACGCTGGAATTATCAATATTATTTACAAGAAAAATAAAAAAGAGGGATTCAACGGAAAAGTGGGTTTTACCTCTGGATTAGGTGCGCTGTGGGAAAGAAAAGAAAATTTACCAACTATTCGTCCGCAATACTCATTAACACCAAAAATTAATCCGACGTTATCACTTAATTATCGTAAAAACAAAATCAATGCTTTTTTTCAGGGTGATTATCTTTATACAGAAACACTCAATAAAAATGAGTTTGTAATGCGAACCTACACTGATGGAACTATTATTAATCAACAAACCAAAAGAAATCGGAATACGCACTTTACTACTTTAAAAACTGGAATTGACTGGAATATTAATGACCGAAATTCATTAACCGTTTCTGGTCTGTTTGGAACCGAAAAAATCATTGACAATGGAGATCAGCCCTTTTTCAATGAAAATTATTCGGAACGATTGCGACTTTGGCAATTTTTGGAAGATGAATTAAAAACCACCGCTATGGCTACTGCGGCATACCAGCACAAGTTTAAAGAAGCAGGACGGTTATTAAATATTGGTTTAAATTATACTTTTCACAGAGAGGATGAAAAATATTTTTTTGACAATATTCTGCCAACCTACACCGGAAAAGATGCTTTCAAATTGTTATCAGAGGAGAAAGTAGCCGACTTTAATATTGATTATATCAAACCCTTAAAATACGGAAGATTTGAAACCGGTTTTAAATTCAGAAAAAGGGATATTCCAACTAATATGCAGTTCTTTCCCGGCGCAAATTCTCCCATAGATAGCGGTGCTGGCGGTCAAGCAACTTACAAAGAAATTATTCCGGCCGTGTACGGAAATTATATTTTTGAAAACAATAAAATTGAGGCAGAACTGGGTTTGCGAGTAGAATATGTCGATTTGCAATACAATATCAATCCAGATCATAATACCTATAAAAGTGACGGGTACAACTATACCCAACCTTTTCCAAATGTGCGATTGGCATACAAAATTGATGACAGCAATAAAATATCATTATTTTACAATCGTAGAGTAGACAGGCCAAATGAAGTCGATATTAGAATATTTCCAAAATACGATGATGCAGAAATAATAAAGGTTGGGAATCCTGCACTTCGTCCGCAGTTCACCAATTTGTTAGAACTGGGTTATAAAACGAACTTAAAAAAAGGATATTTCTATTCGGCCGTGTACCACCGTTTTGCAAATGCTACCATTACTCGAATAGCATCGACAGTTCCAGACAGCAATTTAATCTATGCTATTTTCCAAAATGCAAATAAAAGTTTCAATACAGGGATTGAAATGATCTTTTCACAAGAGATTGCAAAATGGTACTCGTTTAACTTCAACTTAATTGCGTATCACAATCAAATTAATGCTTTTGCTGTTGAAAATAAATATCCAATTCCCAATACTTTTTCGGCAGAGAAGCAAGGCATCTTTTCTGGAAATATTAAATGGAACAATATCTTGCACTTATCCAAAAAAGTGGATGCTCAAGTAACCGCTATATATTTGGCGCCAGATATTATTCCGCAAGGAAAAATTGCTTCTCGATTTTCAATTGATTTAGGGATTAAAAAATCAGTCCAAAATGGCAAAGGTGAATTCTTTCTAAATGCAACCGACATTTTAAATACATTAGTAATCAGGAAACAAATTCAAGGTCTGAATTTTAATTATAACAGCACTGACTATAATGAAACACAGGTAGTTCGATTAGGTTATAATTATAAATTTTAACTCAAATAAAAAAATTACCGGAAATCCCGATTGTATTTTAGATAATGAGAATTTGTGCAACTACTTTAGAGAAACAGCTGAAAACTTACTTTTAATGGCATTAAATATTGGTTATGCGTTGGCAACTAATTTTTGCTGTTAAGCCGTTAAAATGGTAAGTCAATAGATTCTGGATTAATAAAATCTTTGGTATACGGATTTTCAAGAAAGCTAAGTGGCGGCATTTGAAATTTAAGAATATCCTCTTTTTCAATACCGTAAACCTGCCAATAATTGGATAGCAATTGGGCATATATATCCTCATCCCAAAATCCGAAATGAGGTTGCTTACCAGCCGTTTCAACTTCTATAGCAATCCCATTGTCTTGGTTTTCAATTTTGTATTCAGGTTTGTACTGTAATATATAATCTGAATAATGAAACCTAGCGTACAACTCTTCAAACTGGATGGGATGTAAAACATGACCTTCCATTTTATCGAGGATCTCTTTTTGCTTCTCCCCAATTACCCCGTTATCTTGTAAACATGCAATAAAACCAAATTCATTGACTCCAAATGAGAACATTAAATTAACTGCATCGTTGCGATAGCTAAAAATATCGGCAGAATATTTAAGTGGAAATACGGCGATGCTCCATGGTTTTTTTCCAACGAAGGAAATCGGTTCTATTAAGGATTGTAGCATTAAATGGAAGTAACCAAAGCGTTTCCTGAGAGTGACGGAAAGCTCAAAATCTTCACCTTGCCTTAGCAGCCTGTCTCTTTCATAAAGCATTTCGTAGTATAGCATACCATAGACCATTCTGCCTGTCCATTGAAAAAGCAACTCTTGATCGAGTGACGCCATGCCTTCAAAACCTTTTTTATACGCAGCCTCAACTTTTACATCCAGCTCCTCAAAAGCTGTTTTCACTTCGGAAGAACACGGTAATTTAAGATCTGAATAATTATAAGATTTGGTTTTATCCATCATCTCAATTCTTTCATTACCTAATTTAAAATGATCCATCAGCCATACTGGAAAAACGGTCATGTTTTCATTTGTCAAAGCTCCTGAAAGGAAGCAAAAATGTTCGTCAAAATTTAAATCCTTAAAAGGATTAAAAAGCGTATGTGTCATCAATATTCAGAAATATTAAGTTTTAATTTTTTTCCAAATGTAGCCATAAATTATTATTTTCTTTGCCTAATTTATTATAGAATGAAAAATCTCAAATTTTGGACAGTACCGTAAAACCTTCGTTTAAATGCAGGTTTTAACAATGTTGATTATTACGACCCAGAGTTTTCAGTCCAGCTTTTCCTAAAATAGGTAAGGCTGCAATATATCCATTTTGAAATCCAAATCACACTCCTTCATATATTTTTTGTTTATACCAAAAAACGGTTGAATGTTCAAATAAAGTAGCTATTCTTATGTTACCTAAAAACCTAATAAACTCATATTTATAGTCATGTAATATATTATTATACTTTTTAGTATAAATTAATTTATACTTTTTAGTACATAATAAATAACTTCGTTTATCTTTGCAGAGAAGATTTAAATTTAATAGCTAAAATCATGAGCAAAGAAGCGTCCACAGAAACTCTTGAAGATTACACCAAGAGTGATTACAAATATGGATTTACCAGTAATATTGATACTGAACTTATTCCAAAAGGTTTAAATGAAGATACTATTCGATTAATATCTTTTAAAAAAGAGGAGCCGCAATGGCTACTTGACTGGCGTTTAGAAGCATTTAGGCATTGGGAGACCCTGACAGAACCCAAATGGCCGAAAGTGAAATATCCACCAGTAAATTATCAGGACATCATTTATTATGCTGCTCCAAAACAAAAAAAAATACTCAACAGCTTGGATGAGGCAGATCCTGAATTATTGAAAACGTTTGAGAAATTAGGTATTTCAATAGGAGAACAAAAACGATTAACAGGTGTTGCCGTTGATATCGTAATTGACAGTGTATCTGTGATAACTACCTTCAAAGAAGAATTATCCAAATTAGGAATTATCTTTTGCTCGTTTGGTGATGCCGTAAAAGAACATCCTGAGCTAATAAAAAAATATTTAGGAATGGTTGTTCCTTCTACTGATAATTTTTATGCTGCACTTAATTCAGCGGTGTTTACTGACGGTTCGTTTTGTTACATTCCAAAAGGCGTTAGGTGTCCGATGGAACTTTCAACTTACTTCCGTATCAATGCCGAGGGATCAGGCCAATTTGAAAGAACATTAATTGTGGCCGAAGCAGGCAGTTATGTTAGCTATTTGGAAGGATGCACTGCTCCTACAAGAGATGAAAATCAATTGCATGCTGCAGTGGTTGAACTCATAGCGTTTGACGATGCTCAAATCAAATATTCCACTATCCAAAACTGGTATCCGGGAGATAAAGACGGAAAAGGAGGCATTTATAACTTCGTAACTAAAAGAGGATTGTGCGCAGGTGTAAGATCAAAAATCAGTTGGACACAAGTAGAAGCAGGTTCTTCCATTACTTGGAAATATCCAAGTTGCATTTTAAAAGGTGACTATTCAACGGGTGAGTTTTATTCTGTTGCAGTTACAAATAATTTACAACAAGCGGATACAGGAACTAAGATGTGGCATATTGGTAAAAACACCAGCAGTACTATTATTTCCAAAGGTATCTCAGCAGGTCAAAGCAATAACTCGTACAGAGGTTTGGTTAAAGTAGGAAAAAATGCGGAAAATGCCAAGAATTTTTCACAATGTGATTCCTTATTAATGGGAGATAAATGTGGTGCGCATACTTTCCCTTATCTCGAAATTGACAATGATACAGCTCAAATTGAACACGAAGCCACAACTTCTAAAGTAGGTGAAGATCAACTTTATTACTGTATGCAAAGAGGATTAAAAATGGAGGATGCCATTAATCTTATTGTTAATGGGTATTGCAAGGATGTGTTTAAAGAATTACCAATGGAATTTGCAGTGGAAGCACAAAAATTGCTTGCTGTAAGTTTAGAAGGTAGTGTTGGATAAAATAATTAAATAAAAAAACAGAACTCATGTTAATAATAAAAAATTTACACGCAGAAATTGAAGGAAAAAAAATATTGAATGGTATTAACCTTCAAATAAATGCTGGCGAAGTACACGCTATAATGGGACCAAACGGTGGTGGTAAAAGTACGCTGGCACACGTTTTAGCAGGTCGAGAAGGGTATGAAATCACTGAGGGCAGTGTTACCTATATGGGAAAAGACCTCCTCGAATTATCAGTTGATGAACGTGCCAAGGAAGGTATATTTCAGGCATTTCAATACCCGATAGAAATACCGGGTGTAAGCACTGCAAACTTTCTTAAACATACCATTAATGCTGTTAGAAAACATCAAGAAAAGACGGATTTGAGTGCAACCGAAATGCTAAAATATATTAAAGAGAAGGCAAAAATGGTGGAGATGGAAGATGGTTTTTTAAGCCGTTCTCTAAATCAGGGATTTTCGGGCGGAGAAAAAAAGCGCAATGAAATTTTACAAATGGCTGTTTTAGAACCAAGACTTGCCGTGTTGGATGAAACTGATTCAGGGCTTGATATTGATGCGCTTAAAATAGTTGCCAATGGTGTTAATCAACTAAAAACAAAGGACAATGCTTTTATAGTAATTACACACTACCAACGTTTACTCGATTACATTATCCCTGATTTTGTGCATGTGTTATACAATGGACAAATCGTTAAATCGGGCGACAAAAATTTAGCATTACAGCTGGAAGAAAAGGGTTACGACTGGATTAAAGAAGAAGTAGCAACATTAACAATATCTTAAAAAGATAAGCATGAAAATTCAAAATACACCAGATAAAAATGATAACAGGGGGAAGTTTATTGAACTATTCCGTCTTTATGAAAATTCATTAAATGGACAGAAAAATAATGTAATGCATAGTCTCCAGAAAGTTGCTATTCAACGATTTGGCAATAACGTAGATTTTCCAACCAGAAGAAATGAGGATTGGAAATATACCAATGTTGCCGAGTTACTTCAGCCAACATACCAGCAGCCAAAACTGGTTGACATTACAACAGAAGATATTAAGCCTTTTCTTTTTGAAGGGTTGGATGCATACCTGCTAGTTTTTGTGAACGGTAAATACAATAAATTACTTTCATCAAAAGATGAATTATCGCAAAAAATCATAGTGCAGGATATTCCTTCTAGTTTGAGAGAAGATAGGCTTACAAAAGAAACGGTTTCTGAATACCTGTCGAAATGGGCAATTAAAGAAATGAATTCCTTCGTTGTATTAAATACTGCCTTCGCTCACAATGGAATTTATATTTATGTGCCTGATGGATTAGTGCTGGATCGCCCTGTTCATATACTAAATATAGCACATACAGAAGAAGAGCCAACAGTTATCAGTCCGCAAAAAATAATCGTAGCCGGAGAAAATAGTAAATTAACGGTTATTGAAACGTATCATCATCTCACTAATTCCCAACAAACGTATTTCACGAATACGGTTACACAGTTGGTTCTAAAAAGAAATGCGATTGTTGATCATTATAGAATTCAAGATGAAGGTGAGAATGCATTTTTTATCAATAATACAGAAGTTGAGCAGATGCGTGATAGTACCTACAGCTCTTATGTAGTTGATTTGGGTGGAAAATTAGTAAGGAACAACCTAAGCTCCATTTTAAAGGATAGTGGAACAATGACTAATTTTTATGGACTTTATGTTGGTATAAATAAGCAGCATATAGACAACCAAACTTTTATAGACCATGCGTATCCGAATTGTAACAGCAACGAATTGTACAAAGGAATTCTTGCAGATAAAGCTAAAGGAGTATTTAATGGTAAAATAATAGTACGACCCGATGCTCAAAAAACAAATGCTTTTCAGAAAAACCATAGCCTTGTATTATCAAAAACCGCCTCGATGAATAGCAAACCCCAGTTGGAAATTTTTGCGGATGATGTTAAATGCAGTCACGGGGCAACCATTGGACAATTAAATAAAGAGGCATTATATTATATGCGTTCCAGAGGCTTATCTGAAAAAGAAGCTATATCAGTTTTAAAACAAGCTTTTTTAACAGAAATAACGGAGTTAATTAAAATTGAACCTGTAAGGGGAAAAGTAGAACAGCTGCTTGTTGATAAATTTAAGCAATTTACGGAAACAAACAATTAACTATTAAATTGATAAATGACATGCCTGAAATAACTAAAGAGGATATTCTAAAAATACTGACTAACGTCGTTGAGCCTGACCTCAAGAGAAGTATTGTTGAATTAGGATTAGTGAATGATATTCATGTTGAAGGGAACATCATCAGCTTTATCGTTAAGATTAGCAGCCCTACTATGAATAGTAAAAAGATAGTAAAAGAGGCTTGTATGGATAGCCTTTTGCAAGCATTAGGTACGGATATTAAGGTGGATATAGATATGCAAGCCCTACCTGGTTTTAAGGATAGAGCTCCTGAACTTAGAACAATATTGCCTGGTGTTAAACATATTATTGCTATTGCCTCCGGGAAAGGCGGTGTAGGTAAATCTACCGTTTCCGCCAATCTTGCAGTGGGATTAAGCCAATTAGGTGCAAAAGTGGGCTTATTAGATGCCGATATTTATGGGCCATCAATGCCACTTATGTTTGACTTAGTGAATAGAAAGCCTGTAGTTTCTAATGATTCTGGTCGAAATCTAATAGAACCAATTGTATCTCATGGAATAGGAGTTTTATCTATTGGTTTTTTTACGGAAGCATCGCAGGCACTTCCATGGCGTGGACCTATGGTTTCCAAAGCTCTTATTCAATTATTTCAGGACGCCGATTGGGGTAATTTAGATTATCTGCTTGTGGATCTTCCGCCAGGCACAGGTGATATTCATCTTACGCTGGTAGATAAAATTCCGCTTACAGGTGCTATTGTAGTTAGTACACCACAGGAAGTAGCTTTGGCTGATGCCAGAAAAGGTATCGATATGTTCAGGATGCCAATGGTTAATGTTCCGGTGCTTGGATTGGTTGAAAATATGGCATACTATATACCGGAAGGTAATCCTGATAAAAAAGAGTACATATTTGGAAAGGATGGTGCAAAAAAATTGGCGGATGAAATGAATGTTCCACTATTGGGTCAAATCCCTTTAATAACAAGAATACGGGAAGCAGGAGATGTTGGAGCGCCAGCAGCATTAAATGAAAATACGATTGAAAGCAAAATATTTAAAGACTTAGCCCTAAAAGTAATGGAATGCGTAAAAGACATTAAAGCTGTAAAGACTAACAACTAACAATTAAAAAATGGAAATAGCAGCTAAAATAGCATTGGAAATAAAAGTCATAGAGGTTCTAACAACCTGTTTCGACCCAGAAATACCTACCAATATTTATGATTTAGGATTGGTATATGGAATCAACATTGATGATGAAGCCAATGTGCATACCATAATGACACTAACCTCCCCTTCATGTCCGGTAGCGGGAACACTTCCTCCAGAAGTGGAAGAAAAGATTA
Source organism: Flavobacterium sp. LS1R10 (assembly GCF_003968825.1). Classification (NCBI taxonomy): domain Bacteria; kingdom Pseudomonadati; phylum Bacteroidota; class Flavobacteriia; order Flavobacteriales; family Flavobacteriaceae; genus Flavobacterium; species Flavobacterium sp. LS1R10. The sequence continues at coordinate 94,554 of NZ_RYDH01000006.1, read as the reverse complement.
GGAATATTCCTGGAGTTAGCAGCTCTAATGTAGAAGTAACTTGGGATCCCGCTTGGTCAAAAGACATGATGAGCGAGACGGCTAAATTTGAAACTGGAATGATGTAAATTAAACAATAACAAAATTAATCATTAAAAAAATGGAACAATCTAATTTAACCAAAATCACGCAACAACCCAGCTATGATGCCGTTTATGTTCAGCCCATGAGAGAGGAACTAACAGCTGTAGGTTGCAAAGAATTATTAACCCCAGAAGATGTAGATAAGGCATTAGACAGAAATGATGACAAAACGATACTTGTTGTAATCAACTCTGTATGCGGTTGTTCGGCAGGTAGTGGACGACCAGGAGTAATGATGGCGTTGCAAAATAGTATTATCCCTGATGAGCTTTACACGCTGTTTGGTGGAATGGAAAAAGATGCAATTGACTGGTACAGGAATAAATATCTTGCAAATCATCACACCTCTTCACCCCACATTGCCCTTTTTAGAAATGGTGAGCCAGTTGCAATTTTTAAACGTTCCGATATTGACGGACATACAGCAGAAAGTATTGCCAGCCAATTGGTAGTTATTTTTAACAACGAATGCAGTAATACAGGGCCGTCAATTTCTGCAAAAGATTTTGAAAATATTACTCAAGGCAAATACGGTTGTTATACTGATTTAGGTAAGGATAAAAACTAAATAGTTTGTGTCTATTTAGTTTGTGTTTATGGTTTATAATAAATTTGCAATAGTAAGCTACTTTTTTATTTGCGAACTTTGTCTGTAATAGTAAATTAAATACACAAACTAATTAAATAATACAATTATGAAAATAACAGCTCAGGTAGAATATGGATTAAGAATAATGGTAAGGATAACCCGATGCACAGATGAGAAAGGACTAAGCATTCGTCAGCTAAGTGAAGCAGAAGGATTATCTATTAACTATGTTGCTAAATTAACCCGACTACTTCGCATAAAGGGATTAATTAACAGTACAAGAGGCCACATGGGCGGATATGTACTCGCAAAACCTGCTGCTTCCATAACAATAAATGATACATTGAAAGCTTTGGGTGGAAGGTTTTTCGATAAAAAATTCTGTGATAGTCATGCAGGAATACTTGCGTTATGCACTAATTCTGTAGATTGTTCCATCCGTTCGCTTTGGTCAATGATGCAGGCTACACTGGATAAATTACTAGATAAGGTAACTATGGCAGACATGATGAAAAATGAAAAAGATGTTTCTGGAGTGTTACAAAATATTATAGAAGGAAGCGCTAAATAAATTATTAAATTAAATCTTGATTACTAAAATTCATTACTATGGCAATAATGATAACAGAGGAGTGTATAAATTGTGGAGCATGCGAGCCTGAATGCCCCAATAATGCAATTTATGAAGGTGGTGATGAATGGAGATATGCAGACGGCACCGCACTCAAAGGCTTTTACACAGGACAAAATTCAGGTAATACCGTTGATGTTGATACTCCCAATACGCCTGTTTCTATGGATTTTTATTATATCGTAACTGATAAATGTACCGAGTGTGTCGGTTTTCATGATGAACCACAATGTGCCGCAGTTTGTCCGGTAGATTGCTGCGTAGATGATCCGGATTACAGAGAAACAATAGAAGAATTACTACACAAAAAAGAATTTATGCATCTTATATGATAACTGCACTTACAAAAATACAAATAGAAAAAACAGGTCAATTTAATGGACACGGAGGTGCTATTTACACATTAGAATTTGCTCATGAAGCTCATCTTTTTTACTCTGGCAGCAGTGATAACCTTGTGGTAGAATGGAATATGAAAGACCAGGAACAAAACAAAGTTGTTGCGAAATTACCTGCCAAAGCCATGGCATTGAAATATGTTCCCGATAGAAATATATTACTTATCGGTCAGTCATTAGGAGGTATTCATGTTATTGACTTAAAAGAAAATAAGGAAATAAAACTATTACAGCTTCATAAGGAATACATTTTTGATATCCAATATTTACCAGAAACAGAATGCTTTTGGGTTTTAGCTGGTGACGGTACACTTTCAGTTTGGTCAATCAATGATTTCTCATTGATAACAGCTCTAAAACTTTGTGATAAAAATATCCGTAGCATCGATTTTAATATTATTTTGAAAGAAGCAGCTATTGGATGCGGTGATGGGTCTATTCGAATTTTTGATTTTGAAACCTATGAAGAAAAGAAAATCCTTAAGGGGCATCTTGATGATTTTTCGGTAAATACAGTACGCTATCATCCAAACGGGAAATACCTTTTGTCTGGTTCTAGAGATGCCTATTTGAATGTATGGGATATTGAAAACAATTATGCGTTGATCCATCATATTCCTGCCCATAATTACGCTATTTACAGCATCGTTTTCAGTCCTGATAAAAAGTTTTTTGCTACGGGTAGCAGAGATAAAACAATTAAAATATGGGATGCAGAAAACTTTGAACTACCCTATCGAATAGATAAGTCTCAACACGGAGGCCATACCCATTCGGTAAATAAACTTTTATGGAGTGATTTTAATAATTATTTGATTTCAACTGGTGATGATAAAACTATCATGCTATGGGGAATTATAATACCAATGTAATAAAATAAAAAATTAATATTGGTTAAAATTTAGATTATGTCAGAAATAATTGAAGAAGAAAGTAAATATACTAAAAAACCAGATTGGCTTCGTGTAAAACTACCCACAGGAAAAGAATATGCCGAAGTAAGACAAATAGTATCCGAACATAAACTACATACGATATGTGAAAGCGGCAGTTGTCCTAACATGGGCGAATGTTGGGGAAATGGAACGGCTACCTTTATGATATTGGGGAATACCTGTACAAGATCCTGCGGATTTTGTAATGTACATACTGGTAAACCTCTGCCTGCTGATCCGGAGGAACCTAAAATGGTAGCCGAATCTATTCGCCTAATGAAGTTGAAACATGCCGTAATAACTTCGGTTGATAGAGATGACTTGAAAGATGGTGGTTCTATGATATGGGAAGAAACCGTAAATGAAGTAAGAAAAGCATGCCCGGGAATTACCATGGAAACGCTTATTGGGGATTTTCAGGGTAAATGGGAAAATCTCCAACGAATTATTAATGCGCATCCCGAAATAGTTTCACATAATCTTGAAACCGTACGCAGATTAACGAAAGAAGTTAGGGTACAGGCAAAGTATGACAGAAGCCTAGAGGTTCTCAAAAGATTAAAGGAAGCAGGGATGAAAACTAAATCAGGTATCATGTTGGGTTTAGGTGAAACAGAAGAAGAAATATATGAAACTATGGACGACTTGAGAAGCGTTGGTGTTGATATATTAACTATTGGCCAGTATATGCAGCCTACTAAAAACCATTTACTCGTTATAGAATTTATTAAGCCAGAAATATTTGCAAAGTATAAAGAAATAGGCATGAACAAGGGTTTTCGTTTTGTTGAAAGCGGACCATTAATAAGATCATCTTATCATGCAGAAAGACACTTGTTTTAATAAATAAAATAGATTTAATATTTACGCTCACAAAAATAATTATGGCTAAAACAAAAATTACAGTAAACAATAATGGTTCCCTGAGAATAGAAAATGACTTTGAGATTGTAGATAAAAATGGGAATGTATATGATTTAGCAGGACGAGAGATGCTTTCACTTTGCCGTTGTGGTCTTTCTAAAAATAAACCTTTTTGTGATGGTGCTCATAACGGGCACTTTGAACATGAGGCTGTTGCATTTGGATTGCCTCCAAAAAAATAATATATTAAACAAACATCATGTTCGACGTTGCTATTAATTTGATAATTCTTTCCAAAAACTTCCTGCATTTTTGCATGAACATGTTGCGCTTACCCCATTAAAAGATCCTACTCTTATTCATGTAACGGTGTTAAAAAAAGAACTTGGTCTTGATTCACTTAGTGATTCCATTTTACAAAAATGGTTAAATGGCTAAATCAAGATTAGTAATGAGTAGAGAATTGCTACCCGTTATACCGGTCATCAATTTGGGAGCTATGCCGGACAGTTAGGCGATGGCAGGGCAATTTCCTAGTGCGAAATTTTAACTTCTGATGGAAAGCGATGGGAAATACAAACTAAAGGATCAGGCAAAACTTCTTTTTCCAGAATGGGAGATGGCAAAGCCGTAATTCGTTCATCAGTCAGAGAATATCTTTGCTTAGAAACCATGTACGGTTTAGGAATTCCTGCCTCAAGAGTGATACTATGGCTTTCACTTTATGACCAAAGATTGAAAAGAGAATTATCTGACGAAATGAAACGCCAGATGGAAATGAAACGCGTAAATCCAAAGTATGTATTAAGAAATTATATTGCTCAGGAAATAATTGAGGAGGTAGAAAAAGGAGGGAATGAAAAATTAAAAAAATGGTTAGAAATTTTGTATTCGCCATTTGCCGAACATCCAGAATATGAATCGTATTCAAAACCAACGCCTACAGAAAAGAAAATTATAGTGTTTCCTGTTCATCTTAAGTTCTTGCAAAAAAATAAAATAGTGTAAAATAATTTAAAACATAAAAACATGTCAGAACATAAAGTTTATTTAAACTGGAAAAACAAAGGAGATAATATACCCGATAAAACAATAATTAATGCAATGCACCACCGTGCTCACCGGGAATGTTTTATAGCCAATTCGGTTTTAACAGAGATAATTGTTGAACCGGTTTATTAAAGTAATTGAGCAAAGGTGAATTAATTTTAGATAAAAAATTAAAGTTTAATATGCTCAGCAAAAGGAACAAAACAGTATATATTGACAAACATGAAAAAGGAATTTATACAATAGCTATGGATACTACTACAAAACACAAAAATGATGTACCATCCCTAATCAGTGGTTATAGTCAATTAAATATATATGATTGGCTTGCCGATATACCATTGCCACCCAATCAACAAACATTCAACATTGTTGAAGTAAAATTTAAAGGAGGGCGTAAAGATTTTTATTTGAAGCATGAAAATATATCTCTTAAACAAACAGATATAGTAGTTGTTGAAACCATTGGAGGACACGATACAGGTCATGTTTCATTAACAGGAGAACTGGTTAGGTTGCAATTAAAAAAACACAATATCCAGACGGAAGAAGTCATTAAAAAAATCTATAGAAAGGCAACATCAGCTGATATTGAAAAATGGAAAACAGCGAAGGGTTTGGAATCTGAAACGATGTATAAAGCCCGAATTTTAGCTAAAGATTTGGACTTGAAGATGAAAATATGTGATGTTGATTATCAAGGGGATAAGTCAAGTGCCACCTTCTATTATACCGCTGAAGGACGGGTAGATTTCCGGGAACTAATTCTGGTAATGGCTACAGCGTTTCATATCAAAATAGTAATGCGTCAGATTAGCCTGTTCGAGGAAGCCGCCCGTTTAGGTGGTATCGGTACTTGTGGAAGAGAGTTTTGTCATACTGCCTGGTTAACAGATTTTAATACTAGGGCTACATTATACGGCAGGAATAAAGATAAACAATGGACTGAATTCAAATGTTGCTTAATAGAAGATCGAGAAAACAACAAATCTTCTTTGAAGGACAATGATCTCAATAGAATTAAAACGCTTAAAGGTATCGCCAGCCGTCAAAAAACAGATATTGAAAAAAATATAATGTGGTTTAGTTACCCGAATGAAGATGATTTAATACCTATAAAAATCTCAAGGGTTAAAGAAATTCAAACACTAATTAAAGAAGGCATGATTCTGAAAGATTTAAAGGAAGAGATAGAAATCATAATTGAGGAACCGGCTATTGATAACTTCTTGGGTTATGTAAATGTTGTAGGTCAAGATAGTCTAACAAGATTCGAAAAAAAAAGAACAAATAAACATATAAAAAGGAATAAATGAAACTGCCAAAAAACTTAGAAAAAGTAATTCTTTTTGATGTTCATAAAATCCGAAAAGATTTCCCTATCCTTTCAAGGATGGTGAATAATAAGCCATTGATTTATTTTGATAACGGTGCTACTACACAGAAATCGCAACAAGTGATTGATGCCCTCATAAAATATTACACGGTGCAGAACGCTAACATTCACCGTGGAGTTCATCGAATGAGTCAGGATGTAACTGATGAATATGAGAATGCCCGAATTACTGTTCAAAAACATATAGGTGCTAAACAGGAACACGAAATAATTTTTACAAGCGGAACTACTGATAGCATCAACTTTATAGCCACTGTGTTTGGGAAAAAGTATGTGAATTCCGGAGACGAGATTGTTGTTAGTGAGATGGAGCATCACAGTAATATTCTTCCTTGGCAACAGTTATGCGAAGAAAAAAATGCAGTACTTAAAGTTATCCCAATCACTGATAGCGGAGAATTGTGTATGGACGAATATAAAAAACTACTTTCTGCAAAAACAAAACTGATCGCCATTACACACGTATCAAACACACTTGGTACGGTAAATCCCGTAAAAGAGATGATTGCTATCGCTCACTCGAAAAATATTCCTGTGCTTGTGGATGGAGCCCAATCAATCCCTCATATAAAAGTGGATGTGCAAGATTTAGATGCTGATTTTTATTGTTTTAGCGGGCACAAAGTTTATGCTCCCACAGGAGTAGGAATACTTTACGGAAAAGAAGAATGGCTTAATAAACTCCCGAATTATCAAGTAGGTGGCGGAACCATTAAAACAGTTTCATTCGATAAATCAGAATACGCAGAATCCCCTCTTCGATTTGAGGCAGGAACTCCGAATATCGAAGGAGGAATTGGTCTTGCAGTGGCACTGGACTACATCAACGTACTCGGTCTTGAAAATATTGCTACTTATGAACACGAACTGCTTGGGTATGCTACAGAAAAACTTTCAGCGATTGATAATTTGCGAATTATCGGCACGGCAAAAGAAAAAGCAAGTGTAATTTCGTTTGTTGTGGATGGGATCCATCCGCTTGACTTAGGCATGCTCCTGGATGCGCAGGGAATAGCAGTACGAACAGGGCACCACTGTACGCAACCACTAATGGCACATTATCAAATTCCGGGGACTGTGCGTGCAAGTTTTTCATTTTATAATACAAAGGAGGAAATAGATGTTTTTGCAAACGCAATTGTGAAATCAATTAAACGAATAAACCAAAAATGATAGAGATGAAAACAATAGAAAATATAGAGCAGGAACTCGTGGAAGAATTCTCGGAGTTTGAGGACCTGTTTGATAAATTCGGATACCTGATTGATTTAGGTAAAAATCTAAAACCATTAGACGTTTCATTGAAAACGGATAACTGTATGATAAAAGGATGCCAGGCACATGTGTGGTTATATAGTGAATTAAAAGATGGTAAAATTATTTTTTATGCAGATGCAAATGCCGATTATGCTAAAGGGCTTGTTGCCATGTTGATTCATGTACTTTCGGGGCATACACCTGATGAAATTATTAAAGCCCCGCTTAATTTTATTGAAAGGATAGGATTTAAAAGCATGCTTTCGATGAAACGTGCCGGAGGATTGGAGAGCATGATAAAGCAAATGAAACTTGATGCGGTGGTTTACAAAGCCAAGGATTGAGCTACTTTCTTAACCTAATAAAGAATTGAATTAAATCCTGAAATTATTGGAAACAAAAAGTTTTGTAGGAAGTATTGGTGTAGTATAATATTTTTCATCTTAGGGAAAAGGATAACCTTTTGTTGGAGTAGCTTTAGATACTTGGAATATGTGGACGGAATGACAAGATGGGGTAGGAGCTTCAAACCCAACATCAGGAACAACATACAATTTAGTGCAACAACCTTGGGTAAATAAAGGTTATTTATACAACATAACAAATAAATGTAATAACTATTGATAAAAAAGTGGAGAGCCAAACCCAGAATTTTGATTTGTTCTCTCCACCATCAGATACTAAATAAGGGCTTTGTTAATACCCTGCTGTCACTTGCTCACTATAGGTTTTATGAGGTACTGAGAGAGTTCTTCAAAACGTTGTTTTTTTATAGCATAGAACGGAAGGAGTTTTTGGTATTCCCTTACTTTATGGATTTCTTTTTGTTCATTTATTCTTATATCTTTCGGCAGTTTATCTAAAATATTATGATAAGCCCCAAGAAAGATTATACCCGTTTCATTTGGGCCGAGTGTTGCCGAAATCCTGCCAGCAATATACTCATCCCGTTGATTCAACAGTTTGGATCGGCTAATTTTAAACCTAATAATCCTGATCAGTTTCATGATTAATGGGCCGGAAGAGGGTATCAATTTTAGCATTTCCAATTCTTTTTTAACCATCGAAATATCCTCGGTTTGCACGATAATAGCTCCCCGTTTGACCAGTCTTGAAATAATTTCATAGTTCTTACTTCCGGCCTTTATGCTATCTTCCATGATTTTTATTGCGATCTCTCCATCCGCAACCATTCCATCCTGGTATATTTTTACAACTTTTCCGCCAAGCCCAATAGTATCACAATATTGGCTTATTATCTCCCAGTATTTGTTAACGGTATCAACATGTGTTTCCCAAAATTCTCTCCCAAATTCATCAATACCCTTCTGGGTTAGCTCGGCTGCCATGGATCCCATGTCGGCACTTGTATGAATGATGGGAACATATATTAGTGTCTTCATTGTGAAAGGTTTTTAGCTTTGATCTATACTCAACTCTTCACTAGCCAATTGGCATACGGTACTCAGAGTTTCCATAGCCTGTTCAATATCGGTAAAACTTCGGTTTTTAATCGCGGATTTCAACTCTTCAAGTGCATTTTCAATAGCAGCCTTTTTGTTACCTGGAATTGTATCCCCAAATTCCTTTAACTGTTTTTCCGTTTGGAAGATCTGAGTGTCGGCTTGATTACTTTGAACCACCTTTTCTTTTGTCTCTCTATCCGAAACAGCGTGTTGCCTGGCTTCCTCCTTCATCCGGTGAATATCCTCATGCGAAAGTCCGGTAGAGGCCTCAATGCGAATCTGCTGCGATTTGTCAGTTAACTGATCTTTGGCAGTCACATGAAGAATGCCATTAGCATCAATATCAAAGGTAACTTCGATTTTAGGAATACCCCTATGGAATGGCGGAATTCCATCAAAATGAAACCTCCCGATGCTCTTGTTATGGTTAGCCATTGGCCGTTCTCCTTGTAATATGTGTATTTCTACAGAGGGTTGGCTATCAGCAGCCGTAGAAAAGACTTCTGATTGCTGAGTAGGAATGGTTGTATTGGCTTCGATCAGCCGTGTCATCACACCACCCCGGGTTTCGATACCTAATGAAAGCGGTGTAACATCAAGTAGCAATACATCTTTTACTTCGCCAGCAAGAACTCCACCCTGGATGGCAGCGCCAATAGCGACAACTTCATCTGGGTTAACACCTTTGGAAGGTTCTTTCTCGAAAAAGTCACGCACAATTTTTTGAACAGCAGGTATTCTGGTTGATCCGCCAACGAGGATGATTTCATCTAAATCGGAGACCTTCAATCGGGCATTCTTAAGTGCCTGCTGACAAGATAGAATAGTTGACTGCAACAGGTTATCAACCAACTGTTCAAATTTGGCACGGGTAAGCTTCTTTACCAAGTGCTTGGGTATGCCTTGAACCAGCATAATATAGGGTAGGTTAATTTCAGTTTCCATCAATCCAGACAATTCGATCTTTGCGTTTTCGGCCGCCTCTTTCAACCGCAGAAGTACCATAGAATCTCTAAGGAGATCTATACCTTCGTCTTTTCTGAATTCATCAACCAACCAGTCAATGATCAGCTGATTAAAATCATCGCCACCAAGGTGAGTGTTCCCGTTGGTAGATTTCACTTCAAAAATACCATTTCCGAGTTCGAGTATCGAAATATCGAAAGTTCCGCCACCAAGGTCATATACTGCAACCTTAATATCTGTATGCCTTTTATCCAATCCATAGGCAAGAGCTGCCGCCGTAGGTTCGTTAATAATACGTCTGACTGTAAACCCTGCAATCTCACCAGCCTCTTTGGTTGCCTGCCGCTGTGAATCGCTGAAATAGGCAGGAACGGTAATCACCGCCTCCTTGATCTCTTGTCCAAGGTAGTCTTCAGCTGTTTTTTTCATTTTCTGAAGAATCATAGCCGAAATCTCCTGAGCCGAATACAGTTCCCCGGAAATGTTTACACGGGGTGTATTATTTTCGCCTTTTGAAACCTGATATGGCAATCTGCTAATCTCTTTCTCAACCAGATCGTATGATTCACCAATAAACCGTTTAATGGAAAAAATCGTGTTTACTGGATTGCTAATGGCCTGACGTTTTGCCGGGTCACCAACTTTACGCTCACCACTGTCAGTAAATCCTACTACAGAAGGCGTTGTTCTGTTACCTTCACTGTTAAGGATTACGACCGGTTCATTACCTTCCATAACAGCTATACAGGAATTTGTGGTTCCTAAATCTATACCTAAAATTTTACTCATTATATTACATTAAATTGCCTAATGGGCCAAGATTGATGTTTAAATCCCTGTCGGTAAGATTAAAGTGCTTTTTCAGCTCTTCCATTTTTAGTTCAAGTTTCATAAGGGTTTCACCAAGCCGTTCAATCTCATCTTCAGTCAATGATCCCCCGTCAACTCTGCGCATAGCTTGCTTTTCAACCAGTTTACGAATGAGTTCAACCAGGGTTAGTACCAGTTTTGCCAAGCCGGAATCAGCATTGTCTGGGCCTAGCTTTAGCCTGGATTCTTCATTGTTTGTTAGTTTCCCGATCTCCTCCGAAAGCTCATCAAGCGATCCGGTATTAAACAGTATTTTATTTTCACTTATCATACCGATTATTTTATGGCGATTTCAACAAAATTATACGGAGGCCAAGGTCCAGTCAGGACAAAGTTAAGCCTTGGATATTGGTTTTGCAAATCCCCAATTACATGAATTAGTCCATCTTTCCGCTCCATATCAAGTAAGAAAACGGCATCAATGATAGCTGTTGTTGTTATTGCCCTTTTTTTGAATTTATTGACGGTGTTTAACCGGAAAAGGTATCCAGTGATCATTTCAATGACCGAATTAACATAAGTTAGCATCAATTCCTCAAGCCTGTGCTCTTTAAGTTTTTTATCCAGATAATCCTTGTAAACTGAATTTTTGATTTCCGTCGCAGAATTCTCGGTTGTTTGGGTATCTGCCTCTGATTTTATCTTCAGTTCTGATTTTAATTTTTCGGAATCACAAAAAATCTTTAGCCCAAATTCATACTTATTTTCAACTTCCTGGAGATTTTGTTGAAATTCATGGTAGTTTCTTTCGAGCATTTTATTAATTAATTCGGCTGATTCCATTATTGAGCCATATCGCATGGGAAGAACTGTAAATTGTTGCGCAAGGTTTTCGATCACACCTGCATATTCAATAGCATTGGATCTATCTGCAATTAATTCAGCTCTTTTTACATCGCTTACTACAGCAGTAATTTCACCAAAAGAAACAGCACATAAGTCAGAACCAGAAATGCCCTTCATCCCAACCAGCAGAGCATTTAACTTCTCTGGATTTCTTTTTACGGATAATATGGAATAAATCATTTTTTTCATTTCTACAAAATTATTGGCTTTCCAGACTTTAACTGCTCCATGGTTTCAACAGAGCTTAGAAGCAATTTCACTCCTACATATACCAGGTCGATATCTGCTACTGAAATTATAATATCCCCACTGAGGATAACCCCTTTGTTCAATACTCTGTCAAGCAATTCAAGCATGGTAATGTCTTTAGACCGGTCGATTACATTATTGTGCATTATTGTTTTTCTTTAATGGAAATAAAACTAAATGGTGGCCAGGGACCGGTTGCTTCAATAATAAAGCCGGAATCCCCTTCTTTTTTTTTCAATGTTTCAACTGTACTTATAAAATCAGCAACTTTGTTTTTACTTACAAGAAAGGTGGTATTGAGGATCATGGTCTCTTCTCTTCCGGTAAACGCTTTCGGGAGTAGATTGTTGAGGCTGGTTGATTCGCTCAGTTTTTTAAATTCATCATAATATTTCTGTCCGTAGTTCTTACAAATTCTGTCCATCTCATTTTCGATTAGGTCAGTTTTTTTTCTTCCCAGCAAAAAGGCTTTCCCAGGCGAACTTTCCATAATCTGCTTTTCAAGCGCAGCAGCTTCCTCGCTTAATTCGTCAATTTGCTCGCACAGTGTTTTACGATCGCAATAAATTTTAATCGACCATTCTTCCTTTCCCTCGATATGATTGAAGCTTTCAATCAATGAGTCAGCATAATCAATAATGAAGGTTTTCAAACTGGCTTTAGTATGATAGATGGTGCCAAATTTAAAAGGAATCACAGTACTCTGTTCCATAATCATGCTGATTACCCTGATATGATTCCGTGCGTTTAATTCCGCCCACTGAATATCTGATAAATTCTTTTTGAAATTTTCTTCAGAGAATTCACTTTTGGAAACATATTTAACGATCACGTGAAAATCATCGAACATAAGTGATTCCACTGTACTATACCCCATGCCCGGTATAAGCCGGGGAGGAGTACGTGATATGCAATAAACATATATCAGATCATTTATCATGACAGAAATTTGTTAATTAATATATTCGTCAGTGCTATCTATTCCTTCCAAGGAACCATGCCGTTCGAAGGATGTAATTTCAAGATTTTCATCCAGTTTGACCGCATAGAAAAGCCGCACTTTTTTTGACGGAAGATCCATTGATTTTAGAAATGAATCGTCTTCATATACCTCTGCCACAGCATTCCAGATTTCTTTCACTTTTTCAATTTTTATGACCGTTACATCATAACTTTTGATGTTCTCTCTCAGGAACTTAATCACTACTTTTTTAACTTCAATAATGTTGCTCATATTTTTCACTCCTTATTTATCTTTCCTTATATTTTCCAGTAATTTCAACAATTCATCTTCTCTTCTGTCATATTCTTCTTCATCAATTTCATCCAATTCAAATTTCAACTGTAGTCGCATCAGTTTTTCTTTGACGGAGCCTTCATCCGACGTTTCTTTCTCAACAATCTCATTGATTTTATTAGCGATAAAAACTACTCCTTTTAGGGGTGCTAACAGTATGCTATCGATTAAAAACATATTATATTCCTTTAGTGTTTATTACAAGGGTGACAAAATTATAGAGTGGTAATGTTCCTACATATTTGAAGGTCATAAAGCGGCCAAATTTCTCCTCTAAATCATTCACAGCTTTATCAAATGCAGATTCAGCTAAGTTTTTAACAAGAAAGGCAACATTGATAATCATCATTTCTCCGTAGCTATTGTTTATTTTTACATCAACAGAAAGTGGATTTAAAATATCGAGAATGCTATTTTTGTAATTTTCCGTCTCCTTTTTGAGTGCTTCTGCTACCATTTCGCCTATTTTCATGCGCTGGTAATGGCTTTTATCGGCCGGAAGACTCATCAATTTTCCCCTGAGTAACCTAATTTCGTCATATTTTTCAATGATACTTTCATATATCACAGCTTCCTTTGTCAGTACTTTGAGACCCAGTTCTTTCTTGCCTTCCATTTTAGTAAGTAAGTCATCAAATTTTTTGTAATCTTTCTCAAGAATTCTCAGGATACCAGAGTCATCGTTATGTTCGGAAATAGTTGAAAACCGAACAGGAAGAACCGTAAATTGTTTCATAACCTCTTCAAGTACTCTTTCGTGAGTGATCATGTTTATTCTACGGACTTCGTATTCGATGATCGGCGAATTACTGACGATAGCACTAATATCTTTAAAATTTATCCCATAAACCAGGTCCGCCCGTTTACCCATACCAATCGGACCATAGTCTAATGGATCTGAATGCCTGATAATCCCATAAATATATTTTCCTTCTTTCGGTATATCAACTTCTTTTTCCATAAAATCCTTCAGATATGTTGTTACTATTTTATTAATTAATCTGCGTCATCAGCGTTTTGTTTTTCTATTACAATTCCCATTTCTCTGGAAATATTTTCAGGTCAATAAAATTATAAATAGGTAAGGCAGCTGTATATACAAAATCACTTCGGTCCTCGTATCTGGCACCAAGGTCGGCCATTATGTGGTCAAATTCGATCTCCCTGCCACTATTCACCAAGAATGCAGTATTCATAAACATGGCATCACCATTTGTTTTGTTATGTTTATACTCGAATGCTGATCTGCGCAAAGCATCGATAATCGTTTCAGTTTCCTCTACTTTCTTTTCAATCAGTGCATCTGCTACTAGATTTCCGGCATCTGCAATTTCCATGTTCTTCCTTTCCTGATCATGTAGTTTTTCAATTTCGGTCATTATTTTTTGTAGCTCAACGTGTTCCTTGTCGATCTCTTTGTATATCATTCGCATGTTTTTCCATGTTCCTCTCACATTAAGCTCCACTTTATTTTCAAACTGTTTGAGCAATTCCATAAATTCGTTGTATCGCCGGTTAAGTAGATTTCGTATTTCGTTAGGAGTTGCCGCAATGGTGCCAAACCTAATGGGAAGTATGCTCTTAAATTCCTGCATCACCACTTCTATAACCTTTTGGTGTGCAAGCATGTTTTCTGGATTAGCCACTACCGTGTTAAGGGGATGATCACTCACCACCATACACAAGCCATCGAAACTGATAGTGGAGACTAGGTCGCCGCGTCCGCCTATTCCTATCGGACCCAGATTGATGTCGTAATCCGTTGCAATGATGCAATAAATATATTTCCCGTCACGTTGCATATTATTCCTTTATTTTTATCAAAATCAAATTTTCATTCACTTTTTGTTTTCCCTTAAAGGTTAAACTCTCTTTTGAAGATTGCCTTTCCGCTTCTGAATATTCGAGCAATGTATGATAGGCTTTATTAATCCTATTGAAATTTTCCTTATTATGATTATTCTGATTTGCATCGGGATGAAATTTTTTTGCTTTTTCTTGATATGCCCTTTTTATTTCAGAGTCAGAAGTTTCTATTGTTAAGCCAAGTTCTATTTTTGCCTGTGCCACATTCTCCTGATTTAATTCTTTAACTTCAATAGTATAAAAACTATAGCAGGGCAAGGGTCCAACCAATTTGAAGTTCAACAAGCCTTTGTATTCTTCATCAAGTTGGTCAATTATCTGTTCAAATTTTTCTTTTTTATTCCTGTTAATGAGAAAAGCAGAGTTGGTCACCATTTCGTCATTCATCACCTCATGTGATTTTATATCGAGACTGATTGATGACAGCGAATCCAAAATATTCGTTTCAACCTTTGTGTTTTTAGCTTTTACTTTTTCCTGAACTAGCATCCCTATTTTTATCTGGTCGATTTGTGAAAGCGTATCTGTCTTTTTTAGAATATCATCTCTTATTGCGATGATCTCGGGGTGGTTTCCAATCTCTATGAGGGTATTAGAAAAATCAGCCCAAGTAACCACTAAGTCAATTTCTGTCAGGGTTTCAATTTTATTTAGGGTATCAATAACTAAATCATGGCCATTTGCAAGTATTTTAATAACCTCTTCCTTTGAGTTTACAATCGTACCGAGCCGCATAGGGATAAGCATGTTGAATCCTTTCTCCATGAGTTCTTCTATGGTTTTTTGATGATGAACCAGCAAGTATCCCAAGCTTTCCCTATCTAAATAATCAATGTGTGCACTCTCCCTGTCGGAAACAATGGCAGATATATTTTGCAAGGGGATGGCATAAATCCCTGAATTTTCAAATGATTTAAATATATCCGTACTGTAAAAATTCGGCACTATTCCATAGATGTATATTCCTTTTGTTGTCATTTTATTAGTTTATTGGTTGATTGGTTTATTTGTTGATATTAACTAGTTTCCTTGACGTTTGCCAAACTTCCATATTTTCAAATGAATATTTCATAAACGACTTAACTTATCAACTTTTCTATCAACCTTTTTTCGTTGAATTTTGTTGAATTTTGTTGTAATACCAGCCCGATCGCTTCTTCGAAATGATTCTCCATGATGATGATTTCTCCGGTAACTTCCTTCGATTTTCCTTTGCTTTTATCAATCAATTCGCGAATAGCAAGCATGGCCGCTTTACGACAAATAAATTCGATATCTGATCCGGTGAGGCTTTCTGTTTTCAGGGCCAGTTTATTTAGGCTTACTTTTTTTCCAAGTGGTTTATTCCGGGTATGAATACCGAATATTTTTTCCCTTGTTTTTACATCTGGGAACGGCAATTCAAATATCAGATCGAACCGGCCACTTCTTAGCAAAGCTGGATCAATTAAATCGATTCTGTTGGTAGCGGCCAGCACAATCACTCCTTTCAGGTCTTCAATACCATCCATTTCGGTAAGGAACTGGCCAATCACTCTTTCGATTACCCCGGAACCTGAACCGTCACTACTGCGTCTGGGGGTTAGGCTATCTATTTCATCCAGAAACAAGATACAAGGCGATGCCTGTTTTGCCATCCTGAATAATTCTCTTACCCCTTTTTCCGATTCACCGATGTAGCGGCTTAAAATTTGTGGCCCTTTTACAGAGATAAAATTAACTCCGCTCTCGCTTGCCAGCGCTTTTGCCAGGTAGGTTTTACCTGTGCCAGGTTTCCCGTGAAGGATAATTCCCTTGGGAGGTTTGGTATCGGCTTTTTTAAACAGGTCGTCATATATCAGTGGCCACTCTACGGTTTCCTTTAAAGCCTCTTTTATTTCATCGAGGCCGCCAACATCATCCCATTTCACATTGGGTACCTCCACAAAAACCTCCCTTATGGCCGAAGGCTCTACTTCTTTCATCGCGTCAAAAAAGTTATCCATGGTTACTTCGAGCGACATCAAAAGTTCGTAAGGGATTTCGGCCATCTCGAAATCGATTTGTGGGAGTATTTTCCGCAAAGCAGTCATGGCGGCTTCCCTGGCTAAAGCTTCCAAATCAGCACCCACAAAACCATGGGTAATTTCTGCTAGTTTTTCCATATCTACATCCAGCGACAAAGGAATTCCCCTAGTATGGATGTGAAGAATTTCCAGCCTGCCTATTTTATCGGGAATAGAGATAGAAATTTCGCGATCAAAACGTCCCGGCCTTCTCAATGCCGGATCAATGGAATTAGGAATGTTGGTTGCGCCAATTACAATGACCTTCCCCCTTGATTCCAATCCGTCCATAAGTGATAATAGTTGGGCTACAACACGCTTTTCAACCTGTTTTTCGCCACCCATATCTTCCCGCTTGGGCGCAATAGCATCAATTTCATCAATAAAAATGATGGATGGTGCATGTGCCTGAGCCTCTTCAAAAATTTTCCTTATCCGGCCTTCGCTTTCCCCATAAAATTTCCCCATGATCTCCGGACCGGAGATGTTGATAAAATAAGCATCTGTTTCATGAGCCACCGCTCTAACGATGAGCGTTTTCCCTGTTCCAGGAGGGCCATACAGAAATACACCTTTGGGAGCCTGAACACCAAGACGTTCAAAAATTTCAGGATACTTCAAGGGCAGTTCTATCATCTCCCGAATGCGCTGTACCTGATTTCCAAGTCCGCCGATGTCTTCGTACGAAACCTTACTTTTATTTTCCCCTTCTTGCTTGGTCAATTCAAGCTGAAACGTGGTATTTGGGTGTATCAGTACCACCCCATCAGGGTTGGTGCCGGTTACGGTATAATTAACCGCACGGGAACCAAAAAGGGTGGCTCTCACTTTATCTCCTTTTGTTACCGAAAGACCATTGATGAGCGAACCAATATATTTTGCGTCATCGGCCTTAAATAAAGAACCAGAGTTTGTATCAGGTTTGAGTTTTATCTTTGAAGCCTGGCGGCAGGTAGTTTTAATGATCTTCACTTTTTCATCAATCCCAGCCTGAGCATTTTCTCTGGTAATGCCATCAATCTGAATAATACGTTTGTCCCTGTCTTCTGGAAAACAAGGCATAATCTTAACAGGCGTGGCACGTTTGCCTTCTATAACAATCACATCGCCACTTTCCAAACCCATCAACTTCATGTCTTTTGGGTCAATCCTAGCAATTGCCCTTCCAACATCCTTTACCGGGGCTTCTTTTACACGTAATATTATTTCGTCTTTCATTTTCGTTGATAAAAGGTTGGTGAAAAAGTTAATATGTTGGGTTATTTATTTGTTGATAGGTTTATTGATTTATAAGTTTATTTGCTCGATATTTACCAGTTTCATTGGCGTTTTCCAAACTTCAAAATTTTCAAAGGGACATTTCATAAACTCTTCAACCGCTTTATTAACTTGTCAATACTTGTCTCAATTTATCCAACGCTTCCAGTCCTTTAATTTCTTCAGCAAATTTTGGCACTTGAACTATATTTAAATTGCTAAACGTTTTTTTAATCTCTTGTAAATAAGGTAATTGATTAGCCTTTACTCTTTTGCAAAAATCACCATCATCCGAAACCATTACATTGTTCACGATAATCTGCCTCGCAATTATTCCGGATGCGCTAAGATCAGCAAGCAGTCTGTCTGTTTCCATGGTAGCCATCGCTTCGGGGATACATACAGGAATAAATTCACATTTGGTTTTATCCCGCAACAGGTTTTGGATTCTTTTTACTATTTTTTTCAGGCTGAATAACAATGCGTCCACCTCATCCTGTTGATAGGACCCCGAAAAACTGGTAACCATATAGCGGTATTTCCATCTCATTCTGGCTGCAACTTTTATCCAATCATCCAATAACTTTGGAGATGAAATCAATCGCAATGCATGCCCGGTGGGTGCTGTATCCACCACATATTTATCGTATCCACCTTCTTCAATAAAATCAATGATGGTTTTAAAACTCATCATCTCATCAATGCCGGGTATTGATAAGTCCAGCATTTCATCGATGTCCTCGCTGTCAAGATTTGTAGAGGTATCAAAAAGTTTTTTCAGCTCATTCCGGTGTTCTGTTTTAAAATTGGAAAGTGCTTTGTCGGCATCTACTTCAAGGGCCGACATGTTAGCTGTACCGTCAACATTTACTACTTTAAAACCAATTTCTTGTTCGAGACAATCCGATACGGAATGAGCCGGATCGGTAGATATAAGTAGCGTTTTAAAATTTTTAGATAATGCCAGGGCAGTAGCTATGGCACAAACACTTTTTCCAACACCACCTTTTCCTCCGAAAATAATGAGTTTTAAGTCCTTGTTTTCTAAGCACTCAAGTGCCATGATTTTATTTTTTAATATTGATTTCAAGGATACCGTTGATGAATTTGTGACTTAAATTTTCTTTAATGACTTTTACCGGAAGCAGTAATTCTTTTCGGTATGTTCGGCTTTTGCTGATCGCAGAAATTTCAAGAATGTCTTCCTTCAAGTCGATTATAAGGTCATTTTCCTCTATTCCAGGCATTTCGGCAATGACAACAATTTCATTCTCTTCATCAAAGATGTCTGTTATCGGTTCCCGCTCTTCATCTACTTTAGGCCCTTCGGGTGTTTTTTTTATGTTCCCGAAAGTTTCCACTTTTGGGGTACCACCACCTGCCGTGTTGATGGTAAAGCCATAAACGCCTTTCATGCCTTTTTTGATATGATCAAAATTGATCTCCCCTTCCTTACTTATTCCGGCCTTTTCTTCGAGCTTTCCCGCAAGGTCAACCAATTTTTCGATGCCTTTGAACAAACCGCCAAGCCCGAAAATTTCAAAATCAGCTTCGTCTCTTTTTCCTTTATTTTTATCGTTTTCCATTTTATTGATAATTTATTAGGTTCTGTAAATTATAATGGTTTACTAATAGCTTCAAGCTTTTCCAGACGAGCCTCTAAAGTTTCATGTTGTTGCATCAGCTCTTTTTCTCTAGCTTTAGTGGACAGGTAAGTATCTTCCTGCCACCAGTTGATACCCATCTCCATGGCCTTGTCAACTGAACAAACCAGTAGTCTGATTTTTATAGTAAGTAAATCAATATCAGCTATTTGTATCTTAATATCACCTGCTATTACAATCCCTTTATCGAGTACTCTTTCAAGAATATCAGCAAGGCCAGTCGCATTAATTGAATGGGTGGGTTGTGTTTGTGACATAATAAGCGTATTGTTTTTAATAGTCTATCGACATGGTTTTAAAATTCGGTTTCTCCTCATCTTTGTTTGTTTGATAGCTTTCTGTCCTATCTGGATTTTGGAGCAGTATAGATTGTCCATTATAAAACTCTTGAATTTCGTTTAGCCTAATTTGAATGATATTAAGTCTTCGCGAAATCAATATTTCTTCGCTTCGCAAACGAGTTCTTTCCTTTTCAAGCATATACATTTTTAAAAAATCAGAACCTTCATTATTTGAAATGGCTGATTTTTTTGTATTGTACATTGTTTTGATACTTCCAATCCCTTTTACTGCATTTGAAGTTGGCATAATATATTATATTAGTTGATGGGTAATTAGCAATTTTTTTCGATCAGTTCATTAACAATTAATCTAACCTTTTCCTGATTGGTTTTTGAGCCAACCCTGCTGGTTTCAGAAGTAAGTATATCCTGACATATTAATCTAAACATTTCGTTGTTTTTAGAAGGAGTTGCATTTATGGTTGCCAAAGTTTTTGCAATCATAATAGAGCCACGAACGGTTGGGTCAAATTCTGTTTTCCCAGATTCGCGTAAGCCTCTCACAATCTTTATGATTTTTTCAGCATCGTCCAATGTAAGGTTTGATTTAGCCCTGGTAATCTGTAACTCAGTTTCGTAATCAAAATGATCGAGATCCATGGTTACCATCCTGTCGCGCAATGCGTCCTGAGTCCGGTTAACACCCGCATATTCTTCAGGATTTGAAGTAAAGATGGCACGAAATTCTGGATGTACTTTCATATAATAATCCTCTTCTTTTCCTGCCGAGGTGCTCATCATTTTTTCCTGAAGGATGGGCAGTAATATATTATTTGCTTCGGCACGTGAGCGGGTAAATTCATCATAAATAAGTGTGAAACCATTTTTAACTGCTATTGTTAAACGATTATTCACCCATTTTTTTTCCATGTCTTCCTCAACTTTGTGAACACTATGTATAAATCTATCGTCTAATTTTTTAAATCTATATCCAGACTCGCTACCAACCAGATCGGATGTTTTATACTCCGCATCGCCATGAATAATGACTACTGGTCTTCCAATTTTACTTGCTAAATGCATAGCCACAGTTGTTTTTCCAGTTCCAGATGGGCCTCTGAAATGTACTGGAAATCCTGCTTTTATGTAGGTAAGACTACGCTCTGTAATATCTTT
This sequence comes from Flavobacterium sp. LS1R10, assembly GCF_003968825.1. NCBI lineage: Bacteria > Pseudomonadati > Bacteroidota > Flavobacteriia > Flavobacteriales > Flavobacteriaceae > Flavobacterium > Flavobacterium sp. LS1R10. The sequence continues at coordinate 73,328 of NZ_RYDH01000006.1, read as the reverse complement.
AATGTACGCTGTCTCAACAAAATCCGACATGGGCTTAGGTTCAAGGACCGTGTTAGTTTCATTGTTCATTATTTTATTCTCCATAATTTTCACCTTTATTATTTGATTAAAACTCCTGTTTAGGTAATTGTTCCAGAGTCAATTTCCAAATGTTCCTCGCCTCTTCAATGTCTTGTATCATTCTTGCCCTTGTTTTTACAAATTCTTCCTTGCGGGCATAATGCTTAGCCATGGCCTCTAATCTTTTCGTAAGACCTTTCCTTATTGTGTTGCTGGTATTGTTCATTATTAATTACCTTCATATCCTTTGCCTTTACAACGTGTACAAGGCAAGCCGTCATTTGATTTTCCTGTACCCTTACATTGCGAACATTTTGTATTGCTTTGGCAATAATTACTTCCCTTTCCACCACATACAATACAAGGGACTCTGGCTCCCAGCGGATTTTTACCTGTACCCGAACAAAAAACACAGGCTATTGCAGGATTCTCCACTTCAACCTGTCCAGTTCCTTTACAAACCTGACAACCCGACATTGGTGAGAGTAAATCATAAGGATCCTTTCCAAGACCATTACAAAATGTGCAACTGATTGTTTTTGACATGGTTTTTATATCAATTATAAATTAAAAATGCTGAGTTGAAGAAAATGCCCCACAACTCTTGCTCAGTACAGGATATTATTTTATCGGGAAGTAAATATTTTCAACTTTTTGAACTTTCCCCTCATCTAATAAATTTTTAGCTACAAACCCAAGCTTCATGCGTGTTTCTCCCAGTGGCTCTTCCATTTCTGAAATTCTTACACCTTGTGGATGGTTGTTGATATAATCCGTTACTTTCTCTTCCAAAGTTATTGGGATTACTGCTTTGGTTTCCACTTTTTGCTGTACTTCAACCTGAATTACCTTTACTTCTTTAACTGGAGTTTCTATTTTAACTTCTTTTTTTTCAATTTTTTTAGCTACTTCCTTAGGCTGAGCAACAACTTTATTTCGTAATTGAGTAAGAATTTCCGACATTTTTTTCCATGATGCTGATGCATCACCTCTGTCTTTCGCATAATCACCAAGTAGCGCTTTAATTGCTTTTTTAAGGTTTTTTACATCATTTTGGATCCCTTTCATTACTACATCAAATTCCTTAAGCCTTGCTATTTCGCCGTTAGAAAGCAAATTATGAGTATATGTGAAAATCCTTAAAATCTCTCCATTTATACCTTTCATAAGGATGGAAAATTCTTCAAGCCTGTCCGTTTCGCTTTTCTCAAGCAAACTATGGGTATATGTAAAAATATCTGAAACTTCTGTATTTATGTTTTTCATAAGACTAGCAAATTCCTTGAGCCTTTCTGTTTCGTTAGTTTCAAGCAAATTATCCGTGTAAGTAAAAATCTCTGAAATCTTATTGTTGATACTTTTCATAAGAGCAACAAATTCTTTCATTCTATTTTTTTCACCCTCATTTAACCCTGCTCTTAGAGCTGTTGCCATATTCTTATTTTCTTTACTAATTTTTTTCAAGGAAATATCTGAATCTTTTAACCGTTTTTGTTCGTCCTTTTCAAGTTTTACTCTTAAAGCTACAGCATTGGCATTTAAAGCCACTGACATCTCTTGATGATCCTTTTGAAATCCATCAAGGGTTTTTTGTACTTCAATTACAAGCTCTTCATTTTCCTTGTTTCTTTTTTTGAATGAAGCAAGTATGTCTTCGCTTAAATTTTTCATTTCTGATGATAGTCTCATTTTTTATTTTTTAATTATTAATGAATATTTAATTCCCTATGGTTATTTACCCTATTGGATACTTGACATAAGGCCTTGATTCTCTTTAATTATTTGATCTTTAACTTTTTTTATATCCTTTACCAGAATATTATCGCCTTTTTTAAGTAAGTTTTCAAGGCATTCTATCATACTGTTATGTATTTTCTGAAAATTCAAGAATGTTTTCATTACCTTTTCCTTTCTCATTTCCTGTAGTTTGGGGATTTGAGAAAGCTGCTCTTTGATGATGCTTATTCTTTCCAGCGCATCTGGTGAGGTAATGTCTTTAAGACCTAACAGACCATTCTTAAGCGATTGGGCAGTTTCTTTCTGGGTTTCAACAAAATTCAAAAACTGGCTTTCGGCTTCGCTTCTCTTTTCATCGATTATATCAAAAATACACGACATTATTGTATTGTAATCTTTTTTTCGCAGGGAGCCATTTTTTGCCAGAGTTTCGCTAAGTCTGGAATTTAATATCTCTATTTCCTTTGTAAGTTCGTTTAGAGAATTATTGACATTCCCGAACAAGGAATAAGATGATTCTGTAATATTTTCGGATGATTGAAAGACAGTTTGAATTTTTTGAATCCGGCTTTCATAAGATGTTATAATATTGTCGAAAAAACCATCTATATTTAATTCAGGTTGAGTATTCATTGTGGTTGAATAGGTTGATGAAAAATAGGGATTGATGAGTTTGAAATAGAAATTCTTGGTAAATCATGCTTCCGAGCATTAATCCGTAAGGATGATTTAGCAAGAACACCTATTTTTTAACTACAAATGCCTAAGCGGCTTTAGCAGTTAATCCAATTGCTTCTGCATACTTTAAGTATGTTTCAACTGAGGCAACAACGATTCTTGCTTCAATAGCAAGTAACTCAATACCTACCAACGAAACTCTTACCCAGGCATCAACTACAACACCCTTGTCCAAGATACGATCAATAACCTCTACGAGGCTAGATGATCCAATTGTTTTTTCTACTGCCATTTTTTATTAAATTAAGTTATTAATAAAACCGTGCTTTACAAATTAGAGGGACGGCTTACCTCTTGTCCTGAGCGTATTACAAGTAGTGTGCCGAAAAGTAAGTAAACAGGAATATTGCATTGTATTATACAGTACAGTATGCTGTAATTGAGGTATATAGGTGTTTATATAAGTAATAGGAACGATATATTGTTGCATATTATAATGTCAAACCTTCAGTAAAGACTGGGGTTGAGTTAAAAACAAACAAGACATTATTTCAATATCATTAATTAATTGTGATTTTTTATAAAAAAAATAAATTATATTAATATATTTTTTACGAAAAGATTAGTAAAAATGGATAATAATTGAAATTATCGCACACATGTGCGGAAATGGGAGAACTTCATCTGGTAGGCAGGCTCTCAACAAATGGTTAAGTGCAATTAACTTCGTCAGTTACATTATCCACAAAAAGGTTAACGAATTCAACTTACAAAACGGATAGGTAAATTTGTAAGTCCGAGACTTCCTGAGTCAAGGAGCATTCCTAACCCGACCGTCCTTCCCGAATCTGATAATGACATTGAGCCTTCCCGGACCTGATCTGAGATCTCCTGAATAGAACGATACTTTTTATATCAGAAGTATTGTTGGTTATCGTTTTTTACTCTTCGTTTTTATTAACAGATATATTGTACTTTTTCATTTTTCGCAAGAGAGCATCGCGGGTAATTCCCAGCATATCAGCTGCAGCCGTCTGATTGCATTTACAATTTTGTAGAGCTTTACGTACCATTTTAATTTCGTGGGTTCTCAGATTGACTGAATCAGAATGAGCTTCCGATGAGGATATTTTTTGCGATTTTACAGGGAAGTCATTTATCCCGAGCAGGTTGCCTTTGCAAAGAATGAGGGCCCTTTCGGTCATATTTCTCAATTCTCTGACATTTCCAGGAAAATCATATTTTAGGAGCGCATCAAAAACCTCTTTGGAGATATGAATGTTTGGTTTTTTAAATTTCGTTGCATAGTCATCAACATAATGGATCAACAGAGGTTTGATATCTTCTGGCCTTTCCCTAAGGGGCGGAATATGTATATGCAGTGTATTGAGCCGGTGAAGCAGATCGAGCCTGAATTTTTTTTGCTCCACTTTTTTATAAATATCATGATTGGTGGCAGAAATAATCCGGAAGTCAGTATGTATCGGGTTTGTATCCCCCACCCGGGTGATTACCTTTTCTTCCGTGGCACGCAGAATTTTCGCCTGTAGATTTAATGGCATATCTGCGATTTCGTCAAGAAATAGGGTACCGCCGTTACACACTTCAAAGTAACCCATTTTATCGGAGATGGCACCGGTAAACGATCCCTTTTTATGGCCAAAAAATTCGCTTTCCAAAAGTGATTCTGTAATGGCACTACTATTAACGGCACAAAAAACAGGATCCTTCTTTTCGCTCGAATAATGTATGATTCTGGCAATATTTTCTTTTCCGGTTCCACTTTCGCCGGTTATCAGCACATTAGCATCGGGATAATTTGCGGCGATGATGGCTTGTTCAAATACATTCAAAATCTGTGGGCTGACTCCGATAAACTGTCGGTTGATTTTATCTTCGAGGGTTTTGGATATTAATGAGTTCTTTTCTTCCATCTGCTTCAGCCTTCGTTGCATCTGAAGATATTTTCGGGTACGCTCAATCGCAATCTGAATGTCAATAAACCGGAAAGGTTTGCGCAAATAATCGAATGCCCCAAATCGCATGGCTTTGATCACCGTATCCATATCGCCATGAGCCGAAATGACGATGACTTCCATCTCAGCGTATTGGATTTTTACCTCTTTCAGAATATCAAGCCCATTCACACCAGGCAACCGCACGTCAAGGATTAAAAGATCAATTTTATTATTTTTTAATACTTTTTTCCCTTCTGCGGCTGTGTTGGCCTCATAAAATTCAAAGTCTGAATCCAGAAAAAAACCAATCAATTCTTCTGTGAATTGCTTCTCATCATCAATGATCAAGATTTTTATTTTCTCTTTTTTTTCCATTTTTACTTTTTCTTTTGAGTATCCAAAACTAGTTTTATTTTCGTTCCATAAAAATGATCGCTCGTTATGTCTATGGTTCCGTTCATTTCCTTGATTATCTGATAACAGATTGATAATCCAACTCCGGTTCCCTTTCCTTCATCTTTTGTAGTATAAAAAGGAAGTAAAATATTATTGATATCGTTATTTCCAATGCCAATACCATTATCTGTAACTTCTACGATTAGAAATTGATTCTGCTGATACGTTCTGATCCCAATGAGTGTTTCAAAATAATCTTCCTGTATGCTTTGCTTTTCTTCTATTGCATCTTTGGCATTGGCCAGCAGATTAATAATAACCTGCTCAAATTTGTAGGTATTGCCAACTATATGAGGAATTTGTTTATCAAGTTGGAGGTTCAGGTTGATTCCAAGGTGTTTCAACTGTTCTATTGATATAGTAACGGCATTTTCGATGCTTGAATTAATATCGAAAGCTGTCAATATGTAATCGCTGTCGTTTCTTGAAAATGCCCTGATATGATCTATAATGTTCCTGATCCGGATTATATTTTCAAAAATTTTGCTGGATTTATTTTCAAGGAATTCAATGTTGATAGTTTCGGTTTTGGCAGACTCAAATAAAATCTTATCCATTACCATAGAAATGATATTTAATGGCTGGTTGATCTCATGTGCAATACCTGTAGCCATTTCTCCAAGGTTGGCCATCCGGTCGGCATGAAGTTGTTTTGCCTCTATCTTCTTACGTTGTGAAATATCACGGATGATGATCATGAATGATAAGGACACCCCATCCGGGTCCTGTATTAAAGTGACACTCGTTTCACCGGCAAATAACGATTGATTTAGCTTTCTAATTTTTAATTCAATATTTTGTGATAGTCCTTCATTCATTGTCTTTTCAATGATTTTTCTTATCGTATTTTTTTCATCAAATGGAATGAATCGGAAAATTTTTTTGCCTACCAAATCATCTTTGGTATCGGTGCCAAATAATTCAAGCCCGATTTCAGAAACCTCAGTAATGACTCCTTTCATATTGATTAATAAAATACCATCGGGAGATGCATTTAGCAAGGTTTTGTATTTTCCTTCGCTTACTTCCAGCGCCTGCTTGGCCTGTATGTGATTGGTAATGTCATGGACAACAGTAAAACGGCATTTTTTATTCCGGATATATACATTATCTGCCGATAACAGCACATGCTTCACATCTCCATTCTTCGCTATCAGATTTGCTTCCAGGTTAGATATTTTTTGATTGGTATCTATCTTCAGGTATAGGGTATTTAGACTTTCAAGTGTTAAAATACCAAATTCCACAGGTGCTTTACCTATGACTTCATTTTTATCAAATCCGAGCAAATTGCAAAATGCGTCATTCACTTCAATATATTCTCCTGTAACCAAATCGCTTAAACTACAAGCAGATGGATTGAGATAAAATTTTTTTAAAAATTTTTTTTCTGATAGTTTCATTTGAGATATATCTTTAGCTGACTCTGAAAATGATCCGTTTACCATGCCAAACACTCTGTGATACCTTAGTTTCCACAAAAAATTGTATGCCGGACTTTACAATAAATGGTACAGAACAAAAATCTGGCGCTCCGTTTAATATTTCACAAGCAATTCCGTCTATTTCATCGCAGCGTTTGGGCGGATGAATCATGAGAACTAATTGTATTAAAAGTTCTTTTCTTACATAGCCGTGTCTCGTCCTGAAAAAAAAATACACTTATTGATTAAAAATCCTACTGCAAATCTATACATTTAAATTAATCCTGAATATCGTTTATACTATTTATTTCGACTTTACTCAATAACAAATTGGATAAAGATAAAAATTTTGGCATCTGTAAAAGCTTCTGAAATGAAGAATTAAACCAGCTGAATATTTATCAAGTTATAGTGCTTGATAAAAAATATTGATTTGCTCGGATGTTTTTCCTTTTAAACTGCGTTTAAAGCGAATCATACTATTTTCAATCATTTACTTAAATTAATGTTTGTCAAGTGGAATTTTTTTTAATAGGTATTTAATTATTAATATTTTGCACTATAATATAACATATAAAATACATCAAAAAAAAATATTTTTGATGTATTGCATTAAAATGCTTCAAAACACATAATCTTAAAAAAGCAGAATCGTTTTTAACAAAAAGCAGTTTTTCAGCATTTGTTTTATTGGTTTTTAGAAACAGTGAGTTCGATTTTTTATACATGAAGAATCCTTCTTTTGAAGCAAAAAAAGATTTGGAAAATTAAATTAGAAATGGGAATCGGTTATTTGAATTTTAATTCCCATGAAAGTACTAGAGAATAAATCCAAAAGAAATTTCCTTGGTCAAATATTATTTCTTGGTGTGTAACCGCTAATTGTGTTCCCCAGGCATTTTGCTTATTAGATGAGGTAAAATAATACCCAAGATTAATTCTTTGGGCTTCTAAGGCGACAAATTTAGCTGCATTTTCATCAATAGCGAACTGATTAATTTCCGGAGAGAAACCCATACTAACGGCTACTCCTAAATAATTATCAGCGTCACTTCGGTATTTTCTATAGGTAAAAGTCCCGGATATACTGGTTCCTGTTACTCCGGGAGTAAAGTAAGGACGGAAAGATAAATAACTGTTTCCGGTATACCAGCCCAGAGATCCAGTATAAATATTGGTGGTAGTATTGTATTTCAAGGTGCGGAATCCTAGGGAAATTTCAAAGCTTTTAGGTAGTGATTTAAATAATTCAGCACCATATTTTATATCTGGAAACAAAAAAGTACTGGCGATGCCAAAATTCACATAGGCATATAGTCCTTTTGTAATTTTTGGGTATAAATCTACTTCATATTGCACTCCATTTTCGTTGAATCTCCTGTTGAAATTTACTCTTCCTATGATGCTTCCGTATTTCGTTTGCCGCCTGTACATTAGCGCATGGTATTGCATTGGATCAAAAACATCGGAATAAAGGTCTACGGAGGAAGTTATTCCTATGGCATTTTGGCTCAAGCCATTGTTTAAATTCGCCTTGTAGTCTTTGGCTTTCTGATCCTCCGGATTTGTATCTAATAGGAGCTGAATCGTGCTTAATGCTTCTAATGTATTATTGCTGTTTTCTTGTGCGCTCGCCTTCAAATACAATAGTTCAGTGTCTTTTGGAAATATTTTTAAAGCATTATTTGTCATTTCTAATGCGGCAAATGGCAAATCTCCCCACAATTCATTTTTTATGGCAGCAATCCAGGTAGTTTTATTCTCAATGTCTTTTTCGAGGACATAATTAAATTCTTTTCTTGCTTTTTTATAGTCGCCGTCCCAAGAATAGGTTGTCGCTAAAAAAGAGCGGATATCATGGTAATTAGGATATGTTGTCAAAATGAATAACAAGGTGTCTTGTGCCTGCTTGCGTTGTTGATTAAAAGCTAAATTGCGAGCAATTTCAAAAGAAGCATCAGGATCTCCCTCAAATTTAGTTTCTTGTGCGGACATTTGAAAGCCGCCAAAAAACAGGGCTAGAAAAAGTAGTTTTAGCATTATTTTTGAAATCATTTTTTCAGATTTTTTTTAAAATTAGAGTATTCTTTATTTTTAGGATATAGTATCAATAGGCTATCAATCAGTGTGTTTGAATTTTTTAGATTGTGAATTCTATAGTATGCTTGTGCCAGTTTATAACCCAATTCTGCATCATTTATTTGATTACCCAATGCTAGCTTGCCAATTGCGACCCCTTTATTGTTTTGCCCTAACCACCAATACACATCCATCAGTGCTAAATAGGCATCGCTATAAAAAGGGGTTCTGTTGATAACTTCCAATAATTCTTTTTCGGCGTTTTTATAATCGCCATCCCAAGCTAACGTTCGGCCTTTGAGTGTTCTTACTTCGCCATAATTAGGAAGTTCATTCAAGATGTAATCACATAATAATCGGGATTTTTCACGCTCTTTTGTAAATGCTAATTCTCTGGCTAAAAAGAAAACCTGATCACGATTCAATCCTTTTGTTAATTTTTTAATGGTCAAAAATTCTTCAGCAGTAAACGTATAAGCAGGTTTCTTAAAGCTTGTAGCAGCCTTTGTGATTTTATTCTTTGTAGTTAAATAAGCATTTAATTTTTTGAAATCAGTAAAAAAATTGCTTATCGTTTCAGTCATGTCGTTATTTGCTTCACTAAGATTTAAATTTTTATCAATCTTAAATACAGTCCCATCAGAATAGAAATAGTCCTTATAAATATAATCATTGATGCTTCCTTTGTATCGCATCAGCGGAATGCTATGGATATTTCTGAATTCTCGCACGGTGTCGAGTCCCTGACCAAGCCAGGTCGTTTTTTCTAATGGATTAAATTCATAATTATTTGTCAAAAAAGAAATTAAACTTGGAGTAACATCGCTATGGGAAGAAATAGATTTGAATGTTGCCGTTTTCTTCAACATGGGGCTGTAAATGTAAAAAGGAACATGAAAACGGGATAAATTATCTTTTTGAGGAACTGGAATTAACCTGTGATCCCCCGTAATAATAAAAATGGTGTTTGCATACTCGGGTCTTTTAGCATAGGCTTGCATGAAATTCTGTATCGCATTGTCTGTGTACAACAAACACGCAAAAATATCTTTGTAATCGTTCCATTTGTCTTTTTCAAAATATGATTTGGTTTCTAAAATGCGTTCTACTTTTTCTAAATACGCTTTTTTAGAAGGAAAATTAAAGGGTTCGTGATTGGTAAGCGTCATGATGATATCCAGGCGAGGTTGTTTAGTATCTTTTAATTCAGATAATGTTTTACGAAAAATCTCCGCATCAGGATAGCCCCAGGAAAAACCGCCTGCATTTTTCTTTGTTTTTGTATATCCTGGGCCAAATTTATCGATATCTACAATTTTATCGATACCATTGTATTCCAGGAAATTACTTTTTTTGTCAAAACTGGAGTCATCACCACAAAAATAATTGGTAGTGTATCCATTTGATTTCAAAATACTGATTAGTGAATTGTGCTTGGGTAAGGGATTCAATTCCATAAAGCCATTTTTTCCAAACGGCAACGAACCTATTAATGAAGGGAGTGCGCCAAATGTTCGACCTGCATTGCTCACGAAATTCTCCCAGTAAAGCGATTTTGATACCAAGGCGTCAAGGTAAGGCGTGAAACCTTTATAATCGCCATTGTTAGTAAAATCGCTACCAAGTCCTTCAACAATTATAAAAACCACGTTTGGTTTCTCTTTTTGAATGTTAAAAAACGAAGCCAGGACATCTTTAGTTTCTTCAGAGGCTCGTTCTAATGGGTATTCTTTCTTAAAAGAGAAGTCGCCTTGAGACGCTAAAGCGATGTCATTTTTAGCTCTTAGAATATCACTCAACAAAAAATTTAATTTGTTTTGAGAAGCAGTTTTATTGCTATTGGCAATTAATAAATTCAAACTTCCAAAAAAGAATACCACTAGAAGTAAAATTTTTGTGTTGATTTTATGTCCAAATAAATGGAACAACCAGTTCAGTCCCCAATACATTGCAGGTATAACTACAAAAGGTAAAAATGTCAGCAAGGATAAGGATAAAGATGCAGAAACAGTGGTGTACATATCACTCAATGAATAACCTAGAAGGTCTGCTCCAAGATTGATATGAGTGGTAAGGCTGTATCCCGTTAATCCAACTTGGATGAGTACGATACTGGAGAATAGTATTCTGATAACCAGTATTCCAATAGTATTTTTTATATATTCTAATCCTAAATACAGTGGAAAAAATAATATTCCGAGGAGTATTCCCGTAAAAAAATCATTAAATACTTTATAAATAAATGACAGTAATTCAAAATTTTTGAATACATCAATGAAACTCAACAGACAAAATATAAGGATCAACGAAACCGTAGCGTAAATATATTCTAAACTTTTTTTATAAGTAAATTTCGTTTTCATTTGCGTTTAATTAGATGCTTTAGTCATTCCTTTTCGGGTCATTTCTCCCCATTTTTTCTTTTTATTAAAATAGTAATCGCTATTCCCTTGAATCGCTGCATATAAAATAAAGGGATGATTGACAAATGGTTCTAAAAAAGCAATTAGCAATAAGTGAACGCCTGTTCCTTTCTTTTTATACTGATGATAGGTGAGTTCTTCTGTAATTAAGGATATTAAAGAAAAAAAAACGGTAAATAAATAGGCTAAAAGTAAAAAGGCAAGTGAATAATCCCAGCGTACTTGATTAAACACAATAAGAATTCCAAAATAGAGCAGACCTGCCACTTCTATGATAGGAGCCATTCTTTCGAAAAAAAACCAATAGGGATAACTCAGCATTCCCAGCGCCTTGTATTTTGGATTAAATCCAACTTTTCGATGTCTTCTCAAAGTTTCAATAGTTCCGCGAGTCCATCTGTTTCTTTGTGAAATAAATGTTTTATAATTATCAGGTGCTTCCGTCCAACACAGCGGATCAGGAATATAGGCAACTTTGTATTTTTTTTTCTGTTCTTCCATGTAGCCTCTCATTCGTACTACAAGTTCCATGTCTTCTCCTACCGTACGGATGTCATAACCGCCTACCCTGATCGCAATTTTTTTGTCAAACAGGCCAAAAGCGCCGGAAATCACTAACAACCCATTAAGTCTGCTCCAGGCCATTCTTCCTAATAAAAAAGCACGAATGTATTCTAGGATCTGGCCTTGCTCTAGTAATTTTTTAGGAAAATTGATATCTTGCAACTTGCCTTCTTTGACAATGCATGAATTCGAAATTCTAATGACTCCTCCAGCAGCAATAACTCTTCTGTCAGTAGTTTCAAGAAAGGGTTTAATCATTTTTTGGAGTGAATCTTCAAGCAATAAACAATCGACGTCTATGCAGGCAACATACTTACTGTTGCTTATATTAAGGCCCATATTCAAAGCATCTGCTTTTCCTCCGTTTTCTTTGTCAACAACAATTAATTTTTCAAATGCAGGATTTGTTGATTTGTAAATTCCTTTTCTGAGCGGTCTGGTTGGGATTTGTTCGTTAATAAGCAAGGATACGGGCACTAGTTCATACACCAGAATGAGTTTTTCTAAACTGTCATCTTTGCTACCGTCATTTACTATAATTACATCATAATTTACGTAGTGGTTTGACAATAAAGAGCGTACGTTTTCAACGATATTTAAACTTTCATTATAGGCTGGAGCTATAATTGAAATGGAAGGGGAGCTATTTGAAGATAATATTTCTATGTAATTCACAAAACTGTTTTTTCGTTTGTATTCTATTGTTTCTACAGCAGAAATGGCGGCAAGTATGAGATAAGACACTATAGCCGTCATGCTATAAATAAAAAACAAATAATGGATTGTTTCAAATATAATTTGTTCGGTACTGTTTCCCATACTTAATTGTTTTCAATAAAATTAACAATTTTCAAAAATTGTGGATCAGAAGATTCTAATTTAAGCAGATTAAATTTTTCGGTATTAAGGATTTTTAAAATTTTTAATGAGGAAACCTTAATTTCAAAAATTGTATAATGTATGTATTGCATCAGAAACAATTCGTCACTGGTTTCATATAAATTTTCCATCATTTTAAAAAAAGCAATTTGTTCCTCCGGACTGCGTTGCTCTATATTGATTTTCAAAATTTCTTTGGCTTCTGAGGCATTTAAATAACTCAATACTTGAATGGACTCTAGTCTTATTTTTTTATTAATGTGGTACAACAAATAGATTAGTTCCTCTTTTGCTTCAAACTGATTGTACGTTTTTGCTAGTTTCAAAGAAAATATGACTACTGAATCATTAGGGGAACCCAACCAGGATTTAATATTAGAGATATTCTGATTTTCCAGTCTTTGTAGGACTTCTAATAATTGAATCTGATCCCATTCAGACAGTTGTGTTTCTAAAATGTCTAAAAAATTCAGTCCTTCAAAATAAAATAAATTGACCATATACAATTGCATTTCTTTTCGAACCTCTCTTCGGGGATGGTTTATGTGAACAATCACTTCATCATGTGCTTCCTTTACCTTAAATTGCTTTAATTCCCGGATTACTTTGGCAATAATATACCATTTTTTATGCTTTAATCGCGATAAAGTGTAGTTGATAAGACCAGTTTGAAAATAGAGTTTTTGAATAGATTCATCAATTTCTCCTGAAACCTCATTTTTTAACTTTAGCAAAACAGCAATTAAAATTTTTCGTTTGAATAGATCCGTTAGAGAGTCTTTTAATTCATCTATTATCACTTGCTGTTCCGGACTGATCTCTTGTTCTTCATCTCCAGAATATAGATATCGGATTAGAAGCGTTTCATATTTGCTTTCATATTCAGCCGTAATCCGTTCTTTTTTTCTCAGATGGCTTCTCAAATATTTCAAGTATAGTATTAGAGGAAGAAGAATAAGAATAAAAAGACCACTTATCATCCATGCCACTTGAATGATAAGTGGTGACCCATTGAAATAGTCAAGTAAGTAATAATTTGTATTCATATAGCAACCCCAGGGTTCTTTATAGGGACTTGTTAGCGCAATAATCTTTTTACTCTAATCACTAGTTCGTTAGGACTTAAAGGCTTACTCATAAAATCAGTAGCGCCTAAATCAAATGCTTTAAGAACAATTTCCTCTTGTCCCGCCGATGAAAAAACGATGATTGGGATTTGTAGGTTCAATTTATTTCTTACATAGCTGATAACTTCTAAACCACTAATAAAAGGCATCATGATATCAGTCAAAATTAAGTCAGGATTGTGTTCTTCTATTATTTCAAGTGCTTCTTTTCCATTTACAGCTGTCAGGATTTTATAGCCCTCTTTTTCCAATCGAAACTTTAATAATAATAAAAAAATAGAATTATCTTCAGCCAAGACGATTTTTTTCAAATCACTCATTGTCTACTGTTTTTAATTTTGGGAATAAAGTACGGTTTTTGTCTTTTATTTTTAAGGGGAAAAACAGTATAAGTTCGTCCATTTTATTTAGTTTTTGTACTGTTATAAATTTTTGTTTCATGGATTATATTTGGAAAATCTAAATTAAAATTATTATTAATATTTAATTAAGTAATGAGATTAAAATAATGTTGTATTTGTTTTTAACTCAACCTCAGTCTTTATTATAGGTTTGACATTATAATACGCAACAATATATCGTTCCTATTACTTATATACGCAATCGCATATTGAATAGTTTTTATTTTTAATGAATTAGTTTCTTGAGGTCGGTATCTAACCGCATATTATTTCTTTATGACAAATATTATCTACCTTTCCCCAAACCACCAACAACGGATTCATCTACATTTATAATCCCTTTCATGGAAAATCTTCACTTGATTTCATTGCTTCTCGAACTTTTTACATAAACATTCTTGCTATTTTTTTTTGAACTCCAAATTGAACAGCCATTTGAGATGCAGAAAAACTTTTTGTGGTTGTAGCCATTTCAAAGCAAATGAAAAATGCTTTTCTTAATCCAAATTTTACTTTATGGAATAGCGTATTAGCCATAGTTTATTCAGTATCATTACAAATGTTTTCGGTTCTTGTATAGTCTTTGCGAATTTGACTTTTAGTATGACTACAGTTTCTACAAACATACTTCTCTGAGCATTTTATTTTTAAAAGGTATTATCTACAAATTTAATCACTATTAAAGCGTTCAGCAAACTCTATAAGGTTTTGACCTTTGGGAATTACCATTTTATCGGTCTTTTATAGACTTTAAATATATGAAATTTAATACTGACCTCAATACTTTTTTATCCAAACAAATTTTTTGTTTTTTTTAAAGTCAAAATTTTTGGTTTGGAGCCATCATTTTAATCGAAAAGAAGACAAAAGAATAGGTGGCTTTCAAGATCCAATAAATAGAATTTTAAAAACACAATTGTAAAGGATAAATATTTTAAGCGAAGATACGCAAGTAGGTTTTCATCAAGTTTAAGTTCGATTTTTCTAAGACTATTTATGACAGATGAAATTTTCGGGTTATTTTAATGTAAACTATTTTACACCATAGAAAAAAAATCCCCTAAAATTAAATTAACTTTTACCCCTGCTAAAATCCCTCGAAAACCCCCAGTCCAAACAAAGCAAAATCATATTTAACAGGATCTATACCATCTAATTTACGAAGGTTTGTATCTAATTCAGACAAGGCTTTTCCATCATTTTGTTTGCGTGTCAAGAGACCTAATTTTCGGGCTACATTACCGGAATGTACATCCAAGGGACAAGATAATGAAGCGGGAGAAATGCTTTTCCAGATTCCTAAATCGACTCCCTTATTATCTTGACGAATCATCCACCTGAGGTACATGTTAATTCTCTTTGCTGCTGAATTGTTCAGCGGATCGGAGATGTGCTTTTGGGTCCTGTGCGGATGCGGAATTTCAAAAAATATTTTCTTGAATTCATGGATGCTTTTTTGCATCGAATGAGTTTCCTGATGTTTGCTGAAAACTACTTCTAAACCACCATGATTGGCATAAACGTGCTGCAAACTTCTGATGAAACTAGCAAAATCCTGTCCGTTGAAAGTGCGGTGTACAAACAATTCCAATTGTTCCAAATCATTTTCTGTATGTGACATGACAAAATCATACGGTGCATTTCCCATTAAACCCATCATGCGATGTGAATTTTTGATAATCATCTTACGGTTTCCCCAAGCAATGGTAGCGCTGAGAAAACCGGCAATTTCAATGTCTTCTTTTTGTGAAAACAAATGCGGGATTTGTACCGGATCACTTTCTATGAAATCGAGTGTGTTGTATTGTAGGACTTTTTCGTCGAGGAAATCTTTAAGTTCTGATGGATTCATTATAGAGGATGACTTTGGATACTAATTTGTTTTAGGAAGTACAGCTAGTTCTTTCAAGGTATAGCCCAGATAGAAACGGCATCCTTTTTATTTTTTCTTTAAAAATAAAAAGATAGAGTGTATAGCTGGAAATAGCTCCTAATTACTAATCAAACCGTCTACCATTATTAGTTTTCTGTCGGCCATATTGGCTAATTCCTCGTTGTGTGTCACAATTACAAACGTTTGTCCCAGTTCATCACGCAGTTTGAAAAATAATTGATGTAGGTTTTCAGCAGAAGCCGTGTCTAGATTCCCGGAAGGCTCATCAGCAAAAATGATAGCAGGTTTATTAATAAGCGCTCTGGCCACCGCCACACGTTGCTGTTCCCCGCCGGAAAGCTCGTTGGGTTTGTGATTCATTCTATGGGAAAGACCAAGATAAGTCAGTAGTTTTTTAGCTTCAATTTCCGTTTCAACTTTGGGCTTATTAGCAATGAAAGCAGGTATGCACACATTTTCTAATGCGCTAAATTCTGGTAACAATTGGTGAAATTGGAATATAAAACCTAAATTTAAGTTTCTGAATTTGGATAAGTTTTTGTCATTCATCGTCAGAATGTCCTCATTGTTGATGCGCAATTCAATTCCGTTTTCAAGGCTTGGCTTGTCTAAAGTACCAAGGATTTGTAAAAGTGTTGTTTTTCCGGCTCCTGAAGCACCAACGATAGAGACAATCTCTCCTTTTTGAATATGTAAATCAACTCCTTTCAACACATGGAGTTGATCGTAATATTTATGTAAATTTTTGGCTTGTATCATTATAATCTATTTTTACAAAGAAACAAAGATTTTCATGATTATGAATTGGAACACCGTTTATTTTCCTTTGACAAACTATAAACTTTAGTTAAGAGTGGATATTCACAACGATTTAATGAATAAATTTGATCTTAAATCATAGGTTATGAATAAAATAATTGGGATTTTTTTAGCACTATTGCCTTTTTCATTTTGTGCAAAAGAAAAAAATAGTACTTTGCCTAAAAGTATAGAAACAAAAAATATGGAAATACAAAACAAAATGGAAGTTGCAACCTTTGCGGGAGGTTGTTTCTGGTGTACCGAAGCAGTTTTTTTACAACTAGACGGCGTGAGCAAGGTAGTTTCAGGATATATAGGCGGAAACACAGTAAATCCTACATATCAGCAAATAGGTACTGGTGACACTGGTCATGCCGAAGCGATTGAAATTACGTTTGATCCTAATAAAATAAGTTTTGGAGAGCTATTGGAAATATTCTTTGCCACACATGATCCTACAACCTTGAACCGTCAGGGGAATGATATTGGGACGCAATACCGAAGTGAAATTTTTTACCACAATCCTTTCCAGAAACAGTTATCCGAGGATTATATGGCTTTGATGACTACGGAAAACACATTTGGAAAACCAATTGTTACTAAAATTTCATCAGCAACGAAGTTTTATGTAGCGGAGGATTACCATCAAAACTACTACAATCAGAACAAAACACAAGGATATTGCAGTTATGTGATCACACCCAAAATTGATAAATTAAAAAAAATATATCAGGATAAACTCAAAAAATAATTGGCACTAGATTTGTACGCATTCCGAAATAAAATCAAAATTCTATGACAGAACAGGTGTCCGTTAGCGCAGAAAGCAGTAAGACCAGAAATCTCTTTTTAGGAATTCTGTTTGATGCCATCGGTATGCTTTCGTTCGTTGTTCCTTTTATAGGGGAGTTTTCAGATGTAATTTGGGCTCCTCTAGCCGGTTTTTTGATGACATGGATGTATAAAGGAACAATTGGACGGGTAGGAGGAGTGATTACTTTTCTGGAAGAAATTTTACCGTTTTCGGATTTTATTCCCACCTTTACCTTAACTTGGATTTACAAGTATGTAATTAAAAACAAAAACGCCTCGTAATTCGAGGCGTTTTTAGTTATTTCTTAAAAATAAATTCTAATCCCATGCGTTTAAGCATCTTTTTTTCGAAAGTCCAAAAGAATTTGAACTGTCCGAACAAAAAGCCTATTAACACTAATAATACTTGATAGATGGGGAAAATTAGAACTAACCGAACAGGAGTAAACCAATGCCCTAATTCTTCGGAAGTAATTCCCAGCCAAAAACAAAAAGGTTCGGACAACCATGCCGATGCGGATCCGGTTATTGCAAAAACAATAAATATAAGGGTAAGTTGGAAATTAGTTTCAATCCCCCAACGCTGTTTCAGTTTGTTCATTTTTATTTATAATCAATACAAAGATAGTGACATTATCTGATGGGGACAAAACCAAAGAATTTTTGTTTATGCGTGTTTTGAAAATAAATCATATAATTGTAGATCAAATAATTTACTTCATACCCATAATCAATGTTATGGTCATAATTGATTGTCAATTCATACAAATTGGGATCATAGCGTTGCGGTTGCAACACCCGACTATTCCATTCCATCACATAAAGTTGGTTTTTGCTTTCCAAAAAAGGTTGGGAATGATAATTTCTTGGAAAAGCCCTTGAGTTAAGCCAAAGGCTAAAACCGGGATCAATAATTATCACCTCGTATTCCAGTTCCTCATTTGCAATACGAACTGTGTCGCTTTGAGCGGCAACAGATTTCTCGGTACTTGGAAATGCAGTTTTAGAAGATGTGCATCCCAAAATCACACAAAAAATGACGATAATGATGCAGTAACTTTTTTTCATGATAAAAAATTGAATTATAAAGTTACGAAAAACAAATCATTGATTGGTAGGATTTTAAACAAAAAAAGAGGCTGTTTGTATCAAACAGCCTCTCATTAAATATTTAATTTGAAAAACACTAACCTAATATACTAATAATTTGGGAAGCTAATTCAGTACCAATTCTATCTTGTGCTTCTCCTGTTGCCGCTCCAATATGTGGAGTCAACGAGATTTTATGATGCATCAAAATAGCCATTTCAGGAGTTGGTTCATTTTCAAAAACGTCTAATCCTGCAAATAATACTTTTCCGCTGTCTAATGCTTTTACTAATGCAACTTCGTCAATAACACCGCCACGGGCACAGTTTACAATTCCTACACCCTCTTTCATAATAGCAAGTGCTGCCTCTCCAATGATGTAACCATCTTGGGCAGGAACGTGTAACGTAATGAAATCAGCTTCTTTGAATAAAGATTCTAATGATTGAGAAACGATTGTGGTCGTGATAGCTTGTCCGTCAAAAAATTCGACTTTAACATCTACTTGCGGGATAAAACTATCGGCAGCAATCACTTTCATTCCTAGTCCTAACGCCATTTTAGCGGTAGCCTGACCAATACGGCCAATTCCAACAATTCCCAGTGTTTTTCCTCTTAGTTCAATTCCGTTCGCATAAGCTTTCTTCAAACCATCAAAGTTGGTATCTCCTTCAAGCGGCATATTTCTGTTGGAATCATGCAAGAAGCGAACGCCGGAAAATAAATGTGCAAAAACCAATTCAGCCACTGATTCTGAGGATGAAGCTGGAGTATTAATCACGTGAATTCCTTTGCTTTTAGCATAATCCACATCAATATTATCCATACCTACACCACCACGACCTATGATTTTCAGCCCTGGGCAAGCGTCAATGATATCTTTCCGAACTTTAGTTGCACTTCGTACCAAGACCACACTTACATTATTTTCGTTTACAAAATTAGCCACTTGTTCCTGTGCTACTTTTGTTGTTATTACTTCAAATCCACCTTTTTCTAAAGCTAGAATTCCACTTTTAGAAATTCCGTCATTGGCTAATACTTTCATTTGTATTTTATATTTAAAGATTGAAAAATTTAAAGATTCAATCTATGTTGTTTAATGTAGTGATTGATTAAAAATTGATTTTTCAAATCTTTAAATCATTCAATATTTTAATTTTTAAATTCCTTTTTCCAAAGCCTGCATTACATCCACTAATACTTGAACACTTTCTAACGGGAGTGCATTGTACATAGAAGCTCTGTAACCACCTACTGAACGGTGTCCGGGCAAACCTGAAATTCCCGCTGCTTTCCACATTGCATCAAATGTGGCAGCATGTGCTTCATCATTTAATAAGAAAGTAGCATTCATGTTCGAACGATCTTCAACAGCTGCAGCGCCTTTGAATAATGGGTTTCTGTCAATTTCTCCGTAAATCAACGCTGCTTTAGCATTGTTTATTTTTTCAATAGCGGCAATACCACCAAGATTTTTCAACCATTGTAAGGTCAACAAGGAAGCATAAACCGGAAAAACAGGGGGTGTATTGTACATACTTTCTGCTTTGATATGTTTAGTGTAATCCAACATGCTTGGGATTATTCTACCACTTTTACCCAAGATTTCTTCTTTTACAACAATCAGGGTAGTTCCTGCTGGTCCCATATTTTTTTGGGCTCCGGCATAAATCAAATCAAATTTAGAAAAGTCTAATTGTCGTGAAAATATATCAGAGCTCATGTCACATACAATTGGCATGTCCAATGCCGGGAATTCCTTCATTTGTGTACCAAAAATAGTGTTGTTACTCGTGCAGTGAAAATAATCAGCATCTGCTGGTACTGCGTATCCTTTTGGAATATGATTGTAATTTTCGTCTTTTGAGGAAGCAACAACTACTGTGTCACCAAAAAGCTTAGCTTCTTTTATAGCACCAGCTGCCCAGGTTCCGGAATCAAGATACGCCGCTTTTCCGCCCTCTTTCATCAAGTTATAGGGAGCCATAATAAATTCTAGACTCGCTCCGCCTGCCAGAAATAAGGCGCTGTAGCCTTTGCCTTCAAGTCCTAAAAGTTCAATAACCAGTGTTCTCGCTTCGTCCATAACGGCAACAAAATCCTTGCTTCTGTGTGATATTTCTAAAAGGGATAATCCGGAATCATTAAAATTTAAAATAGCTTGTGCTGATTTTTCAAAAACTTCTTGCGGTAAAATACAAGGTCCTGCGCTGTAGTTGTGTTTTTTCATGGTGTAGTTTATGTCCAAAAAATTAAAGTGCAAATTTCGACAATAGGAGTTTAAAAAACGTTAATTAATTCGGAATAATTGTACTTTTTTCAGCTATATTGTTAACAAAAACGAAATAGTATCGGTATTATCTGCATAATTCCATAATTGGGGATTTTGAGTTTGTCCAAAAGCCACATTGTCATCAATCGTTCTATCCGCTACAACACATTGTATTTGCTCACTTTCTAATTTTAATTTTGTTTTTAATTCATTAATGTCGTCATAAAACTCATAAAAGACACTTGAAATTGGCGAGGCATGACTTTGATCTTCTTTTAAAGTCAGAAATCCATTGTCCAGTAATTTGAAATTACTCATCAGAAAAACCGCCTTATTGTAATCGTAATTGTTAGCATATTTTTCGTAATGAATGACGTCTTGGTACACAAATATGGCTTCAAAAAATGGGACAAACGAATATTCTTTTGGTACAAAAAGTTTAGAAACATTGCGGCAACCCAATCCGAAATAGCGAAAAATATCTTCGCCTAAAGCAGTAAGTTGTTCTTGGGTTTCATTTCCGGTTAAAACCGCTACTGAATTTCTGCTTTTTCTAATAATAGACGGTTTGTCTTTAAAATAATATTCAAAATAACGGGCTGTGTTGTTGCTTCCTGTGGCAATAACGGCATCAAAATTCTCTAATTTTCCATCTACAAAGGTAATATTCTTAGCTAATCCTGGTTGTACTGCAATGATGTATTTAGCTAAAAAAGGTAATAAATGCTGGTCATTTGACGATGTTTTAACCAACACATTATTTCCTGTAATTAGAACCGATAGAAAATCGTGAAAACCCACCAACGGAATATTTCCGGCAAGAATTAAGGCGATGTTTTTAGATTCTTGTATTGGAATAGTATAACTGGAAAGCCATTGGTTTAAGTTCTTTTCTGTCAGAGCTTCTGCCCAAGAATGTATCGAGAAATAGACGTTTTCTGGGGTGTACCAGCCATTATGCGATTGCGATAATTGTATCAAGTCAACAAAAGCATCAAAAAACGCTTCGTTGTGCAAAACAGTCGGATTTTTTAACGTGTTGTTTTCGGAAAACTGACTTAAAAATTTCCCTAATTCAACAAAAACACTTTTTTTTGTTTCTAATGTCATAATGTTTGCTTATGAATAGTTTTGATTGTAATTTTGCACAAAAATAAGCATAATTATGTCGAAAGTCAAAAGTCCTAATGTCAAAAGAACATTTGATATTTTACCTTCGATATTTTGACTTTAAAACAATAAAAAGATGGCAATTATTATAACAGACGAATGTATCAATTGTGGTGCTTGTGAGCCCGAGTGTCCAAATACCGCAATATATGAAGGAGCAGACGATTGGAGATACAAAGACGGAACAAAACTGAAAGGGAAAGTGATTTTGCCTGATGGGTCCGAAGTAGATTCCGATGAAGCTCAAACTCCAATTTCTGACGAAGTGTATTATATTGTACCCGGAAAATGTACGGAGTGTAAAGGATTTCACGATGAGCCACAATGTGCGGCCGTATGCCCGGTAGATTGCTGTATTCCGGATGACAATCATGTAGAAAGCGAAGAGACTTTACTGAACAGACAAGCGTTTTTACACAACGAATAGCAAATAATTTTGTATTGATATAAATCCTGAGTCTGATGCTCGGGATTTTTTTTTCTATTTTTTTCGTGCAACAATAACATACGTATCGTAAGCGTAGGTTTTTCTATCGATGGTTTGAATGATTTCAAAGTCATTTAAATATAAAAATAGTTGTATTTCGTTTAAGGTAAAAACACGAACGGTAGAAAAATCATCGGCAATTATTTCTTTTTTATCATTTTTCATGGTGTAATAAAGTGCTGTCCAATCCAGCATGAAATTTTCTAAGGCAGTTGTTCTCCACTTGCTGTTGCGATAGTAGTCTATTCCTTGGTAGGTAGCTTCGTGAAGTGTTACAGGATTTTCTTTAATAAAAGGGATAAATCTATTAGCATCTATAAAGTCAAAAATGAGAATTCCCTCTTTACTCAGGTTTTTATAAATAGAACAGAACGTATTATTTAGATCTTGATTTGTTATCAAATAACTGGTAGAGCGTCCCGTAATTAATATGGAATCAACAGGTTTTTGTAGTTTAAAATCCCTCATGTCTCCCAGAATAAAAATCCCATTTTCATTTCTTTTTTTGGCAATTGCAATCATACTTTGGCTGTAATCCAAACCAATATAATCGATGTAATTTTGTAAAAACCGTTTGGCTAGATTGCCTGTTCCACTGCCAATTTCCAAAACTGTTTTGCACTCGTGTTCCTTAATTAAATTGGTATAGAATTGATATTCTGCATCATAATCAATAAAGGTTTGGTACATGGCGTCAAAAATTGAGGCCATTTTTCCATCATAAAGATTTGCCATGATAAGGTGTTTTAAAGACTAAATTTAGGGAGAATAAATGATATAAAAAAAGGGTTGTCTCAAATTAAAAATAAACCAGTCACTATTGTTTGTATTTCGAATTGGGAAAACCTATGATTTCCAAAGATCTATTTCACTCTCAAGGAGGTGAGTTTGATAAAAAGTAAAAAGCAGCGATGGAATAGGAATTTCTTTCTCCCGGAATAACTTCTTGTTTTTCGGATTTGGTTGTGCTTTGAGGATAATTTGATGTATACTCACTTCAATTACTTCGTCAAATAGATGGCCTAGCGGCACTAAGTCTTGTCTTGAAGAAGGCTAAAGCTTTATTTGCTTTTGATGAAAGGCTTTAAAAACAGGTTTTTGAAATTACATAGTATGGATTAAAAACCAGAAAATCGTAAAAATAGAATGCTTATTCTGTTAATTTGAATATATAAATAGGCTGTCCTTTTGAGATAGCCTATTTATATTGATCCAAAAAAGGAATTAGTTATACTTTTCCTAAGGTGTATAATTGTTCCATTGTAGGAGTCAAACTTCCGCCTGCGGGTTCTAATGTAATTCCAAAGGCTTCCGCTTCATTAGCATTATTTACTGCAAATAATTTTTGTTCATTTACATCAAAATCTTCTAATAATCCAATGCTGGTAGGAGTCAGCGGACTTAATTTTAACGCCCAAACCTGATATACCATTCCTTCTGGCGGTTCTGGCAAGCCTGCAGCATCAATATAAACCACTTTGGTGTCTTGATTCCAGTATACTTTTGCAAAGGATTCCGGAGCTACAGTTTGCCCTCCAAGAGCTACTACTGTATTTTTAGTATCCCTTACAACGGCTAAACTCGTTTCAATTGTTGTATTTTTTAATTTTAAGACATTAAATTCTTTTTCTAATTTAGCTTTCTCAATTGCTGTAGTAGCAACTTGTGTATTGGTCTGATCCAGTTGATTGTATTGGTACCCAATACCAACTAATAATAGTATAGCTGCAGCCCAACCAATGTACTGAGCTCTATTGTTAGTAGGTTGTAATGGTATGACTTGAGCATGTTTAAGTTCTAGCTTTTCTTTTATTTTTTCGAAATTAGCTACAGAATGAAAGGGTGAAAAGCTGGATGATATAGCAATAATCGCTTTCTCAATAGCAATAATTTCTGCATTTATTTCCGGACTGTTTTTCGCCATAGTGGTAACTTCTTCGTTTTCGGGTTCACTCAGTAAACCGTAAACGTAAAGCTCCAGAATTCCTGATTCAATATATTCTTTTGTTTCCATTATACTTTCAAATAATTTCGTAGGTCATTAATACAATTTCTATTTTGTGTTTTTACAGTTCCTAAAGGTATTGCCAACTCATCCGAAGCTTCCTGCTGGGTGTAACCTTTAAAAAAAAGTAAATCTATTATTTGAATACATTTTGGTTTTAGTCTTTTTACAAATTCCTGCAACCCTATTGTATCCACTTTGTCAGACAGTTTGTTGCTGTCTTCAAAATGATTTACGAAATTATCTGAAGAAAGGTTTTTTTGACTGTTATTAAAATTTTTAGAGCGTAATTTATCAATAGAGGTATTTCTGGCAATGTTTAGAATCCATGTGTAGAACCGGCCCTTACTTTCATGATAGGAATCAATGTTTTTCCAGATTTTAACAAATACATCCTGAAGTACATCTTCAGCTTCTTCTCGGTTTTTTACGAGAACATTGATCACGGAAAATAAGCTTTTCGAATACATATCATATAGATGTGTAAATGCCCTTTCATCTTTCTTATAAATTAATACTAATAATTCTTCTTGGCTCATACTATTTTTTATTTATCTCTTACAAATTTATACAATCTTACTTTACAATTGACCTTTTTTATGATTAGTAATACCAAAAAAAATAATTTTTAAAATAATTTAATTTTATTTAAGTATTTAAAATATTGATTGTAAGCAACTTAAATAAAAGTCTATTTTTTTTTAGGGTTAAAAAAAACCAAATCAAGTACAATCCCGTAAATGCTTGTATAACCTTTTAAATTTATAATAAAATGAAAAAATCAAAAATGATTTTAGGTCTTTCGCTAGTGGCGGTTTCAGGCTTAATTTTAGTAGCTGCGGATCACATTGATGCTCCTGCTACAGCATCGGGTGGTGCAAATGATATTACTGACGTGTACGCTTTTCAAGGGCAAGACACTAATAATTTAGTTTTTGCTGTAAATACACAAGGCTTGTTAAGTCCAAATGCAACTGGTGCTGCAAAATTCGATGAAAACACAATGATCGAAATTAATATTGACAACAATGGTGACAATGTTGAGGATTTAGTGATCCAAGCTATCAAAAGAGATGACAAGATGTATTTCTTTGGTCCGGTAGCTCCAGGTACTCCAGGAACTTCAAGCACGATTAAAACGGCTGCTGCCTCAGGAAGTGTTACCATATCTTCTTATGGAGCTGCTGCATTAACGGCAGAGAATAATGGAATGAAATTTTTTGCAGGACCAAGAGACGATCCCTTCTTTTTTGACTTAGGTCAATTTAAAGCTATTCTTGCTGGTACAGCAACTGGATTCAAGAATCCTGGAACAGATACTTTTGCAGGGACTAATGTGCTTTCAGTAGTTGTAGAAGTTCCTAAAGCAATGCTAGGTACTTCAGGAACAGTAAATGTTTGGGCAGAAACCAAGAAAAAACAATAACTATTTTAATTTTAAAGTATGAAATCGGAATCTACGATTTTTAAAATAACTAATTACAAACGTCATGAGTAAAACAAATAAATTCAAAATTATAACAATCGCATTAATAACTGCAGTTGTTTCAGTAAATTGTGATAATAACGATTCAGATTCTGTTTCTGAACCAAGTATTAATTTCACAGGTACTTTTGTACAGCAAGATCAAATGGCTAGACCGGCAATAAACACTGTATTTATTGCTTCTGGATCTCCTAAAGATGAATTTAACGGTACCATTCCTTCAGTAATGGGTGCTAAATATCAATCTGTTTTTCAATCTAGATTAATGGCCTTGAATCCAGGGTATACCACTAATGCATTAGGACAAACGGCTGCTCAGTTTACCGGTCTTTTAGCTACAGATGTATTAGGAGTTTCTAAAACAAAAAAAACAACTTTCTTTGATGGGACTAATATTTTGACAGGAAGAGCTTTGGCTGATGATGTAATCGATGTGGAATTATTATTGATTTTTGGTGGATCAGCGGGTACTTCAAATCCAGGGCTTACTAAAGATAATGTGAATTCAAATGATAAAACATTTAGCACAACTTTCCCTTACCTAGCTTCTGCTTGGTAGTATTTTCTTAAAAAAACAGAGCGCTTTATTTAATAATCTTCGCTCTGTTTTTTTATTTTTAAAACAAACAAACAAACAAACAAACAAACAAACAAACAAAATAATTAGAGTATGAAAACTTTAAAAATAATTCCATTTTTGGTTTTCACAATCCTATTAATATTCGGTTGCGAGACTAAATCAGAACAAATTACAAATGCAGATGATTACACGAAATATCTGGGTTTAAAAGATAATAAATCAGTCACTTTTGCTCAGAATGAAATTGATTTTTGGCAAAAAAAATTCGACGCAGCACCCAATCAAATCAGTTATCTAAGTCAGATAGCAGCTAATTATAGTACCCTTTTTGAATATACAGGCGATATTAAAAACTTATATAAAACGGAAGAATTATTAGTACAATCGAACGAAGCCTATGATTATTCCAGAGTGTCAACAGTTCGATCTTTAGCAAGAAATTATATCTCTCAGCATCGTTTTAAAGAAGCATTGGTATTAGCTAATAAAGCATTAGCAATCGGTGAAGGAAAAAAAGAAACTCAGAAATTACTTTTCGACGTTCAAATGGAACTTGGGAATTATCCGGAAGCAGTCAAAAATTTGAATGTGATTAGGGATATGAATAGTTTTGATTATTTGATTCGCTTGGCAAAATGGAACGATCACAAAGGCGATCTTGAAACAGCTATCACTTTTATGGAAAAAGCCAGAGATATTGCTGAGAAAGAAGATAATAAAGTGCTTAAAATTTGGTCCTATTCGAACTTAGGTGATTTTTATGGTCACGCTGGCAGAATTCAGGATTCGTATGACAGTTTCTTAAAAACAGTAGCACTAGATCCTAATTATTCCTATGCTCTAAAAGGAATTGCCTGGATTGTTTTTTCGAAAGAAAGAAATACTGAAGAGGCGAATCGAATTATTGATGCTATTGCCACCACACACAACACCCCAGATTTTTATTTATTAAAATCTCAAATTGCTCAATTTGAAGGAAATAAAAGTGAAGAAATAAAAAATAGAAACGCTTATTTTTCGATGATGGAGAAAAATAATTATGGTGCGATGTACAACAAATATAATGCTTTGATTTATGCTGAGGACAAAAAAACGGCGCAAAAAGCAATAGAAATTGCTAAGATTGAAGTAGCACACAGGCCCACTGCTGATTCTTATGATTTATTGGCCTGGGCGTACTTAAATGTAGGCGATAATAAAAAGGCTTTAGAAATTGCTCAGCTTCATGTAGCAGGGAAATCCTTTGAGCCAAAGATTCAATACCATTTAGCGATGATTTATAAATCGAATAATTTACCACTCAAAACCAAACCTATTAAGGACGAATTACTGTCTAGTTTGTATGAATTGGGGCCTAACTTTGAGAAAAAGGTAAACCAATTATAATTCATTATGAAAAATATTGTTTTAGTATTGATTTCCCTTTTTGGGCTGTCCTCTTACGCCCAAATTCAAAAGGGAAAAATTTTGGATCGTGATGGAAATCCAATTGAAAATGCCTATTTAGTCAATACAAATTCTGAAAGTCATGCCCACACTAATGAATTTGGATTGTTTAGTTTGGATAAAACGATTTTGGGAGATGTAATCAAAATAACTGCTTTAGGGTATAAAAAAACAAATTTCATCCTGAATTTTTCCGAGGAGGTAATTGTGATGGAAGACGATATTTTTAGATTGAATGAAATTGTTATCCAACCAAAACTTTCGGCGATGAATGTCATTTCAAAAATAGATTTAGAAACCACTCCTGTAAATTCGTCGCAGGAAATTCTTCGAAAAGTTCCGGGATTATTTATCGGACAACATGCCGGTGGGGGAAAAGCAGAGCAAATATTTTTAAGAGGTTTTGATATTGATCACGGTACAGATATTGCCATTTCAGTAGACGGAATGCCGGTAAATATGGTGTCTCACGCTCACGGTCAAGGTTATGCCGATTTGCATTTTGTAATTCCGGAAACAGTAGAAAAAATAGATTTTGGAAAAGGAACGTATTATGCCAACAAAGGGGATTTTGCTACGGCGGGATACGTTGCTTTCCAAACTAAAGACAAAATCGAAAAAAGCAGTATTGGTATCGAAGTCGGACAATTCAATACCTTAAGAACAGTTGGGCTTTTTAACCTTTTAGGGAATCAAAAAACACAAAGTGCTTATATTGCCACAGAGTATATCCTGACAGACGGTCCCTTTGAATCTCCTCAGAATTTTAACCGAATTAACATATTAGGAAAATATTCGGCTATTTTGAAAGATAACAGCAAGTTTTCCATCTTGGCTTCTCGCTTTTCCAGCAAATGGGATGCTTCAGGCCAAATTCCGCAACGGCTGATTGATGATGGAACGATTTCAAGATTTGGCTCTGTTGACGATACTGAAGGCGGAAATACATCCCGAACGAACTTCAATGCCAGTTTGAGTAAACCTATTGATGAAAATACAGTTCTGAAAGCAAATGCTTTTTATTCAAAATATGATTTTGAATTGTATTCTAACTTTACTTTTTTCCTAAATGACCCCATCAATGGGGACCAGATTAAACAGAAGGAAAACAGGGATATTTATGGAATGAATGCTGAGTTGAACAAGAAAACGAAATGGAATGATACCGATGTTTTGTTCCAATTTGGAGCTGGTTTCCGTACGGATGCCACTACTGATACGGAACTTTCGCATACGTTGAATAGAAGAACCGTTCTTAAAAATATACAATTAGGAGATATTGATGAGTCTAATTTGTTTACGTATTTGAACTCTGAGTTTACTTTTGGAAAACTGATAATTAATCCGGCCATTCGATTGGATTATTTCAAATTCAATTATCAGGATAAATTGATTGAAAATTATAAAACAGCATCCGAATCGAAAGTAAAGTTTTCTCCAAAACTGAATTTTATTTATTCACAAAATAACAATTTGCAGTTTTTTATAAAATCAGGAATGGGTTTCCATTCGAATGATGCCCGTGTGGTGGTTCAAAACAATGGGAAACAAATACTACCAACTGCAATAGGAACGGATATAGGGACCATTTTTAAACCATTTCCAAAATTGATTGTCAATGCCACTTTATGGCATTTGTACTTAGAACAAGAATTTGTTTATGTGGGAGATGCTGGAATTGTTGAACCAAGCGGACAATCAAGACGCATGGGTGCTGAACTAGGATTGCGGTATCAATTGAACGATTGGTTGTATTTTGATACGGATGCTAATTATACTTATGCCAGAAGTATTGATGAGCCCAAAGGGCAGGATTACATTCCGTTAGCACCGGATTTTACCACAACTGGCGGATTAAGTTTCCAAAAAGTGAATGGTTTTTCGGGAGGAATTCGGTATCGGTATCTAAAAAATCGCCCGGCAAATGAAGATAATTCGATTGTTGCCAAAGGCTATTTTATATCCGATTTGAATGTTAACTATCAATATAAGAATATGAATTTTGGAATTTCAGTAGAAAATATTTTTGATACTGAATGGAACGAAACCCAGTTTGCCACTGAATCCAGATTACAAAATGAACCACAAAGTGTCGAAGAAATTCATTTAACTCCAGGAACGCCTTTCTTCATGAAAGGAAAAATAACGTATACTTTTTAAATACCACAGTAAGATTTGTTGTTTATTTGTTTGGGAGTCTAGCATTTTTATAATGTTAGGCTCCTTGTTTTTTTAACTGTTGTTTAACAAAAAATTACTTTGACAAAACAAATATTTATCTAATTTTATAAAAAATTTCAATTATGAAAAATAGTGTATTTATAGCTACTTGCGCTTTACTGTTATTTAGTTGCCAAAATCAGGCACAACCTAAAAAATCTGAAATAAATATGAACACAGCTCCAATTGCAAAAGAAACCATTTATCAGTTTAAAGTAGAAGATTTATCAGGAAACAGTTTTGATTTTGCTTCTTTGAAAGGAAAAAAAATCATGATTGTGAATACGGCTTCAAAATGTGGACTGACACCTCAATACAAAGATCTTGAAGCTACATATAAAGAATACAAAGACAAAGGATTAGTGATTGTGGGTTTTCCTGCTAATAATTTTGCGTCACAAGAGCCAGGAACCAATGATGAAATTGCTACTTTTTGTCAAATGAATTACGGTGTTACGTTTCCTATGATGGACAAAGTTTCTGTAAAAGGAGAGGATATGGCGGCTATTTATCAGTTTTTGACTCAAAAATCTAAAAACGGATTACAAGATTCCACTGTAGAATGGAATTTTCAAAAATACCTAATCAATGAAAAAGGTGAATTAGAAAAAGTGATCGCTCCACGAACATTAGTAACGGATCCGGAAGTATTGAATTGGATTAAAGCATAATTTTATGTAACTAATTTGCTAATTATTATGTAAATAATCAAAAGAGATTTTCAGTCAAATGAAAATCTCTTTTTTTGCTGTTTTTAGTATTAATGTAGCTTCGATTAAATTTAACTATTTAGAAATTAAGTTATATTAAGAATCAGAGCTTAGTTTTTCTTAATTTCTTAATGGTTTATTTTTTTCCTTAGAATTTTTCATTTTTGAAAATTTCAGCTACAGCTGCTTCGTAATTCCGAATACTCTGTGCTTTTTTTATTTTCTTTAAAACTTTGTGCGGATTTGAAAACGTAGCCGAAAAGTATTCCCATAAATGGTACATTTTCAGTAAAATATGTGTTGATCCAGAAAGTGATTCGCTATAAATAGCATACAAAGTATCGTGAAACGCACTGAATAATTCTATTTTGTTTGCAGGATATTCTGAAGTATTGTTTTTTATCATACTTGGTAAAAAAGGATCTGATATTAATCCTCGGCCAATCATCCAATGGTCAATGGTTGGGAAGCGTTGCTGCATTTCATGAAATTTAGCCACGGAGGTTATGTCGCCATTGTAATATAATTTATGCTTGGTGTTGTCAACACAATGCTGGAATGCATCTAGATTTACGCCACCTTTGTACAATTGCTTGCCAATACGCGCATGAATCGCTATGTTCTTGATTGGATAGGTATCTAAAATAGGTAAAACATCCAGTATTTCTTCACTGTTTTCATACCCCAAACGCATTTTCATAGAGACAATAATATCCGATTCAGTATGCGCTCTGTGAAGGATAGTATTTATTTTATCGGGATTGCTGATCAAGCCGGAACCCATACCAGACTTAGTAACCATAGGATACGGGCAGCCTAAATTCCAGTTTAATTCTTTATATCCCAATTCTTGAACGTACTTGGCCACAAATAAAAATTCATCGGCATCGTTTGTTATCACTTGCGGAATAACTTCTAAATCAAGATTATTTTCAGGAAGCAGGTCTCGTTCATACGAAGGTTTTATTACCATCTTTCCGTGCAATCGAATATAAGGCGAGTAAAATGTATCAATTCCTCCAAAAAGTTTGTTTTGGGCATTTCTAAAACGAAAGTCGGTAAATCCCTGTAAAGGTGAGGAGAGTAAGGTGTAGTCCATGAAATTTTTAGTTGTGCAAATATACTATAAAGTGGCAAGTCTTAAAGTTATAAATTTTTTAAAGCCTAACATGTTTAATAAATAAACTATTATATGCTGGTACAAATTCAATTATTCTAAAATCAATTGCATAAAAACGGAACTCAACCAACGATCAAATTTATAGCCGGATTCTTTAATAACGCCAACGGTTTCAAACCCATATTTTTTATGAAAAGCGATACTGCCTTTATTTTCGGAGTCAATAACGCCAATCATTGTATGGTATTTTTGTTTTTTTGCCAATTGAATTAGTTCAGCCAGTAATAATTTCCCAACGCCTTTTCCTAAAAACTCCTCCGCAACATAAACAGAATGTTCTACCGTAAAACGATATCCTATTTTATGACGAAAAGTTCCGTAAGTAGCGTACCCAATTGTTCCATTTTCAGTTTCAGCAACAATAACAGGTAAGTCATTAGTTATTTTGTCTTCAAACCACAATTTATGGGTTTCAAAATCACGGGGCTCATAATCATAAATCGAAGTACTGTGCAGTATTTGGTGATTGATGATCTCCAATATTGTATCTAAATCGGTAAAAACTGCCGGTCTTATTTTGATTTCCATAAAGAATATATTTTGCTTCAAATTTAAGAAAACTATTTAAGATTAGAGAAAAACCTTCACATCTTTGTATCTTTGTTTTTTTCAAACTAAAACAATGATTTACCCTAAAATACCTTTGGCACAAAGCATTATTGAAATCTGTTTGGCCAAAGGAATTACTACCATAATTATTTCTCCAGGTTCTCGTAATGCCCCGCTCACAATTGGTTTTGTAAACAATCCCGCTTTTCAATGTTACAGCATTGCTGACGAGCGTTCGGCTGCTTTTTTTGCATTGGGAATAGCACAACAAACCAAGCAACCAGCGGCTTTAGTGTGCACTTCTGGGTCGGCTTTATTGAATTATTATCCGGCTTTTGCGGAAGCATTTTACAGCCAGATTCCTATGATTGTGATTTCGGCAGACAGGCCCCAAAGCAAGATTGATATTGGTGACGGCCAAACGATTCGGCAAGAAAATGTATTCGAAAACCATTCGCTATACAATGCTAATTTGCATGAGGATGTTTTGGTGGCAAATGATTTAAAAATCAATGCGGCGATCAATGCGGCCATCACTCAAAAAGGCCCCGTTCACATCAATGCGCCTTTTGAAGAACCATTGTATGAAACCGTTTCGGAACTTTCAATCGAAGTGAATAGTATCGCTTCCGCAAAAGTGACTCAGACGATTTCCATAGAAGACGTTTCGGAATTTGCAACAATTTGGAACAATTCCACTAAAAAAATGATTTTGGTTGGTGTGAATGCCCCAAATGCTATCAACCAAAAAATAATTGAGGCCTTCGCCAAAGACGTGTCGATAGTCGTGCTGACTGAAACAACTTCTAACGTGCATCACGATACTTTCATCAATACTATAGACACAATAATTACGCCTTTTACGAATGCCGATTTTGAAAATTTTCGTCCGGAAATTTTAGTCACTTTTGGAGGAATGGTCGTTTCAAAACGAATCAAGGCTTTTTTAAGAAAACACAAACCAAAACACCATTGGCATATTGATTCTTTAAGAGCTTACGACACGTTTGGCGCTTTGACCAAACATTTTGAAGCAGACCCAAATGTTTTTTTTGATACTTTCTTGCCACTTACAAAAACAACAGAAAGTAATTATTTTCAGCAATTAGACGCGGTTAAAGTGCTGCGAAAGCTAAAAAGTGATATTTATTTAAACAAAATTCCTTTTTCAGATTTTAAAGTTTTCGAAAAAGTGATGCAGTGTTTACCAACGAACAGTCAATTGCAAATCAGTAATAGTTCAGCAATTCGGTATGCGCAATTAGTAGCTGTTGATCCTTCAATTGAAGTATATTGCAATCGCGGTACCAGCGGAATCGATGGTAGTACTTCTACGGCTATTGGTGCGGCTGTTGCCAATGAAAAACAAACGGTTTTTATAACAGGTGATATAGGGTTTTTGTACGACAGCAATGCATTATGGAACAATTACATTCCAAAAAATTTCAAGATTATATTGATTAATAACGGTGGAGGAGGAATATTTAGGATTTTACCCGGACACAAAGAAACACCGGTTTTTAATACCTTCTTTGAAACTTCACATTGTTTAACTGCGGAACATTTGGCTAAAATGTATGGTTTTGAATACTGTATTGCCAGTGATGAGGCGAGTTTAGCAATAAGTTTGACTGCTTTGTATGCTCAAAATGAAAAACCAAGTATTTTGGAAATTTTCACACCAACCTTGAAAAACGACAGTATTTTACTGCAATATTTTAAAGAGTTGATTTAATTATTTTCGGATCATTGATATTTACCATTTATACTTAATTTATAAATGGGAAACATAAAAAAAAACGTTTGCATAAGCAAACGTTTTTTTATTTATTGTTGTGTTGAACCATCAAGTAATATTCATTAATAAAAACGTGACTATAAAAAATTACTTTAATTGTTTAAAACCTTCTAGTGTTTTAACGAATTGGCAAAGGGAAAACCGGTAAACTGGAATGTCCTAATGCATCAACTGCTTGAACAGCAAAGAAAAAATTGTCTTTAGAATATGGGATTTCAGCTTTAGTATCTTGTACAAAAATTGTTTTTTCCCAATGTTGGGATGCCGTTTCTCTAATAAGAATGTTGTATCCATAAACCGATTTCCCTTCAGGTGCGGTCCAAACTAAAGTAGAAAAATTAGTCAAATCCTTTACTTCAATTCCTACGTTTGTTGGTGCTTTTGGAGACCAAGCCAAATTACTGAACGTAGCCAAGTTAGAACAGGTTACTTTCTTCATGTATTCAAAGTCCATAAATTCTGCAAGATCGCCGTACTGGATGTTGTTTTCTTTTCGAACATCTTGATGTTGGTGGTCGTAGTTTTCGTTCATTTCACAAAAACGAACAGCTGTAAATCCATTTTGACTGAAAGGAGTATGATCCCCACCACGTAAGAAACGGTCGTTGCGATACACTAAATTAATATCCAGTTGCTCCACATATTGATTGGTAACCGTTTTGATGTATCGCGCTAGTTGTCTGGATGGACTGTCATTATCACGATTGGTCGATTTACGCATTTTTGACTCGGCTTCTGTCTCTAAGAATGGAATTGTTTCACTGAAAACGCGCACTTTAGTATTGTCTCGTAATAAAGTACCGCTGGATAAACTGTTTCCAATCATATCATTGTTGATCATGGCAATAACATTCCATTTTCCCTCTTTGGCAACATCCGCTAAATGCTTAGCTCCGTATAATCCTTGTTCTTCACCAACTACAGCCACAAAAATCAGTGTAAAAGGGAATTCTCTTTGGCTCATTATACGGGCCAGTTCCATCATGGCGGCTACTCCGGAAGCGTCGTCATTAGCACCTGGCGCATCAATTTTAGCATCCATGACATCCGAAGCACGGGAATCTAAATGGCCGCTTATAATTAATACACGATCGTCCGTAGGATCAGTTCCTTTTAAGGTTGCCATGACATTACCCAATTGGCTGTCGGTGGCAATACGTCTTCCATCTGCTTTGATGGTGAAAAAGTCAATAACCGAAGTTAGTCTGCCGCCAGAAGCCAAAGCATATTTATCAAATTCCGATTTAACCCAGCGTTGCGCTGCGCCAATACCGCGAGTAGTACTTTTTGTATCACTTAATGTATGTCTGGTTCCAAAAGATACTAGTTTTCGAACCGTAGCTTCCATATTTTCCGATTGTACCTCAGCCACCATTTTTTTTATTTCGGGATCATCGACGGTGGTTTGTGCGTAATTGGCATGAGTAATGAATAATAGTAGGAACAAACAGAGAATTGAGGTTGATTTCATCTAATTTTTTTTAGTTTTCTCAAAGTTAGGGAAAAGGAAAAGATTTTAGGCACAAAATTGTGCTTTAGTGTTTCATTGCTAGAACTTGCGCAATCGCTTTTTCAGCCAGAGGCGCCATTACCTGATAGCCCAATTTATTAGGATGTACTCCATCACCGGAATAGGCAGCTTTTAATCCGTTGCTCTCATCGGCCATTGCCGAAAAATAATCCAGGTAGATAATTCCATTCGCATCAGCATATTTCTTTAGTAATTGATTAAGCTCCATAACCTTTTCAGCCGGATTTTGATTGGGTTTCCAAGGAAAATCAAAAGCGGGTAATACGGAACACAAAATAACTTTGATCTGGTTTGCTTGTGCCAATTCAACCATCGAAATAATATTGTTTTCAATCCTATCTAATGTTGTGGGGCCTGTATTTCCGGCAATATCATTGATTCCTGCTAAAATGAGTACTGCGGCTGGCTGTAAAGCAATAACATCAGCTCTGAAACGGATGAGCATTTGCGGGGTTGTTTGACCGCTAATACCCCTATTTATATATGGTTTTCCTGAAAAGTATTCAGAATTGGTTGCACTCCAGAATTCGGTTATGGAATCACCCATAAAGACAATTCGTTGTTGTCCAGCTGCTGGTGGTTTCAGCGCAACATTCTGCTCTTGGTATTTGCTTAAATTTGGCCAGTCCTGCGCCTGTATTGTTTCTCCCATAACGATTGATAAAAATAAGATGCTGTAAATAAATTGGATGTTTTTCATTTGTAACCGGATTAGAAATTTTGAAAACAGTAAATAAGTGGTAGTGCAGTAAAACGCAACAACCTTCCATTCTTATCCGAAAGATAGAGAAAAGGAAGGTTGATTTTATAGTGTATTGGTATTTAATCAAATAAATCGGAAGACAAATACCGATCGCCTCGGTCGCAAATGATAGCGACAATCACACCGGACTCTATTGTATTTGCTATTTTTAGTGCTGCAGCCACGGAACCGCCACTGCTCATTCCTGCAAAAATGCCTTCTTCAAGTGCCAAACGTTTGGTCATAGCACGTGCTTCCTGTTCCGAAATTTCAATGATGGTATCTACCTTTGAAGCATCAAAAATTCTAGGTAAATATTCTTGAGGCCATTTTCTGATTCCCGGAATCTGCGAACCGTCGCTGGGTTGCGCACCAATAATTTGAATTTCTGGATTCCGCTCTTTCAAATACGTTGACGTTCCTATAATTGTCCCTGTAGTTCCCATTGCTGATATGAAATGGGTTACCGTTCCTTCCGTATCATTCCATATTTCCGGACCTGTGGTTTTGTAATGTGCTTTCCAGTTGTCATCATTAGCAAACTGATTGAGCATTATGTATCCGCCTTCGGCTACCTTTTTATCAGCATAATCTCTGGAACCAATTATTCCGGTGTCAGCAGGCGTTAGAATGACCGTAGCTCCATAAGCACGCATAGTAAGCGTACGTTCTATAGTGGAATCTTCCGGCAGTATCAATTCGATTTCGATATTGAATAATTGGGCAATCATTGCCAAAGCAATTCCGGTATTGCCGCTGGTTGCCTCAATTAACTTGTCTCCTTTTTTGATTTCTCCTCTTTCTAATGCTGATTTGATCATGTTGTATGCCGCACGATCCTTTATGCTTCCGCCTGGATTATTTCCTTCGAGTTTCAGTAAAAGTTTTACCTTGTCATTTTGTATCAAATGGGTAGATTCAACTAAAGGTGTATTGCCTATTAAATCTAGTATTGTTTGAGATTTCATGCTATTGGGTGTGTTGTGTTTGA
This sequence comes from Flavobacterium sp. LS1R10, assembly GCF_003968825.1. NCBI lineage: Bacteria > Pseudomonadati > Bacteroidota > Flavobacteriia > Flavobacteriales > Flavobacteriaceae > Flavobacterium > Flavobacterium sp. LS1R10. The sequence goes on along the minus strand of NZ_RYDH01000006.1, from coordinate 35,775 downwards.
TTTGTAATAATCCGAGTATTGACTAAATTTGATAAGTATTCGTTTATAAAAACTATTTTTAACAAGCTTATTTTAAAAATAGCAACAACAATAGCAGAAAGGAATATTTTTATAATTCAGTGGCATTTTCATGGTTTTTAAAACGAATGGTAAAGGTATTGAACAATTTTGGATTATTTGTTTTTAGTCAATAAAGCTATCTTGTTTATTGCTACATTTTTGTTAAATTTATCGCTTTTGAATGCAATTGAAATTTTTGTTATATCCGTTAATTGGAATTAATAAAAATTAAATCAATAGCTTTTTTTACAATTTTAAGATATAAACAGCTATTGCTAGACTGTTTATATTTTCAAGGTATACAAATTGATTATTAGTTTCGATAGAAGTGTTTTTTAAATTAGCCAATAAATAACTAGCTATGAAAAGTAATTCGACTTTTATAAGTGACATTTCTAAAAAGGTATTCCCAATAGCGGATAAAGTAGCTGCTAAGACCATACGGAACCCAATATTAGCACTTATTCAAAATGATTATCCTGATTTTGATGCCAATAAATTATTAGCAATAAGTGAACTTAATAGGTATCGGGAAAAATATATTTCGAATTATTTATTGGTCGAAATAGGGGAATTGTCTAATCTGGAGGCTAAAGTAATCGGTTCCTTAAGCGAAGATAAATCGCTGGTGAATACTGTAGAGGATGAAAATGGTGATCGAACCGTAGGGCAAAAAGTGGCAGACAAGGTAGCTGCTTTTGGCGGAAGCTGGAAATTTATCATTCTTTTTGGGGTGTTTATCTTGTTGTGGATTTTGGCTAATATTTATATTCTGCTGAATAAAGGTTTTGATCCGTATCCATTTATTTTATTGAATTTAATTTTGTCCTGTTTGGCTGCACTTCAAGCACCGGTAATTATGATGAGCCAAAACCGTCAGGAAGAAAAAGATCGGGAAAGAGCTAAAAAAGATTATATGATTAATTTGAAATCAGAACTTGAAATCAGAATGCTTCATGAAAAACTGGATCATTTGATTATGCATCAGCAAGAAGAATTAATTGAAATTCAGAAAGTACAAATCGAAATGATGAATGATATCCTAGCCCGAATCAAATAATTGTTGTTGCTGTAAAGGGGATAAAAAGAAACTCATTAGTAGTGTTTAAAATAATACCCTGCAATCATAAAAACACCATTAAGGACAGCGGCGCCGATAATTATTTTTTTGTAGTTTCTGTTGGTGTCTATGAAATTCAAAGCCAGAATTCCCAGAAATAATAAGGTCGTGAAAATTGCCGGATACCTATCGAAGGCACCTCCAAAATCGCCTTGTAAAAGCAATAAAAATCCTCGCTGAAAACCACAGCCCAAACACTCTATTCCAAAGAGTGTTTTACTGAAACACGGGAGCATGTATTTTTCTATATTCAATTTTTTTTCTTTTTTACAAGTATACGTAAAAGTAAGAAATTTTATCAAGAGTAAATAGAGTAATTTTAAATTCAGTACTTTTGGAATCTGATATTTTAAAAGATGAAAAAATATATAATCCCCATAATGATTCTCGCCATCACAGTTGCTTTATACGAGCAGGTGAGTGCCGAAAAAAACGTGTACATCATGGTTGTTGCAATTGTAGTTTTTATGATTGGAATGATGCAGTTGAGTGCTAAAACTCCGAGTAAAAATCAAGAAAAAGAAGACGAAAATGTTCAATAAAGGAGATAAAGTTTCCGTGCTGGATGAAGCGATGAATGGGATAGTGTTGTCAGTCAAAGACCAGCAGGTTACGATAGAAACGGAGGATGGTTTTACGATGACATTTATTGTCAATGAATTACTTAAAATAAACGATTCCAGTAACTTAATGGATTCAATCAGAAGAATAAATGTAAGTGAAATTGCAAAAGAGAAAGAGATCCCAAAACCCCGTAGTTTTGTAAAAGAAAGGAAATCTAAACACGAAATTCCAGCTCCTGAATTTGATTTACACATTGAAAAACTGGTACCTAATAAACGCGGAATGTCGAATTATGATATTCTGACGCTACAGACTGAAACAGCAAAACGCCATATTGAATTTGCGATTAAAAATCGCATTCCAAAGATTGTTTTTATACATGGAGTCGGGGAAGGAGTCTTGAAAGCAGAGCTGGATTTCTTATTGGGACGGTATGATAACATCGCTTTTCAAGAAGGTAATTATCAAAAATACGGTCAAGGAGCAACAGAAGTTTTCATTAAACAAAATGCCATGTAAGTTCATTTTTGGATTTTTAATTAAAAAAAAAGGGTCTAATTTAAGTAAATTTCAATGGAGAAATCATCTTAAATAAGACCATTTTTGTAGCCTTGAAAACAACTTTTTCTTATCTGAAATATAAGTTTTTTGGCCCCTAATTGGTAGTCAATAAATCTCCATAAATATAAGCATCACCTAGAATAAAATCACTGTTTCCTTTCTTCATTTTTACTTTTTTCAGCACTACAGTATGTCTAAAACCTGATCCATTTGTTGTAGTTGTTACTTCTATAATACCGCTGGTATTTGCTATTCCTGACACTCCAATCCATTCTTCACTAAATGTCGGAGTAGTAGGAAAAGTAGTATTACAAAAATAATTTCCTGTAACCAAGCCAGAGAATAAACGATACGTCAGTTTGTTTTCTGTGTCGCCTATCAATCCGGTTCTAGGAGTGTTCAGCGGTGTTACGGCATTCACGATTAAACTGGCATCAATATCCAGAATTAGCGCTTCACTGCTGTTGTAATCGTATAATTGTTTGGAAGTAGCACATTGTTCCAGTGTTTTATTAAAACTAAAAGGCAGCGGTGTTGCTGCTATTTGATAGTCTCCAAAAAAGAATGTTTCGTACACTTGCGTTCCGTTTCCTTTATCAAAAGTGATGTTTTTGAACGTTATATTATGATTGTATCCTGTAATTTTAGTACTGTTATCATCTGGATTTAGGGGTTTTATTGCCGTTGTAGTTATTACAATTGTCCCGCCAGTTGCGGTCCATTGGCCTGTAACTGTAGGTGTTGCTGGAGGAATACTTTCGCAAATTGTAGCATTTGTGACAGTTCCGTTATAAAAACGGTAAAAAACTCGATTTGTACCATTGATATCCAGTTCTTGCACACTTGTTTCTGTCGGAAAAACAACATTTTTTATTTCAAGAATTAACGCTTCGCTATCTTTTAATTTATAAATGATCCCATTTGTCGTGCAATTTTGTGTGGCTACATCTTCAAAAGTGATGGTTTCTTGAATTAAATCTCCATCATCACATCCGTTTAGGAGCAATGCAAAAACCAACAGGCTAACAATTCTTTTCATTTTATAAAATTTAAAACAAAAATAGAATTTTTAATTTATTCCAAATGCATAACCGCTTAAAAATAGATTATTTAACAGGATATTGTGTTTTAGCAACTATCAATTAAGTGATAAAGTACCTGTTTTATAGTTGTAAAATTGAAAGATAGTGAGAATTTAAAGCCGATTGAAATCAGTATCTTTGTCTAAATTTAATACGATAGATGAGACTTAACAAATATTATTCGGCTGCTTTTTTAGCTTTTTTTGTTTGGGGTTTTTTTAGTTTTGCTTTAAAGCCTTTACACAATTATCCGTCGCTGGATATATTATTTTACCGAGTGTTTTTTAGTGCCATTACCATGGTGTTGATCAATGTTGTTTTCCGTAGAAATGTAATGCGTAAAAACTGGAATCACTTCAAGACGATACCTCCCAAACAACAGAAGAGTGTTGTTATGCTAACACTTGGCGGAGGTATATTTCTCTCCTCAAACTGGTTTGTTTACATTTATGTGATGAATCACGTAAGTGTAAATGCGGCTTCGTTGGCGTATTTAATTTGTCCAATTGTAACAACTGTTTTTGCCTTTTTCATGTTGAAAGAAACGCTGAGCAAATGGCAGTGGATTGCTGTTTTAATTAGTGTATTTAGTTGCGTTTTATTATCCTTTAATCATTTTCAGGATATATTCTACAGTCTTATTACGGCTGCTACTTATGCGCTGTATTTAGTGAGTCAACGTAAAAATAATGATTTAGATAAATTCCTCAGCCTGACGATTCAATTGATTTTTACGGCACTTGTACTGCTCCCTTTTTATCCAAAATACAGTGGAACAATTCCTGTAGAGCCTCTGTTTTACGGCTACATGTTCCTGATTGTGTTTTTTTTTACGATTATCCCTTTGTTTCTAAATCTCTATGCGCTCAAAGGAATCAACTCTTCCGCGGTGGGAATTATGATTTATATTAACCCGATTATTAATTTCTTGTTGGCTATATTTTATTATAACGAGCAGGTTAGCTCGCTTCAATTGTTTTCTTATTTGCTGATTTTGGTTTCAATTGTTGTTTTTAATGAAAAACTGCTTTTTCCCCGAAAATTAAAACTCGTCCCTTCAGAAATACCAGTTTTAAAATAATTTTATAATTTAAAAAATGAAAAAAGTATATCTCGATAACGCTTCTACAACTGCTATTCGTCCCGAAGTAATCCAGGAAATGACTAAAGTATTAACGGAAGATTATGGAAATCCATCTTCAACGCACAGCTTAGGGCGTTCTGCAAAAAATGTTCTGGAGCTTTCCAGAAAGTCAATTGCCAAAAACCTGAATGCCACTGCGCAGGAAATAATTTTTACTTCCTGTGGTACCGAGGCCAATAACTGGATTCTTCGGTCAGCCGTTAAGGACTTGAAAGTGCAACGAATCATTACCAGTAAAATCGAGCATCATGCGGTTTTGTACACGGCTTTAGTTTTAGAAAAAGAGTATGGCATTCAGATTGATTATGTAGCAATAAAGCCAAATGGAGCAATTGATATTACTGATTTAGTAGAGTTATTATCACAGGATAAGAAAACATTAGTCAGTTTGATGCATGTGAATAATGAAATTGGAACTGTTTTAGATTTAGAACGAATAAGCCGTATTTGTCAAGAGCACAGTGCTTTGTTTCATTCGGATACCGTACAGTCCATAGGGAAAACCGGCATAGATTTGCAAAATTTATCTATAGATTTTATCGTGGCCAGTGCGCATAAATTTCATGGACCTAAAGGCGTTGGTTTTGCATTTATTCGAAAAAATTCAGGAATGCAACCCTTATTTTTTGGTGGCGAACAAGAGAAAGGATTGCGCGCCGGGACTGAGGCTCTACATCAAATTGCAGGAATGGCAAAAGCTCTGGAACTTTCATACACCAATTTAGAAACGGAACGAAAGCACATTTCTGAAGTGCGGAGTTATTTAATTACCAAGCTTGAAATTGATTTTCCAGGTTTCGAAATTAATGGGAATAGCGATGGTTTTTACACGGTTTTAAATGTTTTACTGCCTTTTTCAGACGAAAAGACAGCGATGATTTTGTTTCATTTAGACATGAAAGGGATAGCAGTTTCCCGCGGTAGCGCCTGCCAGTCCGGGAGTATAAAACCGTCTCATGTATTAGCCGAAATGCTTTCGAATGACGATTTAAAGAAACCAAGTTTGCGCATTTCATTCAGCCATTATAATACTAAAGAAGATATCGATTTGCTTATTGCAGCTTTGAAAACGATATAAAAAATCTGCTGTAAAGTAGTTTCTTCAGTAGTATTAACGTATTTACGCACCTAGTTTTGGATATTTATAATGAAATCTATGGCTTTTCTGCATGTTTTTCCATGATTAAGCGCGCTTTAAAAAAGCATAATGCAGATTCAGAACCTTGATTAATGTTGATGTATTTGTCTTTTGTGATTAATAGACAGTTGCCGAGTGTTAATTAAAAAAAAAGTGTAAGCTGCAGTTCAATTACAAGTTATTCACCTGTTTGTTTAGAAATATGAATGGATTGCCCCACTAATTTCCAGTGTCCATCAATTTTTTCTAATAACCGAATTTCATACGAGAACGTTTTTTTACCATCTTTGGCCGTTGACTCTTCGTTGTGGCTTACCCAGGCGTTGTCCTTCTGAATACTCATTTTGTAATTTGTATTTACAGAATAGCCACCGTTACCCATTGCTTCCGGATTTGTATTAATCATAGCCGTAGGTGGAATGTCGAGTACGGTTCCGTCTCCAGTTGAAATTAATATTCGGCTGTAGGGCTGAATGTACCAGCAGTCTGTATGTCCCTTGCTGTCGCCAGCTCTCCATGTGGCAGACTCTTTTTCAAGTAGTTTTTTGATGCTCTCAGATTCATCATTATTTTGACTATAACCTATCAAATTTAGTGCTAGTATAAGATAAAAGGATATTGTCCATTTCATATCAGGCCTGTTTTTTAGAATATTATGTTTTTCGTTTTTATGGCGTAAAATCAGCTAAAAACATGTGCTTTCAAGAATTTTAAGGTTCTTTACGAACGTAAATATATAATTTAATCCTATGAAAACAAATAGGATTTCATTTTTGTGCGTTGTTGTATTAAGAGAGAGTTTTACAACAGCTGCAAAAAAAGACTCTTGACACTATCCCGCTAATTATCACTGATTAACCGGATTGTGTTTAAAAAAATCCGGCTAGTCTAGTGGTAATATTAATTAAAGAAAGGTCGCTTTATTTTAAGGTTTTAGTATTGGATCCTACTAACTTGCATCAAAAAAACACTGTTTTTTTAATGCGACGAAGGTTCATAAATGAGTCGTAAAAAGGAGCTAAACCGCTGGTTTTCTCTATTTATAGGAATTCCGGTTACTATGCCTATTAGTAAATTATCTGTAATTTCTACTCTCATTTGAGGTCGGATTGTCATATCAAAATCAGCATTATTAATTTCTTTGTTAAACTCCAGTCCAATAAAATTTCGCGTTCCGGGGATCATGTAATGGATATTTGAATTAATCTGCCAGTTCGTCTGTGTTGTATTATCTGAAAAGTGGTGCGTAAATTGTGGCCCGGTGTATAAAAGGGTATGAAAATTTTGTCCCCAGCGTTTAGCAATCACCAAGAACGGATTATATCCATTTCCGGTTATTAAAGTACTATTGCTGTAGTTGTTAAAATTGGGTAATAGAAATTCGTGAATATAGCCAACAGCCATTGATATTTTCTTTTTTTCTGAAACAAAAAAGGTATATTGTGCCGCTAGTTTTATACTATTCAGGTTACTTCCCGGCGAATTTCCGTTGACGGAAGTAGGGTAATAAATTGAAAAAGGCAATTCTACTTCAAGTCCTAATCGATCAATTGGAGCCCATTCATATTCTAGCAGTGCAGTATATTCATCATGAGTGATATTGTCTGTCAAACCGAGACCTAAATTCCATTCTTTTTCTCCTTTTCGGGCTCCCAAATCTCTAATGAGATCGATGTACAGAGGTTCAGCATGTAACACTTTTGGACGTTTTTTTTTGCCTTCAACTTCTTGAATGTAAAGACTGTCTTTGATCGTATTTTGTTGGTTTTTTTCTGTTTGTGCTTGAGAATGTGTACCCGTAAGTACCGTTAATAGCAGAGTAAATACCGCTGTTTTTAAATATTGAAGAGCCATTTTAATTTGTTTTATGTTTTAGTATACGAATTGCAACCCTAGTTTTCATGAGAAAATAAGGCAGGGATTAATGATCTAAATAACAAATTAAATGTTAGGGGGAGGCGTGTGTATTTCAAAATACGGGGTCGGAGGAATCGAATTTTGTTCAGCTAATTTCCCCTTTTTTAAATATAAATATTTTTTATAAAGACTAATTGCACTGTTTGGTACTACAAAAAAATCTATAAAAAAAGCACTTTTTGCAGCAAAATCTTGATTGGTATCATTATCATCGTATTCAGGTATGGCATTTTCGAATCCTAATATTTTTTCAACGACTATTTCAATAATGCTTTCCAGATCATTGTGGGTCAGATCCTCAGGTAAATAATTTGGTTGCGCATCCGGGGAATCAACAAAGCAGTTCAGCAGGTATAACGACATGAAACCCCAAAAATATCGAGTTAAAAGAGTATGTCGAATTTGTTTAATCATTTTGCATAATTACACTATTTTCTTGCTTAATAGTTGTAAATTTTCGTTAAAGTCGATTATAATTTAAGCGAGTCGCCATCTGCCAAGTGTTTAAAGGGTGCTTTTCTGGATTATTTTAAGTTTAAAAGAGAAAATATGGTACTAGTGAAATTTCCTTTGGTTGTATCCGTTTTACGGATCTGTTTGCAAGCAGTTTTTGTTTTTAATAATACGTTATTGGATTTTATTTCTAAATTTTTCTAAAATGATTAAAATATTCATCAATGCGTATCATCATTCCAGTCAGAATCTTCTTCAGTTGTTTTTTTGAAATCTTTATTCAAGAACTGTTTGTATTTCTTTTTGTCTTTTTGATTTTTTCTGATGAGAAATACTATCAAAGCAATTCCGAAGAAGAGTACAAGTCCAACTATTACCCAATTGATTTTCATTGTTTTTTTGTTTAATACGTAAATTAACAATCTGACATATTCACGGTGATGGCTAATCCGCCTTCGGAGGTTTCTTTGTACTTGTTGTTCATGTCTTTGGCGGTTTGCCACATCGTGTCCACGACTTTGTCTAAAGGGACTTTGGCATTTTTCGGATCGGTTTCCAGGGCTAACTCAGCGGCATTAATGGCTTTTATGGCACCCATAGTATTTCTTTCGATGCAGGGAATCTGAACCAAACCGCCAATAGGATCACAGGTCAACCCCAAGTGATGTTCCATGGCAATTTCGGCAGCCATTAAAACCTGTGCAGGAGTTCCGCCCATCAATTCGCATAAAGCGGCAGCAGCCATGGAAGATGAAACGCCTATTTCGGCCTGACAACCGCCCATTGCCGCAGAAATGGTAGAACCTTTCTTGAAAATACTGCCTACTTCACCGGCAACCATCAGGAATTGTTTGATTTCTTTTTCTCCTGCATTGTGGTTTTCAATCACTAAATAATACATTAAAACGGCCGGAATTACGCCTGCACTTCCATTTGTTGGAGCAGTGACCACGCGTCCTAAAGCGGCATTTACTTCATTTACCGCAAGGGCAAAACAGGAAACCCATTTCAGGATTTGGCGGAATTTCACTTCTGTTTTTCTGATCTCCTCAAGCCAGGTTTGAGGGGAATTATAATTGGATAAACCAATTAGTTTTTGGTGCATGTCAAAAGCACGGCGACGCACGTTTAGTCCGCCGGGAAGAATCCCTTCGGAATGACAACCAATGTACATGCATTCGAGCATCGTGTGCCAAATGCGTATTAGTTCCTGATCGATAACGGCTTCGGAACGCATTGATTTTTCGTTTTCATAAATGATTTCCGATATCGATTTGTTTTCTTTTATGCAATAATCCAGTAGTTCTGCCGCTTTCTCAATTGGATATGGAAAAGCACATTTTATTTTAATTTTCTTTTTAGCGTTGATGCGTTCTTCTTTTACTACAAATCCGCCACCAATAGAATAAAAGGTAGAAACGTATTGACGATCATCAGTCATATAGGCTGTGAAAGTCATTCCATTGGCATGAAAGGGAAGGAAGTTTTTATTAAAAACGATGTCTTGGAGGAAATAAAAAGCAATTGGCTTTTCGTTTCCTAAGTTGATTTTGTTTTTTGATTCAATGGATTTGATAATTGCATCAATATTTTCTATGGGAATGTATTCTGGATCTTGTCCGCTCAAACCCAGCATTACGGCTAAATCCGTGGCGTGTCCTTTGCCAGTTAAGGAAAGGGAACCGTATAAATCTATTTTCACCCTGTTGACCGCATGAAGTAAATTTTCGTTTCGCAATTCACTAAGAAAGCGTTCGGCAGCTCTCCAAGGCCCAAGTGTGTGTGAACTCGAAGGTCCAACACCAATTTTTAGCATATCAAAAACGGAGATACATTCTTCCATGTTAAGTGTAAATTTTTGTTACCTGCAAATATAATAGAATGTAGCAAGGATACGAATTGAAAATAGAATAATATTGTTTTTTTAATAATTAATATTGCTGTATTGTTAGTATTCTTCAAAAAAAAGGATTTAGCAAAACTAATACTTTGTTAAAATCAATATTTCTTTAATCCAAAATTTAGCTTGTGCAATACTTTGTAAATGGCTATTTTTGAAGCTTAACTAACCCAAAACAATATGAAAAAGATTATTTTTTCTTTTTATCTACTGCTAACTTTGGTGCTGAGTGTTCATTCGCAAGTGCAAAGTCCTTCTGAATTTATACCCAATTACGGAAAACAAATAACCTATTACCATCAGACTGAAAATTATTTTAAGCATCTTACGGAAAAGTCTACTTTTATCAAACACCAGAAATATGGTGTAACGCCGGAACAAAGGGATTTGAATGTATACTTTATATCGAGCCCGGAGAATTTGGCTAATTTGGAACAAATTAGGAATAACAATTTGGCAGCCATTGGTTTATCCGAAAATAAATCACAAATGATTGGCGATAAATTAATTGTTTGGTTGAGTTTTAATGTGCACGGAAATGAATTTGCCGGAACCGAAAGTGCTATGACCGTGGCGTACGAATTAGTAAATCCTTCGAATGCCGATACTAAAAAGTGGTTAGAGAATACCATTGTAATACTGGATCCATGCATCAATCCCGATGGATATTCCAGATACGGAAATTGGTTAAGAGAAATTTCAGGTAAAAAAACGCATCCGGAATTGTCAGACAGAGAGCACATGGAAGTGTGGCCGGGCGGTAGATACAACCATTATATATTTGATTTAAACAGAGACTGGGCGTGGCAAACACAACCGGAAACCCAACAGCGTATTGCGCTGTACAACCAATGGATGCCACAAGTTCATACAGATGTGCATGAAATGGGATACGATTCTCCATATTTTTTTCCACCCTCAGCGGAACCTTTGCACGAATATATTGAGAAATACCAGAAAGATTTTCACTACACTTTAGGTAAAAATATTTCTAAAAAATTTGATGCTCAAAACTGGATGTATAACACCGGTGAACGTTTTGATTTGTTTTATCCAAGTTATGGGGATACGTATCCTACATACAATGGCGCGGTTGGTATGACGATGGAACAAGGTGGAATAGGTGCGGGGAGAGCCGTTACTATGGGCAACGGAATCACCTTGACGATACAAGACCGATTGACACATCACGCTACGGCAGTCCTGACGGTGGTAGAATCAGCCGCCGCACAAGCGGATGTTTTGCTGAAAGGTTTCAGAGGTTTTATGAATAATTCCCGAAAAACAGTGAAGGGAAATTATAAAATGTATGTGATGAAAAATAATCCGAAGTTGGTTCAAATGGCGGATTTATTGAAAAAAAATAATGTAGAATTCAGTTACGCTGATGCCAGTCAAAAAGTATCCGGATTCAATTACAATACAAAAACAGATAAAGGTTTTACTATTGAACCCAATGATTTAATTGTAAAAGTAGATCAACAAAAAGCTGTTTTAGCACAAGTGCTTTTTGAACCGGACCAAAAGTTGAATGACAGTTTATCGTATGATATTACCTCTTGGGCTTTGCCCTTGGCGTACGGTGTTGAAGGTTATGCGTTAAAAAATAGTCTGGACATAAAGACTAAAGCAACTATTGAAGTGAAAGAAAAGATCGTTCCTAAAAATGCTTATGCGTTTCATATTCCTTGGAATAACAGAATTTCAGCTCAGGTGTTGTCTTTGTTGCACCAAAATAATATCAAAGTGAGGTCTGCGATGAAAAAAGCCATTTTTGGAGATGTGATTGTAGAGCCGGGTGGACTGTTAGTGACCAAAGCGGATAATCCCAAAGTGGTTGATTTTGAAAAAACGATTAGTGAACTCGTAAAAATAAAAACCGATTATAATTACATACTTACAGGTTTTTCGTCTAATTCTAAAGATGTAGGCGGCGAAAATTTTAATTTATTGAAAGCGCCTAAAGTAGTTTTATTATCCGGAAAAGGGGTGGGCTCTACAGAGTTTGGTGCCGCTTGGTATTATATGCAAGAAACTATTGCATATCCGGTGAGTGTGGTTGAAGTAAATAATTTCAATAGATTTAATCTTTTTAACTACAACACACTGATTTTAGCAGACGGATATTATGATTTTTCAGATGACCAACAAAAGAAAATTGGCGAATGGATTAAAAACGGTGGAAAAGTGATTGCAATGAATAGTGCGCTTACCCTTTTTGAAGCAAAAGAAGGATATGCGTTAAGTCCTTTTGCAACTGAAGAAGACAAATTAAGCTCTGAGAAAGCCGCTGAAGAAGAGGAACTAAAAGAACGCTTCTTAGATTTTCAGGATTCAGAACGCAGGTATATTTCTAAATCGATTCCCGGAGCCATAATTGAAAACCTATTGAATAAAACACATCCCATGTCTTTTGGTTTAGGCGATACATATTTCAGTCTAAAAACGGATGACAGACATTATTCACTATTGAAAAAAGCCATAAATGTTGCTTATGTTCCTAAAGATTATAAGAGTTATGGTTTTGTAGGTAATGAAATCAAAAAGAAACTGAACAATACCGTGAGCTTTGCAGTTGATAAAAAAGGCGATGGATCTGTAATTTATATGGTAGATAATCCATTATTCAGAGGTTTTTGGGAAAATGGAAATCTATTGTTCAGCAATGCATTGTTCTTAGTCAATTAAAGAGTGTACAAGATAGGTTACATAAAAAGAGCACGAGGTATCGAGCTCTTTTTTTGTTTCATTGTTTTTCTAAAAAGGATAACCAATTGCGAGATTGAAAACTAAATTTTCTTTTCTCCAGGCACTATTTCCCAGACTGATTTGATCTAAAACCCAGCGATCTCCATTTGGTAAATACGGTTTGCGTAACGGGAAAGCAAGATCTGTTCTCAGAATCAGAAAAGAGAAATCAAAGCGTAATCCGGCTCCAACTCCAACGGCCAGTTCATTCAGGAATTTTTTGGAAAATTTTGCTCCCGGTTTATCCGGATTTTCATTCAGTAACCAAATATTTCCGGCATCTAGAAACAAAGCTCCTTTTACCAGTCCATATATTTTAGTTCGGTATTCGGTATTAAACTCTAGTTTTAAATCACCGGATTGATCTGCTAAAAAAGTGCCGGTGTTAGCTGCAGCTCCATCAAAACTTCCAGGTCCCAAGGAACGGGCTCTAAAGGCTCGCAAACTATTGGTCCCACCAATGAAAAACTGCTTGATAAAAGGCATTTCATTTGAATTTCCATACGTAAATCCGGCTCCTGCAATGATTCTGCTGGCTAATTGAGACTCTTTTCCTAATTTTAAATAATGTCTGAAATCTTGCTCTATTTTGATAAATTGACTAAACGGAACATCAAATAATTTGATAGTATCTCCTTTTCGAATATTTGCTCCTGAAACTAATCCTGCTATATTTCCCACCAGATCAAGGCTAGCTTTGTAGTAAAAAGTGTTTTTCTTTCTCGTTTGTAAAGTATTAGTGTACGTATAGGAATAGGATGGTCCAAATAGTAATTGCTTCTCAACCACTTTCTCCAGAGAAGGGTTGTTTGCAATTTGTTCATGGTACAAATTAGTTATGTTTTGCGGACTGGCGTATGTGATTTCGGTAACATTTAAAAGGTGTTCTTTTCGTTCGTTTTCTTTCCATAAATAACCAAAAGAACCTTTGAATGTTTGTAGGGAATATAAATTGGTTCTGTTTTGAAATTCATATCCCAATGTTGCTTTTGTCTTTGGAACAAAACCACTTGACGGGTTTAGCTTAAAAGGGGATACAAATCGGGGCCAAATTAAATTAGCTTCGGTACCAACTCTGTACACATTGAAACCATTATTTTGTCCCGAAACTTGCACTTCTACACCCCCAAAAGCTGAGATTGTTAATAATTCAGCACCCCGGAACGCATTGCGATTGCTCCAGTTTAAATTGAGTTCGGTTCCGGTGTAATTAGCAGAATTTGTTTTGGCCAATAATTCCATCCGAAGCGATTTTTTAGGCAATGGCGTCAGGTAATAATAGGCATCTAAATAATTTCCGAGTGTATCAGAAACTTTAAACTGATTTTTCACAAATTTGAAAGTACCTAGGTTTACCAATCGGTTCAATGATAAATTATGATCGCTACGGTTGTATAGATCCCCTTTTTTAAAATATAAAGCCCGATCAAAAATCCTTGGTTTGAATAAATTTTCTGGATCTATAATGGTTAAATCATTATATTTTGTAATGGTATCGATACTGATTTTTAAACTGTCAGAACTAATAGAATAGTTTGGATATACAATAATTTTATTAATTTTGTACGGAGTTTCGGCTAGTTTCGGAGCTTCCTCTTTTATCTTTACAATAAGATCGACCTGATGATCTGCAACCGTTGAGTCTACTTGTATTTTTAAATAATCAGGATTAAAATAAAAGAATCCTTTTTCTTTTAGCCTAGAATCGATTCTGATTCTTTCTTCTTTGATGGTATTTAGGCTGTATCCTTCTTCTTTTTTTAACAAACTTCTAAGTCTGGTATTGCGAACAGCAATCGAAATCACTGCGGAGTCTACAGGGAATTTGACGGCTCTGATTTTGTATTGTTTTGCGGGTTTTACAAGATATTCTGCAGTTGCTTTTTTTCCGTGTCGTGTTGAATCAGCCGCTGTTTTTGTATTGAAATAGCCATTGTTTTCTGTGAAATTTTGTAAAACGTTTTTGTTGTATTCTAAGTCTACTTGACTGTATAAAACAGGGGCTTCGCCTACTTTAGTTTTTAACCAGTAGCGCCATCCTTTTTCTTTCTTTGGCGTCCCAGCCAAGTTATAAATGTATAGCTTAGGCCTCAATCCTAAAATCGAGGAATTGGGTTTTGGTCTTACCACTTCTCCAAGAGCGGTTTTTAATGCTTTGTTTTCTTTTTTAGAGGTTTCTTTTCCTTCTACGGTTACTTTAGCACCGGTATACAGCAGCTCTCCTTCTGGCAAAAAGCGAGTGTTGCTGCACGATGAAGCCAACATTGCAAAGAAAAGAAAAGATACTAAATGGTTATTATTCATTAATTTTATTATTTATTAAAAAAAATTAAACCACTAAGAGATTAGGTTTTTATTAAGGAAAATTAATTGGTCTAATTTCTTAATGGTAAAAAAACTTTTATTTATTTTTTTTACTTTGCTTTCTTCGCTTCACTTTTTGTAAATAATTCTTTGAATTTATTATAATCTAAAGTGATTATAAAGGCAATTCCAGTCTCGACGACTTCCCCTTGCAGCGCCACTTGGTATTTGTTTATGCGGTAGGCTCTCATTTTATACCTTCCATCTCTTGAGAGTTGATAATCTAAGGAAACATTGCCGGCAATATTATTGGTATTTTGATTGGCTTGCTGGGGCCCTTCAATCCCAAAGCTGCTGCCAACAGTAACTTTCAATCGGTCGTTCAGCAATTTTTTTGAAATGCCTACATTCAGATCTGTTTTGTTCTCGCGTTGCCCGGTAGTATAATCATCGGACGTATTCAGATCAAAATTCAGCTCTACTCCTTGAATTAAATCACCGGCGAGGTTGTTCAGTTGTTGGGATAAAATTTTACTGGCACTTTCTCTGGCCAGTGAGGAAACGGTTGCTCCGCCGGATTGACTGGCAAATGGGTTTTCTCCAATAAAACGATTCAAGAGCAGTAAGGCAAAAACCTGTTTGTTCAGCTCATCAGGTTGCTGACGCAATTGGGTCAGTTTAGCCTGAGTGGTATTTATAATCTCTGTTGAAACACTATTGTTCCCCTCCGGCAAAACTATATCAAATGAAATAGTGGGTTTGAGCAAAGCACCATTCATTTTTAATGCGGTTTCAAAAGGGATTTTTTGTTTGTAGGTATTTCTCACTTCGGTGGTAACACTTCCTAATTGGTCATTGACTAAATCAATGGGAGCCGCTTCTGTTTTATAAATTGCAGTTATATTAATATCAGCAGTTGTGGGCTCTCCTGTCCATAGAATGTAGCTGCCTTTTTTGATGTCAAATTTCCTTTTGATGGCGTTAAAGTTCATTTCATAACTCCCTTCGGACAATTCATAGCGTCCGGTCAGCGTTGTTTTTCCTGAAGGATCAATTCCTCCGTTTAATTGCGCTTCGCCTTTTAATTTCAAGAAATCCCCGTTGGCTTTGTCAATTACCATTGATAATTCAGCTTCTTTGTTTACCTCAATGTTTACGGATGCGTTAACCCCTTTTATAGTGGATTCACTGCTGAATTCTTCCAGAACAATGGTCTCCATTAATTTTGGATTGTCTTGGTCAATAAATTCTACAATTCCTTCCCTATCAGCTATTGAAGGATCTGATTGGGGCAAAACAATAGTGAATTTAGTCTCTTTATTAATACGTATGGTTCCTTCGACAATAGGATTGTCTAAATTTCCTGTTATTTTTAAATGGTTGTCTAAGTACAGCTCTCCATAATACAAATCATTGTCTTTCGCTTTAGAATTGACCGCTTTGAAGTTATCCGCATCCAGGGCTAAATCGAACCCAAAATTACTAAAATTGGCACTGTCAATTTTTCCGTTGATGGCTAAATCATTGTCTCTCTCATCATTGATAATGAAATTGTCAAAAACAATAGCGTTTTCAGTAAAGATAATTTTATCATTTAACGACTTAAATTTAGAATTGAGCGGCGTGGCTTTGAAACCAATTTCATTGAATTGTAATTCTCCAATTACTTTGGGCTGGCTGGTATTCCCAGTGATTTTAAAATTCCCATTCAAAAAACCGGTGCTTTCAGTAATATTACTTAACGTAAAACCTTGAATGCTTTTTAAATTCAGCTTTTCAATATCCAGATTCATATCAAAACTACTGTTGTTTATTTTATAGTTTCCTTCTAATTTGACTTGGTTTCCCTGACCTGTAATAGCAACAACAGCATCGTATTGGTTGGAAATGGCATTATTTACTTTTATACTGATAGTTCCAATGGTATCTTTTTTGAACGTAAAATTTTCAATATTTAAATCCGAAGTAAAAATGGGCGATGTGGTTGTGTTTTTCACCACTGCGTTTCCATTGATCTTACCACTCAGTTGTAAATCCTTTTTCTCCACAAAACTCGTAATCGTTTTAATGTCAAAATCTTTGAAATCAATAGTGATCGGCGCATTAGGAGTTTCAGAATGTGATTGAATGCGAATGGTGCTGCCGTTCTTGTTTAATTCGAAATTATCTGCGTAAATTCCTTTTTTGCCAAACCGAATCAAATTAGCATCCGCTATTGTCCAAGATTCATAATTCAGCAGTAGTTTAGCGGGGTCAAGACGAACTTCGTTATTTCCGTTTGCCGCTTTTAGTGTTCCGCTTATGCCATATCGTTCTGCGTCTTTTGCATCCTTCAGCTGTAAGGTGTAATCCAGGATGTTTTGCGCTACTTTACCTGTAATACTCGTATGTGGGAGCTGAATTTGTTTGTTTTGAATGTCGTCTATAATTAAGCTGTAAACAAGTGCATTTGCTTGTGTGTCTAGTTTGAAAATTACATTGGTTATCGTGTTTTCTCCATAAATTAATTTTGGAACAGCGCCATTAAGAACAATTGAGTCGTTGACAGAGTTGTATCTTCCGCTGATGCTAATGGGTTCCAAACTTTTTATGCTAGGAATTAATTTTATTAAAAGAGGACTGTCTTTGATACCAATTTGAAAAGCAAATTGTTGCTTTCCTACCACTGTTTTTTTAGCAGTAGGATTCTTGTCATAATATTTAGCAATCGAGTTTGTTAATGCTGTAGCAACTTTAGACAGCGTGTATTTTCCTTTTATTTCTGCATTTGCAAGCGAGGAACTCAGCAATAATGTATTCTTTTGAGCAGTAGATATTGCAACAAGAGTGATCGAGTCTATCTCAAATTGTTCTGTTGCATTAGTGATGCTTATGCGGTTTGCACTTACACTTCCGTTGAGATAATCTAAATTTGCGGATTGAATGTCAGCATCTACAACGCCTCTTATTTTTAGTGGTCCTGCATGGAGATTTAGTTTTTCTAAATCAGCAATATCCACATTCAGTTTTAATTTTCCGGTAGGATATTTGTCTCTAAAGCTTCCGTTACTCACTAAATCAAACGTTAAATTAGGATCTTTTGCGTAGGCAGTAGCATTGAAATTTCCGTTGCGAACGTTTCCTTTTAAGCTTAAATTTTGATAGGTGTATTTGTTGTAATTTGCTTTTAGAATGTTGCCATTCAAAGAGGCATTGGCTGTTTTTGGATCAAATCCAGTTCCTTTTAGGGTTGCTTTCAGAGTGATTTTTCCAATAGAATCATTTTTGATAAAGCGTCCCAAATCAAAATTTGTAAACTCGGTTTGAACATCATATTTCTCGTAATTTTTTCTGTTTTGATTCAACGCCGCTTTAATCTTGGCGGTACCAAAACTACTTGACAGATTCAGGTTCGTATTGAAATTAGCAATGGTTCCTTTAAACGTTCCTTTGGCATTGAACTGCGGAGGCAACTGGATCGAATTTGGGATTGTTCCTTTGGGTAAAAAACCAATAAAATCTTTGGATCCTGATTGTAAGTTTTTGATATTCAAGTCAAAATAGGCTTTATTTACATCTGGCAAACCTACTATGCTGCCGCTTGCTGCTACTTTTGTAGTACCAATGCCGCTAATCTCCATAGATGGGAATGTGATAGCACTCAATTTTCCGGTTATGTCACCGTTGATTAGCAAGATGGCATTGGGATTACTCTTAAATGGGTCTGTATTTGCTAAAGTTGGTACAAAGAGCAGCACATCTTTGACACCCAATTTGCTTTTTTTCAAGTAAGCAATCAGACCCAATTCTCCCGGAGTATCAGCCAAAGCGGCAAGAGATGGATATCCAATTCTGATTTCATTTCTCAATTCTGTCTGCGGTGTTTTTAAATACAGTTTTTTGAGAAACGCATTCTTTTTGCCATAGTAAAATTCTGCGTTGAAGGATTGGATATTCAAACCACTATGATCTTTAACGATTAAGGAATTTACTACTCCGGATATGTTAGTTGAGCCGTAATTTATGGCATCAATTTGCAGGTTTAAGTTAGTAAGATGCAAATGGTTGTAATCCATGCCTTTGGCAACAGCCGCAACATTGTTGTTGTCATACCTAAAATCTACTCGCTTGATTTCCGTATTCTTGATTTTGATTTGCCAGTTATTGCCTTCTTCCGAAGCAGGATTTTTTTTAGTTTTAACGGGTTCTGATTTACCAAAAGCCAAAGCTCCTTTTAGACCCGATAATTCAATACTTTCAAGGAGTGCAAATTTGTTATTGATATCCAACCGGTCAATTTTAGCTACTAGTTTTTTCAAATAAAAAGCAGTAGATAACTTTGTTCCCTCACTTTGGTAATCAAAATCAATTTTTGCAAAATCAATTTCTCCTAGTTTTAATTTGAAAACGGGTTCCGGTGTATTTCCTGTGGGAACTTCTTTAGCAGCGGATTTCTGAACCAAACCTTGCTTTAATTTAAAGTGTAGTCCATTGATTTTAGCCTTTGGAATTTCGAAATTCATTTGTTCTAAATCGAAAGTTTTAATTTTCGTTTCAAAGTGATTTAGATTGGTAGATAGATAATTTTTGGTAATCGCATCGGAATACGTTAACTGGATTCGGTCGAGCTTAATTTCGGATACAGAGAATTGCATGGGTGGCGAATCGCTCTTTTGTTCCTCTGACGAGGCAAATGCATTCAGGATATAATCAAAATTAAAAACTGCTTTTGAATCTCGACTCAAATTAGTGGTGATGCCTTCGAGCTGAACGGAATTAATTTCGACTTTATTATTCATCAATTGAAAAAGACTAATATCTACAGCTAGTTTTTCTCCAGCAAAAAGGGTGTCTTTTTTTTGATCTTCAAAATAAACACCTTGCAGCATTATTTTTTTTGGAAATCCAATTTCTATTCGGTCAATAGTAACTTTAGTTTTGATTTTTCCTTCCAGATAGGTTACTGCTTTTTCTTTGACATAATTTTGAACAGACGGAGTTTGGATGGCCACAACCAAGACTAAGAACAATAGAATTAGGGATCCTATTATCCAAAGGAAAATTTTTAAACTTTTCTTTAAATATTTTTTCAAAAGTGGTTTTATTTTGTGGCTAAAAATAACCAATTTAAATCAGAATTGCAATTTCAAGTACAAATGGAATAAGTAAACAAAGTTCAAAATTAAAAAAAGGAAAGTTAGTATAAAATCAAAAAAATATGGCATTAAATTTTTGATATAAATTTAAGGCTCATTAACCGTTTTTAGGTCTTGTACCTGAGTTTCCATAGCCGTTTTCATAAAGGAAAGACCTCTGAACATTAAACCAAATTCCAACAGAAAATAAGAGAGGTATTTTATTTTTTTTTGGTTTCTATGTAGGATTAAAAGAAAACTACCTGTAGTTGGTTTTGCTAGATTTCCAGAAGCAAAACTAATAATCAGAATATTCAGTTGGATACAAAAAAGTGATGTCGATGTGGGAAATATTATTTTTATATTTTTCCATGGCAATTAGGGCTTTCCATTCCGGCGAATCTACAAAAGATTTCCAATGTGCTTCTCGGCTTGTTTGATCTGCGAAAGTAGTGAGGTACATAAGGTTTGGCATTTTGGGACCAGAGATCACTTCGCCATAAAAAACAGGATTAAAACCTAATCGATCAAAGAGTTTTATTTCTCCTCCTCCGTTAAACATGGCTACTTTGTTGGCGTAAATTGCTTCTGTGGCTGATTCATAGCTTCTCAATTCGTATACACGACTGGATCTTGTGCTGTTCAAAGCGGGTTTTGTCAGGAAAGGATGGTCTGAAAAAGCCTGTAACAAAACGGATTCTATTCTTAAGTATGAAGGTTCATTGTAAACCGCATTCAAATAGGCTGCTCCGGCAGTTATGTAGGTTTTGTCTTTAGCTAGTTTATCGTCAAGTGCAAGGAATTGTTCCAAAGTGGAAAACGGAATCAGTACCACAATTTTTTTTAAGGTATCTGTGGCGTTTGGTTTTAACTTGAACACCCCAATATTTTTGATTCCTAGTTTTTTTAATCCCGGCAAATAAGCTTCTTTTAGGTACTTGTCAGTTGTTTGTTCTTGTTGTTCTGTCTTGAAAATATAGGTTTTGAGTTGATACAATTCCCTAGGTTTTTGAACAGGTGTTGGTACAATTGTTTGCGCGGGTACCGGTTTAAAACTGGTATTAGTAAATACGATCAGCAGTGTGAAAAACAGGTTGGTTAATTTCATTTCATTTTTTTTGGTGGTAGGCTAGCCTGAATAATTTTTATAAAAGTAACCATTATTGTCCGATAAAAAAAGAAGTTAAATGAATGTCTTGCTGTTAAAACCCTATTTATTATGTTGTTCCGTTTTATGAAATGGAAGTATTTTTTAATGTATCTAATAGTACGTAAGTCCCTTATTTACTATTTTCCACGCTAATAAGACTTGGCTTTTCCAGTGGTGATAAATTCATTGTCCCAGTTGCAATACTATAGGCTTTTTTCAATGGGAAATATCTTTTCGTTGTTTCTTTTGAAAGTATTAATCATGGATCTTTTTTTATAAATGAAGGTTATTGCTTTTTTTTTGATATCTCTTTTAGTACTGTGACTTTGCGTGTTCTCTCAAGCTCAGCTATTCGAAGCTGATTTAAACCGGACGATTAACAATTCATTAACGATATCGTGTCGATTTGATGGTATTGAAAACTAGGGGTATTTCTCTTATTTTGACTCCTATTAGTAAAGAGAATTTTTTATGTTGAATGTTAGTCAGAAAGAAAAAAAATGTGTGCGGTATCTTACCAACGAAATGTCTATAGCAGAGCGATCTGTGTTTGAAATTGAGCTTTCTTTAGATAATGATCTCCTTGCTGTTTTTGAAAATTTTCAAACCATTTGGATGAATTATCCCAATAGTGAAGTGCCTATGCGAACTATTTCGTTTGAGGAAATCATCACAAAATATAATAAACCAGAAAAGACAAAATCGGTAAAAGTTTCCATAAAAAAGAAGGTTGTTTTTTCTATGGCTTTCCTTATGGTTTTTTGTCTAAGTTTTTATTTCATAGGAATGACTCCTTCGGGGTATATCAATCATAAAATTGCACTTAATGGGCAGCGGCTAACTTTTAAGTTACCGGATAGCAGCACCGTTATTTTAAACTCAGGCAGTGAAATAAAATATTCCAGTGATTTCAGTACACAAAGAGCCATCTGGTTGCAAGGGGAAGCTTTCTTTAAAGTTACGAAGAATACTAATTCTCCTTTTGTTGTACATACAAATGGTTTTGATGTGAAAGTTTTAGGAACAGAATTTAATGTCAGTAGCAATACCATTGATCAAACTGTTTCTTTGGCAAAAGGAAAAGTAAACGTATTGCTTAAAGAAAGTAAGGATGAAATTAACCTATTGCCAAATGAAGAATTAGTATGGAATTCTAAAACCAAGTTAGTGATCAAAAGGAATTTTGATGTGAATAAGGTTGCTGCTTGGAAAGACAATATACTTATATTGGATGATGAAAAATTTGAAGATGCACTCCCAAAAATCAATCAATTCTATGGAGTAAATTTTATCATTAAGGATGCTGACATTGCAAATCAGCATATAAAAGGAGCTTTTAAAAACCAGACAATTGATGAATTTATAACGTCTCTGGAGTTTATTTCAGAGGTAAGCATCACAAAAACTATTCAAAACAACATCGAGATATCCAAGTACCATGAAAATTAATGCAACAAAAATGGGTAGTAGTGATTGTTTTTCAGACGATTATTTATTTAAGCAAATTCAGAACGGTCAATACGAGGCGATGGAACTTTTCTTTAAAAGGTATTACACGCCTCTGTGCCGTTTTGGAATGAGTTATGAATCGAACTCGTGCCTTGTTGAAGAAAAAGTGGCTGATATTTTTATTCAGTTGTGGACCAATAGAAATATTCTTGATACAATTAAAAACCCTAAATCTTATATCTATGTAATTGTGAAAAATAGTTTAAAAAAAGTACGAAAATCAGAGCCATTTCACCAACAAATCGAAGAAACAAAAACTATAAACTCTATATTTTCGCCCAGTAGGGAGCAGGAGATTATTGAAAATGAACAAAAAGAAATGAAAACTAATTTGATACGTGAAATATTAGATATTATTCCTAAAAAATCACGTCAGGCATTTGAACTCAGTAGAATAGATGGTTTAAAATACAAAGAAATTGCTGAAATCCAAAACGTCACTCCTAAAACGGTTGAAAATCATATCGCTATTGCTCTAAAGTATATTAGTAGGGCTTTAGAATCCTATAAAAAAAGAGGTTTGCTGAACTCCATTTAATAATTAGTAGAAAACCAGCTATTTTAAGATCAGTTTTGGTTTGTAAAAAATAACAATAAATAATCACAGGTAAAATGAAACAAAAAATTATTCTAACGGTATCCTTATTGCTTCTATTTGGTAATGGGATATCTTATTCAAAGACTTCAAATACAAATGCTATTGAAAATATTGCAGTTAAAAAAGAACAAATCAATTTAAATCTAAAAGACGTTTCCATAAAGCAAACCTTTACTCTTATAGAACAGCAAATAAATAATAAGTTTATTTATATGTCAGACCAAAATTTTCTTCAAAAGAAAATTTCAATTACGATAAATAACCAAGATTTAAATCAAGTCTTAACGGTTTTGAAAACCAAGGCAAATATTGATTTTAAAGTCACAAAAAATGGAGTTCTGGTAAAAGAGCTTATTGATATTACTCCAAAAAGTATCCCGAAAAGTATCCCGAAAAGTATTCCGAAAAAGAATCAGCAAAATCGAAAAATTACAGGTTTGGTTTTAGATGAGTCTAATTTACCTATTCCTGGGGCATCTGTTTTTGTATCAGGGACTTCTATAGCTACAACAACTGATTTTGACGGAAAATTTACGATTAGTGTTCCAGCAAATACAAAAGTCTTGTCTATAAGTTATGTAGGATTTGAAACGAAAGAAATCAATATAGAAAATAAGACTGAAATTAAAGTAATACTAGGACAAGATGAAACGGCTCTAAAAGAGGTGGTTGTAACAGCATTAGGGATAAAACGAGAAGAAAAGTCGCTAGGATATTCAGCACAATCTCTTAGTGCAAATTCAGTAACTGACTCCAAATCAAATAATTGGGTGAATTCTCTATCTGGCAAAGTCGCGGGTTTAAATATTCAGGGAAGCGGAGCTGGTCCAATGGGGTCCTCTAGAATAACTCTTCGTGGAGAATCCTCACTTAACCTTGATAACAATCAAGCTTTGATTGTTTTGGATGGAGTACCTGTAAGTAGTAAGATCACCGGCACAGGATTTTCATCACACCTTTCTCAGGATAGTCCAGTTGACTTTGGTTCAACATTATCAGATATTAACCCTGAAGATATTGAGAAAATAACAGTTTTGAAGGGGCCAGGTGCAACGGCACTTTATGGAACAAGAGCTGCAGGTGGCGCAATTATTATTACTACCAAGTCTGGCAAAACTAAAGGTGGAGGAATAGGAGTAACAATAAGTAGTAATTTTAGTTTTGATCAAGTGAATCGTTGGCCGGATTATCAATTTGAATATGGAGAAGGTCGAACTGATAAATACTATTCTTATTTAGATAGTGCTGACGGACTAAATACAAGTACAAATGTAGGAGCAGGAAGAGCCTGGGGGCCAAGATTTGATGGTCAATCTTATTTTCAATATAATCCTAATGCTGCAAATGGCAAACCTACTGAACGTTCACCATGGGTTGCCAACAAAAATTATATTTCTGGATTTTTTAGAACAGGAACGACACAATCAAATAGTATCGCATTAGAAGGTGGGAATGAAAACGGTTCTACTCGATTATCGATTACTCATCTAAAAAATGATTGGATTCTTCCTAATACGGGTTTCGAAAGATTAAATGCCTCCTTATCTATAAATCAAAAAATCTCTGAGAAGTTAAAAATAAATGGTAAAGTAAATTATACGAATAAGAAAAGTGATAATCTACCAGCTGCAGGTTACAACAATCAATCCATAATGTATTTTCTAATGATTGGTACCGCTCCAAACATTAAGCCGGAATGGTTTAAACCTTATTGGCAGCCTGGCCTAGTAGGTGTAAAACAAAAAAATCCTTTTAATACGGGACCTGATAATCCTTATCTAGGTATGTATGAAATGCTAAACAAAATGAATAAAAACGGGGTAATTGGAAACTTGTCCGCTACCTATCAGTTTAATGATAAACTTGAATTGATGGTCCGTTCTGGACTAGATATGTCAAATGAGTTCAGATCACAACAACGTCCTTTTAGTATGACTAAATATGCTCGTGGAATGTATAGAGAACAAAATGTATTTAGTTATGAAATAAATACAGATGCACTGTTAACTTATAAGAATGCGCTAAATAAGGATATCAATTATAGCATTATTGCAGGTGCCAATTCAATGAGGCAAAACTATGATTTTGTAGGACTTTATGCAGATCAGTTATCGCAGCCTGGAATATACCAAATTTCAAATAGCTTGGATCAAGCTGTTGCAGATCCTTTAAAAACAAAGAAAGCGATTAACAGTTTTTATGGTTTAGGACAAATCTCCTATCAGGAAAAAATATTTTTAGATGTAACGGGACGGAATGACTGGTCAAGCACTTTGCCATATGGTAACAATTCCTTTTTCTACCCTTCTATCAGTTCCAGTTTCTTGATTCACGAAATGACAAATCTTCCCTCTATTTTCTCTTTTGCTAAATTTAGATTGTCTTGGGCCCAGGTTGGTAATGACACAAGACCGTATCAAACTGATAAGTATTATGACAGGATTTATGGCAATAGCTTTACGAATACTTCGATCTTATTTAATGCAAATTTAAAACCAGAGATAACTTCAAGTATAGAAACTGGAATTGATATTAGGATGTTTAAAAACCGATTATCAATTGATATGGCCTATTACAATAATAATAGTCGCAATCAGATTTTAGCAATTCCATTAGATCCAGTTACGGGTTATTCTAATGCAACCGTAAATGCAGGTTTAATAAACAGTAGAGGAATGGAGCTAGCTGTAACAGGAAAAATAATAGCCAAAAATAATTTCAAATGGAATACCACCTTGACTTGGAGTAGAAACAGAAGTTATGTAAAAGAATTGGCTCCAGGGATTACAAACCAAGTTATTTATAACCACGAGAATAATGTAAGCATAGAAGCTAGAGTTGGAGGAAGAATGGGAGATATGTACAGTAGAGGTTTCCAGAGATCTCCTGACGGGCAGATTATATATACTTCGGCTGGTTTGCCTGCAACATTGGATCCAGTGTTGAAAATAAGAGGAAATGCATTTGCTGACTGGAAAGCAGGAATCATGAATGAGTTTACCATTGGAAAAGTAAGATTGAGTGTACTTCTAGACGGACAAAAAGGAGGAAGTATGTATTCGCAAACCAATCATAAGAATAATACCTTAGGGAAAACCCGAGTAACGCTTCCAGGTCGTGATGGCGGAATTGTAGGACAAGGAGTCGTTTTACAATCGGACGGAACTTATATTCCAAACACTGTAAGAGTAGCCGCTAGTTCCTATTATGAAAATTATTATAACATCGGTAATGGAGAGACCAATATATTTGACGCTTCTTTTATTAAGATTAGAGAGGTTCGGATCGAATTTAACTTACCGAAAACCCTCTTGAAAAAGATAGGAATGAAATCGGCAAGTCTTGCTTTTTTCGGAAGAGACCTGTTTAATTTTACTAAGTTTCCTGGTTTTGATCCTGAAGGAGGAAATCTAAATAATGGGACACTGACACCAGGAGTTGAATTAGCTCAATTTCCCTCCACGAGAACTATAGGAACTAATCTTACTCTAAAATTTTAAATCAATAGATCATGATAAAAATGAATAAAATATATAATTTTCTTTTTTTGTTTGTAGTACTACTATCCTCTTGTACCAAAGATTTTGAGGATATAAATACCGATCCAAACCGACCTAAACAGATCACACCGGGAGTTATGTTGGGACAGTTGCAATATAGAATTGTTAACTCTAGTATCACTGCTTCTCGAAATCTTACCCATGAGTTGATGCAAGTTGATGCACCACGATCTAGTCCCTCGGGAGAGGGAGTGCATCGATATGTAATTAATCCTGGTGCAGGAATATGGACAAGTTTCTATGGTTATATGGCAGACATAGAGGATATTAATAGAACATCCGAAGCATTAGGAGAGAATAACTATAAAGCGATCTCGATGATCTATAAATGTTGGGCTTATTCTATTATCACAGATTTGTATGGAGATGTTCCTTATTCAGAAGCCGTTAAAGCAACTGAAGGCAACCTTAAACCTGCATTCGATAAACAAAAGGATATATATATTAAAATCCTGAGTGATTTAGAACAAGCCAATGCTTTGCTTGATCCCTCTAAAGCGCTGACTTATGGTGGTGATCTTTTATACAATTCCAATAGCCTTTCAGGAGGTGCAAATCCGGGAATTGTAAAATGGAAAAAATTCTGTAATTCATTAAAAATGAGGTTGTTACTACGATTATCGAAACGTAATGGCGAGATTAATATCAATGAACAAATTACGGCACTATTAGCGGACCCTGTAAAATACCCTGTGTTTACTAGTAATACTGATGATGCTATTTTTAAATATACAGGAATATACCCTTATTACAATCCGTATTTTAATACACGACAATTGGAGTGGAGAGATGGTACCTATGTTACCAAATACTTCATCAATAAAATGAATACAGATAACGATCCAAGAAGAACTATATGGTTTAGAACAGTAATGGTTGGCGGTCAAAATGTATACCAAGGTATAGAAAGTGGTTATCCTATAACTACTGAATACCAGGTCGGAGCCAATACAAGCTATAATGATCTTATAAAAACTTTACCCCAATTGGGTATAATGATGACTTGGTCTGAGGTAGAGTCTATTAAAGCAGAATTAGCATTAAAAGGATTTAATACCGGAAAATCGCCTAAGCAGCATTATGATTCAGCAATAACTGCATCAATGATCCAATGGGGCGCAACTATGCCTTCAAATTATCTTACACAAGCGGGCGTAGTTTATGATACCAATGCATCAGTAGAAGCGCAATTAGAGAGAATCATTACACAGAAATATTACGCTTCGTTTTTTGTTGACTATCAGTCATGGTTTGAAAAAAGAAGAACGGGATATCCGATTTTGCCAAGAGGAACGGGTATACCAGCAGAAAGAGTATTTCCAAATCGGGTGCCTTATCCAACATAT
Organism: Flavobacterium sp. LS1R10; assembly: GCF_003968825.1. Taxonomy (NCBI): domain Bacteria; kingdom Pseudomonadati; phylum Bacteroidota; class Flavobacteriia; order Flavobacteriales; family Flavobacteriaceae; genus Flavobacterium; species Flavobacterium sp. LS1R10. The sequence goes on along the minus strand of NZ_RYDH01000006.1, from coordinate 7,507 downwards.
CTACAATCGCTTAATCCTGAAAATCTTGCAGCAGCCTCAGCAGCAATGGGAGGAGATAATACCGTTAGTAAAGTTTGGTGGGCTAAATAATTAAATAAAAAGTAAAACTATTTTACATTTTTAAATATAAAACTAAAACAGAAATAGAAACAGGGAAATACTTCTAAGAGCCAGAAAGACCTAGGCGTTCCAGTTGGATTAAATTTAAAACCAAATCATTCTATTATGAAAATCGTAAATAAAAGTTTCTTAATCTTATCATTGACTTTGCTTGTTAGTACCACTAGTCTAGCGCAAAAAAAGGTTGAAAAATCTAATGTTCGAACATTAGTTGTATTCTTTGATGGCTTAAGACCGGATTATATCACCCCTGAATTAATGCCGAATGTATATTTATTCAGTAAAAAAGGAAGTTACGGCAAACAACATCATAGTGTTTTTCCTACTGTAACTAGGGTAAATGCCTCCTCCTTATCTACAGGATGTTACCCTGGAAGTCATGGACTAATGGGGAATACAGTGTATTTCCCGCAGATAAATGAAACTGCAGGTTTAAATACGGGAGAAGCTGAAGAATTAAATAAAATTACTAAAGCTACAGACAACCATTTATTAACATCAGTTTCGCTGGGAGAAGTTTTAGAACAAAATGGTAAAAGTCTTTTTGTTTTTAGCTCAGGTTCTACAGGACAAGCTTTAATGCAAAATCATAAGGTCAGTGGAGGCGCAATCATTAATACCACTATGATTTTACCAGAGACTATGAAATCTAAAATACTAAGTGAAATTGGAACAGTTCCAAGCGGTCTTGGAAAACACAAATGGTTAACAGATGCCGTTATAAAATATGGATTAACGTTAGATGGTCCTTTAGTTAGTACATTGTGGTATGGCGACCCAGATTCGGCTGCTCATAAAAACGGAATAGGATCGCCCGAAGCAATTGAGTCTATCAAATATGTAGATGAGCAGTTTGGAAGGATTATAAAATCACTTCAATTAAAAGGACTTGATCAAAACTTTAATGTTATCATTTCTTCCGATCATGGTTTTGTGACACATATTGGAAAACTTGGCCTTGCAGATTTCCTAATCCAGCAAGGACTAAAAAAAGACAAGGAATCAACAGAAGTAGTGGTTGCTGAAGGAGCAGTTTATGTAAAGGATCATGATGAAAAGACCATAAAAAATATTGTTGCAGCCTTACAGGAACAGAACTGGATAGGGGGTATTTATACAAAAGCTTTAAAAGAAGGAGATGTAAATGGTTTTGTAGAAGGGACGCTTTCTTTCGAATCAATATATTGGGATCATGGCCGATCAGGAGATGTTCTTGTAGACATGAACTGGAATGATAACAAAAATGATGCTGGATATGCAGGTACAAGTTTCGCAAAAGGTGTTGCAGGTCATGGTGGATTTAGCCCTTATGAAATTCATATTGCATTACTGGCTAATGGCCCTAGTTTTAAGAACAAGTTTGAAGGTAATTTGCCTACATCAAATGTAGATATAATTCCCACTGTTCTCCATCTACATAATTTAACAATTCCTAAACAAATGGACGGTCGGGTTATGTATGAGTTGCTAACAGAAAAAGTTTCTAATAATGTTCCACTTACCGCTAAGATTGAACTAATTAAAACTGAAGTAAAGTTACCATGGGGAGTTTATAAACTAGAAATGGAAAGATCTGTTTTGGGGAAATATAACTATCCTAATTTTACAAGAGTAGTTAGAGTAAAAAGATAATATTGCCTACAATATAAAAGTAAAGATGGTGTCTTAAATGTTAAGACACCATTTTTTTGTTCAATAAATAGTTTGAAATCCTAAAAATCACCAAAGAATATAAAAAAGATTTATAAAAACGAACCCCAAGCCTATGTCCGCACTATGGATGATGATGCCGGTACGATGTCCTCTTGGTTTGTAATGCGAAGTATAGGTCTGTCTCCGGCAAATATTGGCAGCCCCATTTATTATTTGACAGCTCCAATCTTTGAGTCCGTAAAATTAAATTGGGAAAATGGAAAATCATTTCACATACAAGTGTCTAATTATAATAAAGAGTACTTTTATGTTCAATCAGCTCAATTAAACAGCCAGCCAATATACAGAAATTGGTTGACACAAGAGGAGATTAGCAAAGGAGGAACTCTGATCCTTGAAACTGCTGCTGTACCAAATAAAAAGTGGGGAATCGAGAATCAGTGGATTTCAAAAACAACAGAAGCAGAGGATTAATTAAAAGAATGCGAATTGGCAGTATTTTAAATCGTTTTATTTTGTCGCAAAATACGAGATATTTGCGACAAAATGGTACTTTATACTGGTGCTAATTCGTCGTTGTTAATCCACAATTTCAATAGTACTAAACTCACTCGTATATTTTTTTACTTGAATTTGAGTGGTAATTCTTTTTTTCAATTCTTCCACATGTGAGATGATCCCAATTTGGCGGTCGTCATTTTGGCGAAGCAACTCGAGCGTGTCTAATGCATTATTCAAGTTTTCGGGATCGAGTGAACCAAAACCTTCATCAATAAAAAGGGAACGGATTTTAGTATTCTTACTCGCAAGGTCGGATAATCCTAACGCTAACGATAAACTTACCAAAAAAGTTTCACCACCAGAAAGCGAATTAATATTGCGAATTTCACCAAAAAAATTATTGTCTTTTATTTGCAATTCCATTTCATCTGAGGTGTCATCTTTAAAAAGTTCATATCTGTTGAACATGGTTTCTAAATGCTTATTGGCGTGTTGCACCAATAAGGAAAGGGTGAAATCTTGAGCGAATTTTTTAAAAGCCTTGCCATCGGAAGAACCTACCGTTTTATTTAATAAATCCCATTTCTGGAATACATTGTTTTTTGTTTTGATTACATCAATTATCAGCTGATTTTCCTCCTGTATTTTTTTATTATTATTGATTTGCTCCTTAAGTTGCCCTATTTCTTGGTTTATTTTGGTTTTGTCTTCCTCTAAAGCCACTTTTTCGACATTTAAATCTTCTACTGATTTAGTTGTTAAAGGATTGGAATTGAGTTCCTCTTGTTTGAGTAAATTAGCATTCAATGCTCCTTCAATTTGTTGTTTTTTAGTCTCGAATGTTTGTTTTTGTGCAATTAACAAAGCACTGTTTTCTAAGTTTAATGCTTCTTGTAATTGGACACTGTTTTCGAAACCATTTTCAGTCAGCTTATCATTCAATTGGGCTGTAGCCAAACGAAATACATCATCTAGTTCTGATTTTTCGGCAACCAATTGCCCTACATCAACGTGTTTGTTTTTGATAGAAGCCAAGGTGATTTCCTTTTTACCTTTCCATTTGGTTACCGAATCTTGTTCCGTTTTACCTTTAATTTGCAAACGGTATTCTTCCTCTTGTGGTGATTTCAATTCAAAATTGGCCGTTTGATTTCTAAATTCATTCTCTAGCAAACCTTTTTTAGTGTTAAGCGCTTCATCTTCTTTTATATACTTTGAAACACTCTCTTCTAAACTGGTATTTTTTGTTGAAAACGCCGTTATGGCATTGTTTACGGTTACAATTTCAGTCTGATTGGCTTTTAAAATTTCATTACCGGCATTCAGTTTTCTTAAATTGTCCCCTAGTTTCTTGCCGATTTCAGAAACGGCTGCGATGTCATTTTCTTCTAAATTCTCATCAAAGGAATAGAATATCTTTTTTATAAAAGCGAAATTTTCGGCTATGTTAACTTCCTTTTCGTCTATTTGTTTTTTGGCAGTTTGATAGGCAGTATCGGACAAATGAATTTCATTTAAATGGCTGGTTTTATTGGAATACAATTTATTAACACGGTCATAAGCTGCATTCAATTCCGATAGTTTATTAATCCGGGCTTGAACAAAGTCAAATTCAGCTTCCAAATTGAGAATTGCAGCTTCAATATCCTCCATTTTTAACTCTTTTTCAACTTGTAAAACGTATTTTAATTTAGCAATAGCTTCCTGAATTTCAGCAATAGTTGCATTCGTGTTTATGATTTGTTGACTGGAACTTGCCGCTTTTTTTACAGCTTCTTCCTTTTCATTTTCCTTTAATTTAATTTCGTAATCTAGATCTTTGATTTTATCGTCAATATCATTTTTAGAAAATATTTCAGGTAAATTCATGGCATAAGGGTGCTCTTTAGAACCGCATAACGGACAATCTTCGTCCTCTTTTAAATTGTGTCGGTGTTCCTCAAAACTCGCCAATAACTGTTTTAAGTTTTTATTTTCATGTAAGATCCCCAGCGATTTTTTTTTGTCAAAAATTGCTGTTTCTAAAGTTTCCCTGGATAAATTAGCGGTAATTAATTCGGCAGAATTTAGTCTTAATTGATCATTTTGACTTTCTAATTTTGGAAAATACTCTAATAATTTCTTCCAGTTTTCTAAATCGGTTTTTGTATTGTCTTTTAGTTTCGATAAATTTTCTAAGGTATCTGAATCCTTTTTTTGTAATTCTAATAAATCAACTTCCGATTTTAATGTAGTGTTTTCGTGTCTTGTGTTTTGCAATAACTTTTCTATCCCAATATTTTTTGTATCATAATCAGAAATCTGTTTTTGTAAACTTTCAATATTAAACGATTCAATTTCTTTTTGAGATTTTTCAATATCCTGCCGTTTTAAAATCACAGCTCCCTTCTCTGTTTCCCATGAGCCATATTTTTCATGTTGTACAATGGTTTTTTGGTTCTGTTCAATTGCAGAATCTAAGATTGATTTTTTGGCTGTTTGAGCCTTCAAATCTTCTAGGTTTGAATCGAAATTGCTTTTTGCTGTTACTAAATCTTTAGCATTTTGTTTTAGGGTTTCATTATTATTTGCAATCGCTCCAAAAGTTGTTTTGGCACTTTCAATTAATGGTTTTTTAAGTAATTGCTCTTTTTGAGTTTCTTCTAGTTTTTTGATTGCAGATTCTAATTCGGGTGCAATGGTAGCCAAATTTTTATTTAGACTTTCAATTTCATCAGTCGTTCTTTGCGTGTTTACGGTATTTTTAGTGCACTCCTTTTCACTGTTTTGAAAAGCTAGCCAATCTTTTTCAATTAGTGTTGCTTTGCTGTAATGCTCTAATTTTTGATATAATTCGATATTATCTAAAAAATGTTGCTTCACCAATTCAAGCGAATTTTTATGCTGATTGATTTCTGTTTTCGTGTTTTCAACAGCCGCCAACCAAGCAATTTCCGCCAGAATTCGGGTTAATTTCGGTTCTATTTCCTTAATCGTATTTTCTTTTTCTTCAAATGAAACGGCAATAGCATTTAATTCTTCTTCATTTAAAATATTTCCGTTTATGGTGGCTCTTAGGTTATTAATTTCAGTTTCAAAGGCTTTTGTATGCTCAAAAACCTTCTTCGAGATTTCTTCATAAATTTGTGTTCCCGTTATTTTGCTCAACATTTCGGCACGTTCATCCGGTTTTGCTTTTAAAAACGCTGAAAAATTATTTTGAGCCAATAAAATGGATTTGGTAAATTGCTCGTATTTTAGCCCAATAATTTCTTCTATCATTGGATTGACGTTTGATACTTTTTCGGCAATTAACCGAAATTCACCATTCTCTTTTCTAGACAGTTTTCTGTCATCCGTCGCATTTATTTTGTTATTTTTATTGAATGAAGCTGCCCATCTGGCCAAATAAACGATGTCACTTACTTCGAATGTAACCTCTGCATAAGCTTCTTTTTGATTGCGGGTGATTATTTCAGAACTCGGTTTGTCATTACCATATCGATTTATTTTACCGTATAACGCCAAAGTAATTGCATCCAAAATGGTCGATTTTCCAGCACCTGTTTGACCGGTAATAGCATACAAACCCGCATGGGCTAAAATTCCATCGGTAAAATTAATTTCGGGTTGAACCCCTTTCAAAGACTGTATGTTGTTGATGTTTATTTTTAAAATTTTCATACTAAGATAATATTTGCTTTTTAAAGGAATATGGCATCGCCATTCTTCATTCCTGTTTGTGATTTGGAATCATAGCGATTTCATAAGAAGATGCTATTTTTTTATTGAAATCGGACAGAATTCTGTAATGCTTCGCCGGTGGGTTATCGCTTGGGTCAAAAAATGTTTTTGAAAACCTAATATGTGTTATTAATTTCATTCAATATCTGCATAAACAACGGCATTATTCCGGCAATACTTTCTTCATTCATTCCTTTCTTTTCGCATCTTATAGTAAAGATTTTTGGGATATTATCCAAAGGATTATTATCGGTACCGGCAATATATTCTTCTCTTATTGATTGATTATTAATTGAGGTATACTTAGTAGTTCGGTTCAAAATTTCTATTTTTCTATCAATACATAAATCATTTATCTCGTTATTAAAGTCAATAAAATTGACAGCTTCAGTAATTATGATTTCTGCCCAAGTTGGCAATACTTGTGACGGTTTATGTAATTTTATTTTTTCAATAATTTCATCAGCCTTTCCTTCAAATCGTATCACACTCCTTTGCAAAGGTATGGACAGAGATTCATGGGCTATTTTATTATCGGCAATCGTCAAAACAGTTATTTCTTTAAGATCATTGCGTTCGTTAAAACTGAGTGGAATAGGGGAACCGGCATATTTTGCAATCACATTATCCGGATGTTGGACCATCTGAGGTTTGTGAATGTGCCCCATGGCAATATAATCATATCCGGCTGAAAATACACTCGATGGGATTTGTCCGAGTGTGCCCACTAAAGAATGCATTCTTTTTTCGGCGGATTCACTTAGAATACAGCCGGTTACATACAAATGCGCCGTGCCAATAACGGGTACACCTGGATAATTCGTTTTTGCCTGTTTCAACAAATTATCGTAGTGCTTTTTTACTTCCGATGTAAATAAACCATGGGCTTCATTGACGGTTTCGCCCTCGATAATTTTACGAATATCACCATCACGAAGGTAAGGCACTGCGGCAATAACGGCTGCGGCATTTGTTGTTCCGCGTTTGTAAACTGGGATTAATTCTCCCACATTGTTCAGATCTCCACCGACAATACTTACATTTAAAATTTTGAAAATATCTTTATAAGAATTTAATCGAGACGCCGAATCATGATTCCCACCAATAATGATGACCTGTACATTTAAGTTATAAGCCTCCAATAAAAAATAATGGTATTTATTTATGGCTTCTACCGAAGGACTCGAAACATCAAAAACATCACCTGCAATAATAATAGCATCAATAGCCTGCGTTTGTATGGTTTTTAACAACCACTCTATAAAATATTGGTGTTCCTCTATTCTTGATTTTTGCAAAAAGGTTTGTCCAAGATGCCAATCGGCGGTGTGTATTATTTTTAACGACATGAATTTTTTGTTGTTGAGATTGTTTTACTAGTTTTAGAAGATGCTACTGACTAAATAATGATGCAATTTCAGTTTTTTTATTGACTTTCCACTACTATCCCTAACGCGAAGATTTGGAAACCAGAATATTTTGTTGTTTTGCCGCAAGTAATTGTAGCTTG
>NZ_RYDH01000005.1:91033-238152 GCF_003968825.1 Flavobacterium sp. LS1R10 | reverse complement strand
CTATTGAAGAATTTAACAATCAAATTAATTACAAAAATGTAGCTTAACTTAATGTGCAGTTTTTATTTGCATATCCAGACCCTGATTTTTTAATAAATGCTCTTGCAGACAAAAATATAGAAAATGTAGATGGTTGGTGTGCAAATCATCACTGTGTAAGTGCAGTTAGTTTATATTTTTTAGTAATTTCTGATAAATTTCCTAACATCAAAAACAAACTTTTAGAAAATTTCAAACAATTAAATTTAGAAAACATTAGTGCTTATTGGTGGTCGGATAACATTTATACTTTGTATTATTTGTTTTTGAGTTATCAAAAATTGAACTTAAAAAATGAAATGGAGCAAATTCAAAATTTTATTTCGCTTAAGGTAGAAAATGGTTTTTACAAAGATACTTATGGTATAAATTTATTTTTCACGGCTTTAGCATTAGAAATTTTAACCTTTAATAAATCCTACAAAGAATTAAATTCAAAAATTGCTGATTATTTGATTAACAATCAGTTTGAAGATGGTTCGTGGCAAGAAAGTAACAGTTTGTGTATTCCAAGACCTAATGAGATAAATCCAATTAATGAAAATTATGAAGTACAAACTTTTGGAATTGGTGTTTGTTCACATGAATTTAATAGATTATTTACAACTATTTCAGCATTAAGAAGCCTTTATATATGGAAAAATCAAAACTAATTCCTGTTTGTTCAATTGATTTATCAATTTCAAAGTTTGATCAAGAAAGTTATTACATTCATCAAACAAAATTTGATTATAGATTAAAACTTTCTCAAGAAAGTCACGATTTACTTTTATTAGCAAATGGTACAAACACTTTAGAAAACATAAAGAATTTAGTAAATGATAGTGAAGTTGATATTGATTTTTTAGAAGATTTTTATTTTAAAAATTTAGCCAAATATGGCATAATCGAAAACAAAGATATTGATGTTCAGCCAATTGGCAAACCAAGTTATTTAAAATTGAGTTTTATTGTTTTACCAGCAAAAGTTGTGGATTTAATAACACCTTATTTAAAATTTCTTTTTGTTCCTCAACTAATGTATTCGTTTTTAGGATTAATTCTTATTTTTTTATCAATTATAACTTTTCAATATTACAACACTTTAATTTCTTACGATTTAACGCAAATTAATTGGTTGTACTTTGGTTTACTAGGCTTTATTAGCGTAACATTTCATGAATTTGGTCATGCAAGTTCCGCAAAATATTTTGGAGCAAAACATGGCGGAATTGGTGGCGGATTTTATCTTTTTACACCTGTATATTTTGCAGATGTTTCTGATATTTGGAAATTATCAAGATTCAAACGAATTATTGTAAATCTTTCTGGTATTTATTTTGAATCTATAATGTCTTGTCTTTACATTGTTTTCGGGTTAGTTGCAAATATTGAAATGTTTGTAATCATTGGTATATTTCTTTTTTTTCATTCACTATGGAATTTAAACCCGTTTTTAAGAAATGATGGTTATTGGGTTTTGTCTGATGGTTTAAATTATCCCAACTTATCTAAAAACAGTTTACTTCTTTTAAAAGATTTTATATTGTCTTTTTTTAAAAAAACTACATTTATTTATTCAGTTAAAAACATTTTTTTAATTCTATATGCTTTTGTTAATCAATCATTTGTATTCATTTTTCTTTATTTTTCTATAAAAAATTACGGTCTTGATTTACTCACTTTTCCTTATGATTTTGTAATATATATTAAAAACGTCATCAATAATATAGTTGAATTTAATATAAAAAATATATTTCACTTTTTTATTCCGTTTTTGTTTTATTACATTCTGATAAACTATTTAAAAAGTATAATTTTAAATTTAGTGAAAAGAAGAAAATTAGTGCAAAAATAAGCACTGCACTCAACAGCTTCGTTGCGTGCGCAGCACGAACAATGAAACTCCGGTTGAACGGACCCGATCGCGCCGATATACCACAATAGTGAGCAAACAATACAAATAACACAAAAAATGTCGACAAAGTATAAAGCCACAACAACTGAAGACGCTTATTTTATTACGATAACTACAATGGGTTGGGTAGATATTTTTACACGATTAAATCAAAAACAAATTATTATACAAGCGTTACACTATTGTCAAGATCAAAAGGGCTTAGAAATTTATGGATATTGTATTATGCACAGCCATATTCATCTGCTTTGCAAAGCAACAAACGGTTTTATATTATCCGATGTGATGCGTGATTTTAAAAAATATACATCTAAAAAAATTATTCAGACTGTTATTGAAGAACCGGAAAGCAGGAGAGAATGGATGTTGGATTATTTTAAAAAAGCTTGTCAGCATTTAAAACAAGAACAACAATACAAAGTTTGGCAAAATGGCTATCATGCAGAACATATTTACAGTAATAAATTTATTAGACAAAAAATGGATTACATACACAACAATCCTGTAAATGAAAAAATTGTAACGATGCCGGAAGATTATTATTTCAGTTCTGCAAGAAATTATGCTGCATTAGAAAATGAATTAGAGGTGATTTTATTAGATTTATTTTAGTTGCCAATTGAAATGGGCACAGTTTGCAAAACTGCGCTAACGATTCTCTGTAAATAATAGCGATTGGATTTATTAAATTTAATTTAGTTGCCAATTGAAATGGGCACAGTTTGCAAAACTGCGCTAACGATTCTCTGTAAAGAACATTCATGTTATTACCAATAGTTTTTGAAACAATTAATAAGTGCTACTACATTGGTCAAAGCAACTGTCTAAAGGTGACACAATACAATTGAAAAATAAATGGGCATCCCAAAAGTAATGTTAAAAGGAAACGTTACTGCCAAAGCCATGGGTAAAAATATTCCTGGATTCGCCTTTGGAACGGCTATTTTCATTGCTGCCGGAACCGCAATATAAGAAGCACTGGCCGCTAAGACAGCAAAAATAAAACGATTCCCAACATCATCGGTAACGAATTGACTTAAGAAAGCCACAATACACCCGTTGATCAATGGGAAAACAATAGCAAAAAAGACGCTAAACCAGCCACTTTTGAAAAAATCATTTAATTTTCGTCCACTAACAATTCCCATGTCCAGTAAAAATAAAGCCAAAAACCCTTTGAAAATATCAGTAGTAAACGGCTTAATTCCTAAAGCCTGTTGCTCACTGGCCAAAAACCCAATAACCAAACTACCTAGAATCAAGAGCACGCTTCCATTAGTAAATGAATGTTTGATAATCGTGGTCATCTTCGTTTTTTGAACTTTTTCCTTACTAAATAATCGGATTAAAATCACTCCGATAATGATTGCAGGAGCTTCCATCAGCGCCATAACAGCAACCATGTGGCCGCTAAAATTGTAATTTTGAATTTCTAAAAAAGAGATGGCCGTTACAAAGGTAACTGCACTCACGGATCCATAAGCTGCAGCAATGGCGCCCGAATTCTCAATGCTAAACTTTTTCTTTAAAATAAAAAAAGTATATAATGGAATTAATACCGCAATCGATACTCCAAAAACGATCGACCAAAGTATGTCTAGAGTAAAGTGACTGTGAGCTAATTCCTGTCCACCTTTAAAACCAATCGAAAAAAGAAGGTACAGCGATATAAATTTAGAGGTATTCTCCGGAATTTCTAAATCACTTTTGACATAGACGGCTATAATTCCCAACACAAAAAACAACAAGGCAGGATTAGTTAAATTATCCAGTAATAAACTAAGATTCATATTTTAATTATTTTAAAATTATTTTATACATTTTGATTATCTTATCTTTTCAAATCGCAATCTTTTTCCTTTTATATCTGTCTTCACAAGTCCTTTTTCATACACCAAATTTCCATTTACAAAAGTTGAACTGATGCTGCTTTTAAAAACCTGTCCTACAAAAGGAGACCATTTGCATTTATATAAAAGAGAGTCTGGAGTTACTTCCTGTTTTTTATTTAAATCAACTAAAACTAAATCGGCAAAATAGCCCTCTCGTATATAGCCTCGTTCTTTTATTCTGTAAATTTCGGCTACATTATGGCTCATTTTCTCCACTACTTTCTCCAACGGAATTTCATCACGATGAAATAATTCTAACATTGCTAAAAGAGCATGTTGTACTAATGGTCCGCCGGAATGCGCCTGAAAATAATTCCCTGCTTTTTCGGCAACAGTATGAGGAGCATGATCCGTTGCAATAATATCTATTGAATTATTGAGCAAATACTGCAGTAAACCTTTTCTATCTTGCTCTGTTTTTATGGAGGGATTCCATTTGATCTTGGAGCCCAGTCTTTCATAATCGGCATCCGAAAACCAAAGATGATGTACACATGCCTCGGCTGTGATTCGTTTTTCTCTGATCGGTGTATGATTATCAAATAATTTGGCTTCCGCCAAAGTTGAAATATGAAAGAGATGCAAGCGTGTTTGGTGTTTTTTAGCAATTTTCAATACTCGTTCAGTTGCTTTTAGGCAAACTTCCTCATCCCGAATAAGAGAATGATAAAAAAAAGGAATTTCAGTTCCGTAAATTAGTTTATAATCCTCCGTATTCTTTTTTATCAGTGAATCATCTTCGCTGTGCAAAGCTACCAAGGTATCGGTTCTTGAAAAAAGTTGCTCCAAAAATTCTGGATAGTTGGCTAAAATTCCCTCGTCATTATTAAAATAAAGCCCATCATCCGTAATTCCACATACATTTTCGGCATTTGTTTTTAAAGCTTCTTCCAAGTTGTTTTTTGAAATCCCCATAAAAAACGAATAATTAGCAATTGATTTTTCCGCCGCCATCTTGTATTTTTCTTCTAATAACTCTTGAGTCAGCGTATTGGGAATCGTGTTGGGCATATCCATAAAGGAGGTGATGCCGCCAGCCACAGCGGCAACCGACTCTGAAAAAATAGTGCCTTTATGTGTTAGTCCCGGATCTCTAAAATGAACCTGATCATCAATTACACCCGGAAGCAGATAAAGTCCTGTTGCATCAATTTCGATATATTTTTTTGCAGGATTTAGTCCAATTGATGGTGCTATCTTTTCAATTCTTTCTCCTGAAATCAGAAGATCTAAATTAAGTATTTGTCCTTCATTGACCACTTTTGCATTTCTTATGATGGTATCCATATTTTATTTTTTGGTGGCTCTTTTTAAACGATCGTTTATCGTTTTGCCTAAACCCACATCTGGAAATCGTTCCGCTATAATGCAGTCGAGATGGCACTTATCTAATCTATGCAAGGCAGCATACAATTGCGATGCGGCTTCTGCTAAATTGCCTGTTGTCGATAGAATTTCCTGTTGTACAATTTTTGGATCATCAATCCCTTTTTGGAATACTAAAACTCCAATTTTTTGATCCGGAAACATTTTTAGCTTCTCCGTCACATCAGCTGTCAAAAAAGTCGTCGTCGAAGGCGCATAGTGCTTAGAAAACATACCTGGTGCCGCTGGAGCAATATCATCATGGGTAATCATTTTTACCGGCCCAACAATTGCTTCAATATCCTCTACAGCCAAAGAACCCAAGCGATATAAAATAGGCTCCCCATTTTCAAATCCGATGATCGTTGACTCTATTCCCCTTTGACAAGCTCCACCATCCAAAACCATTGGTAACACCTCTTCAAAATAGTCAGCAACATGTATTGCTGTAGTGGGACTAAGAGAGCCAAACGGATTAGCACTCGGAGCCGCTAGAGGATAGGCTAACTGATTCAGCAGGGCTAAGGCTACTGGGTGATTTGGAACTCTGATCGCTACGGTATCTTTACCACCGGTAACCAAATCCGGAATGGAAATTTGCTTTTTTAAAACCAAAGTTAAAGGTCCCGGCCAGAAAGCTTTTGCTAACAAGTTCGCTTTTTCAGGAATGTCTCTCGCTATTTCAGAAAGGACAGTTGCCGATTTTATATGAACAATTAACGGATTAAAAAACGGACGTTTTTTAATCGAAAATATACGCTCTACCGCCTTTGAGCTGTAAATATTGGCGGCTAAACCATAAACCGTTTCGGTAGGAATTCCTATGGTTTGCTCCTGATTTAAAAGCGCAACAGCTTTTGGAATCGAACTACTGATTACACTCATATCTTATGGATTACAGGAATCGCAGAATCCTGGTTCTTCGGTTATTTTTTGATGGGGATACATTTTTTCGGAACTAAAACAACACTTTTTACAACTATAAATAAAACTCAAGGTAGATCGTGTGGGCGCTGAACACCATGAACAAGGCAAGCCCTGTTTCGCATCTATCACACAAAAACCCGGTGCTTTACAGCTTGGGCATTCCGTTTTTATAGTTTCCAATAATTTTTGCGCCGCTACTTTTATCACACCCATACGAGTGGGGTTGTACAGCGCACGCATATCAGTTTCAGCATAAACACTCCCATATTTGTTCACAAGGTGCTGAAAAGTATCTTCCAATTCACCTTTTGTGGTAATCCCTTTAACTAGTGTTGTTAGATCATCAGGCTTGCTTCGCAAAATTATGGCATGGGCAGGAAATTGAATCTTATTTGCAAAATCCAAGAGCATTTCTTTACTAGAAATATTTTCTCCATAAAAATTAGTCTCCAAACTGAGTTCTCTGGCAATGATTTCTAAGTCGTTTTTTTTATCGATAAAAATTAAAAACTCATCATCGGCCTGGGCAAAAAAGATAGAAGGATGTGAACCAAAAGAGCCTTCGCTGGCAATAGCCAAATCGCAGTCAAATTCTTCCATTGCCGCCAAACATTTAGCCCTGACGGTTTCAACTGCCGTATTTTTCCGCTCCACTTCACCTGAAAAAGTGCCGAAAATATCCGAATCATAACTTTCAGGAACAAAACAGTGAACACCTAATCCTTTTTCAAAAATTGGAGCAATCACTTTTTCTTTGTGATGCTTGGTGGCAATGAGTAATTGTCTACCCTCAAACATTCAATTCAGTTTTTACTTTAGGACACAGTACAATTTGAATTACACTGTCAATTTTCAGTTCCAAATCCTTTGACGACGCTTCTTTGATGAGTTCCTTGATGTATTCAGAGGCTTCTAAAAGAGTTTCAAGCCTTATTTTTGAATGCGAACAGTCTTCATCAAATCGAATTTGATTGCTAAATTTTTCTAAATTATGATAATTAATCTTATTGTTGATTAACGAAAACAGTACTTTTCCTGCTTCTGATGGTGCAAACTGACCTTCAACTAGCTTAAATTGATATTCTTTTTCCATAATACTTTATAATGAAATTTTATTTTTTTGTAATGTGTAGATCGTGAAAAATATTCCCAAACCTAGAAACAGTGTGAAAAATAAGTTATTAGGTGCTACGATTGTCAATAGTATTCCACCAATCAACCAAACTATTCCAAAGACCAAACTAATTTTTTTATTTTTATTTTTCATAGGGACTAATTTTTTTTACTACTTAATGGAGCGTGTTAGGAATAACTCACCTTATTAAATTCTTTAAAGGAAACAGCACATTTAGTGAAAGAGTACCAATTAAATAAAGGAGAAGTTAACGCATTTCTTACTGTCCTTGACCCAATGAAAAAGCCATTTTCCCGTCAAATTTATATAAATTTTCAGTTTTGATGCTATCGATATTATGGTCGATGCATTGCTGCAATAATCCAATGATCTCCTCTTTGTTAACTAGTACTCCATCCTCAGCTTTGAAACGGCATCTCCAGTGATCTGTACAAAAGGTTTGTTTAAATCCTTCGGGCCAAACTTTGATTCCTCTATTGGAAATCATATTCAGTTTTAGATTTTCAGTCCCTATATTTTTTAGAATTTCGGCTAGCGAATTAGGATCGGTTCCATTCCAATGCACAAATACATCGTGACCTACCAATTCTTTTTTTGCAGCTGGTCTTCTCTTATATTTCGGGAGATCTAAGGCTTGAACATTTTTATAATCTACAGCAGGAAGCTGTTTTGGTTTTTGCCCTAAATTTAGGATTACTGCGTCGGCAAATTCTGAAGTCCCTACTTTTGCAGTGCTTACGCCTTCTTTGAAGATATCATAGGTATGTATTCCGTCTTCAAGCGTTTTCAGCCATGCATTTTGTACTTTACTAGCCACTTCGTTTTGCCCAATATGATTCAGCATCATTACTGCTCCTTGTAATAATCCCGACGGATTCGCAACATTTTGTCCGGCTCTTCTGGGTGCAGATCCGTGAATTGCTTCAAACATTGCACATTCTTCTCCAATATTTGCTGAGCCTGCCAGCCCCACAGAACCGGCAATTTGTGCAGCGATATCAGAAATCACGTCACCGTATAAATTTAAGGTTACAATAACATCAAAATTCTCTGGTGTATCGCTCATTTTTGCAGCACCAATATCTATAATCCAGTGCTCGTTTTCAATTTCAGGATACTCTCTCGCTAACTCATCAAACACTTCATGGAATAATCCGTCCGTCTGCTTCATGATGTTGTCTTTTGTGAAACAAGTTACCTTCTTTCTTCCATACTGTTTGGCATATTCAAAAGCATAGCGGACAATTTTTTCACAGCCTGGACGACTAATGATTTTCAAACACTGCACAACTTCATCCGTTTGCTGATGTTCTATTCCCGCATATAAATCTTCTTCATTTTCACGAACAATGACAATATCCATTTTTGGATGTTTTGTTTCCACAAAAGGGTGCAAACTCATACATGGTCTAACATTAGAATATAATCCTAAGAATTTTCTAGTGGTAACATTCAAGCTTTTATAACCACCACCTTGCGGAGTAGTAATTGGAGCTTTGAGAAATATTCTATTGTTTATTATAGAATCCCAAGATGACTTTTCAATTCCGGAGGTATTGCCTTTTAAATACACTTTTTCACCTACTTCAATTTCATCGAATTCGATTTGTGCGCCCGCTGCCTTAATAATTTTCAAAGTAGCATCCATTATTTCAGGTCCTATTCCGTCTCCTTTTGCTATTGTTATTCTTTGCATATCTTTTTGTTTATTTTTTTTTTACAAAAGTAAAACCGGCTATCCATATATTTTTATTTATATTTGTAATACAAAACATAAAAATTATTTATGAATTATACACTACACCAGCTGCATGTCTTTTTAAAAATTACCCAAAATAAAAGCATCACTAAAGCCGCAATGGAACTGCACCTTACACAACCCGCAGTATCCATTCAATTAAAAAATTTTCAAGATCAATTTGATGTACCGTTAACAGAAGTAATCGGAAGAAAGCTGTTTGTTACTGATTTTGGCAAAGAAATCGCCATGGCTGCAGAAAAAATTCTAAATGAAGTGCATGCAATCAATTATAAAACAATGGCATTCAAGGGACAACTGACAGGACGATTAAAAATTTCTGTCGTATCAACCGGGAAATATGTAATTCCCTATTTTTTATCTGATTTTTTGAAACAAAATCAAGGTGTCGAATTGATTCTGGATGTGACCAATAAAACTAAAGTGTTGAAAAACTTAGAAAGAAATGAAGTAGATTTTTCTCTGGTTTCCGTGTTACCAGAAACCCTGCAAATCGAGAAAGTGGAGCTTATGCCTAATTCCCTTTTCCTAGTTGCTAATAGTGATCAAAAAATGGGAAAAGGAATTCAAGAAAAAAAAATCATAGAAACCTTACCCATCATCTATCGCGAGCAAGGATCAGGAACAAGATATGTGATGGAAAAATTTATAGAACAGAATCAATTAACAGTTTCAAAAAAAATGGTGCTGACCGGAAATGAAGCGGTAAAACAAGCTGTACTGGCTGGACTCGGATGCTCGATCATGCCTTTAATTGGTATAAAAAACGAACTTAATAATAGAGACCTACAAATTATTCCGGTAAAAGGCTTGCCTATTCAATCCAACTGGAATTTAATTTGGTTAAAAGGCAAAAAGTTTTCACCTGTAGCCGATGCCTATTTAAAATTTATTCAAGAAGAAAAAACTAGAATCATCGAACAAACCTTTAACTGGATTACACTTTAAAAATTTAAGTCAGTAAAGGAAAACTCCTCTTATTCATTGCAATACTAAAATGCATCAAAAGATTAGCGATCTTTGCCTTTAAAATGATTCTATTAAATTATGATTTTACAAATAGAAACTCCAGCATTACTTTTTAGCGCAACTTCGTTGATTTTATTGGCGTATACCAACCGGTTTTTGGCTAATGCTGCAATCATAAGAGGATTAAAAAAAACCTACCACGAAAAGCAAAATGATGTAATTTAATTGGAAATCAAAAACCTGAATTTATGGTTGACTCTGATATTATCTACCAATTCACACCTTATAACTAGGAACTAAACCCTATCTTTGCCCGCTTTTTAAAATTAAAAAAATGATAAAAAATAGTATCTTAAAAGGAGTTTTCTTAGTTGGTCTCGGTGCAACGAGTTACGGAATGCTGGCTACTTTTGTAAAGATAGCCTACGGTCAAGGCTACACCACTCCCGAAGTTACCGTTGCCCAATTTGTATATGGAATCATGGGAATGCTGCTGATCAATATGTTTCAAAAAGCTAAGAAAGGAAAAACCGTTATAAAAGCATCCCAAAAAAACATCACTCAGCTGATGCTTGCCGGAACTTCTTTAGGATTTACGAGTATCTTTTATTATTTGGCAGTAAAATACATTCCTGTTTCTATTGCGATTGTTTTATTGATGCAAACCGTCTGGATGGGTGTTTTATTCGAAATGATTTTAGAAAAAAAAATTCCTTCTACTCAAAAAATAGTTTCCGTATTTATTGTCTTAACCGGAACTATCCTTGCTACCAATGTCTTCGAGAATAGTATCGTTTTAGACTGGCGCGGTATAGCTTTAGGGCTTTTAGCAGCAGCTTCTTTTACTACAACTATGTTTACCGCTAATCGTGTGGCAACTCATATTTCCTCGGCACAACGCAGTTTATTCATGTTGTTGGGAGGTGCTGTCATCGTGACCTTTTTTGCAATCTCAACACAAACTACTCCTTTTAACTTTGAAATTTTCATGAAATGGGGAATCATTTTAGCCCTTTTCGGAACCATAATTCCACCTTTATTGTTGAATGCCGGTTTTCCGCTGACTGGAATCGGACTGGGAAGTATTGTTTCGGCACTGGAACTTCCCGTATCGGTACTTATGGCATATCTCTTATTGAATGAGCAGGTAAACCTGATCCAATGGCTTGGCATTATTTTAATTATTTTAGCAATTATCATAATGAATGTAAACCTGAAGCGAACCTCCTAATTGCAGTTTCAATCCATTTGCACTGATTTTAATAAAATTTTTATAAATTCGTATTAAATAACTTTACTATGAATTTACCTTGGCATTTATATGTGATGGCTTTCGTCTACTTTATCGCAGGATTAAACCATTTCAGGAATCCCAGACTGTACTTGAAAATCATTCCTTCGTACTTTCCAAATCCAAAATTATTAAATTACATCAGTGGTTTAGCAGAAATATTTCTGGGAATTTCGCTTTGTATTCCGTTACTTTCCAACTATGCCGCTTGGGGGGTGATCGCTTTGTTGATTGCTATTTTTCCAACACATTTGTATATGTATTTTGATGAAAAAGCAAGAATGGGTCTGCCAAAATGGGCCTTACTATTGCGAATGCCGCTGCAATTATTTTTAATTTACTGGGCGTACCAATATACTTAATCTCGTGAAATCACTTTTCGAATCCACATCAGAACCTGTATTTATTGACTTGCCAGATGCGGAGATCATCTACTATCCTCATTTTTTTGACCAAGAACAAGCCGATATTATTTTTGCCGAATTAATGCAAGATATCCCTTGGCAACAAGACGATATTCGTGTATACGGGAAAATTCATCCGCAGCCTCGTTTGACGGCTTTATTTGGAAACGAAGGAAAACCTTACTCGTATTCGAATATAACGATGCAGCCACATCCTTGGAATTTGCTTTTGCAAAAGCTAAAATCTCAAGTCGAAAAAAGTGCTGATACTACTTTTACAACCGTCTTACTCAACCAATATCGCGACGGAAAAGACAGCAACGGCTGGCATGCTGACAACGAAAAAGAATTAGGAATCAATCCCATAATTGCGTCGTTGAGTTTTGGTGCCCAACGAACCTTTCAGCTCAAACATAATTTAGATAAAGACCTAAAAAAAACTATCCTACTGGAACATGGAAGTTTGTTGCTGATGAAAGGAACGACACAACATTTCTGGAAACACCAGATTCCAAAAACCACAAAACCTATTGGCCCCAGAATAAATGGCACTTTCCGGGTAATCAAATAATTACTTTCATGAAAAATTATTAAATTTGGAATAAATATCTGAATTATGAATGATATCATTACTTATTTTTCTACCATTCCATCGTCACACCGAAGTTTAATTCTTGTGGGCGGAATCACTTTTTTCTGGCTGATCGAAAATGCTTTTCCGCTTTTTAACTTCACCTATAAAAAATGGCATCACGCCGGCATCAATATTTTTATGACCTTCACGACTATTGCTGTCAATTTTTGCCTAGCTTTTATTTTATTAAAAGCGGCTGACTGGACAATTGCTACAAATTTTGGAATTTTACAATGGCTTCCTGAAATGCCGCTATGGCTTTACGCCCTTATTGGATTGCTTTTATTGGATTTAATAGGCGCTTATCTGGTGCATCTAGTCGAACATAAAACCAAGTTCCTGTGGCGTTTTCATTTGATTCATCATACAGACACCTGGATTGACACCACAACCGCCAATAGACACCATCCGGGAGAAAGTGTGATCCGATTTACATTTACCGCTTTGGGTGTTTTAATCATTGGAAGCCCCATGTGGATGGTTTTTCTATACCAAACATTATCTGTAGTAGCAACGCAATTCAATCATGCTAACATTTCACTTCCTAAAAAAATAGATACTATTATGAGCTATTTTATCGTATCGCCAGACATGCACAAAGTACACCACCATCATGTTTTGCCCTATACCGATAGTAATTATGGCAATATATTTTCAATCTGGGATCGGTTATTTGGCACATTTATGACACTTCCAAAAGAAGAAATTATTTACGGAATTGATACCCATCCTAATCCTGAGGAACACAATGCATTAAAAAATTTATTGAAAATACCGTTTCAAAAACAGCCATTAAAGAAAAAAAATTAAAAAAATTAAAAAAAATCATCTTTTGAGAAAAAGTAATTATAATTTTTCTTAATATTGAATGAAATTAAAAAATTTAATTTAATAATCATTAACACCTATTTGAATTAATTTTCACGTGATGAAAAAGAGTAACCGCAAAGAATTGAACTGGGAGCAAACAGAAAAACTTGTTACAATGGCTTTAGAAGAAAAAAATCCTTTTGAAATCATTAAAAAAGAATTTGGTTTGGCCGAAAAAGAGATCCTAGAGATAATGAAGAAGAAGATGCCGGCAGAAAAATTTGAAATGTGGAAAAAGAAAGCTACCGCAAATAAACCAAAACCAAAACCCATAAAAGTGGATGATTTTGACGAAGACTTAGACGGTAAATATTACATAAAAAACAAACTAGATTAAAATAAAACTCCTGATATTCGGGAGTTTTCTGTTTTAAAACAGCAGTCTCAACTCATACATTTATGGTTTCAGTAACATCAAACGAAAACGAATTTATTTTTGATATTCTAGGAAGTCATACATTTTGGGCTTTCGAAAATAAGATTCGTGTACCGAAAGATAAAATAATCCGAGCGTATCAAAGCAACGATGAATTTACATTTTGGATCGGCTGGAAAATGCCAGGCACCCAATTACCATGGGTTATAACTGCTGGCACTTATATCAAAAAAGGAAAACGCAACTTTTGGGACGTTTGCAATAAAAAAAATGCAATTATTGTTGAACTCAAAGATTCCTATTACAATAAACTAATTATTGAAGTCGAAAATCCGGAAGAAACAATAAACGAATTAAATGCGAAATAAAATGAAAAAATTACTACTCGTACTCCTGATCTCGTGTTCAATACTCTGCCATTCACAAACAAAAACAGCAATTCAATCTTTTAATAAGGATGAAGTTACTATAAATCCATTGTTAAATGGGTCGTTGTACTCTCCTTTAAAACAAAACAAAAAGACGAATCTTGTCATCCTTATTGCAGGTTCAGGCCCTACAGACAGGGACGGCAATCAAAAAGGACTCCCCAATAATTCCCTGAAATATTTATCCGAAGAATTAACTAAAAATGATATTGCCGTCTTTAGCTATGATAAAAGAATCCTTGCTCAAATGAAGAGTGGAACGGTAAATGAAGCTACCCTTACTTTTGATGATTTCATCACTGACGCAACCACCGTTTTGCTGTTTTTTAAAAATCAAAAAAAGTACAACAAAATAATAATTGCCGGACACAGCGAAGGTTCCTTAATAGGAATGATTGCTGCCAATGGCAAAGCGGATGCTTTTATTTCATTAGCTGGAGCCGGAAGAACCATTGATGCCGTTCTGGTGGAACAAATAGCAAAGCAAGCCCCTTACCTCAAAGAAGAAGTTCAGAAAAACCTGGACATTCTTAAAAACGGAGAAACTTTCGAGTTAAAAAACCCCATGTTAGCTTCCCTTTTTAGAGCAAGCATCCAGCCCTATATGATTTCATGGATAAAATACAATCCGCAAATTGAAATTGCAAAGTTAAAAATACCCGTACTACTGCTAAACGGAACTGCAGATTTACAGGTGTCAGTTGCTGAAGCAGAACTGTTAAAAAAAGCCAAACCGGAAGCAAAGCTAGTTCTGATCGAGAAAATGAATCATATTTTCAAAGAGATAAATGGAGATGATTCTGTAAATATGAAATCCTATTCTAATCCGGACTTACCCATTGCTCCAAAAGTGGTGACAGCAATAACTGGCTTTATAAAATCGTTATAAGGGGTAACAATTCCCTCTTGTAAAAGACCTATACAATAAACAAAAAACAATACAAATGAAAAAAATATTTTTTGCAATAGCATTTGCTACTCTTCTTTGGAGCTGTAAAACTGTTGGCACTTCAGCAAATGTTTCAAAATCAATTACCGATGTAGTACACGTAGCAATCAACTTAAATGACGTTAAAGAAGACAAAGTAATGGTTACGATTACCGCACCAAAAATTAGCACTGATGAAGTCACTTACAGCATTCCTAAAATTGTCCCTGGCACCTACTCTATTGATGATTATGGAAAATACATTGAAGATCTAAAAGCTTTTGACAATAAGGGCAATATACTTCCGGTTAACAAAACGGATGACAACACCTGGAATATCAAGAATGCCAAAACTGTCACTAAAATAACCTATTGGGTTAACGACACATTTGATACTGAAAAGGGAAGCGGCTTTGGCAAGAATGATATTTTCTCTCCTGCCGGAACAAATATAGATGCAGGAGTCAATTTCATGCTAAACACGCATGGTTTTGTGGGCTATTTTCAAGACAAAAAAGACCTTGCTTATACGGTAAATATAGCCCATCCGGAAACACTTTGGGGAGCAACTTCCATGACAGATCAAGACGCAAGTACTACAAATGATGTATTTACAACAGCTCGTTATGCTCAATTAGTTGAAAATCCAATTATGTATGCTAAACCGGACTACACTACTTTTACTGTAGACGGTATGGAAATATTGATCAGTGTTTTTTCGCCTACCGGAAAAGTAACTGCTGAAAGTATTACTCCACAGATGAAAACCATGATGACTGCTCAAAAAACATTTTTAGGAAAAATAAACGCTACCAAAAAATATACCGTCTTGTTGTATTTATCAAGCATGAAAGATACTGATGCAAAGGGATTTGGAGCCTTAGAACACCCTACAGCCACTACAGTGGTTTTACCGGAAATGATGCCAAAAGAAGAATTGGTCCAATCAATGAAAGATGTAGTTTCGCATGAATTTTTTCATATCGTAACTCCTTTAACCATTCATTCTAAAGAAATTCACTATTTTGATTACAACACGCCTAAAATGTCAGAACATTTATGGCTGTACGAAGGGGTGACGGAATATTTTGCCAATCTTTTTCAGATTAATCAAGGATTAATTACAGAAGAGGAATTTTATACGCGTATGTCTGAAAAAATTGCACATGCAAATGCAATGAATGACACGATGCCTTTCACAACGATGAGCGCAAATGTGTTGACTGAACCTTACAAAGCCCAATACTTGAACGTATATGAAAAAGGAGCTCTTATTGGAATGTGTCTGGATATCATTATCAGAGAAAAAAGCAACGGAGAAAGAGGAATCCTTGATTTGATGCAAAAGTTATCAAATGAATATGGCGCTTCAAAACCGTTTAATGACAAGGACCTTTTTGCAAAAATAACTTCATTTACCTACCCTGAAGTAGGGACTTTTTTAACAACTTATGTTTCCGGACCAACACCAATACCGTATGAAACGTACTTAGCTAAAGTAGGCATCACAAAAGCTATGGCAAAAGTACCTGGTAATGTGTTCTTAAAAGGACAATCCCCGTACATAACCGTGAACCAACAAACAAAGGAAATTATCGTAATTCCAACTATAGAACTAAACGATTTTTATACCACTTTAGAGCTAAAAGGAGGCGACATCATCATCTCTATAAATGAAAAACCTTATTCATTAGACAATATTTATGAAATGATTGCTGAAAGTCAAAACTGGAAAGAGAACGATACAATCACAATTAAGATAAAACGGGATGGAAAAGAACAAATAATCAAAGGAAAAGTTACACTTCCTTACGAAGAAAAAGAAGTTCTTAAAGCCACTGATACGTCCAAAACCGTTTTAAAAGAAGCCTGGTTAAAAGCTTAAATTGATAATTTAATGAGGAACATCTCAATTTAGAAATAAATTGGGATTTTTTTTGATAAATTTGAATGTGTTAGCAAAATCATTCCAACAATTTTCTTTATTTTGCGCCAAAATCTAAACACTAATCAAATCGCCAGGATTCTATCCCGAGATATCAGGACAAATCATAAAAAATGACGATGCCATGTCCTAAAAAACAAATTTTAACTTCACATGAAAAAAACTATTCTAGCATTTATCACTTTAATCCTTTTATCGTCCTGTAATAAGGAGGAACCTGGAGGGAATGTACACATTACCGGAAATATTAAAGGATTAAAAAAAGGAACTTTATACATCCAAAGAGTCGTTGATACAATGCTGGTTGCAATTGACACGATTCATATTGACGGAAGCGCCGTTTTTGAAAGTCACTTAGATCTAAAATCACCTGAAATGCTATACTTGTTTCTAGACAGAGGCGTGAGTAATTCCATGGACAACAACCTGCCTTTCTTTGCTGAGCCGGGAAAAATAACTATTGAAACCAGTTTAGATCGCTACTTATCTGATGCTACAATTACAGGTTCTAAAAACAATGAAATCTTTGAAGAATTTAAAAAAATAAACAGCCGCTTCACCGATGAAAGTCTTATTTTAATAGAAAAAAAATTCAATGCAGTAAAAAGTCAAAACATAAAAACCATTGATAGCATAGGAGCAAAACAGGATTCTAACTTGAAAAGAAAATACTTATTTGCCACAAATTTCGCTCTAAACAATAGAAACTACGAAGTGGCACCTTATATTGCCTTATCCCAGATTTACGACATCAACATAAAATACTTAGATACGATTCAAAAATCAATGTCTCCTAAAGTGGCAAAATCTCTTTATGGAAAGCAATTAACAGAGTATGTAGCAACAATCAAAAAACAGCAATAATCATACAAATTAAGAGAAGTACTATTAGAACCTCCTCGTATTCTATCCTGAGTAGTGTTTTTTCATAATTTATGTTCTAAAAAAAAATGAAACAAAAACCATCTTGTTAAGGCAAGATGGTTTTTTGTTTTATAATTACAGTCCGATTAACATTCCGCAACAGGCTGAATCAAAGCAATTTTAGAACCTAAAAACACACTATAGCGCACTAGAAGTTATTCCAGCAACAATCATTCCTACAAATAGTAAAAGATAAAGAGAGAAAACAACCAGAGTCATAATTCCAATGTATTTATAATGTGACTTTAGGTATTCTAACGAAGCAGTCAAGGCATCTGAATCATTGTTTTGGAATGCTGCTTTGGCATTTGAAGCAAACTTATTCAAGTAATATACTGGAAAAAAATAAAGAATGGCTATCAAAAAGTATACAAAAGCCATTACAAACCCAAAAGAAGATCCCATCATTCCCATAGCAGGATTCACCTTAGCCATAGCAGAGAATAGCGTTCCGGCGAATAAAGCGGCAAAAATAATAAACCCAATTCCGATGTAACCAAGAATGGACAAAAAATAGGCCCACTTTGCGGTTTCTTTCAAAAAGCCCTTAGCAGAGGCGCTAAGTTTCATTTCGAAACTTTCAATCACTGAATGCTCTTCCATATGTATTTGTTTTTTTGTTAGAACCCAAATTTAACAAAAAAAATTATGAAAAGCATTAAATAGGAATCAATTGTCATGTCCCCAAAAACAAAAAACCATCCCGCTTAAGACGGAATGGTTTTATCAAAGAGCCGGCGGAGGGACTCGAACCCACGACCTGCTGATTACAAATCAGCTGCTCTAGCCAACTGAGCTACGCTGGCGACTCATTACGGGTGCAAATATAGGTCTGAATTTCTGTTTTCCAAAACAAATTCAAACTTTTTTTGCTTTTTTTTTGACTACAATTCGTTGATTTTAGCAATCAATTGATTAGCAGTTTGTTCCAATTCAACATTAATTTGTTTGAAGTGTGCTTTTTTATTTTCTACTTTTTTAACATTTACCTTTGTGATTAAAGTGTCAAAAGCAGCAATCGCTTCGTCAATTAAAGCATTCGTTTCTGTTGTTGGTTTTCCTGTTGTAGAAATTTCGAACAAGTAAACTGCTTCAATAATATCTCCTAAAACGTAGTTGATGTCTTTTTTTAAATTCTTAATGTTTGCCATTTTTATTTTTTTAAAATTTGAATTTTAATTTGCGTCTGCAAAAGTACACATAATCTTTCTATTACCGACTATGAAATGTAAATTTCTAAAATTGAAGCTTTTCCATTGATAATGAATGCATGCATGGCAGCAGGAATCAAAACGGTATCTCCCTTTTTATATTCTAGTTTTGAATTGTCAAATTCTATTTCAAATGCTCCTTCCACACACATATATACGGTAAAGCTTTCTCCAGATTTAGAAACTGAAATAGCTCCATCTAGCGGGATAAAGTTAGTGGTAAAGTAAGGACAATCAACCACTGGATTAGACTCATTGCTATTCTTAGAGTATTCTTTTTTAGTTTCAACTGTGTTGTAATTGATCGCTTCCAATGCCAAATCCACATGCAATTCTCTGGTATTCCCATTCGTGTCTACTCGATCAAAATCATACAATCGATACGTAATATCCGAAGTTTGTTGAATCTCGGCCACCATTAACCCAGCACCAATAGCGTGAACAGTGCCGGTTTCCAGAAAGAAAACATCTCCTGCTTGTACTTTTATATCGTCCAGAATAGAGAGCAGGGTTTTATTTTTTAGGTTTTCTAAATAGGCTTCGGGATTCGACTTTTCTTTGAAACCTACAATAATTCGGGCGTTATCATCTGCTTGCAAGATATACCACATTTCTGTTTTACCAAAAGAATTGTGGCGTTTTTTTGCTAAGGCATCATTAGGATGTACTTGAATAGACAAATCTTGACGGGCATCTAAATATTTAAAAAGCAATGGAAATTGCTTTCCAAAGCGATTATAAACCGCTGTTCCTAGGATTTTCTCAGGAAACTCATTAATAATATCTGTCAATGCACTGCCTTTCCAATCTCCGTGAGCCACAATACTGACATCTCCTGCTACAGTCGATAACTCCCAACTTTCGCCAATATGCGTTGAGGCAATGGGTTTATTAAGTATTGTTTTTAATTTTTCACCACCCCAGATTCTTTCTTTCAAAATGGGTTCAAACTGTAAGGGATAAAATGTCATGTAACTATTTTTTTTTGAGTCCCAAATGTAAACAAATCAATATTGTTTTCCACCAAAATAGGTTTCCATTTACAGGAGTCCGTTAAACTACCGAAAAAAGTATAAATTAATTCCAATCAGAAAGGTAGCAAATCACATCTTGTAATTGATTATACTAATTTTTTAATGGCTTCAAGTGCTTTAGGAATATGTTTTGTTGCCAGAATACTGTCAAAAATCATTTGTACTACTCCGTTTTTATCCGTTACATAAGTCACTCGTCCTGGAAGCAACCCGAACATTCCAGAGGGAACCCCAAAAAGTTTTCTTATTTTTTTATCAGAATCGGACAAGAGAATAAAAGGCAGTTTGAATTGTTTGCTGAATTTTTGATGTGAGGCAACGCTATCGCTGCTAATCCCTATCACTTCTGCACCCAAATCCTTAAAATCTTCGTATTGATCCCTAAAACTACAGGCTTGCGCAGTACATCCAGGCGAATTATCTTTAGGATAAAAATAAATTACAAGCGGTTTTTGGCCTACTACGTTTCCACTGTCAAAATCAGTTCCATTGGTGTCTTTCGCCATGAAATGGGGAATAGTATCTCCTACTTTTAGCTCCATTATTCTCCTTTATAAGTTACAAAATTCCGAGGTGTTTCGTATAAAACCACTTCTAATTCAAACTCTGCCTTGATTCTTTTTCTAATTTTATTCCAAATGACTACTACAATATTTTCAGCTGTTGGATTCAAATCCTGAAACTCCGGAACATCCAAGTTCAGATTTTTATGATCAAACTGATGCTCAACTTCCTCTTTAATAATATCACTCAGAAATTTCACATCCATTACATAACCCGTTTCCGGATCAATTTCCCCAGTCACACTTACTATCAGTTCATAGTTATGCCCGTGGAAATTTGGATTGTTGCACTTGCCAAAAACGGCATCATTTTGTTCAAAAGTCCAATCTTTCCTATGCAATCTGTGAGCCGCATTGAAATGGGCTTTTCGTGAAATAGTCACTTTCATAAAACGTATAAATTAGGGGTTATCTGTGCTCGAGTTCAGAGACAAAGGGCTTTTATGTTCTTCCAGAAAATAATAAAACTCGTCAAAAATTATTTTGAACCAAACGGTGTATAAGGCCGGCTGCAATTCCATATCCATTTTAACATCCTCAATTTTCATCCATTTCCAGTCTTCCACTTCCTCCGGATTGATGACCGGTGCGTCGTTATAATAGCCAATCATCACATGATCGAGTTCATGCTCCGTCAAGCCATTATCAAACGGCGCTTTATAAATAAAATGAAAAAGTTCTTTGAGTTCTGTTTTAAAACCCATTTCCTCAAATAGCCTTCGGTTTCCCGCCTGAATATTTGTTTCTCCCTCGCGTTGATGACTGCAACATGTATTAGTCCACAATAACGGGGAATGGTATTTTTGACCTGCCCGCTGCTGCAGCATGATTTCATTCGTACTGTTTAGAACAAAAACTGAAAAGGCACGATGCAGAACTGCTTTTTCATGCGCTTCAAGCTTAGGCATCAGCCCTATCTGCTCATCATTTTCATTAACTAAGATTACATTTTCTTCTAACATGTGGATTTATAATTAGGTCAAAAATACAAAAAAAGAACGGGTATCTATACCGTTTTTGAATTTGTGAAAAGTTTAACGAGTGTTGAATACCCTAATATTCTAATTTTATATTCTTTGTATTAGTCTTCTAATTTACAATTTAGCGTGGGTAAGACCCGCAAAACTAAAAGGCTGTTTTTTTCGTAAATATAGAGGAATCAAAAACTTAAATAAAAGAAAATTCAATTGCAAAGTAGCCGACATTTTAAAATAAAAAGCGCTTTACATTTGTACTGTAAATAAAAAAAAGATGAAAACAAAAAACCAATTCGTAAGTGTATTATTTTTAACCTCTTTATTCATGTTCACTGCCTGTGCACAAACAACAAAGAAACAAGATCCTATAAAAAAAACTGTCACAATGAAAAACACAATTGAAAAACCTGGAAACCCATATTACTCCAATACGGATACTGCAAAACTCAAAATAAGTAATGCCGAATGGAAAAAAGTTCTACCCGAAGATGTCTATGAAGTAACTCGTAATGCGGATACGGAAAGACCTTTCACAGGAAAATTCTGGAATACAGATGACAAGGGGACTTATTATTGTGCCGCCTGTGGCAACAAATTATTTCGTTCCGGCGCCAAATTTTCCAGCACTTGCGGCTGGCCAAGCTTTTTCGAACAAGACAATAAAAACAGTGTGGTTTATAAAACCGATAATTCACTGGGAATGGAAAGAACTGAAGCGCTCTGCGGAAGATGTAACGGTCACTTAGGTCATCTTTTTGATGACGGACCGGAACCAACCAAAAAAAGATACTGCATGAATTCAATCGCACTGGACTTTATACCTGATACCAAATAACATGAAAAAATTATTTTTAGTATGTATTTTAACGACCAGTAGCTTGTTTGCGCAAGGTCAAACACCAAAGCAATCCAATCTTGAATCCATTACTTTAGCCGGTGGATGTTACTGGTGTGTTGAGGCCGTTTATGAGAATCTCATTGGAGTACAATCGGTAATCTCAGGATATGCAGGCGGCAAAAATACCAATCCTACCTATGAAGATGTGTCAACTGGAAGATCGGGTTATGCAGAAGTGGTAAAAATTACCTATGACAAAAACGTAACGAATCTAGATGAGATTTTCAAAGTCTTTTTTACGGTACATGACCCAACGACACTTAACCGGCAAGGTGCCGATGTAGGAACACAATACCGTTCCGCCATTTTTTATAAAAATGAAGCACAAAAAAAATCAGCGCAAACGATAATCAACGCAATGAAAAAGGCCAAGATTTATGATAGTCCGATAGTAACAACACTAGAACCGTTGACTAAATTTTACAAAGCAGAAGATTACCATCAAAATTACTACGCCAACAATAAGAACCAACCCTATTGTCAAATGGTAATTCAACCTAAAATGGAGAAATTCGAAAAGCTTTTTAAAAACCGATTGAAGAAACAAAAATAAAAGAGTAAGAATACCGTCTTGTTTGAAATAACAAGACGGTTTTTTTATATCCTACTCAAAAAAAAGACACTTTACACCCCTATTTAAAATTAATGCCAGACGAAATAATTTTGCTATATTTGTTTCTAACTGACCTTCTTTAGAATCGAAACAGCTGTGTTTTTAACTAAAATAAAGGCTGTTTAGCAACCAAATTTTACACTACCAACTAATGAAAAAAATTATTCTTTTTGCTGGCTTATGCTCCTTCTCCTTTTTTGCTACTGCACAAAATTCCGTTCTTAAAGCCACGGTTGCCCAAAAAGCAGCCTCCTTAGAATCTAAAGTCAGTACCTGGCGGAGAGACTTTCACCAAAACCCTGAATTAGGCAATAGAGAATTTAAAACTGCCGAAAAAATAGCAACACATTTGCGTTCTTTGGGCATGGAAGTACAAACTGGTGTGGCCAAAACTGGCGTGGTAGGAATTTTAAAAGGCGGAAAACCCGGTCCGGTTGTAGCACTTAGGGCAGATATGGATGCCTTGCCTGTAACAGAAAGAGTCGCCATTCCTTTTGCCTCAAAAGCAATGGGAGAATACAACGGTCAGGAAGTAGGTGTCATGCATGCTTGCGGACATGATTCGCATATAGCCATGCTGATGGGAACTGCTGAAATTCTGGCCGCTATCAAAAGTGAATTAAAAGGAACGGTTAAATTCATTTTTCAACCTGCTGAGGAAGGCGCTCCCGATGGTGAAGAAGGTGGAGCTGCACTAATGGTAAAAGAAGGCGTTCTGGAAAATCCAAAAGTAGATGTGATTTTTGGCTTACACATTAGCGCAGACACCGAAGTCGGCAAAATCAATTACCGTCCAAAAGGAGCGATGGCTTCCTCAGACTGGTTCAAGATAAAAATAAAAGGAAAACAATCACACGGAGCCAGCCCATGGCAATCCGTAGATCCTATTGTTGCGGCTTCCCAAATAATATTGGGATTACAAACTATTGTGAGTCGCAATGTAGATTTAACGGAGTCCGCGGCCGTGGTTAGTGTTGGAAAAATTACATCTGGCGTAAGAAGTAATATTATACCGGAAGAACTTGAAATGGCAGGAACGATTCGGACCCTAGACAAACAAGTTCAGGAAATGATCCATAATAGATTGAAACAAATTACCACCAATATTGCAGAAAGTGCCGGAGCTACTGCCGAGGTGATCATCACTAAACAAACCCTGATTACCTATAACGATCCTATATTGACTGAAAAAATGCTCCCTACATTAGAAACTGTAGCGGGGAAAAACAATGTGGTATTGACTCCTGCAGCAACTGGAGCCGAAGATTTTTCGTACTATCAAGACAAAGTTCCCGGACTTTTCTTTTTCCTGGGTGGAATGCCAAAAGGCAAAAATCCTGCCGAAACAGCCTCACATCATACCCCCGATTTTTATATCGACGAGGGTAGTTTTGTATTAGGAATGAAAGCAATGTCCGACCTAACTATAGATTATATGGAAATGAATGCTAAAAAATAAATTAGTACCTGAATAGACAATTTTAAAAAGTTTTTAAAACTACAACCGAAAAGAAATTTTCGGTTTTTTTACACCTTTGTATGATTCAAAAAAATAATATTCAAATGATTTATTTAAAGCAACTTAACCTGTTTTTTTTTAACGATTTTTAGTAAATTTATGTCTGCATCTTAAAAGTTGATTCTGTCAAGGAAACACTAAACATATTCAAAAGAAATCTCTAGGAAAATTGCCAACTAAAAAGCTGTAAAATGAAAGCACTTGAAACCTATTTTAAATACCAAAAAGGGCGTAGAACCTCGTCTTATAAAAAACGTCTGACTCCTATACTGTTAAAACTTTCCATGAGTTGCGGGTTGAAATCAAGAAACAGAGAGCTTTATTTGAATTGGTTGCCTTTTGTAACAAAAAAATAAGCCAAACAATTTCATCTTATGAGCATAATACATGTAAAAAAAACATCTTAAAAGCATTAAAATCATAGTAACTTCAAAAAGAGAATTGTTGTTTAATAAAATAGATGCAACTTTACCGTACAAGACTCTTTCACACCTATCGGAGACAAATAAATACTAAATAACGCTAGGAATCATAAACTCCTTCAAGAATACTTAAAACCATATTTATATAACCATTATGAAACTAACCATCATGCTCATATTCGCATTTATCCTACTGAGTTGCGGCGGTAATTCTATCTATAAATCACAAAGTAAAAGTAAGGATTGGGCGATGCTCGACTTTGTAAAAGTAGATAGCCTAAACCCTATTTTAGAACCACAGTTACATCCTGTTTTTCAATCTCCAATAAGCAACAAAAAAGTCCACTGGGAAGAACGAAATGTTCTTAATCCATCCGCTATTGTCAAAGACGGAAAAGTATACCTCATCTACAGAGCGCAAGACAAAGACATGACATCAAGATTAGGCCTAGCTATCAGCGATGATGGACTGCACTTTAAAAAACAACCCACACCAATATTCTATCCGGACAACGACACGATGAAACAATACGAATGGAAAGGAGGTGTTGAAGATCCTAGAATTATAGAAAGCGAGAATGGGACTTACATTATGACTTACACATCCTATGATGGTAAAACTGCGCGTCTTTGTTTAGCCAGTTCAAAAGATTTAAAAACATGGACAAAACACGGTTTAGTATTAAGGGAAGAAAAATACAAAGACTTGTGGTCAAAATCCGGAGCTATAGTTTGCAAATTATACAAAGATAAAATCATAGCTACAAAAATTAAAGGCAAATACTGGATGTATTTTGGGGATACTGATTTGTATATAGCAACCTCTGAAGATCTCATCCATTGGGAAGTAGCCGAAAATAATGAAAACAAAAAAATGATTACTGTTTTACATCCCAGAATGGGATATTTTGATAGTCGTTTAGTAGAACCCGGTCCTTTTGCATTACTTCAAAAGCAAGGTATCGTGCTGATTTACAACGGAAGTAATGCCGAAAATTATAATGATTCAAGTTTACCTAAATTCACTTATGCAGCAAGCCAGGCGCTATTTGACAAAGAAAAGCCCTATAAATTAATAGACCGAATGGATAGTTATTTCCTTCATCCGGACAAGCCTTATGAAAAAACAGGCGAAGTAAATGAGGTTTGTTTTGTAGAAGGATTAGTTTACTTTAAAAAACAATGGTTCTTGTATTATGGAACGGCTGATTCAAAAATTGCCGTTGCTGTCAAAAACAGATAATACCCATCTTGTTGACATTAATTAATCAACTACTAAACTTCCTAAATAAGCCAAAAATCTGAATATTATATCCCTTTTATTTTGGGGATTAATTCTTTTTTTTTAACTTTTTCAAATTCATTGAAAGTAGAAATAAAGAACGCTATAAAAAACTGGTTAGATTTAGTGGGAAAACTTAAAGTTGGCACGGCTGCAATTCTTAGTATAAGCCACCAATGCCAATTAATAATAATTGATATTGGTGGCAATTAGTGAAGTTTATTTCAAAGCTGGAAAATCTGTAGTAAAACCTAAATTCCTATTCAGATTATTTTTGGTTTAAAATCGCTCCAATCATCAACGCACATTTCTCGCCATCAATAGCGGCAGAAATAATTCCGCCTGCATAACCTGCGCCTTCTCCACAAGGATACAGCCCTTTTATTTGAACATGTTCATAGGTCAAGGGATCTCTGGGAATACGCACCGGGGATGACGTTCTGGATTCTGGCGCATGAAGCACGGCTTCATTAGTCAAATAACCTCGCATTGATTTTCCAAATTCAGTAAATCCTTCCCGTAATATTTGCGTTAAAAAATCGGGGAAAACCTGTCCCATTTCTACCGAAGTAGTTCCGGGAACATACGATGTTTTTGGGATATCCGATGAAACTCGGTTTTGTGTAAAATCAATCATGCGTTGTGCTGGCACTTTTTGGCTTTCGCCAGCTAAATGCCAAGCGCGTTGCTCGATACTTTTTTGGAATTCCATTCCGGCCAAAGCACCAAATTTAGCAAAAGGTTTAAAATCCTCCAGTTGCAATTCGATTACAATTCCCGAATTAGCAGTAGCCTGATCCCTTTTGGATGGGGACCAACCATTAGTAACCACTTCGCCGGGACTCGTGGCGCAAGGAGCAATCACGCCGCCAGGACACATACAAAAGGAATACATTCCCCGGCCTCCTACTTGTTTCACAATAGAATACGGAGCGGGAGGTAAAAACTCCCCACGGTAATCACAACTGTACTGAATGCTGTCAATCAAAGATTGCGGATGTTCTGCCCGCACGCCCAAGGCAAAAGGTTTGGCCTCGATAAAAATCTTTTTTCGGTCTAACAATTCGAAAATATCACGAGCTGAATGTCCCGTAGCCAAAATGAGTTTATTGGCAAGAATGGTGTCGCCGTTTTGAGTAACAACACCCTGAACTTCATTATTTTTTAATAAAATATCGGTCAATCGGGTTTCAAATAAAACCTGTCCACCACATTCGATGATTTTCTCTCGAATGTCCTGAATAATCTGAGGTAATTTATTTGTTCCAATATGCGGATGCGCCTCAATCAGAATATCTTCAGAGGCTCCAAAAGCGACAAACAATTCCAAGACACGCGTTACATCACCTCTTTTTTTAGAACGCGTATACAACTTCCCGTCCGAATAGGTTCCGGCACCGCCTTCGCCAAAACAATAATTGGAATCTTCATTGACGATATGATCGAGATTGATGGCTTTCAAGTCTCTTCGTCTGCCCCTAACGTCTTTTCCACGCTCGATAACTATAGGCCTTAACCCTAACTCGATCAATTGCAAAGCAGCAAAAAGTCCGGCGGGTCCGGCACCAACAACAAGTACTTCTTGAGCTGAGGAAACATTTTTATACTCCGGAAGTTGTATTTTTTGCTCTTGAAAAAGCTCTCCTTTTAAATAAATCACAACTTTAAGATTGATTTTAATGGCTTTTTGACGGGCATCGATCGACCTCTTTAAAATAGAAATATGTTGAATTTCAGTTACAGAAACGGTAATTTGTTTTGACAAATGATTTTTTAGCAGCACATCATTTGCTGCAATTTCCGGGGATACTTGTAATAAGAGTTCTTGAGGCATTTTTTTAGATTATTCGATTTTCAGATTATTTGACTTTTAAAATGTCAAAAATAATCCACGTACAAAAGTAGTATTTTGTACTGACTTCTTCTTGTAGAAAACAGAATCCGTTTTCAATTTTTAAAATTGACTAGTTTTCGAATTAGAGGTTGTAACTTTGTATGCTAAAACAGTTACCCAGTTAAACCATTAACCGATTAATCTTAAGGAAAAATGTCCAGAAAAATAAAATTGATATGGGATTTCCGTGGGCCAGCTTCCGCAAAAACTGCCGAACACCATGAAATCCATTTAAAAGAATACATCGCTATTGAAAAATTGCCATTGAATATCACTGGGTTCGAAATCCAAAGCGAAATGCTTGCCATTGCTTTTATGGTGGTCACCGATGAAAACATGATTCAGGTACGAGATGCTTTGAAACCGCATCGTGGAGAATTATTTACAGTCTAAAGTCATAAAGCCGAAGGTCTAAATGTACAAAAAAATCAAAACAACGGTTGTTATCAAAATTTAAGCCTAATCATAGAACCTTACATCACTTTAAATCAAGTTTGCACTATTTTTCCTGAAGGACATATTAATAAACCCGAATAATAATTGCATTCAAAAGTAACATTTGTCCCAAAAACATCTTTATAAATAGAGGTCAGAAAATAATCAGTCTTACCGTTGCTATTTTCTTTATAATCTTCTTTATAAATGTTTTCAACAACAAATTTTCCATCTATAAATTTAAAATAAGCAACATAACCTCTCCAATTGGCACTGGAAAGGTTAGTTATTAATTTTTCTGGAATTGGATGATCTTTAAAATACCCTTCTAAAGGATTTGATTGTATGGCTAAAGTATCTTTTTCGATAATTAAATAATCCGGAACCTGACCGGTTGCAAATGAGCTGACTGATACTAAAAAAGCAAAAAACACTTTTAAAAACTTCATAAAATTATTTTAATTCGCCACTTCGCTAATGAATTTTATTCGCATCAGACGCAATTCACAAAGATCATATTCACCGTCAAATTCCTTGAGCGCTGCTTCAATATTATCCGATTCGGATTCCATGAAATACTCGTGAATTTCTTCTTGTTGTTCATCGTCAAGCATGTCGTCAATCCAATATTTTATGTTCAGCTTGGTACCAGAATACACAATTTGTTCCATCTCTTTTATTAAAACATCCATCTTAATCCCTTTTGCGGAAGCAATATCATCGAGCGATAATTTTCTGTCAATATTCTGAATGATATAGAGTTTATTTACTGAATTGACTCCTGTCGATTTTACGACAAGATCTTCCGGACGCGTAATGTCATTTTCTACAACATAGCGGCTGATTAATTCCAGAAATTCCTTTCCATATTTTTTGGCTTTTCCTTCTCCAACCCCATGAATATTAATCAATTCTTCTTGAGAAACCGGATATTTCAAAGCCATATCTTCTAGTGATGGATCCTGAAAAACCACAAATGGTGGAACGCCAACTTTTTTAGCTACTTTTTTACGCAAATCCCGCAACATACCCATCAAAATTTCATCTGCAACTCCGGTAGATTTTGATGCGGTTACAATAGCCTCATCGACTGACTCATTGTATTGATGATCTTCCGACATCATAAAGGATTTTGGTTTTTTTATAAAATCCAGTCCTTTGCCGGTAATTTTGACAATGCCATAGGTTTCTATATCTTTTGATAAATAGCCAGCTACCAAAACCTGTCGCAGCAAGGCCATCCAATATTTTTCATCGTGTTTTGAACCGCATCCAAAAAAAGACTGCGCATCCGTTCTATGCGCCTTGATCACTGCATTGACACGACCAATCAAGGTAAAAACAACTTCTTTTGATTTGTATAAATGTTTGGTATCACGCACCACTTCCAGCAGTTGTACTACTTCCGCTTTAGCTTCTGTTTTTGTTTTTGGATTTCTAACGTTGTCATCCATATCTGCTCCTTCGCCCGTGACATCGTCAAATTCTTCTCCAAAGTAATGCAACAGAAACTTTCTTCTGGACATCGAAGTTTCGGCGTAAGCCACAACCTCCTGTAATAAAGCAAATCCAATTTCCTGTTCTGCAACGGGTTTCCCGGACATGAATTTTTCTAATTTCTCGACATCTTTATAGGAGTAATATGCCAAGCAATGGCCTTCACCACCATCTCGACCGGCACGTCCTGTTTCCTGATAGTAGCTTTCTAATGATTTAGGAATATCATGGTGAATTACAAAACGCACATCCGGCTTGTCTATTCCCATCCCAAAAGCGATGGTGGCCACTACGACATCGACATCCTCCATAAGGAACATGTCCTGATGTTTTGCACGGGTTTTAGCATCTAATCCCGCATGATATGGCACGGCACTTATCCCGTTGACTTGCAACACCTCGGCAATAGCCTCGACTTTTTTACGGCTCAGGCAATAAATAATACCCGATTTGCCTTTATGCTGTTTGATGAACCGAATAATATCCGATTCAATATTTTTTGTTTTAGTACGGACTTCATAATACAAATTGGGTCTATTGAAGGATGCCTTAAAAGTGGTAGCATCACACATATCCAAGTTTTTGAGAATGTCTTCCTGTACTTTAGGAGTAGCAGTAGCCGTTAGTCCTATAATAGACAAATCACCCAGTTGTTTTATGATGTGTTTCAGGTTCCGGTATTCTGGTCTAAAATCATGTCCCCACTCTGAGATACAATGAGCCTCATCTATGGCTACGAAAGAAATGGGTACGGTTTTTAGAAAATTGACATATTCTTCCTTTGTCAACGATTCCGGCGCAACGTACAAAAGCTTAGTCAATCCAGAGGTAATATCCTTTTTTACTTGCGCAATTTCAGTTTTGGTCAGGGAGGAATTTAAAACATGAGCAATCCCGTTTTCTGAGGATAAACTTCGAATGGCATCAACTTGATTTTTCATCAAAGCGATTAAAGGCGATACTACTATTGCAGTTCCTTCCTGAATTAAAGCGGGCAGCTGGTAACATAGTGATTTTCCCCCACCAGTTGGCATTATCACAAAAGTGTTCTGCTTATTCAACAGACTTTTTATGACTTGTTCTTGCAATCCCTTAAATTGGCTGAAGCCAAAATATTTCTTTAATTCTTTGTGTATTTCAATTTCGTTTGAATTCATTCTTTATTATGTGGTATTTTGTATAAATTTGCATCATCTAAAGGTACAAATTTCTTTTACACACACAAATTTTAATTATTCAGTTTTGATAACTACAGAAAATATATTGGCAAGTGCCAAAAAAACTATTTTATCGGAAAGCCAATCCATTGCAAAACTCGCTGATTTTCTGGATGAAAACTTTATTAGTGCCACACAAAGCATCTATAATACTGCCGGAAGACTAGTAGTAACAGGGATAGGAAAAAGCGCTATTATTGCCCAAAAAATGGTGGCTACTTTTAACTCTACCGGAACTCCGTCGTTGTTTCTTCATGCCTCCGAAGCCATTCATGGTGATTTAGGAATGATACAAAATGATGATGTGATTATTTGTATTTCGAAAAGTGGCAATAGTCCAGAGATAAAAGTACTGGTTCCGTTATTGAAACGTTTTGACAATACCTTGATTGCCATTACTGGAAACACGTCCTCTTTTCTTGCCAAAGGATCTGATTTTGTTTTGAATACCAACGTCACCTCCGAAGCTTGTCCAAACAATCTTGCCCCTACAAACAGCACTACCGCACAACTTGTCATGGGAGATGCACTTGCGGTTTGCCTGATGGAAATGCGCGATTTCAAACCGGAAGATTTTGCGGTCTACCATCCTGGGGGCACATTAGGAAAAAAATTATTGCTCAAAGTGAAAGATATGTTAGAGCACAGTCTAAAACCAATGGTTACTCCGGATGCTTCAATCAAAAAAGTTATTTTCGAAATTTCAGAAAAGCGCCTTGGTGTCACTGCAGTTGTAGATCAGCATAAGGTAATCGGAATCATTACGGACGGAGATATAAGAAGAATGCTCAATGAACGAGATAATTTCACTGATTTAACCGCAAAAGATATTATGACAAAAAACCCAAAAATGACTTCTTCGGAAGCTATGGTAGTTGAGGCATTCAACATAATGGAAGATTTTTCTATCACCCAATTAGTAGTGGTTGATCATGGCGAATACAAAGGAGTTTTACATATACACGACATTTTAAAAGAAGGAATACTATAATGGCAAAGAAAAACTTAAACGAAATGTCCTTTTTAGATCATCTTGAAGAATTAAGATGGTTATTAGTTCGAAGTACTGTGGCTATATTAATCCTGGCCACTGTTACATTTTTTATCAGTGACTATATTTTTGACGTTATCATCTTTGGACCAACCAATCCAAATTTTATTACCTACCGTGCTTTTTGTGATTTATCACATTATTTGGGTTTTGCTGATAGTATTTGCGTAACCGAAATGGCTTTTATCATTCAAAACACCAATATGGAAGGACAGATCAATGTATTGATCTGGACCTGTATCACCGCCGGTTTTATATTGGGATTTCCTTTTGTATTATGGGAAATCTGGAAATTTATAAGCCCAGCATTGTATGAAACCGAAAAAAAACACGCAAAGCTTTTTGTGATCACCTCCTCCTTGCTCTTTTTCATGGGTGTCCTTTTTGGTTATTTCGTAATTGTCCCCATGTCGATGAACTTTTTTGCTACATTTACCATAAGTGATGTAGTAAAAAATCAGTTTAGCGTTGATTCCTACATTGGGATGGTAAAAACCAGTGTTATCGCTTGCGGATTGTTTTTTGAATTACCAATAATTATCTATTTCCTGACTAAATTAGGCTTGGTAACCCCTGAATTTTTGAGGAAATACTGGAAATATGCCGTAGTCATCATCCTTATAGTAGCGGCAATTGTAACGCCTCCGGATGTGGTGAGTCAAATAATTGTAACCATCCCGATGTTGTTAATCTATGAAGCAAGTATCTTAATATCGAAAATAGTTGTAAAAAATCAAAAAAAAGTAAATGGCTGATATCATAAATGAATTCAACGAGTACCGTTCGAAAATGAACGAAAAATTATTGGCAGACAATAATAAAATTGTAAAGCGAATTTTTAATTTGGATACCAATGCGTATGCTCCAGGCGCTTTGGATGTAAAAACAAAAGAGCTTTTAGGCCTTGTTGCTTCAGCCGTTTTACGCTGCGATGATTGCGTAAAATACCATTTGGAGACGAGCTTCAAAGAAGGTGTCACCAAAGAAGAAATGATGGAGGCGATGGGAATTGCTACACTTGTTGGCGGAACTATTGTTGTGCCTCATTTGCGCAGAGCCTATGAGTTCTGGGAAGCACTGGAGGAAACCGCAACAAAATAATTTGTTAAGAAGTTCTATCGTTTAATTGTTTATTCGTTTATTTGACGATTAAACAATTAAACGATTGATGCGTTAAACGATTAAACCAAAAAAAATGAAATTACGAGCCGAAAATCTAATCAAAACCTACAAAGGACGCAGTGTTGTCAAAGGCATTTCGGTAGAGGTAAATCAAGGCGAAATCGTTGGACTCTTGGGGCCTAACGGTGCCGGAAAGACAACTTCATTTTACATGATTGTGGGATTAGTAAAACCCAATTCCGGAAATATATTCCTAGATGATTTGAACATCACAGATTACCCGATGTATAAAAGAGCACAGCAGGGAATTGGTTATTTAGCTCAAGAAGCTTCCGTTTTTAGAAAATTAAGCATCGAAGACAATATATTAAGTGTTTTGCAATTGACAAAATTATCCAAAGCGGAACAAGAAGCAAAAATGGAAAGTTTAATTGATGAGTTTAGTTTAGAACACATTAGAACCAATCGTGGGGATTTACTTTCCGGCGGTGAACGCCGCAGAACTGAAATAGCCCGTTGTCTGGCTACAGATCCAAAATTCATTTTATTAGATGAACCATTTGCCGGTGTCGATCCTGTTGCCGTTGAAGACATTCAGCGAATTGTAGCGCAATTAAAAAATAAAAATATCGGAATTCTTATTACAGATCACAACGTTCAGGAAACCTTAGCCATCACTGATAAAACCTACCTAATGTTTGAAGGTGGCATCCTTAAAGCCGGAATTCCAGAAGAATTAGTTGAGGATGAAATGGTACGTCGCGTGTATCTGGGGCAAAATTTCGAGCTTCGAAAAAGAAAGTTGGAGTTTTAAAAGAGTGCTTCGTTTTTAGTGTTCCTATTTGAGAATGGAAAATCAAAAAAAAAAAAATGGAAAATCAAGATAAACCAAGTCAAGAAGCATTAGAAAGATGGAGTAAAGACCCCGACAACTGGATCTGGGACCTGTTTTATTATAACAAAAAAGACAAACGCATTTTGCCCCCTAAAAAAATTGCTTGGATGGGAAACACCATAAACTTTGCTAGTCCAAAATCGGTACTTTTTATGATTGGAGCCTTATCATTTTTTGTATTTGTAGTCCTTTCGATAGTGAAAAATAAATAATTATTCCACAGTAATAAACCGCAACTGCTCCAAATCTCCATTGTAAATATTGACATCTACATTGCCATTTATTCCTGGAACAGAAGCTTTCTCCGTAAATTGCCAAAACAACCAGTCTTTGGCTATTTCCTCCCTGTAAAAATTATAATTGGCTATCCAAAAAAGATAATCGCCGAATTCCTCTTTCAAAAAATCATCGTAATAGCGCTCGCCGGTATAAATAATAGGCTTTACTCCGTAATGGGATTCTACAGCATTTAACCACCTTTTCAAGCCTAATTTAAGATTTTCAATCGACTGGTTTTTAGGTAATTTTTCAATATCCAAAACTGGCGGTAAATCTCCCTTTTGAAGGGTGACGGTTTTGATAAAAAGTTGGGCTTGTTCAATTGAATTTTCGTTAGGACGATAATAATGATAGGCGCCTCTAATCATTTTATTTTCTTTGGCACCCAGCCAGTTCCGCTCAAAATTTCGGTCTTTCCGGTCTTTCCCAACCGTAGCGCGAATAAACACAAAATGTAGTGGATATTTATTTTCTAAAGTATCCACATAAGTCCATCTGATTTTACCTTGGTATTCTGAAACATCTAAACCGATACTTTTTCCTTCGTGCTTTTCTAAAACCTGAAAATTTCGAACATCAGAAATGCGCTTGGCTTCAGTTTCTTCTTGTAGAATTTTATCCGATTTAAAACTAAAATAATACGCTAAACCATCTCTATAATGATATCCAACAGCAGCCATCAGTGCTACTAAAAGAGTACCAATAGAATAGCGTAAAAACTTTCCGGAGAAAACAGTTGCTTTCTTCTTATGTTTACGGACAAGGGTAGTTTTTCTTCGTACGGTTTGTTTTCTCATTCAAAAATTACTTTTTGACTACTTTATTATTCAAAACCGACAGTAAAACATAAAACAGTATCAGTAATGGAATTCCTAAATAGCGAAAGAAAACCAACAATAGAAAAGCACAGATCAAAAAGACAATTTGAAGGGTGTTTTCTTTGAAACTGAACTTCTTGATTTTCAGAGAAAATAACGGAATTTCCGCATTTAGCATAAAGGCGCTCAATACGGTTAGCACTAATAAAAACCATGGGTTGGTCAATAGTTCAACAATAAATATAGAATCGGTATATTTCAAAACCAACGGCAGACTCAGAATAAACAGTGCATTGGCAGGCGTTGGCAAACCAATAAAAGAATCTGTTTGACGGGTATCGATATTAAAATTAGCCAAACGATAACAAGAGCCCAACGCAATTACAAAACCCAAATAAGGGAAAAACTGCAAATAACCTGCTGGTGCTGTTGTTGCATGACTAATCATCATTTGATACATCACTAAACCCGGAACAACTCCGCTGGTCACCATATCTGCCAAAGAATCCAACTGCAAGCCAAGCGGACTTGACACCCTGAATAATCGGGCAAAAAAACCATCAAAAAAGTCCAAAAATATACCCAGACAAACAAAATAAAAGGCCATTTCAAAATCTTTATTAAAAGCAAATACCAGCGCAATGCACCCACAAAAAAGATTCAGTAACGTAATTAAATTCGGGATATGCTTTTTAATAGTCATCATAATAAAGTTTAAGTACACAAAGATGGCAAATTTAACATAATAAGTGAATGAAAAGTACGTTTTGTAATAGAGATTTAAACCGCTACAGCCAAGTAGCTTTTTAAGGACTCAAAACTCTGAAAGAGCCATTTCTAAATTATGTACAAATAATTCAAACTACAGCTGTAAAAAAGGTATTCTTCCTTTTGTAATTTACTATGATTCTAAAAAAATGAATAAAAACAAACTTTTCAAGTACTATCCGCGTGTTAGTTTAATTCTTTACGACCATTGTTACCCATAAATTTTTCAGCTCAAGGAACTAGAAGATCCAATAAATTCAGGACTAATCCACACTAAATTGATCCGCAATACTAAATTCAACAGCAAAATGAAATATCCTCAGTAAAAAATTATATTTTTGATAAAAATTAAACAGACTTTTAGTTCGTAAAAATGATGCCCTTAAAAAAAAGCTTTTTAGTAGCAATCCTCTTGGCAAGCACCCTCACGTATGGCCAAGCGGT
This sequence comes from Flavobacterium sp. LS1R10, assembly GCF_003968825.1. Classification (NCBI taxonomy): domain Bacteria; kingdom Pseudomonadati; phylum Bacteroidota; class Flavobacteriia; order Flavobacteriales; family Flavobacteriaceae; genus Flavobacterium; species Flavobacterium sp. LS1R10. Next base: position 201,430 of record NZ_RYDH01000005.1, on the reverse strand, counting down.
TAGAAAATACTCCAATGAATTCATGAATATCGGGGTTGATGCGGCTGCATTGGGCATGTCAAATACTGTCGTGGCTTCAACCAGAGATGTCAATTCAGGATATTGGAATCCCGCTGGCTTGATTCATCTGGAAGACCATCAGGTTTCAGTAATGCATGCTAATTATTTTGCAAATATTGCCCAATACGATTACTTGGCCTACGCCAGCCCAATTGATGATCACAGTGCTTGGGGCATTTCATTAATACGTTTTGGAGTTGATGATATATTAAACACCACTGAATTAATCGATAGTCAGGGTAATATTGACTACAACCGGATCAGTCTTTTCTCTACGGCTGATTATGGATTTACCTTTTCCTATGCCAGAAAACTACCCGTTCCCGGATTTCAATATGGTATAAGCGCTAAAGTGATTCGCCGAATCATCGGGAAATTTGCTAATTCTTGGGGATTTGGTTTTGATGCTGGAATCCAATTCGAAAAAAACAACTGGCAATTTGGGCTAATGCTCCGCGACATTACAACGACGTATAACGTGTGGAATATTGACGAAGACGAATATAAAAAAATTGCTGGTGCCATTCCTGAAGAAAACCAAGAATTACCGGAAAGCACTGAAATTACTGCCCCAAAAGCACAATTGGGACTTGCTAAAAGGTTCATCATTCGGTATGATTACAGCATTCAGGCTGCAGCCAATGTGAATATGCGCTTTGCCAGAACCAATGATTTAATTGCAACTAATTTTATAAGTATTGATCCCGCTTTAGGACTGGAATTTGGCTACACTGATTTGGTCTTCGTTCGTGCCGGAGTGGGTAATTTTCAGAATGTACAGCAATTAGATCAGACGGAAAGAGTAGGTTTCCAACCTAATATTGGCTTGGGATTTAAATACAAAGGCATTCAGATTGACTATGCATTGACCGATTTAGGCAATCAAAGTACCGCTTTATACTCAAATATTTTTTCAGTGAAAGTAGATTTGGGAATGTTCCGAAATTAATTTAACAGAACCTTTATAATCAAATAATGCTGTGGATTATGATTCCATTTTTTAAAAGTTCACGATACGTTAGAAAACATGAATTCTGATTTTAACCACCAAACTTTCTGCTTCATTTTTGTTTCTTTGAGTATCTTTGGAAAACAAATACAATCAATGCGGACGCAAATTTATTTTTTAAATACATAAGCGCCCTATTACCCTTTAAAAGCTAACGAATGCAAACCTCTTCTTTCAAAAAAATAATTTTCTTCCTGTTTTTATTTTTAACGGCACCGTGTAGTTTTGGACAAAACATCCAATTATCAAAAAACACGAAGGTCAGTGTACTAACCTGTGGAACAGGCAATGAATCGTATTCTCTTTTTGGCCACACGGCAATTCGCGTTCAGGATACAATAAATGCAATTGATGTGGTATATAATTATGGAGCTTTTGATTTTAACACCCCTAATTTCGTGATGAAATTTATAAAAGGAGACCTACAGTATTTTGCTGTAGCAAATTCCTATCCAGATTTCATCAATCAATATCAGTACGAAAGAAGATCTGTTTATGAGCAGGAGCTGAATATTCCTGAACATTTAAAACAAAAACTGTTTGACAACCTCAATACATCCTTAGCATCAGGAGAAAGTTATTACACCTATAAGTTTATCGATAAAAACTGCACCTCGATGGTTGTTGCCATTATCAACAAAACACTAGATACAACCGCTATTGTAAAAAATGCTGATACTGACCTCACCTACAGAACTATTTTGTATCCGTATTTTGACGGTCATTTTTATGAGAAACTAGGAACAAGTATCATTTTTGGAAAAAAAGTAGATCAATTAGGCACGCAATTATTTCTTCCCTTTGAATTGCAAAAAAGCCTAAAAAAAGTTTTTTTTCAAAACCGTCCGCTGGCACCGGAAAACAAAACCATAATCGAATTCAAAAATGAAGTTCCCTTTTCTTGGTGGAACAATCCGTATACCTATTTTTTACTGCTTGCTCTAATCATTTTTATAAACAAAAAGGGTATCAATTTGTTGTACCTTATTCTAATGGCAACAATAGGACTATTCTTTACGTTTATTGGGTTTTATTCAGATCATCTTGAGCTGGGTTACAACTACAATATTTTGTTGTTTAACCCAACCTTAATAGGGTTATTGTATTTTTATTGGAAAAAGAGCCAAAAAGGGATCTATAATTTGGTTTTATTTAATCTGCTCTCGGTTGTACTCTATTTCTTTTTGATAATCAACAAAGCACATTTAATAATAGTTTTACCCTTAATGGTAACCAGCGGAATTATCTTAGTGCGACTGGCCATTAAAAATAAAAAAAGAATTCCTACACTATTGTAACATCTTAATTTACTATACCTGAATTATTCTAAACAAATATTAAAATTTTTTAACTACCAATTTAATGGTTTTTTAAAATTTTAAAAAAACATGTAATTCGTCACTGAAATAAATGTAAAAACAAAAGTACCTTAAAAGAATAGTTTAAGCTCAATGCGCCTTTGACGCCACTATTTTGGATCTATTAGCAAAAACAGAGTCGTTGTAAATTGGTCTGTTCATTTGATACAATATTCATTAAAATATATTTATCAATACTTCTTTTTGAAAAAAAAAGAATCCTTTATTGTCATTTGTACCAGATGCCTGATCGTTTGTATTTCTTTGAAGCTCCCAAAGAAATGCTTTTGTGTGGGATAATTGTACGGGTTTTAATAATAGCACCTAATGTACACTGGTTTTTCTTGATATTACAGAAATCGCAACTAAATCATCCTATAAAAAGAGATAAAAATCAAACGTCAAGAAAACCAAAAGACATAAAAAAACCGGCATAAAGCCGGTTTCTATAGGGAATATTAATTTAATTAATATCCTGCATTTTGTTGAATAGTAGGGTTTGCATTCAACTCAACCTGAGGAATTGGCAATGCAAATTTAGGACTAGTCAATGGTAAATTAGATGGATTTCCAGCCGGATAGTTCGCTGAACTTGAACTATAGTCCGCAGGATCTCTATTGACACCTGCACCTGCTAAAACACCTATTCTTTTTAAATCTATGAAACGGTATCCTTCAAAAGCGAATTCTAGTCTTCTTTGATCTAAAATAGCTTTCCAAGCTGCCGTAGCATTAGCATATACTGGTAAAGTTTGTGCAGTAGAATAACGTTTATCTAAAATAGATTTTATTGCTGAAGCAGCACCTGCTAAATCACCCGCAGCCACTCTCGCTTCGGCCTTGATAAAATACATCTCAGATAATCTAACGATTTTAAAATCACTATTTAAATTACCTACTGTAGAAGTACCTGGATGTTTAGCTAAAACTAATACATCCGTGTTTCTATAATCAGTAGAAGTTGCATAATTAGCATCTGGAACTGATGTTGGGTGCACTATAGTTGATCTTCTTATGTCGGTTGTACTTAAAGCATTGTACAACGATCTACCTATTTCATAGAATGGAGAACCATCCTTCGTAGGATTTACAGAGGCATAACCATTACCAAGGTTAGCTGCTTGAGAAGATTGTTGCAATGTTCTTTTCAGTCTAAAAATTACTTCTACATTGGCTGGTTCTGAATCCGTGTGAAAAACACTGTTGTAATTAGAGACATCCGCTAACACTAGACCTGATGTACTGATCACATCATTAGCCCAAATTTCAGCATTAGTATAATCGCCTTTTAGAACAAATGCTCTAGATTTTAACGCTTTTACTAAATTCTTACCTGCATATAATTTCGCAGTAGCTCCTGAGTACGGACTTGAAGTGGCGGCATTAAACAACACCAAAGCAGCATCTAGGTCACTATGAATAGACGCATAAAAAACACCATTTGTAGATCTTTGCATCCCCGGTTCAGCTGAAGTAACTACTCTGGTAATTAAAACTGCAGCCAACGCATCGTTGCTCTTAAGATCCGGAGAAAAATAAGAAAGCAACTTCATGTGAGATAGTGCTCTTACCGTTAAAGCTTCTGCTTTAAGCCTGTTCAAATTTGCTTTTTCAGCTGCATCAGTTGTAGTTGCCAATAATTGATCCGCAAATACAATTACACGATTAGCTCTTGAAAGAGTGAAATAAGAAGCGGTCCAGATATTAGAAGGTGATGCAGAACTTACGTTCAAAAAGAAAACATAATCATCATTAATTCCCTGACCTCCGTTAGCAAATCCAATACCAACTTCATCAGTAAAAACAGAACTAAAAATAATATCCTCTCTGTTGGTTAATAAACCATAAGTGGAGTTCATCAACCTTTGTAAATCCGTAGAACTAGTGAACGCAACTTCTTCTGTTAGCGATCCCGGAGTAAAAGGGTCTAATAAATCATTATTGCACGATACAAAAAGAGTACCCGCTAATATTGATAAAATAAATATTTTTTTCATTTTCATAAGATTTTATAAATTAAAATTTCAAATCTACCCCAAAAGTAAATTGTCTGGCAGTTGGGTATTGGTATACATCACTAGCTCTTGAACTTTCAGGATCAAAACCTTGCCATTGTGTGATGTTAAATAAGTTTTCACCTTGCAAAGTGAAAGAGAGATCAGTCAAGAATGTTTTAGCTAAAAATATTTTTGGCACTCTGTATCCGATTTGAGCATTTCTAAGCCTAACATAAGAAGCATCTTTGATAAATCGATCTGAAAGATTTTGAGCTGAAATATTTCCAGCTCTTAAAGAAGGAACATCAGTAGCTGTATTCGTCGTTGTCCAAGCGTTCAACAAATCATCCGTTACATTAAATGTACCAATATTACCTGGACTGTACAAGTTAGATAAATCGAAATCATAACGCACAACATCTTGAGCAAAAGTAAAAGTTGATGACACGAAGAACCCTTTATAGTCAAAATCAAACCCAAAACCACCTTGATACTTTGGAACATTGTTTTTACCTAATGGCTTTCTGTCAGCTGCTACTGGAGTTTCTGTTGGGTTACCATTTATGTCTTGAAATAATAAATTACCATTTACTGGATTAACTCCTAAATAATGATACACAAAAGGTTCTCTGATGCTACCTCCGTTCTGAGTAATCAAATTCCCCGTAATAATTCTTCCATTATTTGCTATAATTCCACCAACGCTATTGTCATTACTAGATCCGTTAGCACGAACTGTTAATCGTAAGTCATTGGTTCTAACAACATCATATCCAATACTTAATTCAAATCCTTTGTTAACAATAAAAGCATCTGAATTTTTCGTAAGCGATGTTGCTCCTGTTGAAGGCACTAATGGTTCACTTATAAATAAGTCAATTGTTTTTTTATTATAATAATCAAAAGACCCTCTAATTCTGCCTCTTAATAGTTCAAAATCAACACCTACGTTATACTGTTCAGTAGTTTCCCATTTCAACGCAGGAAAACCAAGGTTAAGATTATATCCAGTACCATTATTGTAAGCGTTATTTGAACCTGGATAAATATCTGCAAATGCGGGAGGATTTATTCCTGCGAAAATAGTACCATCTACAATTCTCTGATTTCCAGAAGTTCCTATTGATCCTCTAAGTTTCAAAACATTAATAAAATCTAATGATTGCATGAACTCTTCTTCATCTATATTCCATCTACCACCTAAAGACCAGAAATTATTAAATTGATTTTCTTCAATAAATCGACTGCTTCCATCAATTCTATAGGAAGCAACAAGTCCATATTTACTATTGAAATCATAATCAAATGTTGTGAAATAAGAAATCAAATCATTTCTCAATTGAGAGGCTGAAATAGTAGGCACGTAGAAATCATTTGCTGAAGTATCCGAAATATAACCCGCTCCTGTATTAGGTACAAAAAGTTTTGGATCCAAGCCTCTTTGTCTAATATTATTCGACGTTAATCTTGAATGATTGTACTCAGACGCTGCAGAAACATTAAACGTATGTTTCCCAAACGTTTTATTATAATCCAACATAAACAAATTATTGAATAAAAACTCTCTTCGTTCATTGATATCCTCAAAACCACCAAAAACTTGACTAGGAGCTAAAAACAACAACGCATTAAATGATCCTGGAAATTCCGCTTGATGAAATCTATTTTGCAACAATTGTCCTGAAGTTCGTACTCTACCCGTTAGTCCATCAACAAACTCATAAGAAAGCTCCGTTGCCAGATCAATTCTGGTTTCCTGAGTACTATTTTGATACGTTTTCAATTTATCAACCAACATCAGTGGCGTATACAACAATGTACCATTAGCCTGATACAAACTGAATAATTGTGCAGAATTTTGATATTCATTAGGAGAAACATAAGGCGCACCTAAATAAGCCCCAGTTACATAATTTCTATTAATAGCACCTTCTCCTAAGTTCGTTGCTTCATTATTTCTTGAATGTCCAAAAGCTGAATTTACAGAGAATTTAAATTTCCCATCATCTGACTTTCCATTCAAATTATTTCTTACTGTAAACCTTTTAAGACCTGTAGATTCTAAAACCCCCTCTTGATCAAAGAAACTGGCCGAAGTAAACGAATTTATGTTTTTACCATTATTCTCAATACTAAAATTGTGGTTTGTAGAAGTCCCTTGGTTAAAAAAATAATCTACCCAATTTGTATTAATATTATACGCATTAATCTGAGCATCTGTTAACGTAGATCCACGACCCGCTCCGAAATTCTTCTCAATTTTCAACAATTGTTTTGAATTGGCATAAGAATATCTTGGAGTTTGTAAATCATTAATACCAAATTGTGAAGAATATCTAAAAGTAGTTTTTGGTTCACTGTAACTTCCTTTTCTTGTTGTAATAACAATTACACCATTAGACCCTCTAGAACCGTATTGAGAAATTGCAGCAGCATCTTTCAAAACGTCTAAGCTTGCAATATCATTTGGGTTAATCGATCTAAAGTTATCACTATTTGAAGGAAACCCGTCAATTACATACAAAGGATCTGTATTCCCATTGATTGTTCCTGCTCCTCTAATAATAACTGAAGATTTAGCTCCTGGCTGACCTGTACTTGCGGTAATATTAACACCTGCCAATTGTCCTTGAATTGTATTCAAAACATTTGCATTTGGTCGGTTTTCAATTGTTTCGCTGTTTACTGTGGCAGCTGCAGTTACGGCTGTTTTCTTTGTTACCGTTCTGTATCCTTGAACAACAACAGCCTCTAAAGTATTTCCGCCATCAATCATACTAACGTTGATTGAATTAGCAGTTCCTACCGTTCTTGAGACATTTTCCATGCCTATAAAACTAAACACTAATACCTCTCCAGCACTTACTCTGATAGAATATTTCCCGTCTAGATCCGTTTGTATTCCTCTTGTAGTTCCTTTGACTACGACATTCGCCCCAGGTAAGGATCCCGTGGCATCAGACACTACACCTGTAACAGTTTTCTCTTGTGCGAACACAAATTGCATTGACAAAGCCAACAGCAACGAAAAAATCCATTTGAATTTTGATCTCATATTAAATTTGTTTTTTGAATTAGTTATTTTACAAATTTCTTAATAATTTCTTAAAGAAACAAGCTTTTATAAAATTTAACATATTATATTTTTGACACCATTCCTTTTCAAAAAATAAACATACCAATGAAATTTAGTTATTATAACACTACAAACTGCGGATAATCACTTCAAAAATCTTATTTTTGTCAAAATTAATTTAATGTTAAGTCCTTTTTTTTAACGCCATATTTAGAAACTGGAGCGGATTTAATTATCAACAATTATTAGGTCCAAAAACTGAAACTATTCTTTAAACATGAGACTATTTGAATCTTGTATGCCTGAAACAGTTCAAAAGACAACAAATCAAGGGTTTTTCATCAAGACACTCGACATAGTAAACTTGACAACCCATTAGAAAAACCAAACAGAAAAGTTGATTTAAAAACTTATTGAAAAGACAAATTGGTCAAACTTTAATATCAGTAACAGATTTTTCATTTTGAGTGAACAAACCAAAACGAGCTTCATCTTGAAAACATAAGTTAACTTAGTTAAAATCACCTACCGTATTTAGTACTATTTCTATATTATATTTTCGTTTGGTATAACTCAATGAATTTTCTTATCAAATAAGCCATGAATTTTTACCTTTATAACGCTGAAATACTAAAAATCATTAAATAAAAAAACCTTCCACAATCAAAATGACTGGGGAAGGCTCTCTCTTGTTAAAATATGAATCTACATTACCAGCCTGGATTTTGCTGAGCAGCTAAAATTTTATTAGTTGTTGTTACTAATAATGGTATTGGCCATAAGAATCTAAAATCACTTCCTGGGATAGCAGCATTTGTTCTTGGACCTGTGTACGATGTTCCCAAAGTAAATGAACCAGCAGGAGGATTACCATTAGCTAATTTAGAAGGAATTCCATCAATTGGAAACAAATCATCCCCTTGTAATCTGTGAATATCTGACCATCTTCTTCCTTCACAAATAAATTCTATTCTGCGTTCTTTTAATATTGCACCAACTAAATCTTTTGCTGTTGCAAAACTTGCTGTAGTATAAGTTTGAGTAGATGGAACAGCTAATGATCTATTTCTTACTCTATTCAACTGTGTCAAAGCTGATGTTAAATCCGGCGAAGTTTTTCTAGCATTAGCTTCTGCCATATTCAAAAGTACTTCTGCGAAACGAATTACTGGAGCGGGATCAGTTGAATTTGTAATATCAGTATATTTGTTTGTTAAAACATTACCCGCATTGATCGTTGTCATCACACCATTCTCTCTTCTTTTATCATCATTTAACCACATCGCGTCTCTCCAAATGATTGGACTAATACAAATTAAAGCTCTATTTTTATACATTGACGCAAGTGAACCGTTGACACCAGGGTTTTGACCAGCTGTGGCACCATGTTGAATTGAAAAAATAGTTTCAACATTCGTACCTAACGTAAAAGCACCGGCTGGAGTTGGAGCTAAAGAAAGAGCAGATAATTTCGACCCTTCAACTACAACATTATCCCAATCTCTTTTTTGCAGATACACTCTAGTTTTAAAAGCGATAGCAGCTTCTTTTGTTGCTCTAAATTTATTAGTACCAATGAGGTTGCTCTCAGCAAAATTCAAATCAGCTAAAACTTTAGCATAGCACTCCGCTACTGAATTTCTTCCTTGCGCTTTTTCGCTCTCTACTTCCGCGTCAGTATCAACACCTACCTCTCTGTATGGTAGACCAGGGTGACTAGCACCGACAGTAAAATTGTAAGGCCTTGCGAAATAATTCAACATTTCAAAATGTGTTATTGCTCTTAAAAATCTTGCCTCCGCTATGTAACTATTTCCAAGCTGAGCTGTAATAACATTTTTACTTACAGCATCAGTTACACCTTCAATAATTAGATTACATCTGTTAATTAATCGGTAACCATCAACAAAATAATAGGTGTTGTTTGCCGTACCAGCATCGTATGTACCTGTATATGTTAACTGATAAAATCCGGCTAAATTAATTACATCTTCTCCTCTATTATCTCCTTGCTGAACAAAAGCTGCACCCCAGATATAACCTCGACCACTATTCGGATTGTTTGCTGTATTATTAAAAATACCAACCGAAGCCGCGTTATACATACCGTTCATTGAAGCCGTTATCAAAGTAGGTGTTGTGAATGCAACATCAGACGCTACCGCATTTATAGGAGTTAGTTCCAATATTTTCTCATCTGAACAAGAAAACAATCCCATTACTAGCATTACACTAGTTACTATTTTTATGTATTTTTTCATTTTTTTATAAATTTACGTTAATACCAATTGAAAAAATTCTTGCTCTTGGTGTACCGTTTAAATCAACTCCAGAAGTTTCTAATTCTGGATCTAATCCTTTGTATTTCGTTATTAAAAATAAATTTTGTACCTGAGCTGACAATCTCACTCCTTCAACGCTTATTTTTTCGGTTAAAATTTTTGGAAACGAATACCCTAAACTTATGTTATCTAAACTAATAAAGTCTGCATCTTCTACAAAACGAGTTGTTAGATTACTTGCTTGGTTAATAAATGGATTTTGGTTAGCAACTAATCTAGGCGTAACTCCGTCACCAGGATTTGTTGGACTTTGCCATCTACCAAGGATTTCTGTGCTATTGTTGCTTAAACCTAAATTAAGTAAATCTCTTCTAGTACCATTAAAAACTTTGTTTCCACCACTGAAACGAATCAAGAAGCTAAAATCAAAATCCTTATAGCTCATTCTAGAATTAAATCCACCAAAATAAGTAGGAAGTGAATTTCCCTGAATCTTTTTATCGGCTTGTGTTAAAGACGATGCAACGGATACATTTGTGGGATCGGCTGGATTAAATACTTTGTAATTAGCTGTTGCGATATTTCCTTGAACCAAGCTACCATCAGCTTTATAATAGACCGGATTACCGTTTGCAGCGTTTACACCCCAATATGTAAATCCATAAAGCGAGTTTAATGATTCACCTTCCCGAATAATGATATTTGGCTGAATATTTATATCTCCTGAGCTTCCACCAATGATATCTGCACCATTATTTGGCAAATTGTAAACTTTATTTTTCTGTAAGGTTAAATTTGCATTGACATTCCACTTGAAATCTTTAGTGTTTATAACACTATAATCTACTCCAAATTCATACCCTTTGTTTAATACATTTGCAGCATTTCTATCTATTGCATTTCCTGGAACGCCTAATGAAGGATCTATCGGAAACTGAAGTACTACATCTTCAGAGGTATTCTTGAAATAATCAAAGTTTAAAGTCAAACGATTATTAAATAAAGACAAATCTACTCCATAATCAATTTTAGTACTTGTTTCCCATTTTAAATTTCTGTTTGCAAAAGTTGTAAATGCGATACCATTGTTTGGTCCATAAAATGAAGGAGAATATGTACTCAAATAAGGATAATTACTTCTTCCCACATTTGTGTTACCCGTTAAAGAGTAAGACCCTCTGATTTTGAATTGAGAAATGACACTTTTAAAATTTTCCATAAAACTTTCATTCGCAATATTCCAACCTCCAGAAACACCAGGAAAACTTTGGTAGCGAATGTCTGAATTAAATTTCGATAGTCCATCACGTCTTATAGTACCTTGAACAAAATATTTTTCTTTATAATTATAACTTGCTCTTCCAATATAAGAAATAATACCTTCTTCGCTGACACCACCCCCTGATTCTTGAGTACCAAAAGCCCCTGTTACCACATTTTCATTAAAAAATGGATCAGTTATATTGGTACCAGTACCAAAAAAACCTTCATTTCTCTCTTTTTGAGCTTCATAAACTGCTGTCAAAGATAAATTGTGATCATCACTAAATGTTTTATTGTAGGACAAAACATTTTGAACATTCCAACGAGTTAAAGTATTATTATTATTACTTAATCGTCCATTAGTTCCACGTCCATCACCATGTAATGGATTCCAATATAAAAATCCGTTTGTTGAAGCGTTATCAACTCCAATTTGGAAACGATAATTTAAACCTTTAAGGATATCAGCGGATAAAAAAGCACTGGATATAATCCTAGTTACCTTAGATTCAAACTTGTTGTTTGCTAATACAAAGCTAATATTGGATAAATTATCCGTGGCTTGTGTAAGATTTGTACCTTGACCAATATTTCCGGATGCATTAAGGTTAAAACCTGTTGGGTTTGTTGCATCAAAAGGAGAAGTATTAGGCAACTGTCTTATTGCACTAAAGATATTTCCTGAAATAGAGTTCCTTCCTGTATTCAATCCGTAAGTATTAGTTTTGGTAACCCCAATGTTAGCTCCGGCTGTTAACCATGACGTCACTTCATGTTCTAGATTTGACCTAAGAGAATAACGATCTAAACTGTTTGACTTCGCAATACCATCTTGAGTAGAGTAACCTAAAGACATGAAATATCTAGTCTTGTCAGAACCTCCACTAAAAGATAGAGAATGATCTGTTTGAACAGCACCTTTATTCAAAACCTGACTTTGCCAATCAGTATCAAAATTACTTCCAGCTGCCCAAGCCGCTTGACCAGCATTTAATCTTTTTTCGTTATTAATAACTAGAAAATCAGCAGTTTTAAGTAAATCAAATCTTTTTGTTGCTGAAGCAAATCCAGTAACATTACTATAAGAAACTTTCATTGTTCCTTTTTTACCTCTTTTAGTAGTAATTAAAATCACACCGTTTGCAGCTCTAGAACCATAAATTGCAGTCGCAGCACCATCTTTCAAGACTTCGAAAGACTCTATATCGTTAGGATTAATATCGGCCAAACCATTGGTGTCAGCAGAACCTCCAATATCTCCAGAGTAAATTGGTAAACCATCCACTACATACAAAGGTTGAGTACCACTATTAATGGTAGCCACACCTCTAATTCTAACCCTCGGCGCTACACCCAAAATCCCGTTTTGTGTAGTAACTTGCACACCTGCAGCTCTTCCTGCTAATTGACTTTCAAAACTAGGTGTAATTAGACCTTTTATAGCTTCTCCACTAATGGAGGAAATCGAACTAGTAAGGTCTTTCTTTTTCTGAACACCATAACCTACAACAATAACCTCTTCTAGGGTATTATCTGCTTGTAACATTTTAATGTTAACTGTGGATGAAGCTCCAATATTTGCTGTCATATCTTTCATACCAACAAATGAAAATACTAAAACTTCCCCATTACTTCCTTTAATGGAATATTTACCATCAAAATCTGTTTGTGTGCTTCTATTTGTTCCTTTAATAATAACATTCACTCCAGGAATAGGTCCTGTAGCATCAGACACTACTCCTGTAACGGTCTTTTCTTGTGCGAACACAAATTGCATTGACAAAGCCAACAGCAACGTAAAAATCCATTTAAATTTTGATCTCATATTAATTTGTTTTGAATTAGTTATTTCACAAAAATCTTAATAATTCTTTAAATAAACAAGCTTTTATAAAATTTAACACTTTGTGTTTTTGACACCATTCCTCTTCAAAAAATAAACATACCAATGAAATTTAGTTATTATGACACTACAAACTGCGGATAATCACTTCAAAAATCTTATTTTTGTCAAAATCAATTTAATGTTAAGTCCTTTTTTTTTAACGCCATATTTAGAAACCGGAACTGATGAGGCCGGTCGGGGTTGTCTGGCGGGCCCCGTGACTGCAGCAGCCGTAATACTACCTGCGCATTTCCAAAATGAGTTATTAAATGACAGCAAACAATTGTCTGAGAAAATAAGAGAAAAATTAAAACCTATTATAGAACAAGAATGTGTTTCATTTGCCGTAACCCATCTGGAACCGTTGATTATTGACCAAATAAATATTTTGAACGCCTCCATAAAAGCAATGCAGGAAAGTATTTTAAAACTAAATCCAAGACCTGAATCCATTATTGTAGACGGAAATACTCCATTGATTCCTAAGGGTGGGATTAAAAATCGAGGAGGAAAGATTTTTACCGATGCTGAAATTGAAATCCTACATTCGATTCCGAATGCCAGTATCATAAAAGGAGATTCAAAATTTATGAGTATTGCCGCCGCTTCCGTATTAGCAAAAACGTATCGGGATGAATATATGAATCGGATTCATGAGGAATTCCCAATGTACAATTGGAAACAAAATAAAGGATATCCTACCAAAGAACACCGGGAAGCCATTCGGAAATATGGGGTTACAAAACACCACCGAATGACATTTCGTTTGTTGCCGGAACAGTATTGTTTTGATTTTTGAATTTAGATTGCTTCGCCAGTTCGCCTTACAGGCTCGTGTAACGATTTTTGAGTGCAGGTTTCTCAAAAGTGGCATCAAAAAGAATGGCAAAATGTTTCAGGATTTTTTCTTTGACTTCTTGTTCATTCACTTTGGATACGCCTAGTTCTACGTTCAAAGAAGTTACGGCTTTACCGCGAATCCCACAGGGAATAATATTGTCAAAATAACCCAAATCAGCATTTACGTTTAAAGCAAATCCGTGCATAGTGACCCAACGGGAAGCGCGAACGCCCATTGCACAAATTTTTCTGGCAAATGGTGTTCCTGCGCCTAACCAAACACCGGTTTCGCCTTCGCTTCTGCCACAAACAATTCCATATTCTTCAAGGGTAAGAATAATAGCTTCCTCCAGAAACCGTAGGTATTTATGAATATCCGTAAAGAAATTTTCTAAGTCTATAATAGGGTACCCTACGATTTGTCCAGGTCCGTGATAGGTAATATCGCCACCACGATTGATTTTATAAAAAGTAGCTCCTTTAGCTTCCAATTGTTTTTCAGACAAAAGTAAATTACTTAAATCACCACTTTTGCCTAATGTATATACATGCGGATGTACTACAAAAAGGAAATAATTGGGTGTTTGTAAACTCGTTTCTTCTCTCCTATTTTTAATTTTTAAGTCAACTATTTCTTTGAACAATTCTTCTTGGTATTCCCAAGTTTCTTTGTAATCTTTAGTTCCTAAATCTTGAAGTTGGATGTTTTTATTCATGTGTCATTGCGAGGAACGAAGCAATCCTATTTCGTTCACTTATTTTTGAATGACAAAGGTACAACGTTTTGAGTTTACTGTTTTTTCCTATAAGGTTTTTTTTCAAACCTTGCAGGTATGATATAAAATTATGAATCAAAAATAATTAGTCTCGGACTTGAACTAATTTCGATGTTTTATCATTGCGCCAAAAAAGTCACCTACAAGATTTGAAAAAACCATTGAAGGATTAACTCATATTTCTGTCAAGTTGAGCGCAGTCGAGACTAACCAAATGAGTCTCGACTGCGCTCGACTTGACCATAAGGCGATTATTTAAGTTCAATATTATTATTCCAAAACAACTTCAAGATTTATACTCACCGGATTTTTAAACAATCTGTGATTAGAAATTGCATTTCCATTGCTTTTTTGTCATCGCTTATTTTTGAATTTATATTTGAACCCGATTTTATTTTTCGAGGAAAATGATATTTCAAAATAAAATTTTGAACGGCTTTAAATTTATGGAAGCGTATTTTTAATCTTTCAATTTCTTCTTGTTGCTTTTTTAATTCTACTGCGTCTGTAATTTTGACAATTCTTTTAAAAGTACTTCCATCAAAAGTAAAGCTAACACTATAATAATGTTCTTCGGCAACCAATGCATAATTATTTTCTATATCATCCGCCTATTCTTCGGTTTTGTATAAATCAGCAACTTCGGCTATTGTATTAAATTTTTGACTGATTATTATGCAAAATTCTTTCTCGAAGGAACTTTTCTTACTATGGACTTTTACCGTAGTAATTTTTTTAAAAATGGCTTTTTCGGATGCTGGTAATTTGGAAAACGTCTCGGAATTTTTGGTTATCAGATCTTTAAAAACATAAGTTGTATCAAGAAAAACGTCTTCTTTGGAGTGATTTTCAGCTATAAATTACATACAACGATGTTCATCGCGGAGTAATTCTGTTTCAATTTCTCCGGTTCCGTCTTGGTTTAGACAAATGGTTTCTGTTACTTGGCAACTGATCAAAAATAATACTAAAAGCAGTAAATCGTGTTTTTCCATTTGGTAATTTAAAATACTTATTGGTTTCTATATATGTTATTTGTACTATTTTTCATGTTGATTTAAAAAAATAAAAGTCGTAGCATAGCCCCGATAGCAGTGGCATCCTTTTTTTCTTGTTTTTTTTTGAACAAGGAAAAAAGATAGAACGAATAGCGGGACGGATCGTCTTGAAGAAACAAAATATTCTGCTCCAAAAAACGGTACATTTTAAACTTTAAATTTTAAAACTTATATAGTATCTTTGCGCTCTTAAAATCAGCATAAAATGGCATTATCCGAACAAGAAATATTACGTAGAGAAGCACTTACAGAATTACGCAATTTAGGTATTGAGCCTTATCCTGCAGCCGAATTTATTACAACCTCATATTCTAGCGAAATCCTAGCTGATTTTGCAAAATACGAAGGTAAGGAAGTGGTTTTAGCAGGTCGTTTGATGGGGAAGCGTATCATGGGAAAGGCGTCATTTGCCGAATTGAAAGATGCTGAAGGGCGTATTCAAATCTATGTTTCGAGAGATGATATTTCGACAGATGAGGAGAAAACCATGTATAATGTCGTTTTCAAAAAACTGTTGGATATTGGCGATTTTATTGGGATTCGCGGAACGGTTTTCAAAACGCAAGTGGGAGAAATCTCGGTTCATGTTTATGGATTGACGGTTTTGGCCAAAGCCTTGAAACCACTTCCTGTTGTAAAAACGGATGCTGATGGTAAAACACACGATGCTTTTGCTGATCCGGAACAAAGATACCGTCGTCGGTACGTGGATTTGACCGTGAATGATCATGTAAAAGAAACGTTTATCAAAAGAACAAAATTGTTCAATGCAATGCGTTCTTTTTTTAATGACAAAGGATATCTTGAAGTAGAAACGCCTGTTTTGCAACCAATTCCCGGTGGTGCTGCAGCGCGTCCTTTTATCACGCATCACAACTCGCTTGATATGCCTTTGTACATGCGTATTGCGAACGAATTATACTTAAAAAGATTGATTGTTGGTGGTTTTGAAGGGGTTTATGAGTTTTCGAAAAATTTTCGTAACGAAGGAATGGACCGTACCCACAACCCAGAATTTACTGCCATGGAAATATATGTAGCCTACAAAGACTACAACTGGATGATGAAATTTGCCGAAGACCTTTTAGAACATTGCGCGATTGCCGTAAATGGAAGCTCAGAAGTTACTTTTGGAGAACATACCATCAATTTTAAAGCGCCTTACGCCAGAGTGACAATGACGGACTCTATCAAACATTTTACTGGATTTGATATTTCAGGAAAAAGTGAAACAGCGTTATTTGATGCTGCCAGAGGAATGGGAATTGATGTAGATGCAACCATGGGGAAAGGGAAACTGATTGATGAGATTTTTGGCGCGAAATGCGAAGGAAATTACATTCAGCCTACTTACATCACGGATTACCCAAAGGAAATGTCTCCGCTTTGCAAGCAACACCGTGACAATCCAGAATTGACAGAACGTTTTGAATTGATGGTTTGCGGAAAAGAAGTGGCAAACGCCTATTCTGAATTGAATGACCCAATTGATCAAAGAGCCCGTTTTGAAGACCAAATGAGATTGGCTGAAAAAGGAGATGATGAAGCCACAGGAATAATTGACGAAGATTTCTTGAGAGCATTAGAATACGGAATGCCTCCAACATCCGGAATGGGAATTGGAATGGATCGATTGATTATGTATTTGACAAATAATGCTTCTATCCAGGAAGTGTTGTTGTTCCCGCAAATGCGCCCAGAAAAAACTCAAGTTAAAATTGAATTGGAAGACGATGAAAAATTGATTATTGACCTTTTGAAAGTCAATGAAAACCAAATGGATTTTGGTTTACTAAAAATCAAATCGGAACTGAGCGGTAAAAAATGGGATAAAGCCATGAAAAATTTATCTTCTTTAGGATTGACCGAAGTTGTGGTAAATGGCGACAGCAAAGCGTGTCGATTGAAAGCCTAAGTGTATTATAGAGCTATATTTATAAAAAAGGAGCTTCAAATTGAAGCTCCTTTTTTATAAAGAATATTATTTTTTATGACTGTCCGTAACTGATACCAAGTTGTTTCTAAAGCAGTAATCATCAATCTAACCCGATATCGCGGATTTCATAGCAGTTACTTTTTTGATTCAGACCCAAATATATACTTTTTTGCCATTGATACAAGTAACGGATAGTCATATAGTTTAAATAGGACTAATGGTTACTATACAAGGAATCCATCCATTTACGACTTGTGGTAAAAGCCAACACAGTGAGTAACTTCATTGACAATTAAAAAAGATGTCTGATTATTTTTTCCAAGCTCTTCCGGCAAAAGCATCATCTAATTCAGGATTTGTGTTGTGATTAGAATAGTTACTAATTGTTTTTACCGCAATTCCGGCAATAATACCTAAAACATGCGTTTCTGTATATCCTGCGGCTAAAAAGGCATCAACTTCTTCTTGTGCAACATTCCCGCAGTTTGCAGTAAGCGAACGCGTTAGTTTTGATAAAGCGGCTAGTTTTAGATCTGGCACTTCTTTTCCATCGCGAATGGCATTGGTTACTTCAGTGGGTACTTTTGACATTTTATCGGCAATAAAACTGTGAGCAGCCGTACAATATTCACAATTATTTTCATAAGCTACCGAAAGAAAAACAACTTCTTGTTCTACAGAATTAAAACCTGAATTGGCTCTAAAGCTGTTGTATCCATAAATATAGATATCTAACAACGCTGGATTTTGCCCCATGCCTTTGTACATATTAGGTACAAATCCTAATGTTTTTTGAGTGTTGTCAAAAATTGCTTGAGATATTGGAGAAACTGGATTATTTTCTAATTTTAAATGTGCCATAATTTTTGTTTTATATTAATTAGTATTTGTTATTCAACATTACAAAAGTGCAACAAATAAGAAGCTTAGACTTTTGTAATTCGTTCAACTATTTGGATAATTGGTTCAAACGGAAATTCGATGGCGTTTGACTGTATTTTTCGTGAAAAAGTGTCGAAAAATTGGCTAAATCATTGAAACCACAATCGAAAGCAATGTTTGTAATGCGTTCATCAGATACTAATAAAAGTTCAGCTGCTTTTTCTAATTTTTTATTTCTAATATAATTGGCTGGACTATCGTCATAATTTTTTTTGAATTCTCTCTTGAATGATGAAAGACTTAGGTTGGTCATTTGAGCCAACTCTTCCGAACTTATAGGATTGTATAAACTATTTTCTATAATTTGCTTAAAAGTATAACTAGTAGGAGAAAAAAGTTGAGATAAAATTTGTTGAATAACAGGCGCATTTTTGGTTTGACATAAAAGCAGAATTATTTCTTTTAATTTAATGACTAACAAATCTTCGTTAATAAGTGTGGGATTGTCAAAATAAAAAAGCAAGCCTTCTATGTATTTTTGGATTAGAAAATCGTTATTGATTTGGGTTATATCAATAGTTTGATCGACTAATTTTGGTTGCTGAAAAATCTTAGGGAGATCGGTCTCATAAATTTTCTTGAGTATTTCAGGATGAAAATGGACAAATACGATCTGACTTTTTTTAGAAAGAGTATTGCCTTTCATTTGACTGAAGTAAGTACCACATTTGAGCAAAACCGCTTCGTTTACGGGTACTGATATACTTTGATGCTGCATTTTGTAGTCTACTTGCCCTTCGAGCATGTATAGAAAACAAGCTTCATTAGGCACTGGATTTGGGATTTTGAATGGTGCTTCTATTGTCACTTTTTCAAAAATTATATTTCCGAATAATTGGTATTGTTTTCTTTCTGTAATCATTTGAATAGTGTTAAGAGCAAACCAACATCTCGTTTATTTTTTCCGAGACGAAAAACAAAAACCTAGTTTTAGAGTCAAATGGAGTTAATCCCTTTATAAATTCCAGCTTCCACTTTTTTAGCGATTTCCGTCAATGGCTATTCGTTTTTGTTTGTCGCTTTATAATTAGCTAAAGTACTATAAAATTTAGATTTCAAAACCATATCTAACTCTTTTACTACGATATTTAGCTTTTTTTTGATAGTCTTTACCATCGAGTCTAGAGTTAAATTACTACTGTTTTAGGGGTGCAAAAAAACAAATAATAAACCATAGTGATAGTTTTTTAGAATTTCACAACAAATTAACGATTGAGTTATCGCATTAATTATAAGTAAAGCTATCCCAAATCAGGATTTTAAATATGATTTAAACCTTTACTACCCTAAAATCAAACGATAATTTTTTGTTAAGGATTAAACTTTTTAGGTCTATTGTTATCTTATATACATAAAACTTAAAACAAAACAAATGAAAAAATTATTTATCGTTGCATTATTAGTTGTCGGAATGACAAGCTTTGCACAAGAAAAAGAAGCAAGACCGGAAAGAGCTCAAATGGAGCAATTAACTCCTGATCAAAGAAATCAACTGCAGTTAAAAAAGATGACTCTGGAATTAGATTTGAATGCTTCACAACAAAAAGAAATGAGTACAATCATCGCGGAACAAAGTACTAAAAGAGAAGCTAAAATGGCCGAACGAAAAGCAACTAAAGATTCAGCTAAAAAACAACCGACTTCTGACGAACTTTTTGCTAAGAAAAGCCAAATGTTAGATGAACAAATTGTGATGAAAAAACGAATAAAAAAAATTCTTTCAGCAGACCAATATAAAAAATGGGATGAAATGAAAGGGAACAAACATCACGGAATGAAAAAAAGAATGATGCATCATAAAAACAAAAACCAGTAGAAACGGGTAATAAAAAATAATCCTTTCACTTAAACTAAGTAATAACCATGGTATAATGTCGTATTTTAAAATCAGGATAAAATTATATAACAATCTGATTTAAAACTATTTTACTTAAAGTTAATTCTTTTGACTTTACGCCTTTTAAACTTTCGACTTACTTGTTTCATCTTACTTCATAAAAAAGCCCCAAAATTTGGGGCTTTTTTGATTTAAAATGTTTTCGAAACTTTAGCTATCGCTTGAATGGTGAAATCTAAATCTGCATACGTTAATGCATCCGTAATAAACCACGTTTCATAAGCGGATGGCGCAATATAAATTCCTTCCTGCAATAATCCGTGAAAGAATTTCTTGAACGTTTCGTTGTCGCCGTTTGCAGCCGTTTGAAAGTCTACAACCGGAGCCGCATCAAAGTGAACCGAAATCATTGAGCCAATAGTATTGATTGTAAATGCAACATTATTTGTTTTCAGCACTTTATCAATTCCTGCCGCCAAATACGCTGTTTTCTCTTCTAGTCTTTTAAAAATAGTACGATCACTGTCTAAAGCTTGTAACATGGCTAATCCTGCGGCCATTGCCAATGGATTTCCAGACAATGTTCCTGCCTGATACACAGGGCCTAACGGAGCAAGATAATTCATGATTTCTTCTCGGGCGGCAAATGCACCAACAGGCAATCCTCCACCGATTACTTTCCCAAAACAAACGATATCAGCCGTTACATGCAATAATTCCTGAACACCACCAGCGGCGAGTCTGAAACCGGTCATTACCTCATCAAAAATCAAGAGAATTCCGTTGTCGGTACACAATTGGCGTAAGCCTTCCAGAAAGCCTTTATTAGGCGGAATACAACCCATATTCCCCGCAACAGGTTCCACGATTATAGCAGCAATTTCATTTTTATTCGCTTCTATTAAAGTGGCTACGTTTTCTAAATCATTGTATCGTGCCAGCAAAGTATCTTTGGCCGTCCCTGCTGTAACTCCAGGACTGTTTGGCGAACCAAAAGTAATGGCTCCGCTTCCGGCTTGTATCAAAAACGAATCCGAATGTCCGTGGTAACAACCTGCAAATTTGATTATTTTATCTTTTTTTGTAAAACCACGAGCCAGCCGTACAGCGCTCATACAGGCTTCGGTACCAGAGTTTACAAATCTAATTTTATCGATATTTGGAACCATAGCAACGGCTAAAGCAGCAATTTGTGTTTCTAATTCTGTGGGCATCCCAAACGAGGTTCCCAACTTCGCTTTCTCTATCACGGCGTTCACAACCGGTTCGTAAGCGTGTCCTAAAATCATTGGTCCCCATGAATTGATATAATCAATCAAACGGTTGCCATCTTCATCGTACAAATAAGCACCTTTGGCACTTTTGACAAAAATAGGAGTTCCTCCCACTGCTTTAAACGCTCTTACAGGTGAATTTACGCCACCAGGAATTACTTTTTCTGCTTCAGCAAAAAGCTGACTACTTCTTTTATATAACATGTATGAAATTATGAATTATCGTTATTTTAAAATTATTTTACTACCAGTTTTTGTCCAATAGAAAGGGCATTGTCCGAGAGGTTGTTTTTTTGTTTTAAATCCTCAATCTTTAATTCGAATTTTTTCGAAATAGAATATAGCGTATCGCCTTTTTGAACCACATAGGAATCCAGCCCCTTAGGGATTGTATTTCTGGATTCAACCGTTAATTCTGTTATCATTTGTTTTTCATTGGACACATAATTAATATCTAGAACCTGATTGTCATATTCATGCAAATTGTAGCGTTCAATATACGAAATCAATTTATCCGGATATTTAGGATCTGTGGCATATCCGGCGGCTTTTAAGCCTTTGGCCCAAGCTTTATAATCGCCTTTTGAGAATTCAAATAATCCAGCATAGCGGCTTCTTCCTGTTAAAAATAAAGCGTGATCTTTAAATGATTCTGATGGATTGTCATATTTTCTAAAACATTCCTGCGCAGCATCGTCATCATGCCTGATACTTTCACCTGTCCAGCCTACATGGCATTTTATTCCAAAATGATTGTTCGCATTTAAAGCCAAATTACCCTTCCCGGCACCAGACTCTAAAATGGCCTGCGCTAAAATAATACTTGCAGGAATACCATAATTCCTCATATTGCCCATTGCAATATCTTTGAATATGGAAACGTAGGTTACAATCACATCATTTGTAACTATTGTTTTTGAAGTTGAAACAATCTCTTCCGTTTCACTATTATTCAGCTCTTTACTTGATGATTTTCCTGCGGTGGCACGTACTGTTTTGGTTTTCTTTTCATATCCCTTTTTAGCCGTCGTAGCAATTTTTGATTTTGAAGGCGCTTTTTTGGTAGTAACAATAATTGGTTTAGTGGCATTACAACTCACCAAAGTTATTAGTATAAATAGCAGTAGGATTTTCTTAATCATTGATCTCAATTATTGGTAATTGTTTATTCCGAAGTTTCATATTCATTCCCTGAATTCCCTGAATTCCGCCCGTATGAATTAGTAAAATTTTTGATTGGGCAGGAAAATAGTTTTTTTGAATTAGATCTATAACACCAAAAACCATCTTTCCCGTGTAAATTGGATCTAAAGGAATCTTATTTTGCTTATAAAATGAATTGATAAACCCGATTAATGCTTCATTAACTTTTCCGTAGCCCCCAAAATGATAGTCTGTAATGAACTCCCAGTTTTCATTTTGTACAAAACTACGAATTTCTTCTTTCAAAAAGTCGCCTTTTAAGGCCGGAAACCCTAAAACTTTTTGATGCGGCAAAGCACTGTTTATGATACCGGAAATGGTACCGCCAGTTCCTATCGCACAACAAATATAATCAAATTGAGCATCTTCCTGAGTTAGAATTTCCTCACATCCCTTGATAGCAAGATCATTAGTCCCGCCTTCCGGCAGGAGATAAAAACGACCGAATTGTTGTTTTAATTTCTCCAAAAATGAGTCATCACTTTTTAACCGATACGCGTCTCTTGAAATAAATTCCAGTTGCATTCCACAATTTTGAGCGAAAATTAATGTTGGATTCTCTGAGATTTTACTTTCTAATTCCTCACCACGGATAATCCCGATGGTTTTAAATCCTTTTTCTTTTCCCGCATAAGCCACAGCTGCTATATGATTGGAAAAAGCACCTCCAAAAGTAAGCAATGTGGTCTGCTCGTTTTTTTTGGCTTCAAGCAAATTGTATTTCAGTTTTCTAAACTTATTTCCGGAAACAAAAGGATGAATCAAATCTTCTCGTTTGATGGTTACTGAAATAGAGTTCGGAAATGCTGTAATTACCTTTTGATTCAAACGAATATCTTTTGACACAAAGGTAAATTTATATATAAAAAAATACAACCTTTATAGATTGCATTTTGTATTAATTCTTTTCAAGTGGATTTAATTTTCAATTATAATTTTCTGACCACCTCTATTTTGTCTTTTGTAGCTAATTTTACAATGTAAATACCATCGCGAAGACCCGCAGTAGAAAACGCATAGCAGGTATTAACTCCCGAATTTTCTTTCTTAAAAAATCAATTTTCCGGCTACATCATATAAACCACAAGCAACAAGATCCAATAACAAGAGATTACTGATTTTTAGATCTTTTGCAGAATTATTTTGATAAATTACAAAATTTTTACGCACTGCCTCTTCAACTCCTAAACGGGAATTGTTTTTAAAGGTAATTTCAAACTGGGTATTATTGACACCAGCTGGAAGTGACAACTCATGGAAATCGTTTTTCATCTCTAATCCATGATATCCTTTTGGAATTAAATATTTAGAAACAATCAGAAACATTCGCTATAAAATTATAAATTTGTACTACTAAAATGGTGCTTTTTAATGAAAAAGCGCAATCATTTGAATCCCAATTTAGCAATTGAACGAAATCGAATGACGCCTGCAATCGCACAATACCAAATATGATGGACCAAAGTACTGAAAATAAATTAATAGAAGGGGAAGATTTCTATTACACACCCGAAGGCTATAAATGTTTTACTGAAAAACACCATTTAAAACGGGGTTATTGCTGTAAAAGTGGCTGTCGCCATTGTCCGTATAAAAGCCCGCTAACCCCCAAAGGGGGAAAAAGAAGAGATTATGAATAATAAAAGCTTACATTACTATGACTAATTCACCTCACATAACTCCTACCACAATTCCGATTTCAGAAACCAGGACCCTTTTTCAAGAACAAATACAACAAGGAATCCCATCGGTTTTACCAAAACCAAAACCATACGATATAGACATCAATCACGCACCAAAGCGTAAAGAAATCCTTTCGAATGAAGAAAAAAAATTAGCCCTTCGTAATGCTTTGCGTTATTTTGAACCAAAACATCATAATGAGCTAATAAAAGAATTTCGACAAGAATTAGAAATATACGGCCGTATTTATATGTATCGCTTTCGTCCCGATTATGAAATGCGTGCGCGTCCAATAAATGAATATCCTGGAAAAAGCCAACAGGCCAAAGCAATTATGCTGATGATTCAAAACAATCTGGATTACGCCGTGGCACAACATCCGCACGAATTGATAACCTATGGTGGCAATGGAGCTGTATTCCAAAACTGGGCACAGTATTTATTGACGATGCAATACTTATCAGAAATGACCGATGAGCAAACATTGACGATGTATTCCGGGCATCCAATGGGATTATTTCCCTCGCATAAAGAAGCGCCACGAGTTGTAGTAACAAACGGCATGGTAATCCCTAATTATTCTAAACCGGATGATTGGGAAAAAATGAATGCTTTAGGCGTTTCTCAATACGGCCAAATGACCGCCGGAAGTTACATGTATATTGGCCCGCAAGGAATTGTACACGGAACAACTATCACGGTTTTGAATGGTTTTCGTAAAATAAAACGCAGTCCAAAGGGCGGATTATTTGTTACTTCTGGTTTGGGCGGAATGTCTGGCGCACAACCTAAAGCCGGAAATATTGCCGGTTGTATCACCGTTTGTGCCGAAGTAAACCCTAAAATTACACATATTCGCCACAGTCAAGGATGGATTAATGAAGTGATTGAAAATATTGATGCGCTGGTAAAAAGAGTCGCTTTGGCGCAAGCCAATAATGAAATTGTGTCCATCGGATATCTTGGAAATGTGGTTGAGGTTTGGGAAAAATTTGACCAGGAAAACATCCATATTGATTTAGGATCAGATCAAACTTCGCTACACAATCCTTGGGCAGGTGGCTATTATCCTGCTGACATTTCCTTTGAAGAAGCCAATGAAATGATGGCATCAACTCCTGATTTATTTAAAACAAAAGTACAAGAAACATTACGACGTCATACGACAGCAATCAATAAACACACTGCCAAAGGAACGTATTTCTTTGATTATGGAAATGCTTTCTTACTGGAAGCTTCCCGTGCCGGTGCAGATGTCATGGCAGAGAATCACATCGATTTCAGATATCCGAGTTATGTACAGGATATCATGGGACCCATGTGTTTTGATTACGGTTTTGGCCCTTTCCGATGGGTTTGTGCTTCGGGAAAACCAGAAGATTTAGCCAAAACAGATGTAATTGCTTGCCAGGTTTTGGAAGAAATGTCCAAAACAGCTCCCGAAGAAATTCAGCAACAAATACAAGACAATATTCATTGGATAAAAGGCGCACAAGAAAACAAATTGGTTGTAGGCTCACAAGCACGAATCCTTTATGCAGATGCTGAAGGACGCGTAAATATTGCCGAAGCTTTCAATCAGGCTATTGCCAATGGCGAAATAGAAACCGTAATTTTAGGTCGCGATCACCATGATGTTTCCGGCACCGATTCTCCATACAGAGAGACTTCTAACGTTTATGATGGCTCAAGATTTACCGCCGATATGGCGATACAAAACGTCATTGGAGACAGCTTTCGTGGAGCCACTTGGGTATCCATTCACAATGGCGGTGGCGTGGGCTGGGGAGAGGTAATAAACGGCGGATTTGGTATGGTTCTTGATGGTTCAAAGGAAGCGTCAAGACGTTTAGCATCAATGCTTTTCTGGGATGTCAACAACGGAATTTCCAGAAGAAGCTGGGCTAGAAATGAAGGAGCAGTATTTGCAATAAAAAGAGCGATGCAAACGGAACCTTTATTGAAAGTAACCATCCCTAATATAGTCGCTGACAATTTGTTGGATTTTTAAAAATTTGAACGTATCTTTAATAAACATTTAGTAATCAAAAAAACAGGTCATGAAAGCAATTAAACTCCTTCTCGCATTTCTACTTTTAGTATTTGCCTCTTGCGCTTCCGTAAAAGTATATTCTGATTATGATAATAATGTGGACTTTATTCAATACAAAACGTACGCTTTTCATAAAAAAGGCATCGATCGAGTTGAAATATCAGAATTGGACAAAAAAAGAATACTCAATGCCATAGATCGAGAATTAAGTAAAAAAGGAATGACCAAAAGTGAAAATCCAGATTTGCTGATTAATATATTAACTAAAGAAAGAGAACGCATTGACGTAAATCAGTTCAACGCAGGATGGGGTTACGGATGGGGTTGGGGATGGAATCCTTACTTTTGGGGAGGCCGCAGCAGTTTTGTTTCCTCATCAACGGAAGGGACATTGTATATTGATTTAATTGATGCCAAGAAAAAAGAATTGGTTTGGCAAGGCGAAGGAGTTGGTTATTTGACCGAAACCCGAAGTGAAAAAGAAAAACAAATTAATGAATTTGTGGCAAAAATTCTTGAACAATTTCCGCCCAAAGTAAAATAGTTTACCATCACATTTCAACATAAAAGCCTACCTTTGCGTAGGCTTTTTTATACCCAATCATGACACTACAAACTGACATTACTACGCTCGAAGATATCAAATTACTAGTGAATACTTTTTATTCTAAAGTTCAAAAAGACGAATTTATCGGACCCATATTCAACGAAAAAATAGGCAATCGCTGGCCGGAACATTTAGAAAAAATGTATCGCTTTTGGCAAACTATTTTACTTGAAGTGCATTCCTATTCCGGAAGTCCATTTCCACCACACAAACAATTACCGGTCGCCAAAGAACATTTTGACCGCTGGATGCAAATTTTCACTGAAACAACTGACAACTTATTTTCTGGTCCATTAGCCGACGAAGCTAAACTTCGGGCAAAAAATATGGCTGAAATGTTTAATTACAAAATTGACTACTTCCGCAATCTTGAGAAAAGTCAAACGGACAATTCATAGTTTTTAAAGTGGGTTTAATCCAAAATATGTTCCTTTTTGCAAACAGCAACAAATTATTATATGCGCAATTTATTATTACTTGTCGTTTTACAAGCTTTCCTCATTTCTTGTTCCAATTTAAAGCAAACAGCTGACAACAAGTCAACCCCAAGTTTAAAACTAATCAGTTCCATTGAAATTCCTTTTGAGGAAACGTTTCAAAACACAAAAGTGGGCGGATTGTCCGGAATCGATTATGATGCCAAGAATGATTTGTATTATTTGATCAGTGACGATAGATCCATGTTTAACAATTCAAGATTTTATACGGCAAAAATTCATTTGCTCGAAAATAAAGTTGAACGTATTGATTTCCAAAGTGTCACCACTTTAAAAAATGCAACTGGGAAAGCGTTTGGCAATTGGAACACCATGCCAACTACTTCAGCAGACCCGGAAGACATCCGATTCAATCCAAAAACGAACACTTTGGTTTGGAGTAGCGAAGGCGCTCGAGTGCTAACAGCAGATAAGGAAGTTTTACAAGATCCTTCTCTAAATTTCATGGATTTAAAAGGTGATTTTCTAGGCAATGTCACCTTACCGGAAAATTTAAAAATGCAGAAACTGGAAAAAGGTCCGCGAAACAACGGCACTTTAGAAGGAATTACTTTTGACAAAAACTATAAAAATGTCTATACCAATATTGAAGAACCATTATTTGAAGATGGCGACCAAGCCAATACTAGCAAAGGCGGTTTGATTCGGCTGTATCAATTTGATGCCAAAACAAAAAAGAACACCGCTCAATACGGCTATAAACTGGAACCTATTGCTCATGAACCTGTTCCGAAAGGTGCTTTTGGTGTAAATGGCGTTTCGGCAATTCAGTATTATGGTAAAAACCAATTGCTGGTTGTGGAACGCTCCTATTCTACCGGGACACAAGCCTGTACGGTTAAAGTATTTATGTGTGATTTAAAAAAAGCAACTAATATAAAAAACTACAGCTCTTTGCAAAATCAAAAATTCGAATTGGCTTCTAAAAAACTGGTCCTTAACATGGATGATTTGGGAATTTTTATTGATAATATCGAAGGACTTACTTTTGGTCCAAAATTGGCAAATGGTAATCAATCTATTATTTTCATTTCAGATAATAATTTTTCAGATAAACAAAAAACGCAGGTTTTGGTGTTTGAGTTGGTGAAGAAGTAAATCCAAAAAATAGCTATCAATCCTCTATCCAGTTCGCCAAAAAACATATTCAGTACCAACAAAAATGAGAATGCACAATGTTTAATTTAGCGGAAGTCAATGAAACATAATTGGAGAATGTTTGAAATTATACTATCTGGAATTCAGATTTGCCTCGGTATTTTAATATGGTTTTTTGTCTATTTAACTTGCAATCAATATTATACTTTTTTGTAGAAAAATCCATTAATAGACCATCATAGCATTGTTCAAATGGCTGTCAGAAAAAATATAACTTTAGTAATTCTATCACTTATTGCTATTTCATCAGCAATACTTTTAATCAAAAACCTATCTAAAGGCTGGGTGATGAGTGTTATAACTTGGATTATGCTTACAATAACATTGATAATCAACTCCTATCGATTAAACCAAAGCAATCCTAATGAGTTAGATTTAATTTCTATATTTATTATAGGAATAATTACATTTGTTTTTATAGCTATTGTATTCGCATTAAATAATATAGAATTCAAACGGAAATACAGCCCAACCATAAAAAACTGGATTTTCATAGCAATTTCTATTGTTGTACTGACAGCTTTAAAATTTTTATAAGCTTAAGCGAGAGTGTGACGAACTGAGCAGACTTTGTACGTGTAATGTATTGATGAGATTGCTTCGTTCCTCGCAATGACTGAACGCAACTAAATTATGTTGAATTATCTAATCTCAAATTAAACCTCAACTCCCCTAGCCCCGATTGCAATGAAAAGCTTTTTGTGAAAGCCGTTTTGATTTTTCTTGTTTATAAAAAGCGACTCCTCTCCCCAACCCTCTACAAAGGAAAGGGAGAAAAGAGGAATACCCCCCTTTTTATTTCTCCTGCCGGAACATTAGAAAAACAAACGGGTTTGCAAAAACTTGCAATGAAAAGCGGGAAATAGCTCCTGAAATTTGTACTTTTGCAGTTGAACTACAAGGTTTTCGATATGAACTCAACTATAGAAAGCAATCCGTTATTAGACCGATTGCCAAAGCACTTAAAACAATTCATTAAACCTCAGGATTACAGCGATTATACGCCCATAAATCAAGCGGTTTGGCGTTATGTGATGCGCAAAAATGTAGCTTATTTATCAAAAGTAGCGCATAGTTCCTACTTAGAAGGATTGAAAAAAACAGGAATCGAGATTGACAACATTCCGAGCATGTATGGAATGAACCGCATTCTGACTGAAATAGGTTGGGCAGCGGTTGCGGTGGATGGATTTATTCCGCCCAATGCTTTCATGGAATTTCAGGCCTATAATGTGCTTGTAATTGCTTCTGACATTCGCCAACTTGAACATATAGAATACACTCCTGCTCCGGATATTATTCACGAAGGTGCAGGTCATGCTCCCATTATTGCTAATCCGGAATATGCGGAATATTTACGCCGTTTTGGCGAAATAGGCTGTAAAGCGCTCTCTTCACATAAGGATTATGAAATGTATGAAGCCATCCGACTGCTTTCGATCGTAAAAGAAGCTGAGGGAACTCCCCAAGCTGTTATTGATGCTGCCGAAAAAGCGGTAGAAGATTTGCAAAACAATATGGGTGAATTATCAGAAATGGCGCAAATTAGAAACCTGCATTGGTGGACTGTCGAATACGGACTCATTGGAACCGTAGAAAATCCTAAAATTTATGGTGCCGGTTTGTTATCTTCAATAGGCGAAAGTGCGCACTGCATGACAAACGAGGTCAAGAAAATTCCGTATGACCTATCAGCAGCAAACCAGAGTTTTGACATCACAAAATTGCAACCGCAACTTTATGTCACACCAACATTTGCTTATTTAAACCTAGTTTTAGAGGAATTTGCGAATAAAATGGCACTCCGAACAGGCGGTTTATCCGGAATAGAAAAACTGATAGACTCAAATGCTCTGGGAACAATCGAACTGAGTACGGGCTTGCAAATTTCGGGCGTTTTTAGTACCGTAATTGCACACGAAGGCAAGCCTATTTATATACAAACCATCGGAAAAACGGCTTTAGCTTCTCGCCAAAAAGAACTGGTTGGTCATGGAACTTTGACACATCCTGAGGGTTTTGGGAGTCCTATTGGGAAGCTGGAAGGAATCAATCTGGCAATTGAAGACATGAGTCCAAAAGATTTGAATGCCTACGATATACTGGAATCTAAAACGGTCAAACTGGAGTTTGAAGGTGGCATCACTGTTGAAGGTGAAATCATAACCGGCTCCAGAAACTTACAAGGCGAAATTATTTTGATTCGCTTTAAAAACTGTACTGTGTCACACGGAGAAACGATTTTGTTTCAACCAGAATGGGGAATTTATGATATGGCTGTGGGCAAAAAAGTGATTTCGGCTTTTTCAGGCCCTGCTGATGTGAATAGTTTTGATTTGATTTCGCACCTTCCCTCGAGCAAAACCATTAAAGCGAAACATACCGCAGAACGTGATGACTTAGAGGTTTTGTACCAAACTGTTAGAAATAGTAGAGAAACCAAGGAGACAGAAACACCCTTGAAGCCTATATTCGAAAATTTACAAACCAATCACCCAAAGGATTGGTTATTAGCTGTTGAAATCACCGAGCTGCTAAAAGAAAGAAATGAAATGAAATTATTACAGGAAATATTGGTTTATCTCGATCAATTAAAACAAAAAAGACCTGAAGTAGCACATTTGATTACTGGTGGTTTGGATTTAATCTTTGACAAAGAGAAAGCTTAGTTTTCCAATTTAGGTTTATCAAATCGAGCGCAGTCGAGATTTTTCAATAGGCTTAAACAGCTATAAAAATGGTTTCGACTGCGCTAAACCTGACAAAAAAACTATTATAATTTTATTTTTTGTCCAAAATCTTTTTCGCTTTCGATTACTTTTCCTTCGTATTGTAATTTCCAGCCCATTGAATTACTCAAAATTAATATTTTGGACAATTCGCTGATTAATCGGTTTTGAGCATTGGTTTTCAGTGAATACTTTTCTATTTTCTTGGCGAGATTTGCTTTGACCGATTTATTGATTTTATTATAATCATCTCCCGTAAACGGATTCAGCTTGCTTTGTTCTACGTTATAAAACTGAATATCTGGACTTATTTTTATTTCTTCTTTTGGAATACTAACAATAGTGATGGTTTTATTTTTTTCATCTATTTCATATTTCATTTGGCGCAAATCATAAGCAACTGTAACATCAGCATTGACTATTACCAATGCTTTTTTCTCAAAAGAAAGCATATCCAACAAATATTTTTGCTGATTTTTATAGGTAATCACTTCGGAGAAATGGCCTTCAGTAACTACTAATTTTCCAACATTTAGAATTTGTTGTTGAATGAGATTTGTGTTGTACTGGATATCTTCATCGTCGTTTTTCTTAAAATCGCAGTATTTGAATAATAAAAATATTCCCCCGATAACTACTATTGCAATACCTATTCTTCTTAACATAATTAAAATTTCATAAATGAATATTCTGATTCCAATTTAGTGATTTTTTCTCTGACTTTAGACTCAAATTTTAAATGACTTTCAGATTTCGGATTAAAAGGCTTGTGCGAAAGACTTTTTTGAATAGTTGAAACTTCATCCATTGTAGCAAAAGCAGTTTCAGAAATTATAGTTTCCTTGAAACGTTTCCAAATATAATCGATTGCCACTGGATTGGGATGCAACATATCTTCAGTATAAAAACGGTAATCCCGAAGTTCATCCATCATGATTTCGTAGCTGGGAAAGTAATTTATAGTCGAAAGTCGAAAGTCAAAAGTCCCATGAAGCGCACTAATTATATTGGCTTTGCTCCATTGATTTTCGACAAAACCATCTTTGATGTGACGCACTGGAGAAACGGTAAAAATAATGGTGCAACTAGGATTTACAACATGAATTAATTTCAGTGTCTTTACTATACTTTCTTCTATTTCTTCAACAGAAAGTAATTCTTTCTGAAACAGCTTTTGCGGTACTTTATGACAATTAGCCACAACACAATTGCTTTCTATATTTCGATATACCCACGAAGTTCCGTAAGTAATAATAATATGGGAAACATGCTGCAATTGCAGTTTTGTAGCTATCAGTATTGCATTTAAAGAAGCTAACAATTCCTCTTTACTAGAACTGCTCAAATCCGAATGCACATCAAAACAATGCCAGCGTTCGTTGTAAAAAAAAATGTCGCTTTCTGTAAGTTGCTTTCCGGAAACAGCAAAATCAACTAGTTTTTCAATCGCTATAGGATGAAACAAAATGCCAAATGGATTACAACTATTTTGAAATTTAAAATAGTCCAGTTTCTGCGCCATATTTACCGCAAAACAAGAACCCAAAGACATGATTTTAGAAGTATAATCAATAGGAAACTTACTTTTAGGAATGGGAACTTGGGTTCTGAAATTCATATCTATTTCTCGCAAAGCCGCATAGGTTAAAGGTTATTTACAATTCTTGTAATTCCTGTTTTAATTAGTGGTTCGTTGAAATTAATTAACAAGCCAAATTTCATTCCTGTAATTTTCAGATACGTTTAAAGTTGTATTGGATGAACATTAGCAATTTGTTCAACTGATTTTATTTCTAAAATAACTTTATTTTCTATGATTAAGTCAGTTCTGAATCCAATATCTAATTTTACTTAATCCAGACAACGGGAAGTGGTTTTTGACTTTCAACTAGTAGTCCTCTTTTCGTTAACTCATAAAACAAAACAACTTCATAAACTGATTTTAATAACCCTGGACCAAACTTAGTGTGCATCTTTTAACAAACATCAACAACAATTTTTGAAATCTCGTTTTCAGTCATTTTTTTATTTCTCGCTAATATATTAAAAAAATTACGATATAATTACTTTACAAACTCAATTGCTTTTTCTAAAGCTTGCTGAATTCCTGCGACATTCTTCCCTCCTGCTGTTGCAAAAAACGGCTGTCCTCCGCCTCCACCTTGGATAAATTTACCCAATTCACGAACCACTTGTCCTGCATTTAGGTTTTTCTCCGCAACTAATTCTTTAGAAATATAACAGGTCAACATTGGTTTTTCTCCCGAAGCTTCGGGATTCACTGTAGCCAAAACTAGAAATAAGTTATTTCCTAAATTTCCTAATTCATACGCCAAATCTTTTGCTCCCTCCGGATTCAAATCGACTTGTTTTGCCAAGAATTGAACGCCATTAATTTCCTGTATCTCAGCGATTAAACTCGCTTTAAGATTTTTGACTTTATCTTTTACCAAAAACTCAATTTGCTTAGTCAATTTGACATTTTCTTCTTGCATAGAATGAACGGCTTTCAGAATATCCTGAGGATTTTTTAAGGCTATTTTTACTTCATTCAATGTGCTTTCATGCGAAGCAAAATGTGCTTTTACCGCATCACTTGTAATCGCTTCTACACGACGAATTCCTGCAGCAACCGCTCCTTCTGAAACGATTTTGAAATGCCAGATTTCAGCTGTATTTTTCACGTGGATTCCACCGCATAATTCCATGCTTTCGCCAAATTTAATCGCACGAACCTCATCTCCATATTTCTCTCCAAAAAGTGCCATCGCTCCTTCTTGAACTGCTTGCGCGAAAGGAATATTTCTTCTTTCAATTAGTGGTAATTGCTCTTGAATTCTTGCATTTACAAAATCTTCCACTTGCTGCAATTCGGTTTCCGTCATTTTAGCAAAATGAGAAAAGTCAAAACGCAAGTAGTTTGGATTTACTAGCGAACCTTTTTGTTCTACATGCGTTCCAAGAATACTTCTCAAGGCTTGGTGCATTAGATGTGTCGCCGAGTGATTTCTGGAAGACAAACTTCTCAAATCTTGATTTACTTTGGCTACAAAACCAGCATTTATATTTTCCGGTAATTTTTTTGCAAGATGTAAAATCAGGTTGTTTTCTTTTTTCGTATCGATGATTTCGATAGTTTCATTTGCAGACCCGAGCGTTAGCGAACTGGCGGAGCAAACTAACGTTCCTTTATCACCCACCTGTCCTCCACCCTCTGGATAGAAAGGGGTCTTATCTAAAACGATTTGGTATAAAACACCCTCTTTTTTACTGTCTACTTTACGAATGCGAGTGATTTTTACGTCACTTTCTGATTGGTCGTAGCCTACGAATGTTTCTACATTTCCTGGAACTAATAGCAACCAGTCTTCGGTAGAAACTTCTGATGCGGCACGGGAACGTTTTTTTTGTTCTTGCATGGCGGCGTTAAAACCAGCTTCGTCCAGTTCGAATCCTTTTTCTCTAAGAATTAATGCGGTCAAGTCAATTGGAAATCCAAACGTATCATACAATTCAAACGCTTTTGTTCCAGAAACTGTTGAACCTTTAGTTTCGGCAACCACATTTTCTAATAATTGCAATCCTTGGTCTAATGTTCTCAAGAAAGAAGATTCTTCTTCACGAATTACATTCGTAACCAATTGTTGTTGCGATTTGATTTCCGGGAAAAACTCTCCCATTTGATTCGCTAAAACAGTAACTAATTGATTGATGAACGGTTCTTTTATATTAAGAAACGTAAATCCGTACCGAATGGCACGACGCAAAATTCTACGAATTACGTAACCAGCACCTGTGTTTGATGGCAATTGTCCATCGGCAATAGCAAAAGCAACCGCACGAACGTGATCGACTACTACCCGAATAGCGATATTTATTTTTTCCTCATCTGCATTCGGTACGGACAAGTCTCGACTTGTACCTACGGAATTTGATGTGTATTTTAATCCTGTAATTTGCTCTACTTTTTCGATAAGTGGCATAAACACATCCGTATCATAATTGGATGTTTTTCCTTGTAATGCCATACACAAACGCTCAAATCCCATTCCGGTATCAACGTGTTTTGCTGGCAATTTTTCCAGAGAACCATCGGCTTTACGGTTGAACTCCATGAATACATTGTTCCAGATTTCCACTACTTGGGGATGATCATTGTTAACCAAACTTTTTCCTGAAACTAAGGCTTTTTCTGCTGCAGAACGAATGTCAACGTGAATTTCTGAACACGGCCCGCAAGGTCCTTGGTCTCCCATTTCCCAGAAATTGTCTTTCTTGTTTCCAAGAATGATACGGTCTTCGTCAATTAATGCCGCCCAAATATCCCAAGCTTCCTGATCGAATGGTACGTTTTCACTTGGATTACCTTCAAAAACGGATACGTATAAGTTTTCTTTTGGAATTTTATAGACTTCTGTCAAAAGTTCCCATGCCCAGTTGATAGCTTCTTTCTTGAAATAATCTCCAAAAGACCAGTTTCCCAGCATTTCAAACATGGTGTGATGGTAGGTATCAAAACCTACATCTTCCAGATCATTATGTTTTCCTGAAACACGAAGGCATTTTTGCGTATCAGCAATTCTGTTGCTTTTTGGAGTTCCGTTACCTAGAAAATATTCTTTGAACTGGGCCATCCCTGAATTGTTGAACATTAGTGTTGGATCATCCTTGAGAACTATGGGTGCCGATGGAACGATTAAGTGTCCCTTTGATGCGAAAAAATCTAGAAATTGTTTGCGTACGTCTTGTGATTTCATTTTTTTATTTAAATATTTAAAGATTCAAAAATTTAAAGA
Organism: Flavobacterium sp. LS1R10; assembly: GCF_003968825.1. Lineage (NCBI taxonomy): Bacteria > Pseudomonadati > Bacteroidota > Flavobacteriia > Flavobacteriales > Flavobacteriaceae > Flavobacterium > Flavobacterium sp. LS1R10. The sequence continues at coordinate 165,111 of NZ_RYDH01000005.1, read as the reverse complement.
TTAGTTAGAATTGAATTTTTTAATCTTTTAATCATTAAATCTTTTAATTTCTTTTGCCCCAGATAGTAGTGAAAAGCTTCGAGATTTATACATTTATTTTTTCTTGAGGTGGCAGAGCGACCGAAGGAAGCTCCTGCTAGCTCATTAGAAAAAAAATGTATAAACGAGAACTTGCAACAAATAGCTGGAATAGGCACATTATTTTATTTATTATTGAAAAAAGGGTGTAACAAATGAAACATTTCTTAAATTTGTTCGTCTAACCTTTTACAGTGTGCAAAAATAGGGTATTTTAAAATATGTCGAAAGTAAAATATTATTACGATTCTGAAAATTTAGCGTATAGGAAAATAAAAACTCGAAAAAGAAGAAAATTTGGTGTTATCATTCTGTTTTTGCTGGCCTCGATATTATTTGGTTTTTTGAGTTTTATTGTATTATTGAACACCCCTTATTTTGAAACGCCTAAAGATCGGTTGCAGGCTCGTGAAATTGAAAATTTAAGATTGAATTATGCGATTTTAAATAAAAAAATGGATCAGGTAAATAGCGTAGTTGAGGCTCTTGAAGACAGAGATAATAATTTGTATCGGGTATATTTCAATAAAACAGCAATTCCTGACTCTGTCCGGAAAGCGGGATTACCGGGAATAAACAGGTATAAAGTACTAGAGGGATATGACAATTCCCAGTTGGTACTGAATACCACCAAAAGAATTGATGTATTAAGTAAGGAACTCGCCATTCAATCCAAATCACTGGATGTCATTTTGAAAATGGCAGATGCTAAAAGTGATTTTTTGTCTGCCATTCCTGCCATTCAGCCAGTGCGAAATGAAAATTTAAAACGACTGGCATCTGGTTTTGGTTATCGAACAGATCCGTTTACAAAAGTAAGAAAAATGCATGAGGGAATGGACTTTACGGCCAAAACAGGAACTCCAATTTATGCCACTGGAGACGGAATTGTAATAACCGCCGACAATAGGGCCTCTGGATATGGAAATCATATTGTAATTCGGCATGGATTTGGATACGTAACATTATACGCGCATTTGAGTAAATATAAAATACGAGCTGGACAGCGTGTAAAACGCGGAGATGTCATAGGATATGTGGGAAGTACCGGAAGATCTGAAGCACCGCACTTGCATTATGAAGTTCATAAAGATAACAAAGTGGTAAATCCGCTTAATTTTTATTATGGAAACATTTCGGCAGTAGAGTATGTTGCTATAGCACAATTAGCGAATCAAGAGAATCAATCGTTAGATTAATGCTTTAACAAAGTGTTCAGTATTCAGTCGTAACAGTTTATAAAAGAAGTGTTCAGAAAAGATTAAAATAAAAAATATGCACATTGAACTTTCTAAAGACAAAAGATATTACAGCATTGGCGAAGTAGCCAAAGCATTTGACGTGAACGCCTCGCTGATACGTTTTTGGGACAATGAATTTGATATTTTGAAACCAAAAAAAAATGCCAAGGGCAATCGCATGTTTACACCCGAGGATATCACTAATTTGCAATTGATTTATCATTTAGTCAAGGAAAGAGGTTTTACGCTGGAAGGGGCTAAAACCCATTTGAAGGAAGGACAAAAGAAGGCTTTGGACAAGTTTGAAATAATCAGGAAATTAGAAACGATACGCACACAATTAACAAATATTAAAAACGAATTGTAATCCCAAAACAAAACAGGGATCCTACTATTTACAATTAAAATTAAACAACAAACATTAAATTAAACAAAGATGAAAAGATTTTTGCCTTGGATTATCGTAGGAGTTATTATTATTGGTATGTACAGCTGGATTAAAGGGATCAATAATACTGCGGTAACAATGAACCAAACAGTAGAACAATCGTGGGGAGATGTACAAACGGCGTACCAAAGAAGAAATGACCTGATTGGAAATCTAGTAAATACTGTAAAAGGTGCTGCTGATTTTGAAAAAAGTACCTTGACTGCTGTTATTGAGGCACGTGCCAAAGCTACCTCAACTACTATTGACCCAACGAACATCACACCGGAAAAATTAGCTGAATTCAACAAAGCACAAAGTGGTGTAAGTAGTTCTTTGTCTCGATTGTTAGTATCAGTAGAGCGCTATCCTGAGCTGAAAGCCAACCAGAATTTCTTGAAATTACAAGATGAATTAGCTAGCACAGAAAATCAAATTTTAACGTCAAGAACGCGTTTTAACGAAGCAGTTAAACCTTATAATTCACACATTAAAACGTTTCCAAACAGCTTATTTGCAGGAATGTTTGGATTCAAAGACAAAGCATATTTTACTGCTGTTGAGGGAGCGGATGCACCTGTTGAAGTAAAATTCTAAAGTTAGATTATTAGACTTTTTATCTTTTTAGAAGTCAAAATAAAATAAATTTAAATTAAAGAAAAAACCTTTAAAAATTAACAATTTTTGATTTCAGGTTCAACAATTCTGAAATCAAAAATCGTTAATCTTAACTCAAAAATATTTCAATGTCAAAAGTAGCAGAATTATTAACCCCGGAAAACGAACAGGAGATTGTTGAAGCTATTCGCATGGCTGAAAAAAACACTTCTGGTGAGATTAGAGTTCACATAGAAAAAACAACTTCCATGGATGCGTATGAACGAGCCAGAGACGTTTTTCATGAACTTAAAATGGATGAAACCGAACTTAAAAATGGTGTTTTAATATATTTAGCTGTTGATGATCACCAATTTGTAATTTGTGGAGACCAAGGCATCAATGATGTTGTTCAAGATGACTTTTGGAATTGTACACGGGATCTAATGGTCGTTCAGTTTAAAACCGGGAATTTCAAGCAAGGACTTATTGACGGAATCACCAGAGCCGGTGAACAATTACAAAGTTATTTTCCTTGGCAAGAGGGAGACACGAATGAATTATCAAACGAAATATCTAAAGGATAATGCTATTACAAAAAAAGAATACCCTAATTTGCCTAAAGTTGTTTGTTTATCTGTTATTTACACAAGTTAGTTTTGCGCAATTTACCATACCTGAAAAACCAACGTTACAAACCTCTGTTTACGATTATGCCAAGGTTTTAAGTGCCACAGAAAAAGCACAATTAGAAGAAAAACTGATTAAATACTCTGATTCTACCACAACTCAAATTGTAGTGATCACTATAGAAAGCCTAAAAGGGGAAGATGTAAGTCAATTAGCTACCCGGTGGGCACAAAATTGGGGAATTGGAGGAACTGCAAAAGAAGACAATGGTGTCATTATTTTACTCTCTAAAACCGAAAGAAAAATTGCAATAAACCCTGGTTATGGTCTAGAAGACAGGCTTACCGCAGGAACTGGTGGAGAAATAATCCGGAATATAATCATTCCAGAATTTAAAAAAGGAACCTATTACAGTGGATTAGACAAAGGAACAGATGCCTTAATTGATGTTTTTAAAGGCAAATACAAAGGTGTTCGCAAACAAACACCAAAAGAAAAAGAATTCCCGATCCTTCCTATTATAGTTATTGTGATCGTGATACTGGTATTAATATCCCGAAATAAAGGGGGTGGAAATTCAGGAAATTCCGGTGGCGGCGGTCCAAGTCTACTCGACGTTATTATTTTAAGCAGTCTTGCCGGTGGCAGAGGTGGCGGCGGTTTTGGCGGTGGAGGCTCTTCTGGAGGTGGTTTTGGTGGCGGTTTTGGTGGCGGGGGATTCTCTGGTGGCGGATCAAGTGGTAGTTGGTAACTTAGGGCTGGGATGTGTTTCCGCATTAAAACCTTGTTTATTAAACAAATACAACCGTGATTAATACCCAACCCAAAAAAGTAGATTTCTTTTTAAATACCAATAATTTAGCTCATTTTTTTGAAACCTATTTACAGAATAGCAATAATCCAAATTAGTAGCCAAATTAATCAATCAATGACATTACATGCTTTCACATAAAGCCAAATATGCGCTAAAAGCACTGCTGTTTTTAGCGCAACAAGAAGAAACCCATATTTCTCGAACTATCGAAATTGCCGAGGCAGCCTCTATTCCAAAAAAGTTTTTGGAACAGATTCTATTGGATTTAAAGCGTGGCCATTTCGTAGGGAGCAAACAAGGGAAATTTGGCGGTTATTATCTTTTAAAATCTAAAAATGACATTACTTTAGCCGATATTCACAGGCTTTTTGATGGTGCAATTGCCCTGCTACCTTGTGCCTCATTGAATTTTTACGAACGTTGTTCTGATTGCGTTAATGAATCGGAATGCCTACTAAGACACGGATTGATTAGTATTAGAGAAGAAACTTTAAAGGCTATGGAAGGCATCACTATTGCTTCATTGGTAAAAAAATAAAAAACATCATTTAAACTCTACTAATTTTATAGAATTAATTATATATTTGCCTCGAATTTAATATATCATTAACAATACAAATTTAAAAGTATGAAAACGTACCGAAGTAAGTTTGCTTTTTTGAATAGAAAATCCCGCAAAAATCAACTAATTATAATTACAAAAAAGAGCTCTCAAATGATGTGTATGTGTTAGTAAAAAAAATTTAAATTAAATTCTACTAATTACATATACTTACTTTAAATGAAAAATTATATAAATAATACCCTTGTAATACTATCCGTTTTAACGTTCTCAATATCATTTGCGCAAAACATTGAAGGTGTAATTACAACAAACCTAAACATACCATTAGAAGCCGCAAATATTGTACTAAAAGAAACAGATTCTAACACAATTACAGATTCTAGCGGAAAATTTACGATTGACTCGAAAGGAAAATTCCCTTTAACTCTTTTAGTTCAATATGTGGGATATAAAACCGCAGAAATAGAAATTACTTCCTTACCGATATCTACATTACAAATAAATCTTACTGAAGAAAATGTATTGGTCGAGGTGGTCGTTTCTTCAAGACGCCGGATAGAGAAAGTACAAGATGTGCCAATTGCAATCTCCGTAATAACGGGAAAACAGGCAGAACAATCTGGAGCTTTTAACGTTAATCGCATAAAAGAACTTGTCCCATCCGTTCAATTGTATTCATCAAACCCCAGGAATACCGGAATTAATATTCGAAGCCTAGGTTCTCCTTTTGGACTTACAAATGACGGAATCGATCCGGGTGTTGGTTTCTACGTTGATGGCGTTTATTATGCACGTCCAGCTGCAACCACTTTAGATTTTATCGATGTCGAACAAATTGAGGTATTGCGTGGTCCACAAGGATCTTTGTTTGGTAAAAACACCACTTCGGGTGCCTTTAACATTACTACACGTAAACCAAGTTTTATTCCAGATGCTACCTTTGAAGTGACCTACGGAAATTACAACTTTTTGCAAGCTAAAGCTTCGGTTACTGGAGCTTTGAGTTCAAAAATCGCCGGTCGAATCTCATTTTCCGGTACGCAACGTGACGGTTTAATCCATAATGTTGTTACTGAAAAACCTACAAACACATTAAACAATCAAGGAATTAGAGGACAATTACTTTATACTCCTTTTGAAAGAACAAATATCATATTAGCTGCAGATATAACAATACAACGTCCAGATGGATATGCTCAGGTAGTTGCGGGTGTCGCACCAACAGAAAGAGCGGCTTACCGTCAATTTGATGCTATTATTGCTGATTTGAATTATCAACTGCCAAGTTTAAATGCGTTTGATCGTAAAATTGATCACGATACGCCATGGCGTTCAGGACAAGATATGGGAGGAATATCTCTTAACATAGATACAAAAATTGGTAATGGGACACTTACGGCAACAACAGCTTGGCGTTTTTGGAATTGGGATCCATCAAACGATAGGGATTTTACAGGATTACAAGTATTAGCCAAATCGCAAAACCCAACCAGACAGACACAAATAACACAAGAAGTACGCTATGCAGGTCAGCTTACCTCAAAATTAAGCGGTGTAGTAGGTTTATTTTTTATTGACCAAACATCACAAACAGATGGTACAGAAGAATCCGGTAATGCACAATGGCGATTTGCGCAAAGTACTACCAGTAATTTATGGAAGACACCTGGCCTATTTGAAGGATATGGGATCAAAACCGATGCCCGCATTAGAGCTTCCAGTGCGGCAGTATTTAGTCAGTTAGACTGGGTAATAACAGAACGTTTACATGTATTACCAGGTTTACGTTATAATTTTGACAAAAAAGACGCTACTTACAACCGTATCACATATGGAGGACTTCAAACGAATGATCCAGCCTTAATTGCCTTGAAAAAATTAGTTTATACGGATCAGTCTTTTTTATCTAATACAAATAATATTAATTTTTCTGGAAATATAACCGTTTCTTTTAAAGCTACTGACAAGATTAATGTGTATGCGACTTTTGCAAAAAGCTACAAACCCGTTGGAGTAAACGTAGCTGGATTACCTACTCTTGCCGGGCAACCAATTCTTGAACTTGCAGTAATTAAACCGGAAGAAGTAAATCATTATGAAATTGGAGTAAAAACAGCACCGTTTAAAAACTCAATATTCAATTTTACCTTCTTTAATACCGATATCAAAGATTTTCAAACCAATGTACAGGCCGCTGAATTAGGTATAAACCGTGGCTATCTTGCCAATGCAGATAAAGTAGAGGTAAAAGGGGTAGAATTAGACGCCAGTTTTGTAATCAACAAACATTTAACCATCAATGGAGCAGCGACCTATACAGACGGTAAATATGTCAAATTTATAAATGCACCCCTTCCGTTAGAACAAACAGGAGCAGCAGTATCCTTTAAAGATGTTTCCGGAACTGCTTTACCTGGTGCTTCAAAATGGGCAGGATCTTTAGGAGGTGAACTTTCAGATAATGCCAAATTTTTTGGAAATACAGGAAAAATATTCTTTGGAATCGATTCTTATGCCCGTTCTGAATTCTCTTCTAGTCCATCAGCTTCAAAATATTTAGTCGTTCAGGGTTATGCCTTATTTAATGCTCGTGTAGGTTTCCGGGCAACAGATGGTTTGTCGGTACAATTCTGGGGACGTAACCTTTTAGACAAAGAGTACTACGAACAACTATTACCGGCGGGTGGAAATTCAGGACAATATGCAGGGGTATTAGGCGATCAAAGAACGTATGGTATTACACTTCGTTATTCGTTATAGTAGCACTAAATATAAACAAGCATAACAGCACCAGTAAAACTGAGTTTTGATTGTGCTAGATATGCAAATAAAACGAACCGTATTAATTCTTTTACATTTTTAAACCTTTAATGTTGAACTATTTTGTCCTCTAAAGCAGCATATACTCTGTTTTTTTTGTGCGGCATTTGTTATACAAAAAAACTGCCCCAAAAAAGCGACTAACTTTTTGAGGGCAGTTCAATATACATAGGCTCATTGAAAAAACCATTGAAGGTTCTTATTTTTTAATTAACTTCTGACTGTAGCTTGTACCATCTTCTAATTTTATAGTGACAATATAAACCCCTTGAACCAGATTACCCGTGTCTACCCTAGATTGGAAACCTAAGTCCATTTTAGACTCTATTAATTGTCTTCCGTTCATATCAAATATAGAGACTACAGCCTTCCCCGCATTTTTATTTGATCTGATAAACAGCTCAGAACTCATTGGATTAGGATAAATGCTGAATAAAATTTCTGTGTTGTCCAAAAGGGTTAAATTACCACAAACCCCTATTAAAGGAACGTTAACAGTAAAATCTTCCACCTGATCATTCCTTCTTTCTGAGGTTCCTTGTTGCGCTAAAGCCCCAACCCCTCGTCGGGCAAATACCGCACGTATCAAGCATTCATTTGCACCACCATAGAGCACAGCATCAGCCTGTATAATTGAATTTCTTCCCTCTACAAATCCAACATTACCACATGTAATTAATTTTAAACCATCCATTACTAATTGGATAGCCATATTATTTCCACCTGTACCATAATAAATATCCGGATCAAAACCATACTTACCGATAAAAGCCCAATACATATCCCAAATCATAGTTGACCAAACAAATCCTACACCATGAGGTACGCTTATTGCAGGATTCGCAATATCAGCATAAGTATAATCATTGATTGACATATCAGTAGAATATGGAGAAGGACGTATACCAGGCCCTTCGATACCCTGAAACTGTACATAGGTTCCAATCCCTCTTTTTTGTTCGGGGGTATCGTTTATTTTTTGGGTCATTATAAGTCCAAAAAAGTCAGACCAACCTTCTCCCATTTGCTCTTCATAAGCTTGACTCAATAAACAATCAAAACGATTTCGACCTCCAACTAACCGTGTTGATATTCCATGCCCATATTCATGAGCAATTATTCCTTGATCCAAATCACCATCTCTATTGATCAAATTAGCAAGAGGACCTCTGTCAACTAACCGGCCGAAAACAGGTTCTGTTGCCATTTTGTCTAGTAATATCTTTCCGTCCTCAAAAGACAAACCTACTGTGGGGATTGTAATCGTTTTGTATGGTACACCGCCTCCATTTACTGGACCAGCGTTTGGAGCGTTGTTAATGATTATGACACCAATAGCACCATTGTCCTGCGCTATTGTAATTTTATCAACAAATGGACAATTACCACGGATGATAACAGCAATTTTACCTTTAACTGCAACCGCACCAGCAGCTGTATAAGCTGTACATCCATCCCTAGGATCAGGACTCTGTGCTGGTGTACCGGGGGGAGTGGAGTTAGTTGAAACCCATGGAGTCCCGTCATCTTCTACAAGAACTAATCTGCTGTCAAGAGAAGGATCCCCTTCTCTAGGAATAGCTACAAATGGAAAGCGCACGGATGCATATGATTTCCGAAGTTCAGTTGCACTTGGAGGAATGACATCAAGAAACTCTCCAAAAGGAGATGCGCCCCATAAAAACATTTGCATTGTTGGCTCAAATCCATCAATCAAAGTACCAAAATTAGCATTATTAAGTCCACTACCATCCTGAGCTTCGGCCTGTACTTCATCTCCATCCCAATCATTAATGGTTGCGCTGGTAGGTCCAGCAAAACGATCGTAGTCACCCTCCTGGAAATTCCCATTCGTTTCGTCAAAACCATAGGCATAGGAAACATCATGCATGTAGTTGTTCCAAACAAATAAATTGACAATTGCAACTTTTTGATAGGCTATCGGAGCCTTGCCTAAATCTAAAGGGTAGTCAAAACTCAGCGTACCTATACTGCTGGGCGCAGCAAAAGAATCTTCGGTCGCTGGCCCGTTAATATTGCCTCCATCTTCATAGGACTGGACATTATTACCAAGCGTCTTGGATTCTATTTTTCCACCAAATTCATGCCAGCCTTCCGGTGAAGGGACAGCACTTCCTGCTTTTTGTGTACCGATACGTGCTGGATTATTAATCATAGTCCTGCTGCCATGATTGGGAGTCTCAACACCCAAAGGAAAAGCATTGTATTTAGATCCATCCGTAGCAGAAAGTGCTACATTAGATTTCGAATCGAGTACAATAACATTTTTACTATCTTTTTTAAAATTAAAAAAAAGATTGTCTTTTTCATAGCTATGGCTGTGATTCTTGTGACTCCTTTGATTCACAGGTTTCTCATCAGTTACAACAGGTATATCAAAATTACAACTGATCATTAAATCGGATTTCTCTAAAAGTGTCCCATTAGAAGCATTGATCTTTGTTTGCCACCAATGCGAGGCTGGATCTTTAACAATAATCTCATAGGACAATACGAAAGTACCGGTAGAATTCTTAAAATAATTTAATGGAGCTTCAAAATTGCTTGTCTCTAGCTCCGAAGGCTTAAGATCTGATTTAGTAGCATAATTCACTACACTAACTCCGGCAGTATTGCTCAATCCTAACTCACTGATCGCCTTTCGTGCGGACTGAGCTGCGGTCAAACTAGCATTGCTACTACTGATGTTTCCGTATATATTTTTCACAAAAGTATGCTTAAAACTAGTAACCACATTGTTTTTTAAAAGCACTGTGGCTGCTGTATTTGCAATTTTAACCCCTCCTACCTCTTGTTGCAGATACGCAATTAAATAATCCGGGTTTTTAAGCGTCCCATAACTGGTTATGGTAAATTGATTGGCATCTGTAGCAGATAAATTTAAACTTGCAAAATTCACAAGCAGATAGTTTTTTATAATATCTTTTTTATCTTGACCATGACCTATGGTGCTCAGTGTTAAAAAATAACAAAACAAAAAAACAGAGTAAAGGTTTCTCATAATTAGCAGATTTTTAATTACTTAATTCAAATCTAAAACGAATGTAAATTATGAAATTTGATTTAATAAATTTTAGCGTATAATTTGAAATAAAAAACTAATAATTTATATTTAAACGTAAAAAATCAGGTAAATAGCAATTTATTACACTAAAATAAAAGAAAAAAATATTTTTCAGCAATGCCAAAAACATATTTGTACACGTTTATAAAAGGCAATTTTAGGCTATTCAAAATTCTAGCGATTAAAACTAAAGGCTAAACTTACCTATCAGTTTTATTTCTTTTAAAAACAAACTGATTTATACTGTTTTGAAGACTACAAAATGCTATCCATATCTAATGCAACAGTGTTAAATAGCTATATACTTGGCCTCAATGAGTACAAATGACATAAAACCACTAGGTTCTACACCCAAGTTTTCATAAGTTTTACCTGCACTATAACGAAGTAAAAAAGTATTGATGAATTACTTACAAAAACATTAACGCACTTAATTATAACCAGATTGTTAGTACCTTATTTTGAATGCATACCAGTTTTAAAATATTTCATAAAATAAAATAAAATATCTCCTATAGAAATACTAGACTTTGTTTAAATTTGCCTTAATTGAAATAAAATTTAGTGAAAACCATTAGAATTATCTTGTTTTTATTTGTGTCACTGGGCTGCCAAGGACAAAGCAGCAAAATAGTGGATCATCAAAGTATTCTTTGGACACGCTATTACAACCAATTATCGTTAAACGAGAAGTGGTCTCTGCATTCTGAATTTGACAATCGTCTTTTTGTAAAGCCTATTGCTGAAAATTTATATGTTATTCGTGTTCAAGGACGTTATAAAATTAATGATCATCTGGAAACTGGAGTCGGTTTTGCTTATTTCTCTGTTGACACGCAGGTTCCTGAAATTAATTTTGATTTTGAAATCCCGGAATATAGAGGGCAACAGGACATTACATGGAAAAAAATCATAGGTAAAGTAACTTTCCATCAACGTTTTCAATTAGAAGAACGTTTTATTCATAACGCTAGCAAGACTGCTTTATCGCCGGGAACCTCGTTTTCATGGAGGTTCAGATATAGACTTCAAGGGGATTATACCTTTTGGAAAAAAGAAAAACACTTTGTCAAAGCAATATTATCTGATGAAGTAATGGTTAATTTTGGAAAAAAAATCATCAAAAATACGTTTGACCAAAACCGAATTTACATCGCTCTGCAATATGGTTTTAATCCGAATATTGCTTTAGAATTGGGCTATTTAAACAGTTTTCAGCAGCGATCCAACGGAATTGATTATTTCAATAGAAATATTATCCGATTCAGTATATTGCATAAAATAAGACTCCAAAAAAAGAACCGAAAGAACTATTAGTACGTATATATTTTCACTAAAAATACTAAATAATCATATTTTAAGTACTGATTATAAGTATATTAACTAAATATTTAGAATTTAAGATGTGTCTTTAATTAAAAGATATAGCCATGAAAAATTTCGCAATTAAACTCGTGTGGTTTACCACCATTTACGTTTTTGTATTTGCCGGTTTATGTCAGACCACTATTCCTTTGCCAATTTTAATGATCCGACATTGCGTAAGTATACCATTAATCCTATTTATGGTTTACACCGTTCTAGCTGACGATTAAAACTATAAAAACATTCAAATATTGGTACAGTGACCATCCTACGGAAACTTTTGAAGAAGAAAAACGTTAATTGCTCAAATCCATTTTATGCAAAAAAAATCCCGATAAAATCGGGATTTTTTTTATTTCTCTCTAATATAAATATCGATTGGAACGCCTGAAAAGTCCCAGTTTTCTCTAATTTTATTCTCCAGATAACGTTTGTATGGTTCTTTTACATATTGTGGCATATTAGCAAAAAACACAAATTGTGGTGTAGGTGTTGGCAACTGCATGCAGTATTTAATTTTTACATACTTCCCTTTTGTTGCCGGTGGCGGGTAGGCTTCAATCACTTTCAACATAAATTCGTTGAATTTTGAAGTTGCAATATGCTGTTTTCTGTTTTCAAATACTTTGACGGTTGCTTCTAATGCTTTTAACAAACGCTGTTTGGTCAAAGCCGAAACAAAAAGAATAGGCACATCCGTAAATGGCATCAATTCTTCTCTGATTTTAGCTTCATAATCCCGAGTTGACATCGTTTCTTTTTCGACTAAATCCCATTTGTTTACTAATATTACAACTCCTTTACGGTTTTTCTCAGCCAACCAGAATATACTTTGATCCTGACCTTCAAATCCACGCGTGGCATCAATAATCAAAATGCAAATATCCGCATGCTCAATCGCACGAACCGAACGCATTACTGAGTAAAACTCTAAATCTTCCTTCACTTTCGCTTTACGACGAATACCCGCAGTATCCACTAAGTTAAATTCGAAACCAAAACGGTCAAATTTTGTATCAATTGCATCCCGAGTTGTTCCCGCAATATCTGTAACAATATACCTGTCTTTACCAATTAAAGCATTGATAAAGCTTGATTTTCCAGCATTAGGACGTCCAACCACTGCAAAACGAGGCAATACAACTTCTTCCTGAGTTGGCTCTGGTTTTATAGGAAAAGCATCAATTAATGCATCTAATAAATCACCAGTTCCACTTCCTGAAATACTGGCAAACGTATAATATTCTCCTAAACCAAGGTTGTAAAACTCAATCGCATCTTTCTCACGCATGGAATTATCTACCTTGTTTACAGCCAGTAAAACTGGTTTTGTCACCTTACGCAACAATCGTGCAACGGCATCATCCATTGGAGTAATTCCTTCCTCTACATCTACCACAAAAATGATAACATCAGCCTCATCTATTGCAAGTTCGACTTGTTTACGGATTTCTCCTTCAAAAACATCATCAGAACCACGCACGTATCCGCCGGTATCAATTACAGAAAACTCTTTTCCGTTCCATTCGCTTTTTCCGTAGTTTCTGTCACGGGTCACTCCCGAAACAGAATCTACAATAGCTTCTCTTCTTTGTATCAGCCTATTAAAAAGGGTTGATTTCCCTACATTAGGTCTTCCTACTATCGCAACAATGTTATTCATAATCCTATTTTCAAATATTTTGCAAAGGTATGCTTTTTTTAGTTTGTAGTGACCAGTTTTGAGTATTCAGCAAAAAAGCACACTAACTGCACGCCTTCAAACTAAATTTCAATGCCTTTTTAGGAGCTATTTCCAGCTGTCCACTCTATCTTTTATGTTTTAAAGAAAAACATAAAAGGATGCCGTTCCCATCTGGGCTAGGGCATTTCGAATTCTAATATTATTTATCGGAAAGTTTTTAGAGCTGAGCGCTAATAAACTGAACACTGAACTTATTGATTATACCCAAATCGTTTCAACATATTAACGTTGCTACGCCAGTTTTTGTTGACTTTTACGTACAATTCAATATGGATTTGTTTTCCGAAAAACTTCTCCAAGTCGGCACGAGCTTCCATTCCAACTTTCTTCAAAGCAGCTCCTTTATGTCCGATGATGATTCCTTTTTGGGTTTCGCGCTCCACCATAATCAAAGAACGGATTCTGATGATGTTTTCATCCTCAAAAAACTCTTCGGTAACAATTTCTACAGCGTATGGAATTTCTTTACTATAATTCAATAATATTTTCTCCCGGATGGTTTCATTCACAAAGAAACGTTCTGGTTTGTCTGTCAATTGATCTTTCGGGTAATACGCCGGTGATTCCGGTAATAACTCAATGATACGTCCAAAAACTTCCGGCACATTAAAATTCTGCAAAGCAGATATTGGAAAAATTTCTGCGTTTGGAACTTTCGCTGCCCAAAAAGCAACTTGCTCTTCTAGCTGCACTTGGTTTGAAGTATCAATTTTATTCAATAAAAGCAGAACCGGGATTGTGGCGTGAATAATTTTATTAAAGAAAGCTTCATCTTTCAAATCCTGCTCTCCAATTTCGACCATATAAATCAAGATATCAGCATCTTCAAAAGCAGACTTCACAAAATTCATCATAGATGCCTGCATTTCATAGGCAGGCTTTATAATTCCTGGCGTATCTGACAAGATCAATTGAAAATCTTCCCCGTTTACAATTCCAAGAATTCTATGGCGTGTTGTTTGTGCTTTTGAAGTAATTATGGACAATCGTTCTCCAACAAAGGCATTCATTAATGTTGATTTCCCAACATTTGGATTTCCTATGATGTTTACAAAACCTGCTTTATGTGACATTTCTAATATAATTTATTGTGCAAAGGTAGACATATCAAGTCAATAGACGAAATAAAACATTTTTTAAAATTTATGTTTGAATTTATTAAATTTGGTTGTACATTTGCACTCGAAACAACGCGGGATAGAGCAGTAGGCAGCTCGTCGGGCTCATAACCCGAAGGTCACAGGTTCGAGTCCTGTTCCCGCTACTAAGTTAATCGTATTGAGATTACAAACGCACATCGCGGGATAGAGCAGTAGGCAGCTCGTCGGGCTCATAACCCGAAGGTCACTGGTTCGAGTCCAGTTCCCGCTACTGAGAGAAACCCATCAACATTTTGATGGGTTTTTTCATTTTTAAACCCTTCCTCAACCCCTACAAACACTGAGATTAACTCAAATATGGCAAGCCCTACAAGGAAAGTTCCTCTATTGACAGCAATCAGACCTTGCACGAAAGGCTCTATTATAAAGAGATTTTATTCCTTGGTCGATGGTATGAAGTAAATGTCAATTTGCATTTAGAGAACTCCTTATTTAAATCACTAGAACAAGGCGAGGAACAATTACTGGATAAAGAGCGCCAGGTAATTGTTAGATAAAGACACACGGGGAAAATTAAAAAAGGTCATTTGAAAATACAGACTGGCTTTTGTCTTAAGAATATGCTTTTTTTAGTTTTTAATTTATTTTTCGGAATGCTACTTTTTGAACTTCAAAACAGAACCTCATGGAGTAAGAAACCTATCCACTAAAGAAATAAGTCTAAGCTAACTAATGGAGAACTCATTTTGAAATGGAAACATCAAGAAAGGTGTTGACCGATTTGTTTTTTCATTAGAATAACCAAAAACAACTAAGAAATTCAAACAATAGAGATCCAAAAAACTTCCCAAATATTTAAAAGGAATAGATCAAAACAGACAACTAATACACGAATCCGTAAAGCATTTTAAAACTAAAAAAAACCTGCGTGATAAGTCACACAGGTTTTTTACCAACTACGTTTACTAAAATCAACCTATCCAAAATCAACTAAATTCAATTTATTAAAAGATACTAAGCGGTTATTTTATTTAAAATTAATCCTCCGAAACAATAGCTGAGTTTCTATTGGTCGTAACTTCTAATAGCACTGCAACGCCTTTGTCATTCAACATTGTCATATTTAACACATCTAAAACTGCTAAATCTTTAGACACTACTCCATTAAATCTATTGTATGAAATATTCATTTCTTTAAGATTTTCTAATTTTTCTAATTCTATTGGCACTTGACCGTTCATTTTGTTGTCAAATAAACTAAGATTTTCAAGTGCTGTCATGTTTACCACTTCACTACTTAATACTCCCGAAAGTTTATTACTATTTAAGAGCAATATTTTTAACGTTTTTAAATCATATAAAGAATTTGGAATTTCCCCTATAATTTCGTTGTTAAATAATGATAGTATTTCTAACTGTTTCAAGGATCCTATTTGCATGGGCAATTCCCCTGAAAGCGCATTCATATACAACTCTAAGTCTTTCAAATTACTCATTTCACAAATAGAGGAAGGAATTGTTCCTGACAACTTATTAAAAGAAAGGTTCAATACTTTCATTTCTTTTAATTTTCCAATAAAAAAAGGAATCGAACCTGATATTTGGTTCTTGTGTAAATCCAACTCTTGAAGACCTACGAGATTAACAATTTCAGCTGGAATTTCACCCACTAAATTATTATCAGCTAGATGTACTGCAATCACTTTTTCGTCTTGTACTTTTATGCCATACCAAGTGGTAACAGGTGATGATAAATCCCACTTGACATGCCACTGACTTCCACTAGTGGACTGGTACAGTTTCACTAAGGCATCTTTCTCCTGATCAGATACATCGGCCAACATTGAACATGAAAAAAAAATGATTAAAAACAGAGTAGTTACACTTTTCATCCCTTTAAATTTAGTCTTTTACATCCCTAAAATAGATGGTTTCTAGTTAATCAGCAAATAAAACCGATGAAATACATGTTTTATAATTTTAAATAGAGATATCTCTTACAGCAAAATATTTTTTAGAGTGCGTTCTATAACTACTCTGTCAATGATTGAACTTCCTTTTTCTTAGAACAATTCTAATTAAATTTAGCTTCATCAGGACAAAATAAATTACAAAACACCTGACTGGCAGTATATTTTGGATGGATATTTCACAAATATGAGAGTAGTAATTTGCCCCAAAATTCAACAACAACAACAACAACAACAACAACAACAACAACAACAACAATAAAACTACATTCCCTAAAGCTCTTCGATGGCTTTTGCCAAATCAAGATCCTTATCCGTTACACCATCTGCATCATGAGTAGTCAGTCGAATGGTTACTTTATTATACACGTTGAATAATTCCGGATGATGATTTTTTTTCTCCGCTTTTATTCCTACTTGAACTATAAAACCTAAGGCTTGAGTAAAATCCAGGAACATAAACTTTTTCTCAATTCCATTATTAATATACTGCCAGTCTTTCAATTTTTTCAACTCTGATTGAATGGATTGTTCGGTGTACCTTTTCATACTTTTATTTATTTATGGGTTGATCTGCCTGTAACTTGCTGATGTAAAACAATATTCAGATTAAAACAATTATGAAGATCCAAATTTCAGGAATATAAAGTTAGTAAATTTTGATATATTGAAAAATAATTTAACTTTATTAACTAATTTTGGCGAAAAATATTTCTTTTTAATTTGAATTCAGCATACTCCTTTAAAATTTATACTACTACTGCGCAGCTCCATTCAAACTGGGATGACATGGCGATTTCGACTGTTTTTTTATCCAAAAAATATCTGGATGTTTTAGAAAGATCATCCCCTGAGAACATGATTTGTCATTATATTGGACTCTTTGAAAATGACACTTTAGTAGGGATTGCGCTTTCCCAATTTCTGGATTTAAACAAACTGGAATCTTTTGGAGAACGCGATAAGTGTATCAAGACAGCGGTACGAAATTTTGTTTTCAGGAACTTTGGATCTCATGTACTGGTTATTGGCAACAATATGTTAACCGGACAAAATTCTTTTGCTTTGTTAGACACCATTGATAAAAAGAGAGCTTTACAAGTATTGAATACTGCTGTAACTGAATTAAAACAACGCTTTAAATCCAAAGGCAAAAAAATTCACATTACCACCTACAAAGATTTCAATTGCGAGGAAATCAAAACCTTCCGTATTCCGGAATTCAAAAATGAATATCCGTTTTCGACACAGCCTAATATGGTTTTCACCATTAATGAAGCCTGGAAAACAGAACAAAATTATATTGACTCTCTTTCAAAAAAATACCGGGATCAATATAAAAGAGCAAGAAAGAAGGCAGATCAGATTGAAAAAAGAAAATTACACTTGGAAGACATCATTGCCTTGGAAGAAACGATTTATGATTTGTACCTTCATGTGGCTAAAAATGCTCCCTTTAATACTTTTTTTCTTCCAAAAAATCATTTTAGGATTTTTAAAGAAATTTTCAAAGACAAATTTCTTTTTTATGGTTATTTTTCAAAGGACAGACTAATAGGTTTCAATACTTTGATTAAAAACGGTTCCATAATGGATACCTACTTTCTGGGATATGATGAAAGTGTTCAGCGCGAGAAAATGCTGTACCTGAATATGTTATATGACATGATTGCCTATTCAATTAATAAAGGCTTTCAGGAAATTATCTTTGCAAGAACTGCTTTGGAAATCAAAAGTTCTGTTGGCGCTAAGCCCATAAAAATGTATGGATTAATAGGCCACAGCAATAGGGTTGCCAATCATTTTATGCCAAAGATATTCAAATATTTAGAACCTAAAATCAAATGGCAAGAACGCAATCCGTTCAAATAAATCCATAATCTGGATCAGTATATGGTACGGCAACTTTCATGTGTTTGGGTAAAATTTCGACATTTAGCTTAGTTTCGGATCCACAATATTCACCGTCAACTTGAAAGCTAACCGGCACACTAGTCGTGATTAAAGCATTTTTTACTGATATTATTTCTATATCTTCTGCATCATCTGTTGTTATATTTCCGGTAATAATTTTCCCAAGCACTACTAAATCTAAATTTTTCAAGATCACTAATTCAAATTTCCCATCGTCCATTAGTCCGTTAGGATTAATAGAAACTCCTGTTCCATATTTTTTTGAATTGGCAATAACAATCATTCTCGCTACACATTCAATAGTGGGAAAATCACCTGTTATTGTGGCAAAAAAAGGCTCATCTAAATCAATCAGAGTAGACACCGCTTGCAAAGCATACCCCAGTTTTCCCCGAATCGTACTTTTTTCATAGTTCTTAATCAATTCTGCATTAAGTCCAATATCACTTAGGTGAACACTTTTTTTTCCATTAATAGAAATCATATCAATCATCATGTACTCATTGTGAAAAGCAATTTCTAAGTTTTCCTCCAGTGTGGCAGGTAAATTCAAGTCTACTGCCAATCCATTAGCTGATCCGGCGGGTAAAATTCCTAAAATTACATCTTGATTTTCCATTGCTTCGGCTACCATTTTTATGGTTCCGTCACCCCCTGTAATAATAATTCGTTGTGGTTTGTAGGTTTGATACAGCACCTTTATTTTATCAATATCATTTACTCCCGAGGTATTATAAATTACCGGATTAAAATTTTCTTTTTCAGCAAAAAGTGCCACAGCATCAATAAATTCAGATTTATCAATGTCACCGGAAATAGGATTAACAACAACAATAATGTTATTTCTCAAACTTTATCTTCTTTTATTAATTAAAATTAATTAAATTCATCTCCAATCAAAAGTACTACAATAAATGAAACCAATTTTAAAATTATATCGTGGCTACGCTAATGAGCAAGAATTAATTGTCATGGGGCATGTGTTCAAACCAACAACAGTTAAAGAATATAATTTTCAAAAAAAGAACTTTAAAAATGCTACTTCAGTAATCAAAATGTTTCAAATAAAGACACAAGCAAATGCTGATGTGTATTTAGAACAAAACAATTCCAAAATCCATACCAGAACACTAAATGATGGTTATTTTAAGTTTTGCGTGCCACTAGATCAGGATTCTAAGTATGGCTGGATTGATTATAAAGTGAGTATTACTCATAATAACGAAACCATTACAGCCAAAGACAGTTATATTCGTCCACACAAAGGAAATCTGGGAATCATCTCTGACATTGATGATACTTTTTTAGTTTCTCACACGCTGAATCCTTTAAAAAAATTATATGTTTTATTGTTTAAAAACATATATAAAAGAAAAACTTTTGATGATGTAGTTACCCATTATCAAGCCTTGAGTTCGGCAGGAAGAACAAACAAACACGAGTTAAATGCGTTCTTTTATGTTTCCAGCAGTGAATGGAATTTGTATCGTTTTGTCATACAATTCACTGAAATTCATAAACTTCCAAAAGCCGTTTTATTACTGAAAGACATCAAGACGAGCCTGGCTGATTTTTTCATCACCGGAAGTGGGGATCACAACCACAAGTTTGACAAAATAAAACACATTCTAGAGTTTTATCCCAATTTAGAGTATGTACTTCTAGGGGATGATTCACAACATGACCCCTATTTATACGAAGCTATTTGTAAAATTTTCCCAGTTACCGTAAAAGCAGTTTATATCCGACAAACTGGGACTTCTAAAAAAGAAAAAATAATTACAATTATGGAAAATTTAGAAACCTTAAAAGTTTCTATTTGTTATTTCAAAAACAGTAGTGAAGCTATTGCACATTCAAAATCTATTGGGATTATTAAATAAAAAAAGAGCTCCAAAACCGGAACTCTTCTTTTTTACACAGTATCAATTTCTTCCTGAACAGCTTCCCAATCTAAAAGAAATTTGTCTAACTCAGCCTTTTTCTTATTGTACGCCATAAAAAACTTAGCATCCTCAATATGTTTATCATAATTAGAAGCCAGCATTTTATCATCTTGCTGAATGTCTTTTTCTAATTGCTTGATTTGGCTTTCGATCTTGCTTAACTTGTTTTGTAATGCTTTTCCTTTTTTCTGATCTTCGTATGATGCTTTATTGCTTTCTTTAGGTGATGCTACTTTCTGAGCCTCTTTTTTTTCTACTTCACGCATGTTTTCCATATTGCGTTGTTCTAAAAAATAGTTGATATCCCCTAAATATTCTTTTATTTTTTGGTCTTTAAATTCATATACTAAATTTGACATGCCCTGCAAGAAATCCCTATCGTGAGAAACCAGTAATAAAGTACCGCCAAATTTTTGAAGAGCGGCTTTTAACACATTCTTCGATTTGATGTCCAAGTGATTAGTAGGCTCATCCATCAATAAAACATTAATAGGTTGCAACAATAATTTACACAACGCCAAACGGTTTCTTTCGCCTCCGGAAAGGACTTTTACCTTTTTATCTACATCGTCACCACGAAACAAGAAAGAACCCAGCATATCGCGTACTTTCATTCGGTTCGTATCTGCCGCCGCATCTTCCATCGTTTGCAACAAAGTGATTTCGCCATCCAGATATTCAGCCTGATTTTGTGCAAAATACCCCAATTGTACATTATGTCCTAACTTGATATTTCCTTTATACTCGAATTCGTCAACAATAGCCTTAATAAAAGTTGATTTTCCTTGCCCGTTTTGTCCTACGAATGCTATTTTACTTCCACGCTCTACTAATAGATTGATATCTTTCAAAATCGTTTTGTCCCCGTAGCTTTTGGTCACATTTTCAGCTTCTATAACTACTCGTCCCGGTTCTTTCGAAACTGGAAAAGTAATATTCATAACGGAATTGTCATCTTCATCTACTTCAATACGTTCTATTTTGTCAAGTTTTTTAATCATCGATTGTGCCATGGAGGCTTTAGAGGCTTTGGCACGAAATTTTTCGATTAATTTCTCTGTTTCTTCTATTTTTTTTGCTTGATTTTTTTGCGTAGCCAATTGTTTTTCACGAATCTCATGACGCAATTCTAAATATTGAGAATATGGTTTATTGAAATCATAGGCTTTACCAAGGGAAATTTCGATTGTTCTGTTTGTCACATTATCTAAAAACATTTTATCGTGCGAAACAATTACCACCACACCGGGATAATTGCGAAGAAAACTTTCCAGCCAAATGATACTCTCAATATCCAAGTGATTCGTGGGCTCATCCAGCAGCAAAACATCATTGGCCTGCAATAATAACTTGGCTAATTCGATACGCATTCTCCATCCACCGGAAAAAGTTTCGGTTTGATTATCAAAAACATCTCTTTTAAATCCTAAACCAAGTAAAATTTTCTCCGTGTCCCCCACATAATTATAACCGCCCAATAATTCAAAACGATGGGTGTAATCCGATAAGTCTTCAATGATTTGACTGTATTCATCACTTTCATAATCCGTTCTGGTAACCAATAAGTGATTGATTTCTTCGAGCTTTTTCTCTACAATTTTAATCTCTGTAAACGCTTCATATGCTTCTTCCAGAACCGTTCTTCCTTGTTCAAAGTCAATATCCTGACGCAAGAATCCCATACGAAGGTCTTTCTCTTGAGAAATAACACCTGAATCTGGAGCAAAATCTTTTGCTAACATTTTAAGCATGGTCGATTTCCCCGCTCCGTTCTTTCCTACAAGACCCACGCGGTCTCCGGCACCCAATCGAAAGGTAACTTCTTCAAACAAATAGGAACCACCAAATGAAACGGATAAATTGTGTATATTAAGCATGTATTGTGATTTTATTCCTTTTTGAATGCGTAAATTTGTAACTCCAAAAAAGGAAAAATTAAATTTTTTGCAAATGTTAAAAAAAGGATCCAAATTATATAGCATTTTAACAGGAACTTGTCCTAAATGTCAGAATGAGAGTATGTATTTAGATAAAAATCCGTTACATCTAAACAAAATATTGAAAATGCACGAAAATTGCAGTCATTGTGGTTTAAGATATCAAATTGAACCTTCTTTTTTTTATGGCGCTATGTACGTTAGTTACGGATTAAATGTAGCAATAGGAATTGCTGCTTTTGTCATCTCTTTTGTTCTCTTCGAATCCAGTCTAAAAGTTGCATTCCTTGCAATAATAGTATCACTGGTTATTTTATTCCCTTTTGTTTTGCGATGGGCAAGGAATATTTACATCAACATGTTTGTTTCGTATGATCACAAATTAAATAAAAAATAACACTATTTTTTTCCTTTAGATACAAATCGATTGATGTCAATTACAGTGTCTAAAGGAATTTTATTTTCAATAGTGTCAAATAAAGCTTTTGCCATTGCAGGACCTAACATAACTCCTCGTGTGCCCAAACCATTCAAAATATGTACTGAATTATAATTTTGATGTGTTCCTACGAGTGGTCTTCTATCTTTTACCGTGGGGCGAACTCCGGCAAAATGAGCCACAATTTCAAAATCACAAGTAATAATCTCTTTTATTCTTTCCACTAATTCCGTTTTTCCTTCTGGAGTAGGTAAATCTGTTTTATCTTTCCAATTGTAAGTGGCTCCTACCTTGAACAAATCATTTCCAAGAGGCAAAATAAAGACACTTGTATTGACGATCACATCTAAACGCAAATTAGGTGCTCTAATGACAAAAAGCTCCCCTTTTGTACCGTCTAATGGCAAATGATTAAAATAAGGATTTCCATGCATTCCAAAGCCTTCGGCAAAAACAATATGTTTCGCTTGAATGTCTTTGTACCGAATACCATTTGAGTCAACCTGAAGCGCCTCATAATCAAAAGACTCCTCCTGAAACATCTTATTATGGATAAGATAGTCTCTGTATTTACGCAACAACAATGCGGTATCAACATAACCCGTCTGCAAAACTTCTCCGTATCCAAAGGGAGAATCAATTCCAGAAAATTTCTCAAAAATCAATTTTGTGGATAAAAATGGCGCTAACTTTATTTTATCCGAAGCTATAAACCAATTATTCTGTTCTTCGACGGAGAAAAATTTTCTCAAAATAGGTCTCTTAAAATCTACGGTACATTCTAATTTTTTTTCCAACAGCGCATAAAATTCATTCATCAAGACTAATTGCTCTTGTGCCTGCCAAACCTCACTGAATCGTTTTAAAATAACAGGGTTATACAACCCCCCGGCGATTCTTGAAGAATTTTGAGAATTATTATCCAGTACTAAAATACTTTTATCATTTCGCAGCGCAACCTCTGCAAATGAAATACCCGCTAAACCTGAACCAATTATTAAATAATCAATCATTTGAAGAAATATAATTTAAACTAAAGACAAAGTAAATACATTAAAACGCAAAACTCTTACCATCACAGTAAGAGTTTTGCGTTTATAGTAAAAAAAACTGAAATTAATAATTCCACATATCAGATTCGAAATTGCGAATTTTCTCTTTCACTCGATCGGATTCTAACAACTGATTCTGGGCATTATCTTTCATATACTCTTCAATGGATCTGTCTCCATAAACATTTTCTTCTTTGTAAATAAAACTATTAAAACGTCTTGAATTTAAGATTTGATCAAATGAAATCGGCATCGCTGAGTTTTTATCATTGAATGCTTTAGCATCATGCAACACATCTCTTGCTGCTGGAAAAAACACCCAAAACAACTCAATATAATCTTTTTGATCACTATTCATCGTATAAACATCCGGAGTCACTGGACAAATACCCAATAAACGATACTTTAATTCACTCTGCCTTTTATCAAAATACCAATACCCCTTAATTTTATACTGTGTTACGTCCTGAGCAGAAAGATCCTGTCTCAGAATATACTCTTCTGATATTTGATTCCCTGCATTTATTTGTTCTCTACCGGCGTCTGTAGTATCTATTCGAGTTAATGAAGCTTGGATGTCTTTAAATGATTTTTTAGTGTTAAAATAACTATCTGTATACACTTCTGTTAATTCACCACTTTTTATGGCTTTAGTCAGCACATCGTATAACGAACGTCTATCCGAACCAATATTTGCAGTATCTACAGGAAAATACAATGAAAAATTAATCTTTTCGTTTAAATCGATTATTTCCCAGGTTGTTTTTCCCATTAAAACATCTCTATCATGCACATATCCATAGGACAAAGGCCTATCGTTATCTGAAATTAATTGTGCATCAGATTTTAGACCTATTTCGTCAGGAGTTTTTGCATTAAGCAAATTAGATTGTGCAACCGAAGCAAGACTTCCTGTGGAACAGACTATAGCGATTAAAAAATTTCTTACATTCATCATAGTATCATTATAAGATATTGAAGTAGGTTTATATAAAAACGTACTAATTATTGTATTTCAAAAATTACTGGAGCTGTTCTTGGCAATAAGTAGCTTCCTGCACCAACAAGTTTGGTTTTAATCTCAGAAATGGTCACTTGATCACCTCTTCCTGCTTTTGATAATACGGCCTTACATTGTGCATTTAATCTGTTTCCTGATACAACTACTGTCGGCTGTCCGGTAACTTTTAAATTAAAACCAACTACATTTAAACCAACTTCAAAATCAAAATCAACTAATTTAGCTCCGATTGTAGCTATCTCTAAGTTTGATTTAGGACCTTTGACCACTCCCATTTCTCCCCTAATAGTTCCAGCTGGCCCCGGAATACCTTTGATTCTGAAAACTTTTTTATCAGTAGCCACTTTTCCGTCAGACATTTTTCCTGATACGCTGACTATAACTTCATTACCACCACCAGGATTCATAACGTATTTACCGTTGCCTACCTTTGATAAACCTGGAGCAGAAGCATTAACAGCATTATCCGGAATACCTGCAAAGGAAATAGTCATAGGATTGGATACGCCTCTATAAACGACATTCATCTTATCTGCTGAAATTGTTGCAGAATTAGGTCTTGGCACAACAACATATTTTCCAGCGAATGTTAAAGGGATTGTTTTACCATCCTCTACAAACGTAAATTGTCCTGCAATATTTTGTTCACCTACACCACCAGCTGTTAAAGCAATCTTAGCTTGTCCCGTAGCCGGATCTAATCTAGCACCAGTAACACTTGTTGGTTTGGTATTCTCGTCATAACGTCCCAAAACTACTTTACCTGTAACCTGTTCGCCCTGGAAATAAGCATTTTTATCCAATACTACAATAGCTTGATAATTACTGTAAGATGCCGCTGCAACCGCCGCTTTACCTAATGCCGTACTGTACACATCTGATTCTGCTTTTTTAACATCATTCTGCCAAGCAGATAGTTTAGCTAAAGAAGCAACTGCTGGAAAGCCTTTAAAATGATAATCTAAATAAGGTATCGCTATACCGTCTTTATTCTTAACATCTGCCAAACTAAACTTAGCTTGAACTTCAGATAAAATTGGCGCTAATTTTTTATTATCACCCAAAGCCAACTTCATGTCCGATTTATACTTTTCAACTGTTGAAATAACTTCTTTTCCTTTAGCGGAGTAACCTGCGGGACTGAACCATAAATTATCAATATTATCTCCTTTGTCCATAGCCTCATACGGTAGTTTACCCGTCTCCGGATCCACTTCGGTTCCTACTAAAACTTCCGCTTTTATTTGTCCAATATAATCGTAAAAATTTTTTGTTATCACTTCTACTTTATGAGCTGTTATGGCCGCTGCAGCAAATTCGCCTCCTGCTTCCGCTGCTTTCGCATCTAATCCAGCTAACATTTGAGCGTTTGATTGTTGAGCTGAAGCGTTTGACCCTTCAAATTTTTCATTCATTAATCCAAAAGCAGACAACACTTCTTTGGACATATTTAATGCTAACATTGCGATGAAAACCAAATACATTAGGTTAATCATCTTCTGTCTAGGGGTTAGTTTTCCTCCTGCCATATTTTCTAAATAATTAGTTTAATATTTTTTTATAGTTTGAAACTAATTATCCTTTATTATTCATTGCAGAAAGCATTCCACCATATACATTATTCAAAGAGGATAGGTTTGAAGTCAATGACTGCATTTGATCTTTTAATTTTAGGTTGTTTTCAGCAACTTCTTCATTAATTTGTACATTTCTGGAGGCGCTTTGTAATTGTATTTTATACAGACTGTTCAATGACTCCATTTGGGCTGCAGCCAAAGTCAACTCCTCGCTGTATTTTTTAGTAGATGTAATAGAATCTATTGTTGGGGCAATTCCCTTTGCTGCTGATTCGAAATTTTTGATGCTATTACCTAAACTAGCCATTAATTCCCCATCAATTTTGGCATCTTTTAACATCATATCTAATTTTTGAGACAACAATCCTTGTGCATCAGATGGTGTTTCTACTTTTTTAGTTGCTGGTTTAGCCTGACCGTTAGCTAATTCCGGATATACTAAAGTCCAATCCAAATCATTATCAACCGGTTCAAAGGCAGAAAGCGCAAAAATGGCTGCTTCTACAACAAGACCTATAGTTAGCATTAAATTTCCTGTAATAAAACCAAATTCAATATGGGTGATTTTGAATAGTGCGCCTATGATTACAACAGCAGCTCCCATGCCGTATGCGAAATTCATTGCTTTCTTACTTAATAATGCCATAATAGTGTTTTTAAAAAATGAATAGATTTGGTTTGTTTTAATTATCTCTTTTTTCCGATTCCGGTAGTTTGAACTCCCATGTAATCCTGAACGGTTCTAAAACCTATATAACTCCTGGCTGAATCAGCATATTCATAATCTCTTGTACCTACCTGTAGGAAATAAGCAACATCTTTCCATGAACCACCGCGCAGTACTTTGCGTTTATTTGAAGTATCCTGAACATTTGGATTCATTGACGATACATACTCATACGCATTTGGATCATATGAAGAATCGGTCCATTCCGAAACATTTCCTGCCATATTATACAAATTATAACCATTTGGTTCATACGATTTTGCTTCAACAGTATACAAGGCTTCATCTGCTGCATAATCGCCCCTGTTGGGCTTGAAATTTGCCAAGAAACAACCTCTGTCGTTTTTAGTATATGGCCCTCCCCAAGGATAAGTAGCAGATTCTAAACCTCCTCTGGCTGAATATTCCCATTCTGCTTCGGTTGGCAATCGAAAAGAATTGATTAAGTCTTGTCCTTTCTTTTTTGATTTGATATGGCTGTTTTTATATAATGTTCTCCAGGCGCAAAATGCTTTCGCTTGAGTCCACTTGACCCCTACCACAGGATAATCTCCGTAGGCTTTGTGCCAAAAATAATCATTATGCATTGGCTCATTGTAGGAATAGGCAAAATCTTTAATCCAAACGCTAGTATCGGGATATACATTTATTTCTTCGGTTTTGATATAGTCTTTTCGTCTTCCGTCTTTTGCTTTGGCAGCAGCCTGAATATCCATCCAAGAATAACGGAATTTCAATTTATTAACATCAATAGTGCGAAGACCATTGTATGATTCTTCTATTGGCAAATACATAGAATCCATTACTTCAGTATAATATTCATCCGGATATAGTTTCGTATCCATTATTAATTTTACTTTTTTATTCAGCTTTCTACCGGCATAAGGATCGTCAGCGGTTCCTACACTATAATAATTATCATACATGTATTTGTCATAGGCTGTCATTTTCTCTGGATCCGAATCATTAAAAGCAAAGTCACCTATACTTCCTGAATTTTTACCCTTAGCAGCTGTTGGATCAGCTGTTTGTCCGCTCATGTCTGCCATAATTGCTAATCTCACCCTCATTGTAGAGTCTTTTACCCACTCTACAAACTGACGGTATTCACTATTGGTAATTTCCGTTTCATCCATATAAAAGGAGCGAACCGTAACTGTTTTTGTTGGAGCGTCCTCTACATTGGCTAAATCAGCATCTGACTTACCCATTATAAAAGCGCCACCTGGGATTAATGCCATTCCAAGAGGTTTTTCCGGATGCCATTTCCCTCCATTAATACCAACTAGTTCTCCTCTGTCGCTTGATTTACCACAGCCAATTAAAAGGGTCAAAATTGACGTAAATGCAATGAACTTCTTCATATAAATTTGGTTATATATTCATTATTTTTAAGGGTGTAAACCTATTTATTATTTTTTAAAAAAACAATTTTTTTAAACTAAACAAACTCTATTTTATAAAAAAAGAATAAATAAGCATAAAATTATCCTAAATGATGTTTTTCCTCTGCGCTTTCCACCATCTTTCGGGCAATTCCTGATTACAAGCCATTAAATATTCTTCATAAGAACATGGTAATAACGTGTTTCTTTTTAATTTATTATTAACATTTGAAATAAATGGAATTTCGATCCACCATCGGTCTGTTTTATCACTTTTATAAAAAACAAGATCCTCTTCTTCCATGGGAACTATATATTTCAAGTAGTTTTCTTTACTTCCAAAAGGATACTCATGCGAGCGATAATGAAAGCCTTCTATGAAATACCAAATTATTTGTGCTATGATCACTGATTCTTGTGCGGAATTATTGTGATTAAAGATCCCCAATGCGGAAACTTTATCACTTATTCCTGCATATCGTGACAGCGCACATATTTCTTTCCCGTTAAAACCATTGGGTGCAAATGAACTAAAATTGCCGGAATCAGATGATTTTACAGCATTTAAATCAATACTGACCACATCTGCATCTCTGAAAACAGGTTCAGATATAGCTATATTATTCGAAACCTCCCCTAATCGATAGGCATCAAAAAACAATTTCTCTATCAAATCTATTTCTTCTTGCGAATTAAAATACGTTTGATAGCCTATGTTACAATAATTAAAGAGATTGTTCGGCTCGTCTATAATTATTTTTGTCAAATAAGAAGTGGCCGAGGCCTGTTCATTCTCTTTTCCAAAATCAAACTTATTATCGATAGCAACTAAATTCACCATCTGTTCTAAATCATCATACGCTCTGTACAAAGCATAGGTCAGATCCTGAGAACCCCCAATAACAATAGGAATAATCTTCTTTTTTATTAAACTTGCTGTTACTTTTTTTAAGGCAAAGTAGGTATCTTCCGTAGAGTTTCCAGCAAGAATGTCACCTAAATCAGCAATAGATGCATCCCAGTTTCCAGGAAATAATCCATATAATTCTTTCCTAACCGAGAGTAAATCAACAGTGGACACCGCATTGGCATTGCCTCGGTTTTCTAAAACACCTAGTACGGCAATTTTAATCTTGTTTAAATCAGGGAATTGTTCCTGGGTATGCAACACAATTTTACCGCCCAGTTGCTGTGAAGTCAATCCATTTATATATTCCAGGATTTCATCATCAACGGGCTTTAGAAAATCAAATTCCATTTTTATATTTTTTTCCCTTAATCACAACTCTTAACAAAGAGCGATGAAACCGGAATTAGTGACTAATTACTTTTTTGCGACAGGTTTCTTAACGGCTGTTTTTTTGACAGCTGCTTTCTTTGCTGGTGCTTTTTTGGCGGCTACTTTTTTAGCAGGCGTTTTTTTGGCAATCATTTCTTGGACTTCCGCCAATGTTAATTTGGCAGCATCTACGTCTTTACTCAATTCAATTTTGAGTTTTCCTTTGGTGATTACAGAGCGACCCCAGCGGGCTTTCTCGACCAGAATACCTTCATCCTCCCAATTATGCAATACTTTATCGATATTTTTTTGCAATTTATCTTCAATCAATGCTTCTATATCAGCTTGAGACAAATCATCAAAATTATATTTCTTACTTACATTAATAAACAAGCCATCCCATTTGATAAAAGGACCAAAACGACCAACGCCTTTTTGAACACCTTCGCCTTTATAAACGGCAATTGGAGCATCGGCAATAGCCTTTTCGTCGATTAATTCCTGAGCCCTTTCAAAATCAACATCCAGTGGATTTTCTCCTTTTGGCAAAGAAACAAAAGCCGCACCATGACGAATATAAGGGCCGTAACGACCATTACTTACCTCAACTTCTTCGCCTTTATATTCTCCAAGATTTTTTGGCAATAAAAATAGATTCAGCGTTTCCTCTAAAGTGATGTTCCCAATATTTTGATCATTCATCAAACTCGCGAACTTTTTTTCTTCATCATCAGCGGCACCAATTTGAGCCATTGGTCCAAATTTTCCTAAACGAACCGAAACCGGCTTTCCTGTTTTTGGATCGGTTCCAAGAATTCTCTCCCCGCTTTCACGATCTGCATTGGCCTCTACATCTTTCACTATAGGGTGAAATTTATCGTAGAACTCCTGCATCATTTTAGTCCACTCAATATTTCCTTCCGCTATTTCATCAAAATCCTCTTCGACTTTTGCAGTGAAATTATAATCCAAAATATTTCCGAAATTCTTTACCAAGAAATCCGTAACAATTGTTCCAATATCTGTAGGAACTAATTTTCCTTTATCAGATCCGGTGTTTTCTTTCAGCACCTTCGCTGCTACTTTTCCGGATTGCAACATCAATTGCACGTAATTTCTTTCTTGCCCGTCCAGATTTCCTTTTTCTACATAATTCCTGTTGATAATCGTAGAAATTGTTGGCGCATAGGTAGACGGACGACCAATTCCTAACTCTTCTAATTTTTTTACCAATGAAGCTTCGGTATATCTTGCAGGCGCTCTAGAATATCTTTCGGTTGCTGAGATGTAATTGTTTTGTAATTTTTCATTGACTTTCATTGCCGGCAACATGCCTTCCTGCTCTTCTTCATCGTCATCATGCCCTTCAAGGTATACTTTCAAGAAACCTTCAAAAAGCAAAACCTCTCCGGAAGCCGTGAATATTTCACCATGATTATTCGCTTCAATTTTCACGTTAGTACGTTCTAATTGTGCATCACTCATTTGCGAAGCCAAGGTTCTTTTCCAGATCAAGTCATACAAACGCGCTTGATCTTTGTCTATATTTACCGTATGACGGGACATATCCGTAGGACGAATTGCCTCGTGTGCTTCCTGTGCTCCCTTACTTTTATTGACAAAAGTTCGAGGTTTAGAGAACTCTTTTCCGTAGGATTTAATAATTTCAGCCTGAGCCGCTTCCATCGCATCTTTAGATAAATTCACACTATCCGTTCTCATATACGTGATCAGTCCGGCTTCATACAGGCGTTGTGCCAGTTGCATGGTAATTCCTACCGGCAAATACAATTTACGAGCGGCTTCTTGTTGCAATGTTGATGTGGTAAATGGAGCTGTTGGTGTTTTTTTGGTAGGTTTAGTCTCCAAATCGGCTACCTTATATGTAGAACCTATATTTCTATTTAAAAAATCTTCGGCTTCTTTTTTAGTATTGAAATTTTTAGGCAGTTTGGCTTTGAATATTTTACCGGTTTCATTAGTAAATTCTGCCACAACAGAATACGTAGCTACAGCATTAAAGTTTTGAATTTCCCGTTCCCGTTCCACTATCAAACGAACTGATACTGATTGCACACGGCCTGCCGAAAGCCCTCCCTTTATTTTTCTCCAAAGTACAGGAGATAATTCATAACCTACCAATCGATCTAATACACGACGCGCTTGCTGCGCATTGACTAAGTTATAATCAATTTCTCGTGGATTATCAATGGCTTTTAGAATTGCAGTTTTAGTGATTTCATGAAAAACAATCCGCTTGGTTTTGGTCGCGTCTAATTTTAATTCTTCGGCTAAATGCCAAGAAATAGCTTCTCCCTCGCGATCCTCATCACTTGCTAACCATACCATTTCAGCTTTTTTAGCAAGTCCTTTTAATTTAGTAACCAATGCTTTTTTATCAGCAGAAACTTCGTATTTGGGTTTGAAGCCATTTTCTACATCAACACCAATTTCCTTAGACGGCAAGTCAGCAATGTGCCCATAACTTGACTCGACCTGAAAATCTGCTCCTAGAAATTTTTCGATTGTTTTTGCCTTTGCAGGTGATTCCACTATAACTAAATTCTTTGCCATATTCCGATTGTTTATGTCGGCAAAAGTAGAAGATTTTTTTAAATTTTAAGTTTTTTAAATTTTAAAAGTCAATTTAATCATTCAGTTGCAAGTTTTGAATGATTTGAATCCTATACTTTAAAAAAAATAAATCACTGCGGTTTTATTAAAAATACTGCCTTTTTATGATCTATTTCCTAAAATCCAACTGCAATTAAGTATGTGAAAAGTTTAAAAGTCGTCAAGTCAAAATAAAAAACATAGCCAATAGTATCTTAAAATCAACTTGTTCCATCATTTTCTCTAATTTTAAAACACCCCATTATACAATGATTGTTACTTAAAACTTAAAAGAAGCCCTTTTACACAACAACGACATTCAACCCCATTTCTTCCAGTTTCGTTTTAGTTTCGATATCGATACCTTCATCGGTAATTAAAACATCAATTTTTTCTACATTGCAGATTTTACCAAAACCCCTGACATTCATTTTAGTTGAATCGGCCAAAACAATTACTTTTTCGGCTACATCAATCATCGCTTGATTCAAATGAGCTTCCATAGCATTTGAAGTACTTAAACCAAACTCTAAATGAAGCCCATCAGTTCCAATAAATAATTTATTACAGGAAAACTGGCTCAAAATTCCTTCAGCAATAGCACCCACAACTGAAGTTGATGCTTTTCTAATATCACCACCCAGTTGAATGGTATCAATTTCCGAATGTTTGCAGAGCTCTAAAGAAACTTTAAGCGAAGGAGTCAGTACAGTTAATTTTTGAAAGCCCCCCATCACTTTAGATAAATTATGAATCGTAGTCCCGGAGCCCATAATGATGTAATCATTGTCATTAATGTAACTCAAAGCCGCTCTTGCGATAAGCTTCTTTTGCTCTACCTGAAGCAATTCTTTATCACTTACATTTCTTTCAAACGCATAAATGGGCTGTTTACTAGCGCCTCCATGGGTACGATGCAACAGATTCTTGCTTTCTAAAAAACTCAAATCCTTCCGTATGGTTACGGACGAAACCTTGTGTGTTTCGCACAGCTCCACCACATGAACATACCCTTTTTGATTTAATTCCTCTATTATTAGTTCCTGTCTGATATTAATTATAGTCATACTACTGTTTAAATATTGAAATAAAGATAGGTATTCTTTTAGAAATAAAAAATAAAACAGGTTATTTTGAATAGTTTCATTTTGTTTCGATTTATTTCGTTATGTTTGTAAAACGAAATATTGTGTTACGGTATAAAAACAATAAAATGAAAAGATCAGAACAATTAATTCAACTTACACAAACCAAAAATTGGGATGTAATTATCATTGGCGGTGGTGCTAACGGATTAGGAATAGCGCTAGACGCAGCTAGCAGAGGTTTCAAAACCATACTGTTGGAATCAATTGATTTTGCCAAAGGAACCTCCAGTCGAAGCACAAAGTTAGTTCATGGTGGGGTTCGGTATTTAGAACAAGGAGACATTGCTTTGGTACGCGAAGCCCTAAAAGAAAGAGGCCTAATGGCACAAAACGCTGGTCACTTGGTGAAAAACCAATCCTTTGTGATTCCAAATTATAATTGGTGGGGCGGTTATTTCTATACCGTAGGATTAACCATATACGATATGTTAGCCGGACGATTAAGCTTAGGCTCTTCTAAATATGTGTCCAGAAAAAAAACAATAGAATTGCTTCCGACCATTACACAAAAAGGATTGGTTAGCGGCGTTGTATATCAAGACGGACAGTTTGATGATTCGCGTTTGGCAATCAACATTGCGCAAACAGCCGTTGAAAAAGGAGCTACGCTTTTGAATTATTCGAAAGTGATTAATTTATTGAAAGACGATAAAAACCAAGTTACGGGAGTAGAATTTGAAGATAAAGAAACCGGCACCAAATATAAATTAAACGGAACTGCCGTTATTAACGCTACCGGGGTTTTTACCAACTCAATCATGAAAATGAATGATTTGGAATACAAGAAATATATTGTTCCAAGCCAAGGGATTCACTTGGTTTTTGACAAATCGTTCTTACCAAGCGAACATGCTTTAATGATTCCAAAAACAAGTGACGGACGCGTTTTATTCGCAGTGCCGTGGCATGATAAAATTGTGGTAGGAACCACCGATACTTTGGTTAAAAAATCGAGTCTGGAGCCAATTGCCTTGGAACAAGAAATTGATTTCGTTTTAGAAACTGCTCAAAGATTTCTAGAGAAAAAACCAACAAGAGGCGATGTTTTATCAGTATTTGCAGGCTTAAGACCTTTGGCAGCGCCAGAAAAAAAAGGACAAAGTACCAAAGAAGTTTCCAGAAGTCATAAAATAATTGTTTCGGATACCGGATTAATCACCATCACCGGAGGAAAATGGACTACGTACCGAAAAATCGCTGAAGACGTTATTGGCAAAGCCATCAAAGTCCATAATTTACCTAAAAAAGGATGTAAAACGGAACACATCGCTATCCACGGCAATAAAATAACTTCCGTAACAGACCGAGAGAATCATTTATACATTTATGGAACTGACATTCCTAAAATACTGAAATTACAGGAAGACGAGCCTTTATTAAAAGAGAAACTACATCCTGATTATGATTATACCATGGCAGAAGTGGCTTGGGCTATTCGTTTCGAAATGGCCAGAACCATTGAAGATGTATTGGCCAGACGCGTGCGACTTTTGTTTTTAGACGCCAGAGCAGCGATTGATTCTTCTGAAAAAGTTGCTCAATTATTAGCCAAAGAATTAGGCCGTGACACCCCTTGGGCCGAAGCTCAAACAGCTGAATTTAGAACTCTGGCCAACGGTTTCCTTTTAACAGAATTTCAAGTAAAATAATATACAACTCTATTAACATAAAAACACCCAAAATGAAAAACAAACTAATTCTTGCCCTTGACCAAGGAACTACCTCCTCCAGGGCAATTGTCTTCAACCACGATGGAGAAATTGTCAACGTGTCTCAAAAATCTTTTGAACAAATTTTCCCAAAACCAGGATGGGTAGAACACGATCCAAACGAAATCTGGTCCTCACAAATGAGCGTAACCGCTGAAGTTATTGCAAAAGTAGGAATCTCAGGAAAAGAAATCGCCGCCATTGGCATCACCAATCAAAGAGAAACCACAATTGTTTGGGATAGAGAAACCAGTATTCCAATTTATAATGCCATTGTTTGGCAAGACCGGAGAACTGCAAAATATTGTGACGCATTGAAAGCTCAAGGGCACGGAGATATGATCAAAGAAAAAACAGGACTGGTTTTAGACGCTTATTTTTCTGCCACAAAATTAAAATGGATTTTAGATAATGTGGAAGGGGCTCGTGAAAAAGCAGAACAAGGAAAATTGTGTTTTGGAACTGTCGACACTTGGCTTATTTGGAAATTGACCCGAGGTAAAATGTTCATGACTGATGTTTCTAATGCTAGTCGTACGATGATGTTAAACATTCATACTTTAGAATGGGACCAGGAATTATTAAATTTATTCGATATCCCGCAATCGATATTGCCAGAAATAAAACAAAGTAGTGAGGTCTATGGAGTAACCTCAACCACGCTGTTTTCTACAAAAATCCCTATAGCAGGCGTTGCAGGAGACCAACAAGCAGCTCTTTTTGGACAGTTGTGTATCAATCCCGGAATGGTAAAAAACACGTACGGAACCGGTTGTTTTATGCTAATGAATACTGGCGAAAAGCCCGTTTATTCTAAAAATAATTTATTAACAACCATAGCCTGGAAAATTAACGGAAAAACAACTTATGCATTGGAAGGCAGTGTTTTTGTGGGTGGTGCAGCCGTACAATGGCTAAGAGATGGTGCTAAAATGATTGATGCTGCCCATGAAATTGAAGAACTAGCAGCCAGCGTTCCGGACAACGGAGGTGTGTATTTTGTTCCCGCATTAACAGGTCTAGGAGCTCCTTACTGGGACCAATACGCTCGAGGAGCCATAGTTGGGATAACCAGAGGAACCACAAACGCGCACATTGCGAGAGCAACTCTTGAAGGAATAGCGTATCAAGTCTATGATTTAGCAAAAGCCATGGAGGCCGATTTTGAAAAAAAAGGAACAGAACTACGAGTGGATGGCGGAGCAGTTGCAAATAATTTATTGATGCAATTTCAATCGGATCTTTTTAATTTCAAAGTGATTCGCTCAAAGACATTAGAAACAACAGCCCTAGGAGCAGCTTATTTAGCCGGTTTAGCTATTGGATATTGGGACAGCGTAGATGAATTACAAAAACAATGGACAATAGACCGTGAATTTTCACCCGAAATGCCCAGAGACACTGTCACTGAATTGGTAAAAAACTGGGATAAAGCGGTAGGCCGAGCTGGAAACTGGATAGAAAATTAATCACTAAAACCATACATTATGACTCCATTTATTGCAGAAATTCTCGGTACCATGCTAATGATTTTATTAGGTAATGGCGTAGTTGCCAATGTAGTTCTTAAAGGAACCAAAGGAAATAATTCCGGATGGATTGTCATCAGTACAGCATGGGGTTTTGCCGTTTTTGTAGGCGTTGCTGTTGCCGGTCCGATTAGCGGTGCGCATTTAAATCCTATTGTCACCTTAGGCTTGGCACTCATAGGAAAATTTGCCTGGTCACAGGTTGCTTCCTACATCTTGGCTCAATTCATTGGAGCTATGCTAGGAGCCTTTTTAGTTTGGCTTTCCCATAAAGATCATTTTGCAGCCACAGAAGATGAAGGCGGAAAACTTGCTTGTTTTTGCACAGGACCCGCGATTCGGAATTACTCCTCCAATTTAATGAGTGAAATCATCGCCACTTTTGTATTAATTTTCGTGATATTCTATATTGCCGGTCCAGAACTGATCATGAGTTCTGATACTGGCGCTGCAATTGGACTTGGAACTGTTGGCGCTTTACCGGTCGCTATTTTAGTTTGGGCTATAGGATTATCCTTGGGAGGAACCACAGGGTATGCTATAAATCCTGCAAGAGATTTGGGACCTCGAATCATACACGCTATTTTACCCATAAAAGGCAGCAGCGATTGGAGATATGCCTGGGTTCCTATCGTTGGCCCTATAATAGGTTCCTGTTTGGCCGCAACCTTATATATGTTACTTCTCTAACCTTCTTTTTTAAAAGTAAAATCATGCGAAAATTATTTTTTACCACTATAATCTCTATTATAGGGCTAGCTGGATATGCCCAAGAAACTCCTGTTGCCGATACCATTCCAGCAGCTGTAGCAAACACAAAAACGAACCGACTAGATTTTGATGTAGAATTAAAAACGAGCCACCTCTGGAGAGGACTGGTTATCAACGGAAGCATGACTGCCATGGGAAACATTCATTATGCTTTGGACAAAAAACGAAATCTAACCGTGGGTCTTTGGGGCGGGAATGGGTTTGATGGCGAGTACAAAGAAATTGATTATTACATTCAATACAAAAAAAATGGTTTTTCAATCGCCTTATGGGACCTATTCAATACTACAAATATTGAAAACCCTGCCGTTTTTAATTACGATCGAAAAACAACCACGCACATTCTTGACTTAAGAACATCCTATCAATTTCCTGACCGATTTCCTTTGCGGATAGAAGCTGATTTTCTGCTTTACGGTAATGATCGTGAATTAATGAATAACCTCGATTATAAAAACAGATATTCCACCTATGTTGAATTAGGATATCCGTTATTGAAAAATCAAAAAATCACTTTAGAGGCCTATTTAGGAGCCGGATTTGCCTTAAACGGAGAATCCCATTTATATACAAATGATCCCAACAGTAATTTTGATATTGTAAATACCGGAATCAGGGCGTATAAAAACATTCACATTCTAAATTACAAACTTCCTGTTTCCGCAGTAGCCATGTGGAATCCAGCCCTTAAAATTGCCCGAATTCAATTGGGTGTGGTATTGTTCTAATTACAACAACAACACCTGGTTTGATAACGAAAACGTTCTTTTAGAAACAAAAGAACGTTTTCGTTATTCCAAAATTAAAACCCAAAATAGTGTTAATTCTTAATCTGACATCTTGTCATATTTATTTCAATTGCGTTATCTTTGCACTTTGAAAATATGCAATGGAAAAGATAATAGAAGAAAGCAAGCAGGGAGAAAGTCTTGTTTTAGAAAACAAACCCGAGAACACGAAGAAACTTTTTATTGAGAGTTACGGTTGCGCAATGAATTTTTCGGATAGTGAAATTGTAGCTTCTATATTATCCTCAAACGGATATAATACGACGCAAATTCTGGAAGAAGCCGATTTAGTTTTGGTGAATACCTGTTCTATTCGGGATAAAGCAGAGCAAACAATTCGCAAACGTCTGGAGAAATACAATGCCGTAAAACGCATTAATCCAAAGATGAAAGTGGGCGTTTTGGGCTGTATGGCAGAACGTTTGAAAAGTAAATTTCTGGAAGAAGAGAAAATTGTTGACCTCGTTGTAGGTCCTGATGCCTATAAAGATTTGCCGAACCTTTTGCAAGAAGTAGAAGAAGGACGTGATGCCATTAACGTGATCTTATCGAAGGATGAAACTTATGGCGATATTTCTCCTGTTCGATTGATGAGCAACGGAATTACGGCTTTGGTTTCAATTACTCGTGGTTGCGATAATATGTGTACGTTTTGTGTGGTACCTTTTACCAGAGGACGCGAACGCAGCCGTGAACCACAAAGTATAATGAAAGAAATTCAGGATTTGTGGGACAAAGGTTTCAAAGAAATTACACTTTTGGGACAAAATGTGGATAGTTTTCTTTGGTACGGCGGCGGATTAAAAAAAGATTTTGAGAACGCTACCAAAATGCAAAAAGCAACTGCTGTTGACTTTGACCAACTCCTTGAAATGGTAGCCGTAGGTTTTCCTAAAATGCGTATTCGATTTTCAACCTCTAATCCGCAGGATATGCATGAAAGTGTGTTGCACGTGATTGCAAAACATCCTAATATTTGCAAACACATTCACTTGCCTGTCCAATCTGGAAGCAATAGAATTCTGAAAGAAATGAACCGTTTGCACACGCGTGAAGAGTACATGACTTTGATTGACAAAATCAGGACTATTATTCCAAATGGTTCCATTTCACAGGATATGATTGCTGGTTTCCCTACAGAAACCGAACAAGACCATAAAGACACCTTGAGTTTAATGGAATATGTAAAATATAATTTTGGGTATATGTATTCGTATTCCGAACGTCCGGGAACTTTGGCTGGAAGAAAAATGGAAGATGATGTTACCGATGAAACAAAAGCAAGAAGACTGCAAGAAATTGTCGATTTACAACAAAAACATGCTTGGTTCCGCAGTGAAGAATTCATTGGACAAACCGTAGAAGTTTTAGTAGAAAAAGTTTCGAAAAAATCGACTGAGGAGTTTTCCGGCAGAAATTCACAAAGTATTACCGTAGTTTTTCCGAAAGAAGATTATAAAATAGGAGATTTTGTTTTGGTTAAAGTTGAAAGTTGTACAAGCGGCACTTTGAAAGGGAAAGCAGTTGGTTTGAGTGAAATGAATTAATAAAATTAGTGGCTAATTTTTAATTCATTAGAAATAAAAGAATTTAAGTAATTATTAATGAGATTGCTTCGTGCCTCGCAATAACAATATGGAATCAGTTCAAAACATAAAACAACGATTTGAGATTATCGGGAATGACCCGAAGCTTAATCGTGCGATAGAAAAAGCCATTCAAGTTGCTCCTACTGACATTACCGTTTTGGTAGCCGGAGAAAGCGGAGTTGGAAAAGAAAATATTCCCAGAATTATTCATTCGCTTTCGCACAGAAAGCACGGAAAATACATTGCTGTAAACTGTGGCGCCATTCCAGAAGGAACCATTGACAGTGAGCTTTTTGGGCATGAAAAAGGCGCTTTTACCGGAGCAACAGGAACTCGGGAAGGTTATTTTGAAGTGGCTGATGGAGGAACTATTTTTCTGGATGAAGTGGGCGAATTACCCTTGACCACCCAAGTGCGTTTGTTGCGTGTTCTTGAAAATGGTGAATTTATAAAAGTAGGTTCTTCACAAGTACAAAAAACAAATGTGCGAATTGTGGCGGCCACAAATGTCAATTTATTTGATGCTATCGAAAAAGGGAAATTCCGTGAAGACCTCTATTATCGTTTAAGTACAGTGGATATTACTTTGCCCCCTTTGCGCGATCGAAAAGAGGATATTCACTTATTGTTTAGGAAATTCGTCGCTGATTTTGCCCATAAATATAAAATGCCGCCTTTGAAACTGGATGAAAGTGCTGTGCAATTATTGCAAAAATTTCGTTGGAGCGGAAACATCCGACAATTGCGAAATGTAGCGGAACAAATATCCGTTTTAGAAACCAACAGAGAGATATCTGCAGTGACATTACAATCCTATTTACCCGTACAAGGAAACAATTTACCTTCCGTTATTAAAGACCAAAAAAACGAAAGTGATTTTAGTACCGAAAGAGAAATTTTGTACAAAGTACTTTTTGATATGAAAAGCGATCTAAATGATTTAAAAAAACTGACCTTAGAACTCATCCAGAATGGCGTTTCTAAAGTCCAGGAAACAAATCAAAACTTGATCAAGAAAATATATGGATCTAAGGAAAATGATAGTGAAATTGATTTTGAAGAAGAACCAAGAGCAACTTTAATAGCTGTAAAAAACAATGACAACGATTATCAGGAAAGGGATGATACTTATCTTTTTGCCGAAACTGTCGAAGAAGAGGAAACCTTGCGTCTGGAACAAAAGGAAATAGAAATGATTAAGAAATCATTAGAAAAAAATAAAGGAAAACGAAAAGCCGCTGCAGATGAATTGGGAATTTCCGAAAGAACTTTATACCGGAAAATCAAACAATTTGATTTATAATGTAGTCCGAAAAATACAACTTGTTTAATTGAAAATGAATATATTTGACCCGAACATTGGTGAGCCGGCGAAGCAATTTTTAAAAAATAAAATGAAATATCTAAAACGTATACTTCTCTCCGTACTTATAATAAGCATCAACAGCTGCTCGGTTTACAACTTTACAGGGACGGGGAAAATTGATGCTGAAACATTTCAAGTGGGCTTTTTTCAGAATAATGCTGAATTAATTGAACCCGGAATTGACCGGACATTTACACTAGAACTTCAAGATTTGATTCAGAATCAAACCAATTTAAACTTGGTACAAAATGGTGCAGATTTAACCTATGAAGGAGAAATTGTTGATTACAGAATTAGCCCTATGACAGCAACGGCAGACCAGCAAGCTTCTCAAAACCGTTTGACAATTCGTGTGAATGTTCGTTTTACC
The DNA here is from genome assembly GCF_003968825.1 of Flavobacterium sp. LS1R10. NCBI lineage: Bacteria > Pseudomonadati > Bacteroidota > Flavobacteriia > Flavobacteriales > Flavobacteriaceae > Flavobacterium > Flavobacterium sp. LS1R10. The sequence goes on along the minus strand of NZ_RYDH01000005.1, from coordinate 123,515 downwards.
AATAAGAAAAAAGAAACAGATGATTTTGAAAAACCATTTACTTTTTTCTTTGATTATCCTGCACAACAACAATTGACAGGCGCAACCTTGAATGCTGCTTTAAAAGATATTTTTGAAAGAATAACACAAGATATATTTAATGAATCTCTGGCTAAATGGTAAATAAAGAAATATCCAGTTGGCAGTTTTTAGTATTCAGTGCAATATACTAAAACTTGAAGCCTAATTGTTGAACATTGATTACTGAACATTGAACACTTGAAAAATGAATGTAACTGATTATACTTATTTGATTAACAAACCTGATGTTGTACATCAAAAGCAAACAGAAGCTTTGGAAAAAGTATTAAACGAATTTCCTTATTTTCAGAGCGCCAGAGCACTTCACCTAAAAGGCCTGTACAATGAGAACAGTTATAAATACAATGGTGCTTTAAAAATAACGGCTGCTTATACAACGGACAGATCCATTTTATTTGACTTTATTACCTCCGATGTTTTTACTTCAATTCACAAAAGTCTCTTTACTAAAAAAGCACTTGAAATCCTTGACATTCCGGTAGTTGAAAGTGAAATTATTTCGTTTCAAGAAAAAAAAGAACCCAAATTAAATCCTTTAGAACAATCCATTCTTACCTCAATAAAGGAAGCTTCTCCAACCGCCCCAATCCAAACGAATTCTATACCAATAGCAGAAAAAATGGATCTTGGAAAACCGTTGGATTTTTCGGCAAAAGAACAACATTCCTTCCAAGAATGGCTACAGCTCTCTCGTACAGAACCTATAGAAAGAGAGAATGAGGATTCTAAAAAACCGGATGCTCCAATGGACGAGGAGAAAAGAAAAAAATTAGACTTAATCAATAAATTTATAGAAACAAGTCCAAAGATTTCTCCTGTAAAACACGGCGCTGCTTCCTCAGTATCCTTAGACCTAAATGCACCAGATAACTCGTACTTGATGACCGAGACTTTAGCCCGAGTTTACTTGGAACAAAAAAAATATCAAAAAGCGATACAAGCTTATGAAATATTAATTTTGAAATATCCAGAAAAAAGTAGTTTCTTTGCAGACCGCATAACGGATATTAAGATTTTACAACATAATAATAATTAAACAATGAGCACATTTTCAATTTTTTTAGTTTTAATAACTATAGTTTGTTTTCTATTAATCGTAGTAATCATGGTTCAAAACCCTAAAGGTGGTGGATTATCCTCTACAATAGGTGGTTCTCAAATGTTAGGCGGGGTACAAAAAACAACTGACTTTTTAGACAAAAGCACTTGGACATTAGCAACTATATTAATCGCACTTATATTACTTTCAAGCTTGAGCTTTACAGGAACATTAAGTGATACTGATTCTAAAATCATTGACAATATGGGAACCGCTGCACCAAACACAACTACTCCTATAGCAGTACCTGCTCAAAACACACCTGCAGCTACAAATCCAGTAAAATAAATCACTTCTACATATTCTAAATGCCAGCCTGTCAAAGCTGGCATTTTTTATAAGAAAATGTGTCAGTTTGATTAAGATGGCACAATTTCTGAAATCTTCATCTTTATTAATTAATATTGAATACTAAAAAATATAAAATCATGGATTTAAACATTAAACCTCTTTCAGACAGAGTCCTTATCGAGCCCGTTGCTGCTGAAACAAAAACGGCGTCAGGAATCTTCATCCCTGATACTGCCAAAGAAAAACCACAAAAAGGAACTGTTGTTGCTGTAGGAAACGGAACAAAAGACCACACTATGACAGTGAAAATTGGTGATTCTGTTTTGTACGGAAAATATGCTGGTACTGAATTGAAACTAGAAGGAAAAGATTATTTGATCATGCGTGAAGACGATATTCTTGCAATTATCTAAATTAAAGTACGGACAAGTCGTGACTTGTCCCTTCAAATAAACATTAAACAAAATTTAAAATGGCAAAAGATATAAAATTTGATATAGAAGCACGTGACGGATTAAAACGTGGTGTTGATGCATTGGCAAATGCAGTAAAAGTAACGCTAGGGCCAAAAGGTCGTAATGTTATTATTGGAAAAGCTTTTGGCGGACCAACCGTTACTAAAGATGGTGTAACTGTAGCAAAAGAGATTGAATTGAAAGACCCACTAGAAAATATGGGCGCACAAATGGTAAAAGAAGTAGCCTCTAAAACGAATGATTTAGCCGGAGACGGAACTACAACTGCAACCGTTTTGGCACAAGCGATCGTAAAAGAAGGATTGAAAAATGTTGCTGCCGGAGCCAATCCTATGGATTTGAAACGCGGGATAGACAAAGCAGTTGATGCTATTGTTGCTGATTTGGCTAAACAAGCCAAAGTAGTAGGTACGGATTCTGAAAAAATCAAACAAATCGCTTCAATTTCTGCTAACAATGACGAAGTAATTGGGGAGTTAATCGCTGCTGCTTTCGCAAAAGTGGGAAAAGAAGGGGTTATTACTGTTGAAGAAGCTAAAGGAACAGATACGTATGTTGATGTTGTTGAGGGCATGCAGTTTGACAGAGGATATCTTTCTCCTTATTTTGTTACCAATTCAGAAAAAATGGAGGTAGAACTAGAAAATCCATACATCCTTTTATATGACAAAAAAGTTTCTTCTTTAAAAGAATTATTACCGGTTCTTGAGCCTGTAGCACAATCTGGGAAACCATTATTGATTATTGCTGAAGACGTAGATGGGGAAGCATTGTCTACACTAGTGGTAAATAAATTACGTGGAGCCTTGAAAATCGCCGCTGTAAAAGCGCCTGGTTTTGGAGACCGAAGAAAAGCTATGCTAGAAGACATCGCTATTTTAACTGGTGGAACTGTAATTTCAGAAGAAAGAGGATACACTTTAGAAAACACAACTATCGAAATGTTAGGTACTGCTAAGAAAGTGACTATCGATAAAGATAATACTACAATTGTAAGTGGTGCAGGTGATGCGGATATGATCAAAAATCGTGTCAACCAAATCAAAGGTCAAATGGAAGCTACCACTTCTGATTATGACAAAGAAAAGTTGCAAGAACGTTTGGCTAAATTAGCTGGTGGAGTTGCTGTACTTTATGTAGGTGCTGCATCTGAAGTAGAAATGAAAGAGAAAAAAGACAGAGTAGATGACGCACTTCACGCTACTCGTGCTGCAGTTGAAGAAGGAATTGTTGCTGGTGGTGGAGTTGCTTTACTGAGAGCTAAAAATGCACTTAGTGCTATTAAAGCAGATAATGCTGACGAAGCAACCGGAATTCAAATTGTATCTCGTGCAGTGGAGTCTCCATTGAGAACTATTGTTGAAAACGCAGGTCTTGAAGGGTCTGTAGTTGTTGCAAAAGTCGCTGAAGGTAGTGGTGATTTTGGTTATAACGCAAAAACAGACGAATATGTCGACATGCTTAAAGCAGGAATTATTGATCCTAAAAAAGTAACTCGTGTAGCTTTAGAGAATGCAGCTTCAGTTGCCGGAATGATATTGACTACTGAGTGTGCTTTGATTGATATTAAAGAAGATAATGGTGGTGGAAACCCAATGGGTGGCGGCATGCCAGGGATGATGTAATCTCAATTCTTTTCAAATAAAAAACCGTCCCGATAAAAAATTGGGACGGTTTTTTTATGAGTTATAATTTGTTTATTCTTGAACTTTAGCTTTTTTGCTAAACTTATAAATTACCGGTAAAACAGTAATCCCTACTAAAATCAATACAATTAATTCGATATGCTCCTTTAGATCAATCTGATAATTCTCAAGTAAAAAACCATATAAATAATGTCCGGCAAAAATTAGGGTGAACGACCAAATAAAAGAACTTAAAATATTATAAAACATAAACTTCTTCTTATCCATTGAAACGATTCCGGCAACTATTGGTGCAAAAGTCCTCAATATTGGAAGAAATCGAGCAAAAATAATTGCCTTACCTCCGTATTTTTCAAAAAAATCTTTTGATTGAACCAAGTACTTTTTCTTAAACCAAAAACTATCTTCCTTGTTGTATAGATAATACCCGCTTTTAGAACCAAACCAGTAGCCTACTACGTTTCCTAAAATTCCTGACAATGCGACAAGTGTGGATAAGAGAACCACATTTAGAAAATCGTTATTGATAACTAAAATATTCTCTATCAATTCGCGACTGTAAATTCCTGCCAAAAACAATAAACTATCTCCTGGCAGAAAAAAACCTGCAAAAAGACCCGTCTCCGCAAAAACAATAAATAAAACTATATAAATACCCAATTTAATTCCATTAACATCAAAATGAATATAAAAAAGTGGGTCAATTAAATTCTTCCAATCAAAATCGTTCATTCTAAGGTGTTTTATGCTAAAATTATTCGTGCGTGAAAGTACGGATAATATATCTCAACCACAATTTATGATACTATTTTAAAGTTTTATTAACTATTTAAAGTAGCAGAATTATCTTTACATTATTTACAGCCAAAAGTTGTTTATAAAAATCCTGATTTTAGTTATGTGTATAACCGTTTTTCATAGTTAACAACTACAATTTTTACTCAAAAAAAATTAAAGTATGGCATTAAAAAAACCAAAGTTTTCACTTTGGCGTTTCTTTAAAATTATTTTCGTTTATATTGACAACAAGCATGAAGACTGTCATAATCTTCCTTTAAAGCCCTGGCTCCCTCTGTGTCGTGACCTACTTTCGCAATCGCTTTTTGAATTGTTGGAACATTCGTTTTTTGTTCGTTTATAATCAGATATAAAGTACCACAATCCATATGCCATTCGGCAGATTTCACACCAGAAACACTAAATGCCACTTTTTCAATTCTCTTTTTGCACATGTCACAATTCCCGCTCACATGAAATTCAACCTTAGCATTTTTGCTTTTCCCTTCTTGAGCCTGAACCGTAAACCCAACAAAAATCAGTAACATTACTAGTGTTATATTTTTCATCATTTAATTTTTTTTAACCTATTTAATTTTAAAACGTAAACCCGCATAATACATTTGTCCAAAAACTGGACCATAAACTATTGACGCGTCAAAAGTAGGTCCAAATGGATTTTCATTACCCAAGATAACATTGTCCTGCTTGTAATTACCAATGTTTTCTCCGCCAATATAGATTTCGAAAGTTGGAGAAAAAGATCGTGTAACCTGTATATTCATCACAGAAAATGAAGGTGAAAATTCAGGCAGCCTGTCAACTTCAGGATTGATTGACGTATTGGGTAATTGTTGTTTTCCGAGCCAGTTAAGCGTATAATCAAACTTCCATTGTTTTCCTTCTTCTAATATTTGCGTTTCAAATCCTAAATTTCCAAAGAAACGATGTTTTGCCTGTAGTGGTCTTTGATAGGTTCCTGATAAATAATCCGTTTGAACATCATAGTATTTGTAGGCTGTTCTCAAATTAAAACGCTTTATTGGTTCATAATTAAATTCTACTTGCAAACTATTCGCATGCGATTTTCCGTTCAAGTTATAAAACAAAACCTGTTGCGGACTTTGCATTATATCAACAATTGCTTGGTTCTGAAAATCAGTTCTGTAGAAATCAAAACCAACATCAGCACTTTTGCCAAAAAACAAAAAACCCTGCATAAAACTCAATCCATAATTCCATGCAATTTCAGGATTTAAACCGTATATTTTTCCTTTGGTATCTAAAAATTCAAAAGTTCTTGAACTAGCTAAAAGCTGTTGGTTTTCAGCAAAAACATTAGCACTTCGTTTCCCTCTACCTGCTGAAAATCGCAAAACACCTTTCTCCCAAGGATTGTATCGCACATGTAATCTTGGCGTAGCAAAAGTCCCTAAACGATTGTGATTATCTATTCTGCCGCCTAGAACTACGCTAAAATTCTCCGTATTATCATACGTATATTCAAAAAAAGCACCTACTGAGTTATCAATTCTGCTGTAATCATTCACATTGACAAACTCACCGTATTTATCATAGGTAAAGTTTAGACCTGTAGAAAATTTATGCATTGTATTATTAATAATCGAATTGAAAATCAGGTTCGAATAATAACTTTTTTGTTCAATATTATATTGATTTAGTCCAAAATAAGAGTTTTGATCGTGACTGTTAAAGGCATTCTGAAAACCAATACTTTGATATGGCATGTCAGGAAAAACATAGCCTAATTTAGCGGAAACATCAAAACGTTCCGTATTGATTTCGGAACCCCAATAATTTGTCGTTCCCCTGTCTCTATCCGGATCAAAATTTAATTCTCCTGTTTGTTTTTGATCATTCATATATCGGAAATTGATGAAACTCACCCACCCTTTTTTGGCATTGGTATATTGCCAACGATTTAAAACATTGATTTGTTTTGCTAATGGATTATCAAGAAAGCCATCGTCATTCATATCGTTTTTTGCAACTCTGGTATTTCCGTGTACAAATAAACTACTGCTCCATTTATCAGAAATTTTAGTATTGAAATGTGTATTTAATTCAAATCGAGAATCTGTCGAACCATAGACATTTAGAAAAAATGGAATATCGCTGATTGGTTTTATTAATTCGGTATTAATTTGTCCCGAAATACTTTCGAAGCCATTGACAACACTTCCTGCACCTTTGGTAATTTGGATACTTTCTACCCAAGTTCCTGGTGTAAATGACAACCCGTAGGCTTGAGAAGCACCACGTACCGAAGGAATATTTTCCTCGGTAATCATCAAGTAAGGACTCGTCAATCCTAGCATTTTTATTTGTTTCGTTCCCGTCAAAGCATCCGAAAAATTAACATCAATTGAAGGATTTGTTTCGAAACTTTCTGCCAGATTGCAACAAGCGGCTTTCAGTAATTCTTTGCTTGTCAGTGTTGTAGTATTAGTTGTTAGTTTGTACGATTTTTTTAAACTTTTGCTGCTGCCTTGTATTTTTATCTCTTGCAAAGTATCTTGCGAATAAGAATTAAAAACACATAAAAGAAACAATAAAAATATTGAAATTTGTTTTTGCATGATTGATTTTTAATGTTAGAATAATGTAAAACCACTAAAGTGTGATTCAAGTTCTACTAAAACATTAAAAGCTACGCGTAGAAAATATATTGGTGGTATAATTTAAAAAAAAGCGGCGCATTTGTATCGAAACAATACGACGTAAATTGGCTGTTTTGAAAATTTGAAATAAATGAAAAGACATAAGGATTCCATTCTTTTATTGAAAATGTAAAATCTGTATCGGCAGAAACTGTTTTTTGGACTAATTTATCAGTCTTCTTTTGAAAATTAACCTCTTTGTCTTCGCAACAATTTGATTTTTTTTCAACAACATTACAACATTTTTTTTCTAATTTTTGATCTTCAACAGGAGTTTTAAGAGTAATAGACGAAATTTCATTTCCGCAATAACGCAGATTAAATGCTACTCCTACATTGGAAACCAATAGGAAAAAAGCAAGAAGAACACTAACCAGTCCTTTGAATTTCATCATGCAAAAGTAGTGATTTAATCAAACTCCAAAAGCTAAATTCAAGTTAAAATCTACAATTCAAGTTCTTGTCCCATCAAAGGAACTTTACATTCAAAACTATATTTTTCCTGGACTTTGATACGGAGTTCATCCAGTGGCTGATTTTCACCATGCGCTGACAACCTTTTTATTTCCTGAATTTTTGCTTTTACCGGATAATATTACCCGCGAATATTAATTCCTTTTGCCCCTTGTATCAATTTTCTTTCTCGTGTTCCTTCGGCGTGATACCCCACTGTAATTATTATAAATCCCCTCCATGGCTTCCTCATAATCCGAAACTCATGAAAACATTTTACTCATTTCAGCACATTCTCCTAGCGGTAACTTGTGCCATTTTTTATTAGTAGAAAAAATATTCAGTGCATTGATTCCCATTGAAGCATCAATAATATAAGGGATCTTGGAGATTCTGTCTTCTTTCTGAATTTTAGCGCTATCCAAAAGGATTTAAAACGAGACCGAATACACCTCGGAACTTTCACATCCGTAGCAACCTCTCGACCCGTATCATACTTATATTCGACCATAGCGATCGTTTCGTTTTTTTGACCAGCACATCTATTTCATGCGAGACACATTTACCTTGTAAGGTCAAATTATTAATTTGATTTATAATGCTACGCGAAATAATTCGTCCTATATATTTTTCAAAAAAACTGCAGTACCTGAGAGTCCAATTGTTTCTCTTAAATTATAACGTGTGACATGAAAATCAGCTTTTTCTTCAATAATGAAAAAGCCATTTTGTAGATTTCCTTTGTAGAAATACCCTCATACATCTGCTTTTTTATAGCCTGTAAAATTGCGTCAACCTCCATAATGCTAGCACCAGATTTGATCAGTGATTTTTTAAGTTTATCCGAATTAAATTAGGCTATATAGTCAGAATGTTTCACTGTTTTAATAGCAATAGAAATTTGATTTACAGACACTTAAATCGACATTGAAGACAAACAAAAAAGACTACTTATTTTGTTTCTGATAATAAAATCCAGGAACAAACAATAATAAAAAAATAGGCTGAATTAGAAACCGACGGATATAAAACAATATCCAATTGTGGTTTCCCCAAATAAAATAGATGATGTAGAAAAAAGCAACCATTAAAATCATAAAAAGAAAATAATACAGCACAAAGGCGAATTTCACCATCATTATTTCTTTAAAAAGCACATAAATAATCCCCAATGAAATAGCGGTATTTAATGTATAACGAAACAATAGCCCATAAAATAATTGGACTGCATTGAAACTTGGCAACGGTAACTTCGCAAAATCTTTCTTGAAGAAATCCAGAAAAGGATCATAAAACAACTGATTTTCAAAAGCACGAACAAGCACCAGTAATACAACAAAAAAAAGAAATTGCAGTACGCGAACTTTGTTATTAAGAATCTTTTGAAGCATATCTTGAAAATTTACGAACCCAAATTAACCACAATACAAAAACTAAACTATAAATGTACAAAGGAAAAAGAACTCCGTGCAAGAAGGGTTCCTGTTTTGGAAAATAAAAAATAAGTGCGCTTAAAACAGCTATTCTCAAAACATTCAATACATAAATAAACAGACTTCCGCCAAAGATAAAAAGCAGCGTCGTTAGTAGTTTTCCAGAAAAGGCCACGACAAATGAAATAAACAAAATAATTACGCTAATTGCATTACATCCTTCTACAATTCGGGCTACATATTTCTGGTTATAAAACAACTTCATATAAGGAGATGCAGTGCTCTCTTCAATTGAAGATTCATCATTAAATAACTGCAGCACTTGCTCTGTATTTTCACTTACCATTCTGGTAACAGAATCTATTTGATTTTCTTCAAAACCATTAAGAAACCGCTGATACAAAAAAGTCAGCACTATATAAGTTAAAAAAAAAGTACCTAGAAAAATCAAAAAAGGCTTGTAGAGAATAAAATATTTTTTCAAAATTTATTTTTTTAACAAATTTATGTAATTTTTAAAACTGGCTTTAAATACTTTTGTACAAATAAAAATAAAAAAACATGACATTTCAAGAACTACAACCAAAAGTAACAGAAATCACATTAAATACAACGTTGTCAAGAGATGAAAAACTATTGTCTATTTGTGAGCTGCTTAGTAACTCTGTTGCCTATTATAATTGGGTAGGATTTTATTTTGCAAATCACGAGTCTAAAACATTGCACTTAGGACCCTATGTGGGAGCAGCAACAGACCATACGGTAATCCCTTTTGGAAAAGGAATTTGCGGACAAGTGGCTGTTTCAAACGAAAACTTTGTAGTTCCTGACGTTGCAGCGCAAGATAATTATATTGCTTGTAGTTTTACCGTGAAATCAGAAATCGTTGTACCCCTTTTTGTAAACGGAGAAAACATAGGACAAATTGATATTGACAGCCATGTCATAGATCCATTTACAAAAGAAGACGAAAAGTTCTTAGCCTTTGTGAATGAGGAAATTGCAAAATTGTATTAAGATTTAAAATAATTCATAATTCATAATTCATAATTCATAATTATTTTTTACTTTTGCACCCGTCTTACAATAGCTGTAAGGCATACATAAAAATCATTAAACAAATATTGGAATGTATTTAACTAAAGAGATTAAAGAAGAAATCTTCGCTAAACACGGAGAAAAAACAAACACTGGAAAATCAGAAGCTCAAATTGCTTTGTTCACTTTCAGAATTAGCCACTTAACGGAGCACTTGAAAAAAAATCGTCACGATTATAATACAGAGCGTTCATTAGTCTTGCTAGTAGGTAAAAGACGATCTTTGTTGGATTATTTGAAGAAAACAGAAATCAACAGATACCGTGAAATTATCAAAGTATTGAATATCAGAAAATAATCAATATGTAAAGAGGCGCGAGAGTGCCTCTTTTTGTTTTTATATTTCCGCGTCCAAAGTTCATTTTATAATCCTGACACAAAAGGGATTAGAATTAAGACCGCATTATAAGGTAAGTACCAATTTGTATTTGCAAATAAAAAAGTTTCGTTTTTCATTGGGTTTTAAGCATTAACTACGCAAAATAACTACAACACAACTAAAATCCATTGTTTAATCAAGAAAATACAATTATGATTCCAAAAGTTTCAAGAGAAATTATCGATTTAGGAGATGGGAGAAGCATCTCAATCGAGACCGGAAAATTAGCCAAACAAGCTGACGGTGCCGTAGAAGTACGAATGGGAAATGCAGTGTTGCTGGCAACAGTTGTATCTGCCAGAAAAGCAAGCCCAGGAATTGACTTCTTGCCCTTAACATTAGATTATCGTGAAAAATTTGCTGCCGCCGGGCGTTTTCCAGGTGGTTTCTTTAAAAGAGAAGCAAGACCAAGCGATAATGAAATATTAACTATGCGTTTAGTGGATCGTGTATTGCGTCCTCTTTTCCCAAAAGATTATCATGCAGAAACGCAAGTGATGATTCAATTGATGTCGCATGATGAAAACGTAATGCCAGATGCATTAGCCGGTTTAGCCGCTTCGGCAGCTTTATCTTTATCTGATATTCCTTTTTCAACTTTAATTTCTGAAGTTCGTGTAGCCAGAGTTGACGGTCATTTCATCATCAACCCAAGTCGTACTCAATTAGAATTGTCTGATATTGACATGATGATTGGCGCTTCAAAAGAATCTATCGCAATGGTAGAAGGAGAAATGAAAGAAATTTCAGAAGCCGAAATGGTTGAAGCGATTAAATTTGCGCACGAGGCAATCAAAATTCAAATTGCTGCTCAAGAACGATTAGTTGCTGCTTTTGGTAAAAAAGAAGTACGAACTTACGATCAAGAAAGAGAAGATGTGGCTATTTATGAAAAAGTAAATGCTGCAGCTTATGACAAATGTTATGCAATTGCAAAACAAGGAACAGCAAAACACGAAAGAACAGCTCAATTTGCGGAAGCAAAAGAAGCTGTAAAAGCATTGTTTACTGAGGAAGAATTAGCTGAAAACGGTGATTTAGTTTCAAAATATTTTGCTAAATCCAGTAAAGAAGCCGTTCGTAATGTAACCCTTGATTTAGGCACACGTCTGGACGGTAGAAAAACAAATCAAATTCGTCCAATTTGGGCTGAAGTTGATTATTTACCTTCAGTTCACGGATCTGCTTTATTTACAAGAGGAGAAACTCAAGCATTGGCAACAGCTACTTTAGGAACTTCCAGAGAAGCAAACCAAATTGACTCTCCATCACAACAAGGCGAAGAAAAATTCTACTTGCATTATAACTTCCCTCCTTTTTCTACTGGTGAAGCAAAACCATTAAGAGGAACTTCAAGAAGAGAAGTGGGTCACGGAAACTTAGCACAACGTGCTTTGAAAAACATGATTCCTGCTGATTGTCCTTATACCATTCGTATTGTATCTGAAGTATTAGAATCAAATGGTTCATCTTCAATGGCAACCGTTTGTGCCGGAACATTAGCTCTTATGGATGCCGGGATTCAAATGACCAAACCCGTTTCCGGGATTGCAATGGGATTAATTTCTGATGAAAAAACAGGCCGATTCGCTGTATTGTCTGATATTCTTGGTGATGAAGATCACTTAGGAGACATGGATTTTAAAGTAACCGGAACCGCAGATGGAATTACCGCTTGTCAAATGGACATAAAAATTGAAGGATTGGCGTACAACATCATGGAAGAAGCTTTAGCTCAAGCTCGTGAAGGTCGTTTGCATATTCTTGGAAAAATTATAGAAGTTTTAGCTGCTCCAAAAGCAGATGTAAAAGCGTATGCTCCAAAAATCATCACAAGAACAATTCCTGGCAACTTTATTGGTGCATTGATTGGACCTGGTGGAAAAGTGATTCAAGAATTACAAAAATCTACAGGAACTACTATCGTTATCAATGAAGTAAATGAGCAAGGAGTTATTGAAATTCTAGGAACAGATCCTGCCGGAATTGAAGCGGTATTGGCTAAAATTGAGTCCATCACTTTCAAACCACAAATGAACGAAGCTTACGAAGTGAAAGTAATCAAAATGCTAGATTTTGGTGCCGTTGTAGAATACACAGCTGTTCCAGGAAACGAAGTTTTATTACACGTATCCGAGTTAGCTTGGGAACGCACTGAAAACGTTTCGGATGTGGTCAATATGGGCGATGTCTTTATGGTGAAATACCTTGGACTGGATCCAAAAACCAGAAAAGAAAAAGTGTCCAGAAAAGCACTTTTACCAAGACCTCCTCGTGAGGAAAGAAAAGAGTAATCAGATCTTAGTTTACTAAAGGTTTATTTATAGGGAATCCCGTTTCATGAATTTGAAACGGGATTTTTGTTTTATATAAATTTATTTTAAAACAATTGTAACTTTTAGGCAACTTCATACGTATAACCATTTGTACACTTAAAATTTAGGAGACAAAAAAAACATGAGACAACTAAAAATCACCAAGCAGGTAACCAATCGTGAAACCGCTTCATTAGACAAGTATTTACAAGAAATTGGTAAAGTTGACCTTATTACCGCAGACGAAGAGGTAGAATTAGCACAAAAAATTAAAGCCGGCGACCAGAAAGCATTAGAAAAATTGACGAAAGCCAATTTACGTTTCGTAGTATCTGTAGCCAAACAATACCAAAATCAAGGATTAACCCTTCCCGATTTGATCAACGAAGGAAACCTTGGACTTATAAAAGCAGCACAACGTTTTGATGAAACACGTGGTTTTAAATTCATCTCGTATGCCGTTTGGTGGATTCGTCAATCTATCTTACAAGCATTGGCTGAACAATCTCGTATCGTTCGTTTGCCTTTGAACAAAATTGGTTCTATCAATAAAATCAACAAAATGTACGCTTTATTAGAGCAATCTAACGAGCGCCCACCTTCTGCTGAGGAAATTGCAAAAGAACTTGATATGACCGTAAATGACGTAAAAGAGAGTATGAAAAACTCTGGCCGTCACTTATCCATGGATGCGCCTCTTGTAGAAGGAGAAGATTCTAACCTTTATGACGTTTTACGTTCCGGCGAATCACCAAATCCAGACAGAGAATTAATCCACGAATCATTGCGTACCGAAATCGAGCGTTCCCTAGAAACATTGACTCCAAGAGAGGCTGATGTAGTTCGTTTGTACTTTGGTCTTGGTGATCAACACCCAATGACCTTAGAGGAAATTGGCGAAACTTTCGACCTGACTCGAGAACGTGTTCGTCAAATCAAGGAAAAAGCAATCCGAAGATTAAAACACACTTCAAGAAGCAAAATACTAAAAACCTATTTAGGATAAAACAGTCAATTTTTTAAAAATCAAAAGTCATAACGTTCTACAACATTATGACTTTTGATTTTAAACTTGTGACTAATAGCTAACGACGGTCTGATTAACTGTTCGTTTTTTGATTGATGATTGAAACTCCGGCTGATTACCGGAGTTTTATTTTTTTAAGCAAAACTCCATTCAGTTCGCTTAGCTCGGCTCGGATATCAGGAGTTATATTTTTAAAATCTAAATTCTTCTCACCATTCATTTCTCACTACTATGGCGTAACCCTCCGTAAAAACTTCGGGTCGGGCTATCGGCTGTATCTCTCCGCTACGCTACGAGGATGCCGCCTCTATCCCTTACGCGCAATGTACGGACAACTCGCGAGTTGTCCCTTCTAAAAAAACTTTCACCAATTGCTGCAAAAAAACTACTTTTGCACAAACAACACAAACTGTAAAGATGCACTACAGTGCATCTCTATAAAACAACTACACAATGAAAAATACTCTTATTGCACCATCAGTACTTGCGGCCGATTTTGGAAACCTGCAACGCGATATCGAAATGATCAATGACAGTGAAGCCGATTGGTTTCATATTGACATCATGGATGGTGTTTTTGTACCTAACATTTCGTACGGAATGCCCGTTTTGGAAGCCATAAACCGCCATGCAAAAAAAACAATCGACGTTCACTTGATGATTGTAGATCCAGATCGCTACATCAAAACTTTTGCTGAATTGGGCGCCAATATTCTAAGCGTACACTACGAAGCTTGTACCCATCTTCACAGAACCCTGCAAGCCATCAAAGCCGAAGGAATGAAAGCTGGAGTCGCCATTAATCCACACACAAATATCGACCTATTAGAAGATGTAATCAACGACATTGATTTGGTTTGCATCATGAGTGTAAATCCAGGTTTTGGCGGACAATCATTTATCGAAAATACCTATGCTAAAATTGAGAAGCTAAAAGCTTTAATCACTAAAAAAGAAGCAAAAACAATTATTGAAGTAGATGGCGGTGTTACCAACAAAAACGCAAAACAACTTGTAGAAGCCGGAGCTGATGTACTGGTAGCCGGAAGTTATGTTTTTAAAGCAGAAAATCCAACAGCTACAATTGCTGATCTGAAGAAATTGACAAACCTATAATACTAAAAGTCCCGATTCAATAGTTATTAGATCGGGACGGGTTTAAAATGAAAATAGCAATTACAAAAACCAACTAGAGGCTGTCACGGTCAATGCAACTTTTATAAAGGAACGCTCTGAAAAACTCATTGAGCGCTTTAAAGACAAAATAGAAAAAGCTTAAACAAACAATTACGGATTTAAAAGACCAATCATCTAAATTTTCTCGCTGTGGTTTAAGGTTGAAACTGCAACTAAAAACGCATTACTACTTACTTTTTCTTCAAACTACCATACCATTCCTGTAGCGAAGGATAAATGAATCCAGCTGTTTTTTGGATTGGATTATAAAAAAGAGAATTATCCAGCGTCTCTTTTTTGGCCAACAGATGGTTGTAGTTAATCTTCTCGAAAACCGCGAAAACAATACCCAGAATCAAAACAGTTTTCAGCACCCTGAAAAAACCACCTCCCAAAGCATTCAACCAGCCCAAAAAAGCAAAATCAGCTACTCCTGTCAGGAATTTACCTAAACCTGAAACCACAACAACTACAATAATGAACGTAAGAACAAAAGCTACTACTTGAATGGTATTAGGATTCCATTTGACAAATCCCACTAAAATATCCCGCATATAGGAGGAAAATTGTACTGCAATATAAATACCGGCCAGTAGTGAAATTAGTGATGCTAACTCCACAAAAAGACCGTTTTGAAGGCCTTTGTAAAAAGCAAAAGCAAGCAATACACCCAAAATGATATCAAAAAATCCCATACTTAATTAATTTGCAACGATCAAACAGCAAATATAAAAGAATTATTCTTTACCATAGTCAATTTTCAAGTTCTTATCTTTGCGCAAAATAATTTTATGACAAATGAATTAATAACTCATGACTCATAATTCATAATTCAACAAAAATGTCAAGAGACACACAACTTAAAGAACGCTGGGAACAGCTTGTAAATATACTTTCCAATCAATTTTCTCAAGGGGAAGATTTAGATTTAGACGCTATTATTTATCTAATTGGCGTACAAGAACTCGGGAAAGTACATAACGAATACAAGAAAGACGAAAAACTAAACCTAATGCATATCGCGATTTGCAGGTTATTAGAGCCTTATGGATTCTATGAATTTGAATTTTTTGACGAGGAAGGTTGGCCACATTACAAAGTAAAAGAGGAATTACCACCGCTAAAAGCTGGAGAACAATCCGTTTTAATGAAAGAAGCCATTGTGAATTATTTCCTGGAGAAGGAACTTATTGATTGATATTATTTATTGTACGGGCCAGTCGTGACTTGTCCCTATCAACAAAAATCACTAAATTTGCATAATTAATTATTGGAATGAAAATGATAGATAAGATAAAAGAATATATTGGCGAAGCAAATGCTTTTTCAACGCAAAACGCAGCAGAACTAGAAACGTTCCGAATCAAATTCTTAGGAAGCAAAGGGCTTTTAAAAGACCTTTTTGCGGAATTCAAAAATGTGCCTAACGATCAAAAAAAGGAATTCGGACAAGTAATCAACCTGCTCAAAACATCTGCCGAAGACAAAGTAAAAACCCTTCAGGAAGCTTTAGAAAACAAAGAAGAAACCAAAGGCTTTTACGGGGATCTCACGCGTTCGGCTGAACCAATAACTATCGGTTCCCGCCATCCTATTTCATTGGTGAAGAACCAAATTATTGATATCTTTTCAAATATTGGTTTCAATGTTTCCGAAGGTCCTGAAATCGAAGACGACTGGCATAATTTTACCGCATTGAACCTCCCGGAATACCATCCGGCTCGCGACATGCAAGACACATTTTTCATACAAACCAACCCTGATATTTTGTTGCGCACACACACGTCTTCCGTACAGGTACGTTACATGGAAGAAAATAAACCGCCAATTCGGACCATTTCTCCGGGAAGAGTTTTTCGTAATGAAGCCGTGTCCTCTCGTTCTCACTGCATTTTTCACCAAGTGGAAGGGCTGTATATAGACAAAGATGTTTCTTTTGCCGACTTAAAACAAACCCTTTTGTATTTTACCAAAGAGATGTTCGGAAAATCAAAAATCCGTCTGCGTCCCTCCTACTTTCCTTTTACGGAGCCAAGCGCTGAGGTTGATATTTATTGGGGACTTAAAACAGAAACTGATTATAGAATAACCAAAGGAACCGGATGGTTAGAGATCATGGGCTGTGGAATGGTGGATCCAAACGTTTTGAAAAATTGCGGCATCAATCCTGAGGAATACAACGGATTTGCCTTTGGAATGGGAATCGAAAGAATTGCCATGTTGTTGTATCAAATAGGCGACATCCGTATGTTCTACGAAAATGACGTACGTTTCTTAGAACAATTCAAATCAAGTATATAAAAATTTAAGAGCACTGATTTTTGATTTTAGAAGTTTAAATCTGAAATCAAAAATCGGTAATCATCACTCAACAATCAAATGAAATCCGACATCATCACCCCCGAAGTAGAAAACGTATTCCTAGCTGCAGTCCAAGAATGGAGCGACGATTTCATGGAAAAAGTATGGTACGCCTATTTAATAAATGACAGTGACTTTTTAATCGAAAGCGTCATGGTTGTTTCTAAGGCATTTGGAACCATCAACGGTGAAATGAAAAAAACATCCCTCTTGCGCCACGCTTTTGTAGCAGTTCCGCCAGTTTCAGTAATGAAAATCGAAATGATTGAAAAAAGCGTTTTAGCACTCAACAATGAATTCATGCTGACTTTCTTTATCGGAGACAAACTATACGATAAAAAATACATTTTCAAAGCACAATCCATCTGCGAATCAGCAGTCGAAGAAGTGCCTATTTTATTTATTGATGGTATTATCGTGAGATAAATCAGCACTATTGTCGCGTTTATTTTTTTTCTTCCAATTTAAATATCCTATTACAAATATTCCGAATAAGACGAAATAAAGCGTTCGGAACAGGTTTCTTTTGGAGAAAAAAGCATCTTCAAAAGAGCGTTCGAATAAGTCAAAAACGAGCAAGCTTAGGGAAAGAATAATTCCCCAACGCATTCCGTTTTTAATCTGAAATCGCCACCTTTTACTCATAAAAATGATTTAGCGATTTTGTTGTTTAACTTTAGATTTCCAAGTAAAATAACCTAAAACAAAAATCCCTACACCGATATAAGCAGCTGCTCGAATATAAAAATTAGGCGTAGCAACCTGTACTGAAAAAGGGATTTCTTTAATGTCGAATAACACATTGAAAACTGTCATAAATACACCCCAAATTCCGCCAGTTTTAATTTGATATTTCCATCTTTCACTCATGACATGATTGTATTTTGATTATTAAATATATAGCAGAATTAATCCAGTTTGTCGGTCAGTTTCTTAAATATGGTTTTCGCATCTTTTCCTTCGTATAAAACCTCATAAACGGCATCAATAATAGGTGTTTTGGCACCATAAGCCTGATTTAGCTTATAAGCACTTTTAGTAGCGTAATATCCTTCAGCAACCATGCTCATTTCCATCATTGCTGATTTCACCGTGTAGCCTTTACCTATCATATTACCAAACATTCTGTTTCTCGAAAAAACGGAATAGCCTGTAACCAGTAAATCGCCTAAATAAGCAGAATCATTGATGTTGCGTTTCATTTTATGAACTTTCTTGATAAATTTTTTCATTTCCCTGATCCCATTACTCATCAATACGGATTGGAAATTATCTCCATAACCCAGTCCATGGGCCATTCCTGCAGCAATGGCATAAATATTCTTTAGCATCGCAGCATATTCAGTTCCTATAATATCATCTGTAATTTTAGTCTTAATGTAATTTCCAGCAAGAGTATCGGCAACAATTTTTGCCTTATCAGAATCGCCACATGCGATTGTCAGATATGATAACCGCTCCATAGCCACTTCTTCTGCGTGACAAGGACCAGAGATTACACCAATGTTATAATAAGGAATATCATATTTTACATGGAAATGTTCCCCTACAATCAAACTGGTCTCAGGAACAATCCCTTTTATAGCCGAAAAAATAATTTTATCTTTCAACGAAACAGTCAATTTTTCTAATTCACCCTCTAAAAAAGCGGAAGGAATAGCAAAGATAATGTAGTCCGCATAGGCTACTGCTTCATTAATATCATTGGTTAGCTTCAATTTTTGGGTATCAAATTCAACAGAGCTTAGGTAATTTGGATTGTGTTTGTAGGTCTTGATGTGTTCTATAGCAGCATCATTGCGCATGTACCATGAAATTTCGGTAAGATTTACGCATAACATTTTAGCTATGGCTGTTGCCCAGCTCCCACCACCAATTACTGCAAATTTTATGTTTTCAGTCATTTTTTATTGAATTTAATCAAAAGTACTTAAAAACTATGAATCAAGCCAAAAAAGCACCGCCTTAAATCTGGGATTCACAGGGGTTTTCAATAATAATATCACAATATATTAAATTAAATTTAAAACATTTGATTTTCAAACACAATATAAACACATTAATACCGTTATTCTTTTATTATAGTTACTGTTTTAACAAAAAAAACAGAATTGAATTAGTTAGTTATAATTTGAATTTTAAAAGGCGTTCCCATACAAAATGAGAACGCCTTTTTATTTAAAAATACTTCAATCGGTAATCTGATTATTTGAATTAATAACTCATTTCTACAATTGATTTCACTTTTTCTAAAGTGATATTTTCTTTTTCTCCTAATCCCAGCCAACCTCTTTCTTTGAAGCGGTTTACTATAAAATCAGCCGTTTTATCATAGTCTTTGGTGTAATCCGATAATTTAGTCTCCATTCCCATTGTATGGAAAAACTCAACTGTTTTATTGATCGCTTCGTTTGCTATTTCATCTTCGGTTCCAGTCAAATTGAAAATACGCTTTCCGTATTGTGCCAGTTTTCCTTTTTTAGTTTCAAACATCACTCGGTATAAATTTGGACCTACAACCGCCAATGTTCTAGCATGATCAATTCCGTACAAAGCGGTTAATTCATGGCCAATCATGTGTGTAGCCCAATCCGAAGGAACTCCTTTCTGGATTAATCCATTTAGAGCCATCGTACAACTCCACATAAAGTTAGAAGCCAAAGCATAATCTTTAGGATTCTCAACAACATCAGGACCAACTTGAATCAAGGTCTGTAAAATACTTTCGGCAATTCTATCTTGAAGATATCCTTCATGTGGATAGGTTAGATATTGTTCCAAAACATGGGTATAGGCATCAACAACTCCGTTTTCCAATTGTCTTTTGGGTAAAGATTCAATGACGGTTGGATCGCAAATAGAAAATTTTGGAAACAAGGCGCTACCACCAAATGATAATTTTTCCTGTGTGGATTCAATAGTAACAACTCCGCCAGAATTCATTTCACTTCCCGTTGCCGGTAAAGTTAAAACGGTTCCAAAAGGAATAATTTTAGATACATCTTTAGTCAACACTCGTTTTTGAAGAATATCAATTGGGTTTCCGTCAAAATTTACAGCAGCCGAAATGAATTTTACCCCGTCAATTACAGAACCTCCACCCACAGCAAGGATAAAATCGATATTTTGTTCTTTGATAACTGCTACTGCTTTCATCAAAGTTTCAAAATGTGGATTTGGCTCAATTCCCGAAAATTCGACGATTTCAAAACCTTTTAAAGCATTAACTACCTGTTCATGGATTCCATTTTTAAAAATACTTCCGCCTCCATAAGCCAAAAGAATTTTTGCGCCCTGTGGAACTAAAGTAGAAAGTTTTTCAATTTGTCCTTTTCCAAAAATTAAATTAGTAGGATTGTATAATTCGAAGTTTAACATGTTTTTATTTTTTTAAATTCAATTGATTTAATAATTTTTCTGCAACGAGTTTAGATGAAGCCGGGTTCTGACCTGTAATCAATAAGCCATCTTCTACTGCATACGGTTGCCAATCCCCTATTTTTGAATATTTGGCCCCGTTAGCTTGCAACGCATCCTCTAATAAAAATGGTACGACATCAGTTAAGCCTACAGCTTCCTCTTCCGTATTAGAAAATCCGGTTACTTTTTTTCCTTTTACCAAAAAATCCCCATTTACTTTTACGTTTTTTAAGACTGCTGGTGAATGACATACAAAAGCGACAGGTTTATTATTCGTATAAAAAGCTTCAATCAAAGCGCTTGAATTTTCATCCGTGGCTAAATCCCATAACGGTCCATGACCTCCTGGATAAAAAACGGCATCATAATCCGATTCTTTTACATCGGCTAATTTGTGCGTATTTTTCAGTTTTGCCAATAATTCAGTATCAGCATCAAATCGTTTAGTATCTTCAGTTGCTGCAGATGGATCTTCACTTTTTGGATCTATAGGTGGTTGTCCTCCTAACGGGGTAGCAATATCAATAACAACTCCTTTATCTACTAATTCATAATATGGCGCGGCAAGTTCTTCTGTCCAAAATCCTGTTTTTTCTCCCGTGTTACCTAGTTTATCGTGACTCGTAACAACAAATAATACTTTTTTCATACTTTTTTTATTTTGTGCAGTTGCTGTAATGCAACTTACTGTTAATGCTATAATGGCTAAGAATGCAATTTTCTTCATTTCTTATTTTGTTTCTACAAATTTAGTGCGAATATGCTATTAGTAAAAATAATTTAAATTATGTTTGTGATAAATATATTTATATCATGGTCAATCTCGAATGGTACAGAACGTTTAAATCCGTTTATAAAAACGGTAATTTTTCGTTGGCTGCCAAGGAATTATTTATCAGTCAACCCGCTGTAAGTCAACAAATATCAATGTTGGAAGCGCATGTAGGATACAAGCTTTTCAATCGAAAGTCAAAAGGTGTGGAGCCAACGGAATACGCTAAGTTACTCAATAATCTAATCATCGAGGCGTTGGACCGATTGGAAAATGTGGAGAATGGTTTTCGTGCCAAAGCGTTTGATGCGAATCGATTAATATCCATTGGCATCTCGAAACACTTGATGATCAGTTTGGGAAATGCCTTAATTTCAAAATTTGATTTTATCGATTTTAGTTTCCATGAGAACGACACACTTTTTGAATTGGTCGATTCTAAAAAACTCGATTTTGCTGTTGTTACCAAACAATATGACACGTTTGACACCATTCAGAAAAAGGTTGGCGAAATCAAACAAGTGATTGTTGGTTCCAATAACATTGATGCTTCTGAGTTAAAATCTAATATCAAAATAAAGAATTTCGCTGCAACTGAACAGTGGTTAAACGACCAAAAGTGGTTCAGCCACAATGCACAGATTCCGCATATAAAGTTGTTTTGGCTGCATGTTTTTAGTAAAAAAAGGCCCTCGATGATTCCCAATTATATCATTCCGTCCGAGTATGAAATGCTAGAAATAATTTCGAAAAATACCGGAATAGCCGTTGTTTGGGATATAAACGTAAAAAGTTTAATAGCAGAAAATAAAATCCAATTGATGTGGAACAGCAAGCAAATGCCAAGTACAGAAGTATTTGTGTTATCCGGTAAAAATGATAATTTGAGTCCTGTTTTTGAGAATATTCAATTGGAATTAAAAAGAATTCTGGCGTAATTACTTCTTATAAAAGTTATTGTGATCAATACATTCCCAAACTTTAGCGGGCAATAAAGGCTGTACATTTTTCCCTTTTTTGATATTATCCCGAATAAATGTAGATGATATTTCAACAACCGGAGCGTCAATCAGGTGGATTTTTGGGTGATTCTTGAAAGTTAGATTTTCTACTTCCAAAGAAATAGCTTCACCGGTTTGGCCCTTGGTTTCGAGTCTAGGATACACATAAATCTCGTGATGCGCCAGAATAGCTTCGTAGTTTTTCCATTTGTACAACGACCTTAGATTGTCTTCGCCCATGATTAACGAGAATTCGTAATTGGGGTATTTTTCCTGCAAGTGAACTAAGGTATTTATTGTATAATTGGGCTGTGACAATTTAAACTCAATATCCGAAGGTTTGATTTTTGGAAAATCTTCAGTAGCAAGATATACCATTTGCAACCGATGGTAATCATCAAGCAAAGTATTTTTTTTCTTCAAAGGATTGTGTGGCGTAACCACCATCCATACTTGGTCTATATTAGCATGCTCGGCCATGTGATTGGCAATGATAAGATGTCCAATATGAATGGGGTTAAACGTTCCGAAATAAAGTCCTATTTTCATAATATTTTGTTTCACGAAGATTCACAAAGTGTTTATAAAATTTTCGTATGAGCCTATTATTTCCTTTGTGCCTCTTTGTGTTATATTTTAATCCTTTACAAAATTCTTTACCAATTGATAAGCTTCTTCCAAAGCAATATTTAAATCGTAGTTTTTTATAATCACATCAAATTGTGGCGCTGTAGCCAATTCAACAGAAGCTTTAGCGATGCGCATATTGATTTTGTCATCACTTTCGGTAGAACGTTCCTTTAATCTTCTTTTTAGTTCATCTACGCTTGGTGGTTTCACGAAAACGGCTAACGTTTCTTCCGGGAATTTATGCTTGATGCGCAATCCACCAGAGACATCAATATCAAAAATTACATTTTTTCCTTTTGCCCAGATGCGCTCCACTTCACTTTTTAAAGTTCCGTAGAAATTATCGCGGTACACTTCTTCCCATTCCAAGAAGTCTTCGTTCTTGATGTGTTTTTTAAAGTCTTCGGTAGACATGAAATAATAGTCTTTTCCGTTTACTTCTTCGCCTCTTGGTTCGCGGGAAGCTGCCGAAATAGAAAACTCCAGATTCAAATCTTCTTTGCTTAATAAATGCCTAACTATGGTGGTTTTCCCAGATCCTGATGGTGCCGAAAAAACGATTAATTTTCCTCCTGTGCTCATTTTATGCTGAATTTATTTCAGTATCTATATTATAGAACGTTCAATACCTGCTCCTTTATTTTTTCCAATTCGTCTTTCATCTGAACGACTAATTTCTGCATTTGTGCGTGATTGGATTTAGAACCCATCGTGTTGATTTCACGTCCCATTTCTTGGGTAATGAAACCTAATTTTCTACCGTTGGCCTCCGTTCCGTTGATGGTTTCCAAGAAATAATCCAGGTGATTCGTCAAACGTACTTTTTCTTCGGTAATGTCTAATTTCTCCAAATAATAAATCAATTCCTGCTCAAAACGGTTTTCGTCTACATTCACTTTAAGTTCAGCAATTGCAGTTTGCAAACGGTCTTTTATTGCCTGAACACGTTCTGGATCAAGCGCCAAAGCTTCGGTCATATACTGCCTAATGTTACCAATTCGCAATTGAAATTCTTTTTCAAGAGACATTCCTTCATCTCTTCTAAAGGTCAAGATGTTTTGCAAGGCTTCTTCGATAACGGTTTGAATTTGTACCCAGTCGTTATCATCGATTTCATCGCGTTCTATTTTCATGGTGTCCGGCATACGGATCGCCATTTTCATCAGTTCCGTTTCATCTGCATCAGCATACACTTCTCTTAACTGATTGATGTACCCTTTTACAATGGGCACATTTACTTTCGTAGAAGTTTGTTCGGCGGTAGTTTCGATAAAAATAGAAAAATCTACTTTGCCTCTTTCCAGCTTAAGTGCGATTTGGTTGCGTAAACCCAATTCCATTTCGCGGTACAGCGAAGGCATTCTCACATTCAAATCCAAACCTTTACTGTTTAAAGATTTCACTTCTACCGTGATTTTTTTGGTTGGTAATTGCAAAGTAGCTTTACCAAAACCCGTCATTGATTGTATCATATAATTTTCTAAAAGAGGTCAAAGATACTAAAAAAGTGGTCAGTGGTCCGTTTTTAGTAAACAGTGACTCGGCATAAGTACATATTTAGTAATCAGATTTTAATTTTTGAGTTGATATAAATAGCCCAACGAACGTTATAAAAGACAATAACCTGCAATTTAGGCGCTGAACACTAACAGCTGATTACTGCACACTCTTTTTCTGTGTCACTAAATAAACGCCGATAAATATCAAAACTGCCGAACCAATTTTTACCAAACTCAATTCGTCTTTGCCCAAGCTTATCGCAAAAATAGTGGCAAATAGCGGTTGCAAATAAATAAAAACGGCAACCGTCGTTGGTTTTAATTCTTTCATCGAAAGCAAATTAAGCAAATAGGTCAGAAATGTAGAAATGACGACAACAAATCCAATTTTCCAGCAAATATCCATGGGAACCAAAGCCCAGTCCACCGTTTGAAATTGGCTCCAGCCAAAAGGCAAAACCATAATAAATCCAAATAAATAAATCCATTTTACAAACGTAAACGCATTGTATTTATCCATTAATTTCTTGACGATAATCAGGTAAAATCCATAGGAAATAGCATTGACCAATACCAGAAAATTCCCCAATCCGGCATTTGTGGCGCTGCCAATGGATTTTCCGTACAGAATAAGAAAAGCAGTCCCTATCAGACCAAGTATGATCCCAAAAACCATTCGTTTTTGCATGCGTTCCTTCATGATAATGGCCGAAAGCGTCAACACAATCATTGGTGTGGAAACCATGATAACTGCAGCACTAATAGGCGAAGTAAGGCTTAATCCTTTGAAAAATGTAAGCATATTAAATGCTACGCCAAAGAAAGCTGCGGCAATAATTCGGGGAAAGTCATTGAAGGCAATTTTTTCCTTCGGCATAAAAAGCCAAAAGATCCAAAACAAAATCATTGAACCACCTACGCGCAACAGTATAAAACCATAGGCATCAATATACAACGGCATGACATCTTTGGCAATAGTAAACGTGACTCCGTAAATAATAGAGACAAAAGTGGCACCAATTAGTGCAAGATTTCTTTTGGACATTATGCCAAGGCTTTCATTACCTGCAACATATTTTGTTGGGTATTCCCGATATAAATCTTGTCTTTGATGATAAATACAGGGCGACTCAAAAACGTGTAATGTTCCAGAATGTATTTTTTATAATCGTCTTCGGTCAAGGATTTATTTTTTAAATCCATCGATTTGTACAGTTGTGCTTTTTTGCTAAAAAGCGCTTCATAACTTCCTGAAAGTTCGCGCATTCGTTCTAATTCGGCAACAGTAATTGGATCTTGTTTGATGTCGTGAAACTTAAAATCATGCTCTTTAGGAAGTGATTTTATGATTTTTCTGCAGGTGTCGCAAGAAGCGAGATAATATATTATGTCCATATAAATAGCAATTTCTTTGTGCAAAGAAAATTCATTTGACACGGAAAATGATTATTTTTATCAAAAAATAAAAAAATGGATCAAATATTAGACATTACTTTAACCAGCCGAAAAATAGTTTCACAGTTTTTAAAAGGATATACTTTAGCGCAACTTAACACGATTCCGGAAGGATTCAACAATAACCTGATTTGGAACATCGGTCATATAATAGTGACACAGCAAGTATTAGTGTATAAATTATCGGGTTTACCGATGATGGTTTCTGAGGAAATGGTAGAAAAATATAAAAAAGGAACTAAGCCGGAACATATTGCAACACAAGAAGAATTAGCCGAAATGAAGGATTTGTTATTTGAAACTATCAATCAAACTAAACTTGATTTTGAAAATAAAAACTTCAAAAACTTCACTGAATATCCTACATCAACAGGGTATACGCTAAAAAGTGCTCAGGATGCAATGGCTTTCAATGATTTTCATGAAGGGCTTCACATTGGGATTATGATGAGCATTAGAAAATTTATTTAATCTCTTTTGGCAAAAGAAAAATTCCCTGTTACTTGCTTTGTTTTTCATTAAGACACAGCCCTGAAAAGGAAGCACAAGCAGTTTGGTTTTTTGTACTTGAATACCAAAAAAGGATTCTTTTTTCTAAAAAAAGTAGTAATTTGTATAACTCACAGCGTATAATAATAGCAACATGCAAAGACCTTCATTTTCCATATACGATGCATCAGCTGGATCCGGAAAAACCTATGCGCTTGTCAAAGAGTACCTCAAGATTATTCTTGTTGCAAAAAAAAATGATGCCTATCGCACTATACTGGCCATTACGTTTACCAACAAAGCGGTGCACGAAATGAAAAGCCGAATTGTGGGTAGTCTTTCTGAATTTGCAAAAGACGAGCCCAGCCACAAAGCCCAGGACTTGATGCAGGATTTAGCAATAGATACAGAACTTTCGATCCTCGAAATCAAAACTAAATCACAGCAAATTATCAAGCATATTATTCATAACTACGCTGCATTTGATATTTCTACGATTGATAAATTCACCCACAAGGTAATTCGGGCCTTTGCGCATGATTTGAATTTGCCCATGACTTTTGAAGTCACCCTGGACACTGAAAATTTATTAATTGAGGCTGTAGATGCTATAATTGCTCAGGCCGGTGAAGATGAAACGTTAACAAAACTGCTCATCGATTTCACGATGGAAAAAACTGACGATGATAAATCTTGGGATATTTCCCGTGAAATTCTAGAGACAGGCCGTTTGATCCTCAATGAAAATAACAGAAACGAAATCACGCAGTTTCAGGATAAATCCATCGCTGAGTTCGTTGCAATAAAAAAGAAATTAGTAGAAGCCAGTAAAGATTTAGAAAAACAGACTGTTGTTTTTGCAACAGCGGCCTTGTTATTAATTGACACCAATGCAATTGACATAAAATCGTTCTCGGCAGGACATTTTCCCAAACATATATTGAGCATTCAAGAAGGAAAATTCAATCCAAAAAACAAAACCTTTCATGAATTTGAGGATATCAAAATCAATAAAACGGCAAAAGATCGTGCGATTATTGAAAACATAATTCCAGATTTATTGCAATTCTTAGACAAAGTTTACAAAGCTTTCGAAAAGATCCATTTCTATAAAGCCTTCCTGAAAAACATTACTCCACTTTCCTTATTAAATACGGTAAGTAATGAATTAGCCAAAATACAAAGTGAACAAAATGTACTTTCCATTTCAGAATTTAATGCCATAATCCATAGGGAAATTCAAAACCAGCCGGCGCCTTTTATATACGAACGATTGGGGGAACGCTACCGCCATTTTTTTATCGATGAATTTCAGGATACTTCGGAGATGCAATGGCAAAACCTGATTCCGCTTATTGATAATGCCCTTTCCGGACAGGATGATTATGGAGAAAAAGGAACTTTGATGATTGTGGGCGATCCCAAACAGTCTATTTACAGGTGGCGCGGCGGAAAAGCCGAACAGTTTATTGAATTGAGTAAAGATCAAAACCCGTTCAATAATCCTGATAAAAAACTTGAACATCTTGATAAAAATTACCGAAGTTATTCGCAGGTAATCGAATTTAATAATGAATTTTTTAAATTGTTGTCCGGTGAATTTGCTCATTTAGATTACAAAGAATTGTATAAAAATCACAGCCACCAAAAAACCAATGACAAAACAGGAGGTTATGTGAATATTTCTTTTATCCCAAAAGTAGAGAAAACAAATGATAATCCGGAAGCTTCTGGAGACGAAGAAGCTTTAGATAAAACTGATTTATATGTTTTGGCCACGCTGAATACGATTCAAAAAGTAATTCAAAAAGGATTTGAATACAAAGATATTGTCATTCTTACCCGGAAACGAAGTCAGGGAATTGCGATTGCGAACTATTTGACAGAGCAAAGAATACCGCTTTTATCCTCGGAAACGTTAATGATTCAAAATGCTACTGAAGTACGATTGATTATTCATTTATTAAAATACCTGAAAAACAACGCTGATTTAGAAGCTAAGGCGAATTTCCTTTACTATATAGGAACGCATATTCAGGACAGATCACCTGTTGCTGATTTCATTGCCAAAGGAATGGCATTGTTTCAGGAAACGGATTTCGAAAATTGGCTGGTGAGTTTTAATATTTCATTGTCGTTTCAAGACATTAGAAAAAAATCATTGTATGAAGCGGTGGAGGTTATTATTGCAAAGTTCCTCTCCCCGTCCCTCTCCAAAGAAAAGGATGACGAAGTGGTTAATCGTAAGGATAAATTCCATCTTATTGAATCAATACATGCTGAGAAAATTCTTTGGATGGAGTTTAAATCTAGATCATTTGAAGATTATAAATTCAGGCAACACCATTTGATAGCTGATTTTATTGTCCATTTTGTTTGTTTATCGAAAAAACTGGTTGTTGAAGTGGATGAGGATTATCATTTTACCGAAGAGCAGGTTCAGTTAGATAATAATAGAACAATTACCCTAAATAAATTAGGGTATAAAGTCATTCGATTTACCAATGAACAGGTTATAAAGAATATTTCGGAAGTTTTAAAACGAATAAAAGAAGAATTAATCCAACGAGAAGAAATTCAAGACTCCAACTTATCGGTGTCGGCTCCTGCCCCTTCGGGGAAGGTTAGGGAGGGGAATGCCTACGTCCAATATTTTTTAGACATAGTTCTGGAACGTGACATTCGCAACCAAGCAGGAATTTCTGACTTTTTAAATTTCTGGGATAAAAACGCACAAAAATTTAGTATTCCCTCACCAGAAGGAAATAATGCCGTTCGGATTATGACAATTCATAAATCAAAAGGATTGGAGTTTCCGGTAGTCATTATGCCATTTGCAGAGGAAGATTACAACAGGAAACCAAAAGATAAATTGTGGCTCAATGCTGAAGGAGGAATTTTTGGCCTGTCAAAAGTATTAATTGATAACAATAGCGCCGTAGAAGGATTTGGAGAGGAAGCGGCTGAGATTTACAATCAAAAGAAACAGGAAGAATTATTAGACAATATCAATGTGCTTTATGTGGCTTTGACCAGAGCGGAGGAACAGTTGTATGTGATTTCAAATATGAATTTATCCAGTAAAGGGGAAGTTCCAAAAAATAATATGTGTGCTTTTTTTATTAATTATTTAGAGAGCAAAGGGGAATTTGATACCGATAAATTGGAATATGACTTTGGGGATATTGCTAAATTATCAAAAGAAAAAAAACACATTGATACCTCCAAAACAATTCCGTTAGTTTTGGAAATTTTGAATCCAAAAAACATCAAAATTGCACAAAGAGAAGCATTGATGTGGGGAACACAACAACAGGAAGCCATTGCCTATGGAAACGTAATTCATGAGATTTTATCTTTTGTGAAAACGAAAAACGATATAGATTTAGCTATAACAAAAGCGATTGAAAACGGACTCATCGTTTTTAAACAAAAGGAAGCCGTTTACAGTACCATACAGGAAATTGTCACTCATACAGAGCTAACCGATTATTTTTCGGAAGGAAATGAGGTACTGAATGAACAAACAATTATTCAAAAGGAAGGAAAGACTATAATACCGGACCGAATGGTTTTGACAAAAAATAAAGAAGTGTTGCTGCTGGATTATAAAACAGGAACACATAATGTAAAACACCAACAGCAATTAGAAAATTATCAAACAGCAATTGAGTTAATGGGTTATAAAGTGACAAAAAAAGCACTTATTTACATCGGAAAAGAAATCGATGTAGTAAATTTGTAGCCTAAAAAATGAATTATTCGCAAAATTGAATTTTAAAAACCTAAAAAATGTACGGAAAAATTAAAGACTATTTACAGTCAGAATTACAAACAATAGAAGACAATGGAATCTTCAAATCAGAGCGCATTATCACCTCACCACAAGATGCAGAAATAACGATTTCGACAGGAGAAACGGTTTTAAATTTTTGTGCCAATAATTATCTTGGCTTGTCATCCCATCCAGAAGTTATTCAGGCTGCAAAAGACGCTCTTGATACGCATGGTTTTGGAATGTCATCGGTGCGTTTTATTTGTGGGACACAAGACATTCATAAAACTTTGGAAAAAAAGATTTCTGAGTTTTATGGCACAGAAGATACCATTCTTTATGCGGCCGCTTTTGATGCAAACGGAGGTGTTTTTGAACCCTTATTAGGAGATCAGGATTGTATTATTTCGGATAGTTTAAATCATGCCTCTATTATAGATGGTGTTCGTTTGTGTAAAGCGACGCGATATCGCTATGAAAATAGCAATATGGGAGACCTGGAAAAGCAACTGATTAAGGCTACAGAAGCCGGTACCCGTTTCAAATTAATTGTTACGGATGGTGTTTTCTCCATGGATGGCGTTGTAGCTCCGTTGGATAAAATTTGTGATTTGGCCGATAAATATGACGCAATGGTTATGGTTGATGAATGCCATGCTGCTGGATTTATTGGTGCTACCGGAAAAGGGACACTTGAATTAAAAGGAGTCATGGGAAGAGTAGATATTATTACGGGAACCTTAGGAAAAGCACTTGGTGGCGCCATGGGCGGGTATACGACCGCTAAAAAAGAAATTATCGAAATATTACGCCAACGTTCCAGACCGTATTTATTTTCAAATTCTTTAGCTCCAGCAATCGTTGGAGCTTCCATTAAAGTTTTTGAACTCTTAGAAAAAGATACAACACTTAGAGACAAACTAGAATGGAATACTAATTATTTTAGAGATGGGATTAAAAAAGCAGGTTTTGATATCATTGATGGGGATTCTGCAATAGTACCGGTGATGTTATATGATGCAAAATTGTCTCAAACTATGGCAAATGAATTATTAAAAAGAGGAATTTATGTAATAGGCTTCTTTTTTCCAGTAGTTCCTAAAGATAAAGCAAGAATTAGAGTACAACTTTCTGCGGCACATACAAAAGCGCATTTAGATCAGGCAATAAATGCCTTTGTAGCGGTAGGAAAAGAGTTAAATGTTATATAATTCGCACTTTTAGCCTTGTTTGTAGGTTTTTTTTAACATAATATTTTGTAGTTTAAAAATTACGTCCTATTTTTGCTTGTAATTAACTAAATTGTAATTAAAAAAATTAAGTATGAAACATCTTAACAAAATTTTAGTTGCTGCGATGATGGTGATGGGTTTAAGTTCTCACGCACAAGACAGTAACAACCCATGGGCAATCTCTTTTGGAGCAAATGCCGTAGACACTAGAACTAGTGCTGGTGGAGGAAATAATTGGCTAGACCGTCATTTTTCGCAACCTTTTGACGCGAAAACAAACTGGAACGTCCTTCCTTCTGTATCGTATTTAAGTGTCTCAAAATACGTAGGAGATAATTTCTCTTTTGGTCTTACTGGATCTGTAAACAAAATTGATAAGTTTGTAACTTTTGCTCCAGGTGCTGTAGGTCATGACTCCAGAGGATATCTTGTCACTAATCCTGGTGATTTAATGTATTATGGTGTTGATGCTACGATAAGATACAGCTTCATGAATTTAATTAAATCTAAAGTTATAGACCCATCTCTTTCTATTGGTGGTGGATATACATTCTTGGGAGACAGTAGTTTTGGAACTTTAAACCCAGGTGCTGGTTTAACTTTATGGCTTTCCGAAAATGTTGGTTTCGAACTTGCAACTAGATACAAAAAATCTTTTGGCGATGACCGATCTCTCTTTCAACACTCTGCTGGTATTATCTTCAAATTTGGTGGAAAAGATACAGATGGTGATGGAATATATGACAAAGATGATGCTTGTCCAGAAGTTGCTGGTTTAAAAGAATTCAACGGATGTCCTGATACAGATGGAGACGGAATTCAAGACAGTGAAGATGAGTGTCCAAATGAAGCTGGTCCTAAAGAATTAAAAGGATGTCCTGATACAGATGGAGACGGTGTTGCTGATAAAGATGAT
>NZ_RYDH01000005.1:0-90935 GCF_003968825.1 Flavobacterium sp. LS1R10 | reverse complement strand
TTGTCCAAATGAAGCTGGTCCTAAAGAATTAAAAGGATGTCCTGATACAGATGGAGACGGTGTTGCTGATAAAGATGACAAATGTCCTACAGTTGCAGGTCCTAAAGAAAACGGTGGATGCCCATGGCCAGATACTGATGGAGATGGTGTTCTAGACAAAGATGATGAGTGCCCTACTATTGCTGGCCCAGCTAGCAACAAAGGATGTCCTGAAGTAACTACTGAAGCTTTAGACAATCTTAAAATTCAAGCTAGAGCAGTTTACTTTAATTCTGGTAAAGCAACTTTCAAAACTGGAGATGTTCCAGCTAGATTAGATGCAATGGCAGAAATCCTGAAAAATTATCCAAATGCTAAATTTAGCATTGAAGGGCATACAGATAGCGATGGTTCAGATGAATACAACCAAAAACTTTCTGAAGATAGAGCTAGTATCGTTAAAGAAGCTATGATCGAAAGAGGAATAAAAGCTGAAAACTTAAATACTGTTGGTTTTGGCGAAAGCACTCCAGTTGAAACAAATAAAACTGCTGCAGGTAAAGCTAAAAACAGAAGAACTGAATTGTTATTGCAAAAATAATATTGTTCAAAAATTTTTAGAAAACGCCTCGATTTATCGAGGCGTTTTTTTTATTTTTATAAAATGACAAATACTTCTTTTCTAGATAAAATAGCTTCGGTTTTAATCGCAAAATACGCTGACACTCTTTCCAATACGATTGTTGTTTTACCAAACAAACGAGCTAAAATATTCCTGATTGAAGCCTTAAAGAAACAAGTCGCAACCAACATAATTTCACCCGAAATTATAAGTATTGAGGATTTTGTTCAAAACATAGCTGGTATCCGCACTATAGATCCTATCGAATTATTATTCGAATTCTATGAAGTGTATTTATCTATTACCGCGACAGCAAATCAACAATCCTTTGAATTATTTGCCAATTGGGCCAAAACACTCCTGCAGGACTTCAATGAAATTGACCGCTATTTACTAGATCCATCCCATGTTCTTTCCTATCTAAAAGACATTGAAGACATCAAAAAATGGGGAATTGAAGTAGAAAACAAAACGGCATTATTAGAAAAATATATTGATTTTTGGAAACTACTGCCCAACTATTATCAATCATTGTACACTCATTTACTGAACAAGGGAATCGGCTATCAAGGATTAATCTATCGTGAAGCAGTGCATAACATAAATCATTTTTCGAATTCCCTACATGACAAAAAATTCGTCTTTGCGGGTTTTAATGCATTGAATGCAGCCGAAGAAAAAATAATCCAACACCTCATCGCTTCTGATCAAGCCAAAATATATTGGGACGCAGACCAAACCTTTCTCAATGATCCCTATCATGATGCTGGTTTGTTTGTACGACGTTTTAAAGAAAACTGGAAACATTATAAATTACATCCGTTTGAATGGATTGTAAATGATTTTTCTCAAACTAAAAACATTCAGGTCATTGGCACACCCAAAACAATTGGTCAAGCCAAAATAGCCGGGAGTATTATCGAGAATATCATCAATGAATCACAAAGCCTAGGAACTGATGGAACACTAGATAAAGTTGCTGTGGTTCTGGGCGAAGAAAATCTTTTGGTACCGCTTTTATATTCATTACCCTCAAGTGTTGGCGCTTTGAATATTACGATGGGATATTCCAGCAAGAACAATCCAGCGCAGATTTTGACTGCTAAATTATTCAAAATGCACACAAATGCATTGTCCAGAAATGCTAAAAGCTATGTCTTATACTACAAAGATATCTTAGATATTTTAACCCACCCTTTGGTGGAACCATACGCAAAAACCAGCGCGCTAGTCCAAACCATTAACCAAAATAATTATACTTTTATTACGCATCATAAATTGATGGAATTGAATGGAATTCCAAGTGAAATATTTCTTTTATTATTCCAAAAATGGGAAAAGGGTTCGATTCCAGTTTTAGAGACCATTTCAAAATTATTGCAAACCATCAAAGGAAATTTAAGCAACGACAACGAAGAAGAAAAAATCACCAAAGCTTTTGTTTTTGCTATTTTTAAAGTCATTAACAAACTAATTAATTATTATTCAAAGCACGAACATATCGATAAAATCGAAACTCTTTATGCCATTTATAAACAAGTTATTGATTTGGCCGAGGTTTCATTTGAAGGAGAACCGCTCAATGGTTTGCAAATTATGGGCGTTTTAGAAAGCCGTGTATTAGATTTTGAAACCGTTATTGTCACTTCGATGAATGAAGGGAAATTCCCGGCCGGAAAATCGCAAAATTCGTTTATCCCCTATGATGTAAAACGCGAATTGGGCTTGCCCACATTCAAAGAAAAAGATGCAATTTACACCTATCATTTCTATCATTTATTACAAAGAGCAAAGAACATTTATTTAATTTATAATACCGAGAGTGAAGGATTGGATGCCGGAGAAAAAAGCAGATTCATCACGCAACTGGAAGTCGAAAAACAAAAAAATCATACGCTGACTCACGAAATTTATAATGCCCTGCTACCCGAAACAGCGTATCAGCCTATGGTGATTCCAAAATCAGAACGTGTTATGCTGCGATTGAAAGAAATAGCCGAAAAAGGGTTTTCTCCATCGGCGATGACGAGTTATATCCGGAATCCAATTCAGTTTTATTTCCAGAAGATTTTACGCATCAGCGAAGTAGAAGAAGTAGAGGAAAATATTGCCTTGAATACCTTGGGAACTATTATCCACGAAACTTTGAAAGTTTTATACGAGCCTTTCATTGATAAATTTATATCAGAAAGTGATATTCTAAATTGTTTCAAACAAATAGATACAGAGGTTTTGAAACAATTCAAATTGGTGTACAAAGAAGGTGAAATCAAAAAGGGTAGAAATTTGCTGGCATTTGAAGTCGCCAAGCGCAATGTTTCCAATTTCCTGAAAGTGGAACTGGAAAGTATCAAGAATGGTGATGCAATAAAAATTATAGCTTTGGAACAAACATTCGAGCGAATTATAAATCATCCTAATTTGCCTTTTCCGGTATTGATAAAAGGAAATGTAGACCGGATTGAAGAGCGCAACGGAATCATTCGAATTATCGATTATAAAACCGGAAAAGTAGAAAAAGCAAGCGTTACACTGAAATCATGGAAAGGACTTACTGAAGATATTAAAAGCGACAAAATCATTCAGGTGCTGGCGTATGCTTATATGTATGAGCATGACGCTAAAGGAAAACCAATTGAAGCAGGAATAATTTCTTTTAAGAATTTAAAAGCAGGTTTTCTTGCGTTTAATTTTAAAGAAATCAACGAAATAAATGCAATTATAAATGAAGAAATATTAGGTAATTATTTAGAGCAAATGGTTCTTTTATTAAGCGAAATTTTAGATGAAAACATTCCTTTTGAAGAAAAACTAATTTAAACAAAATTCCCAATCAGAAAACTAGCCAATATCTTCGAATTTCACAAAAGCACCTTGACAATTAACATGTCAATAAGCACTTTAGCATGGGTTTTTGGCGGATTTGAAACCTTCAAATACGCCCTTATTATTTTTGGTTTCTTCATTAGCCTTTTGATAAAAGAAGTGAATGCTAAAAACGAATATCTGTTTTATTACAACAACGGAATCTCTAAATTGCATCTATTCATTTATGGTTTTCTGATGAATTTTGTTTTTTCGCTAATGCTGATTTTAGTCATTAATGTAGTATTGAAATTCGTATGACTAAAAATATTTTAGAAATAGATAGTATCCAAAAACAATATGAGGGGAAAAGTATAGTTTCTGATGTGTATTTGAGATGTGAAACTGCTGATATTATTGGGGTTTTAGGAAGAAATGGTTCCGGGAAATCGACCTTGTTAAAAATCATTTTCGGAATTGTAACTGCTGATTTTAAATTTGTTCGGGTAGATGGCGTCGTGAAATCAAAAACTAGTGATTTGCTAAACGAAATCAGTTATTTGTCTCAAGATAATTTTATTCCAAATTCATTTTCGATAAAAAAGACTATTCAATTGGCTATTGCCAAAGATAAATTACAGGATTTTTATGCTGACGATATGATTCAATCGATGATAGAGAAAAAAATAAAACATTTATCTGGCGGAGAATTACGGTATTTAGAAATTAAATTAATCCTGAATAATGCATCGAAATTTGCTTTACTAGACGAACCATACAATGGCTTATCACCAATAATGATTGAAAAAATTAATGAATTAATCACTGCAATGTCCAGCACAAAAGGCATTATTATCACGGATCATAATTATGAAAATGTGATAAAAGTCTCCACAAAACTGGCGTTTATGAAAGAAGGAAAAATGCGTCATTTAAAAGACAAAAGCGAATTGGTGGAAAAAGGGTATTTGAAACCTGGAATGATTTAGATGCTTTTGAAAAAAGCTAATAATACGTTCAACAATTCGTCTTGGTTTTCAATGTGACTCATGTGTCCGTCCGGAAAAGTCACCAGTTTCATGGCTGTGCCTTCTATCTGTTCTTTGGTTTCTTCGTAATTTAGAACCGGGTCTTTTTCGCCCAGAATCAAAAGTTTTGGAAAAGGTGCTAAATGCAACAACACTTCTCTGTCTTGTCGTATTTTCATACCTTCCAGTGAAGCAACGATTCCCTGAAGGGGTGTTTTTAAAGCTTCCTTCTTTACGCTTTCAATTACTGATAAAAGGCGCTCTCTGTTGTTTTCATTGAATAAATTCGCAATGGAAAGTGAGATAAAATTGACAAAAGATTGTTTTACTGCTTTTATAGCCCGATCTCTATTTGTTTTTCGTTCCTCGCTGTCGGCTCTTGCGGTCGAGTTTAATAAAACCAATCCTTTTATCGTGTCCGGATACAATTCGGCGAAAGCCAAAGCTACATAACCGCCCATAGAATGCCCTACAAAAATGGCTTTACGGATGCGTAGTTCCGATAAAACAGCGTGCACAGCATCAGCATTATCCTCCATCGTTTGCACGTAACTCAAACATTCCGTTTCGCCATGTCCCAATAAATCAATGGTGATGATGCGGTTTTTTTTAGCAAACTCCGGAATATAAAAATCCCACATGCCTTTATTTTCCAAGAAACCGTGAAGTAAGACAATAGCGGTTCC
Source organism: Flavobacterium sp. LS1R10 (assembly GCF_003968825.1). NCBI lineage: Bacteria > Pseudomonadati > Bacteroidota > Flavobacteriia > Flavobacteriales > Flavobacteriaceae > Flavobacterium > Flavobacterium sp. LS1R10. The sequence continues at coordinate 85,815 of NZ_RYDH01000005.1, read as the reverse complement.
CTTCCCGGTATCGGAATAGGAGATGTTGGTATTTTTAAAGAGAATTTGTTTCAAGGTTTTTTGTTTAAAGTACTAGATTCAGCTAATTAATGTAACTTTATAAAAAAGACATTTCCGCCCTTTCGTTCAAATGCAACAAATGTTATTTATTTGCGCCTGACAAAACTTAAAAATAAGGAGCCCCGTAATCCGCGAACAAAGATACATAATCAGTGTACTATTTAGAACTAACTATAAAAAGCAAAATAGCAATTTTAGATTGAGACAAATCTGTCATAACCCAATAAGTAAAGTGCAATTGTAATTTATGTATTGAAAATCAATTCTTTACCGTGTTTTTAACAAAAAATCCGTCTGTTGATTGAACCAGACGGATTTTTAATACATAATGAGAATGTTTTATTATTCTATTTCAGAAACTCTCAGGGTGTTTACCATCCCCTTTTCCTTAATAGGCATTGCTGCTAAATTGATAAGGAAATCTCCTTTTTGTACAAAGCCTTTTTGTTTTACAATTTCATTTATGTCCGTTACGGTATCATCTGTGCTTACATCTTTAGTGTACATGAAAGATTTTACACCCCATAATAAATTAAGCTGAGTAAGGATTCTCTTATTTGAGGTAAACACTAAAATGTGTGCATTTGGTCTCCATGCAGAAATTTGAAATGCGGTATACCCACTATTTGTCAAAGTACAAATTGCTTTTGCTTTGATTACATTAGCCATGGAGGCAGCGTGGTGACAAATTGTTTTAGTGATAAATCGTTTTGTTTTTATCTGTGGCGTATTTTGTGGCACTTGGATTAGCGGTGAATCTTCTACAGCTTCAATGATTTGAGTCATTTTTTGAATTACCTGAACCGGATAATTTCCAGTTGCTGTTTCTCCCGAAAGCATTACGGCATCAGCACCATCCATAACGGAGTTAGCAACATCATTTACTTCGGCACGAGTTGGTGTAAGAGACGTAATCATTGTTTCCATCATTTGCGTGGCAACAATAACTGGAATTCTAGCCGTTTTGGCTCTGCGAATAAGTTCTTTTTGAACTAACGGTACTTCATGAGCAGGAAGTTCTACTCCTAAATCTCCTCTGGCAACCATCAGACCATCACAATAAGCAACAATTTTGTCAATGTTTTCTAGTGCTTCCGGCATTTCGATTTTGGCAATAATTGGAATTTTATGTTCTGAATGTTTGGCGATTAATTCTTGTAATTCTTGTAAATCTTGTGGTGTTTTCACGAAAGATAAGGCAATCCAATCTACATTTTGGCCAATGGCAAAAATGGCATCTGCAATATCTTTTTCGGTCATTGCCGGTAGGGATATTTTTGTATTAGGTAAATTTACTCCTTTTTTTGATTTCAATTCGCCACCTTGAATTACTCTTGCTATAACTTCTGATTTTTTATCCGTCTCCACAATTTCGAAAATGAGTTTACCATCATCAAGCAAAATTCTTTCTCCAGGATTTACATCATTTGGAAAGTTTTGATATTTCATGAATACTTTCTTAGCAGTTCCAAGAATATCTTCGGCAGTTGTAAATGTAATTAGATCCCCATCGTGTACGACGACACCTTCCTCCATAACTCCTACTCGAAGTTTTGGCCCTTGTAAATCGCCAAGAATCGCAGTTGTATAACCAAACTCTTCATTTAAACCTCGTATAAGGCTTATTTTTTCTTTTACATCATTGTAGTCCGCATGCGAGAAGTTTACTCGGAACACATTTACACCAGCTTCGATCATGTCTTTTATGATCTCTCTTGTACTGCATGCAGGCCCAAGTGTGGCTACAATTTTAGTTTTTTTGTTTGTAAGCATTTGTATTAAAAAATTAAATTGTTTTTAGATTTTATTTTATTTGTATCTACTATATAAACAGTAGATATGCTGTTTATGGTATTTAATAGGAGCTGCGTTTGGGACACGTTTATGGCATCTTCGTGATGTTCTATTTTTAAAAAATAATCTACTTTTTTAAATTCAGGAAGTAAAAAGACTTTTGTTGAAACTTCCATGGACACGTTAGAAAATAGATTTTGGTTATTTCCTTTATTATACTGGATGACCTCATTTTTATTTTGAATCAAATTCCAAGAAATACCGCTTTCGATGTCTTCATAATAAAATCTGGAAAAACCTGTTTCTCCTTCTTTAATATTAATTTGAATTTCACTTTTACTTTTACTAAGATTCACAGGCAGCATTTGATTAATAAAAAATGCCAAACGATAGTCCTCTAATGAAGTATGAATCGCAATAAGATAGTAATCTATTTCGTCAAATTCGCCCAGATCAAGTTTAAGAATAGCCATTTCATGAAAAAATAAGATGTAAATATAGTATTTCTATCGAAGTATTGACCGTTCAAAAGGTGATGTTTTTGTTAATTTATAAACGAAAACGATATAGTTTTATGTATATTAAATTATTTTCTGTCCATTTTTTCTTGAAATGCAAAATAAGCGCGTTGGGATGCTTTTTCTTCTGCTTTCTTTTTTGATGTGGCTCTTGCTTTAGCAATCACTTTATTGTCAATGCTAAGTTTTACACCAAACAGACGTTGCCCGTCAATGGCATTGTCCTCAAAAATATCATAATGAAATATTTTTTTTTCTTTTTGACACCATTCTATCACCAGACTTTTGTAGCTGATTACTTTTCCTTCGAGTCTTGCAATATCTACATAAGGCACTACTACTCTTTTTTGAATGAATTTTTCGCAATATACATAACCTCGGTCTAAGTAAATCGCTCCCACCAATGACTCAAAAATATTACCATGGATGTTCTCGCCAAAATGCTGAAGTGGCACTTTGCTTTCTATGTATTGCACTAAATTTAAGTCTTTCCCTAATTCGTTCAAATGCTCCCTACTCACAATTTTAGAACGCATTTTAGTCAAATATCCTTCGTCCCCAGCGGGTGCTTTATTGAATAGATGAGCCGCAATAACGGAGCTTAACATTGCGTCTCCCAAGAATTCTAACCGTTCGTAATTGATTGGATTTCCTAAAATATCAAGGCGATTAGAGGAACGATGGGTGAATGCTTTTTTATAAAAATCAAGATTTAAAGGGGCAAATCCTAAAATTTTCTGAATAGAATCAAAAAAAATCCCGTCTTCTGGAGAACGGGATTTTGAAAATATTTTTCTAATTATACGCATTTATAATTAGATTTCTAATTTTTTTACTAGTACACAAGCATTGTGACCTCCAAAACCGAAAGTATTACTCATCACTACATTCATTTCTCTTTTCTGAGCTTTGTTGAACGTAAAATTTAGTTTAGCGTCGATATTTTCATCATCTGTGAAATGATTTATTGTTGGTGGCACTAGTCCATGTTTTAAGGAAAGTATCGAAGAAATTGTTTCTACTGCTCCGGCTGCACCAAGTAAATGGCCTGTCATAGATTTAGTCGAATTTAAATTCATCGTGTAAGCATGTTCCCCAAAAACATGAAGTATTGCTTTAGATTCTGCCATGTCACCAAGTGGCGTAGAGGTTCCGTGCATATTCACACCATCTACATCAGTTGCTTGTAAACCGGCATCTCTCAAACAGTTTAACATTACATTTTTAGCGCCTAATCCTTCAGGATGCGGTGCCGTAATATGGTAGGCATCAGCTGACATTCCGCCACCGCCAATTTCGCAGTAAATATTTGCTCCACGAGCAATAGCGTGTTCGTATTCTTCTAGGACTAATGCGCCAGCTCCTTCGCCTAAGATAAAACCATCTCGATCTTTATCCATTGGTCTTGAAGCGGTTTTAGGATCGTCATTTCTGGTAGATAAAGCATGCATGGCATTAAAGCCTCCCATTCCGGCTATTGTCACCGCAGCTTCAGAGCCTCCGGTTATCATAGCATCAGCATGACCTAATCTTATATAGTTGAAAGCATCAATAATAGCATTTGTAGAAGAAGCACAAGCAGAAACAGTGGTAAAATTTGGACCTCTGAATCCGTATTTTATAGAGATATGTCCTCCTGCGATATCCGAAATCATTTTTGGAATAAAGAAAGGATTAAATTTAGGAGTACCATCACCTGCAGCAAAGTTCAACATTTCAATTTGAAAAGTTTCTAATCCTCCAATTCCAGAGCCCCAGATAACACCTACTCTGTCTTTGTCTAATTTTTCAAAATTGAAACCGGCATCTACAACCGCTTCATCAGAGGCAACCATAGCATACTGCGCATAGCGATCCATTTTTCTGGCTTCTTTTCTGTCTAAGAAATCTTCAGCATTAAAATTTTTCAATTCGCACGCAAATTGAGTTTTAAATTTTGAAGCATCAAAATAAGTTATTGGTGCTGCTCCACTAACGCCATTAATAAGTCCATTCCAATATTCTTGAATGTTATTTCCAATAGGAGTAAGAGCACCTAAACCTGTTACAACAACTCGTCTTAATACCATAAATTCTTTATTTTTTGTTATCTTTAAACAAATAAAACCCATGCTTTCTTTACTGTATTTTTACAAAAAGAGCCATGGGTATTACAATAAATATCTTTTTGATTGAAATCCAATCTCGAATTTAATTTCAAAATAATAATAACACCCGCTTACAAGATTGTAAACGGGTGCGTATTTATTATTTTTTTGCTTCCTCGATGTAAGAGATTGCTTGACCTACAGTAGCGATGTTTTCTGCTTGATCATCTGGAATTTGAATGTCAAATTCTTTTTCGAATTCCATAATAAGCTCAACAGTGTCTAATGAGTCAGCTCCTAAATCATTAGTGAAGCTTGCTTCTGTTACAACTTCGTTTTCGTCAACACCTAATTTGTCTACGATAATCGCTTTTACTCTTGATGCAATGTCTGACATAATCTTTAATTTTAGAATTTAATTTGTTGGCAAAAATAAAAAACTTTATTTGAAAACAACTATTTAGTTAATAAATGTGACAACTAAATTATGAAATTTATTTTAACAAAGCTGCCACAATGTTATTTATTTTCATTTTTTATCCCTTTTTTTGCATCATTAAAACAAGCTAGGTTATGAAAAAAATTGTCGTTTTTGCTTCTGGATCGGGTACTAATGCTGAAAACATCATAAAGTATTTTGCAAAATCTAAACTTGCAACGGTTCAAGCAGTCTTTGCAAACAGCTCCATCGCCAAGGTGCTTGACAAAGCAAAAAACCATGGCGTTGCAACGAATATTTTTACTAAAGAACAATTTATTGAAGGGGAAATATTACATAAAATAAATACAATTCAGCCTGATCTGATTGTTTTGGCTGGTTTTTTATTGAAATTCCCTGAAAATATCATCACATCCTATCCGGAAAAGATCATAAACATACATCCTGCCTTGTTGCCAAAATATGGTGGTAAAGGAATGTACGGGATGAATATTCACCGAGCCATTGTAGAAAATAATGAAAAAGAAACCGGAATTACCATTCATTATGTTAATGAAAATTATGACGAAGGAAATATTCTTTTTCAAAAAAAAATAATTTTATCAGGGCACGAAACTCCAGAAGAAGTTGCCCAAAAAATTCATGAATTGGAACAAAAGTATTTTCCGGAAGTGATTGAAAGATTATTAACTCATAATTTATAATTTTGAATTCTCACGACGTACACATATACACAGACGGTGCTGCTAAAGGCAATCCAGGTAACGGTGGCTATGGCGTTGTTATGGAATGGGTAGGAAAACCTTATAAAAAGGAATTCTATGAAGGTTTTCGTCGGACCACTAATAACAGAATGGAGTTGTTGGCAGTAATTGTAGGTCTCGAAAAGCTAAAAAATCCTAATACTACCGTTTTGGTGATTTCGGATTCTAAATATGTGGTGGATTCAGTAGTAAAAAAATGGGTTTTGGGTTGGGAAAAAAAAGGTTTTGCAGACCGGAAAAATGCTGATTTGTGGAAACGATTTTTAATTGTATATAGAAAACACAAAGTAGATTTTAAGTGGATCAAAGGCCACAACAATCATGTCCAAAACGAAAGATGTGATGCCTTAGCTGTTATGGCTTCAATGCAAAAACAACTTTCTATAGATGCTTTTTACGAAAGTACTTGTGAGTGATTATTATATTTGAGTAATTGCTAATTCGCTTTTTTTATATTTATTTGAAATCAAATCTTTGTTTATTGTGCTGTGAATGATTTTGGCTAGCGCTTCAATGGTTCTGATTTTTGCATAAGGACGGTGGTAAATAATACTCATTTCACGAACCGGAATAGGAGCGTTAAAAAAACTGACTTGTTTTTTTCTTTCGGTAGAAAGGGTGTTGTAATATAATTCGGGAATCAAAGTTAATCCGCCAAATTCGTCAATCATATTCAATAAAGTATCAAAAGAACTTGCTTCAAGTTTTAAATTTTCAACCATTTTTTCTTTTTTCTTTAAAGAACATAATTTAATAAATTGTTCTCTAAGGCAATGACCTTCTTCCAAAAGCCAGATTTTATGATTTCTAATTTCATCGGGTAAAATATAGTTCTGTACCGGGTCAATGTCGCCATACACCATTAAAGTTTCATAAAATAACACGATATCTTCAATTTCAGTGTCATGTAAAGGTGTCGCAACAATTCCCATGTCAAGTTGCCCTTCTTTCAGCTGTTTTGTAATGGAGTTGGTTGTTTGTTCTGAAATTTCTAGTTTTAAGTCAGGAAAGTTTTCTAAAATAGGTTTTAAAATTTTTGGAAGTAAAGAGTTTGCTATTGTCGGGATGATTCCAATTCTAATTTTTCCTTCAATTTTTCCAATACTCTTTTTGGCGTTGTCTTTTAAAAGCTGGCTATGAAGAACTACTTTTTTTGCATTTTCAATAGTTTCTATTCCAATTTCGGTTGTTTCAGTTGGATTTTTCTTTCGGTCAAAAATCACTATTCCAAGCTCTTGCTCTAATTTCTTGACCATTGCGCTCAATGTTGCTTGAGTTACATTGCAATACTCTGCGGCCTTAGTGAAATTTTTTAAGCGATCTACTGCAATTATATATTCTAATTGTTGGATATTCATATATAGATATTGTCTATAACAAAGATATAAAATTTCAGTTATGTCAATATGATTTTTGTCGATATTTTTGCATGAATTAAATAAAAAAATAATCTTATGAAACAAAAAGCATTAGTCTTATCAATAGCGATATTGATAACTCAGCTAACATTAGGTCAAACGTTGACAACAAATTCCGGAGCTCCAGTAGGAGACAATCAAAATTCAAAAACAATTGGACAAGATGGACAAGTCCTGCTTGAAGACATTCATTTGATTGAAAAACTAGCTACATTTGACCGCGAACGTATCCCGGAAAGAGTGGTTCATGCTCGAGGAACTGGTGCATTTGGAGAATTTGTTGCTGCCTCTGATTTTTCGGATGTTACGATGGCAGATTTCTTAAATAAAGCGGGTAAAAAAACACCATTATTGGTTCGGTTCTCAATGGTAATACATCAGGCAGGTTCTCCGGAAACGTACCGTGATCCTCGAGGTTTTGCAGTTAAATTTTATACTGAACAAGGAAATTATGATTTAGTAGGAAACAATTTGCCCGTTTTCTTTATCCGTGACGCAATGAAGTTTCCAGACATGGTTCATGCCTTTAAACCGTCCCCAATAACAAATGGCGCATCAGATCCGAACAGAGCATTCGATTTCTTTTCCAATGTACCAGAATCAACGCACATGTTTACTTGGGTATTTTCTGATTATGGAATCCCTGCTAATTTTCGCCAAATGGAAGGAAATGGAGTACATGCTTACAAATGGGTAAATGCGAAAGGCGAAGTAACCTACGTAAAATACAAATGGGTTCCGGAACAAGAAGTACGTAATTTATCGCAAGCCGAAGCTAATGCAATTCAATCCACACAAATTGAGCATGCTACTTTGGATTTGCGCAATGAAATTGAAAAAGGAAATTTTCCAAAATGGGATTTGTATGTTCAAATGTTGAAGAAAGAAGATTTTTTGGCTTTGGATTTTAATGCTGTTGATCCTACTAAAATTTGGCCTGAAAAAATTGCTAAACTGATAAAAGTAGGAACGATGACTTTGAATCAAAATCCATCAAATTATTTTCAACAAATAGAGCAAGCCGCTTTTTCGCCAGCAATTTTAGTTCCAGGTATTGAGCCTTCAGAAGATAAATTATTACAAGGGAGATTGTTCTCATATACTGATACACAACGCCATCGTTTAGGAGGGAATTTTCAACAAATTCCAGTAAACATGCCTAAAAACGGAGTGAACACCTACAATGAAAATGGGTATATGTCGTTGCGCCCTCAAACTGGTGATGTAAATTATCAGCCTTCAACAAATAAACCGGAGGTAAAGGATGATGCAAAATTCAAGTATTCAAAATCAGAATTTGCAAACGTAACTACTGCACAGTCAAAAATTTCGAAACCAAATGATTTTACACAAGCGGGAGATTTGTACCGTTCTTTTTCTAAGAAAGATCAAGATGCATTAATTTTTAATTTATCAGGTGCTTTAAAACAAGTAAAAAACAAAGTAATTGTTGCTAAGATGATTGCTCATTTTTATCAAGCGGATAGAGAATACGGAATGCGTTTAGCAAAAGAGCTTAAAATGGATCGTAAAGAATTAGAATCTTTAATGATGCAATAATTGTAAGGAAACTTAATAAAGGAGCGTTTTTAGCGCTCCTTTACTATTTAAATTTTAAAAAAATGAAAAAAATAATTTTCACCTTATTGATTTTAATTTCTGGTTTTTTGAATGCGCAAAACAGAGATGTTTTTGAGGCGGCAAGGACCAATGATCTAAAAACGATTGAAAAATTTGTACAGGAAGGGAATGATATAAATTTATTAAATTCCTCTGGTTATAGTTTGCTTATTCTGTCGGTTTACAATAATAATTATGAGGTTGCAACGTATTTGATTTCGCAAAAAGCAAATTTAGATATTCAGGATTCCTCCGGCAATTCCGCTTTGATGGGTGCGTGCTTTAAAGGGTATTCTTCCTTAGCAGAATTGTTATTGGCACACAAAGCAAGTCCAGACATAATAAATTACAATAAGGCAAATGCGTTATTTTTTGCTGCCACTTTTGGTCAGGAAAAATGTGTGGAAATTTTGTTGAACTATAAAATTAATACGCATCAAACAGACATTTTTGGAAAAACAGCTTTGGATTATGCGGTGAACCAAGAAAATGAGGCTATTATTGACTTATTAAATAAAAATATTTTGGTTAAATCATAAATTCAAATAAGGATAACAACTCTAATAATTATGGCGTAAATTAGTCTAAAACTACCTCTTAATTTGGCAAAATTTTACACCTCAGACTCTTTGCAACTTCACAAGTTATACCCTATCTTTGCGCCTTAATTTGAAACTACATAAATGAATAAATTATTGATTGTTGGAAGCGTTGCTTTTGATGCTATAGAAACGCCTTTTGGCAAAACGGATAAAATTTTAGGTGGAGCTGCACCTTATATAGGACTTTCGGCTTCTTTTTTTAATTTACAATCTGCCATAGTTTCTGTCGTTGGCGATGATTTTCCACAAGAATATTTAGATTTATTGACAGCAAGAAACATTGATATTTCTGGACTTGAAGTAGTAAAAGGTGGAAAAACGTTTTTTTGGAGCGGTCTTTACCATAACGATTTGAATTCAAGAGATACATTAGCAACGGAACTTAATGTTTTGGGTGATTTTCAACCGAAAGTCCCTCAGAATTTTAAAAATGCCGATATAGTAATGTTAGGAAATTTACATCCATTAGTACAAAGTAGCGTAATTGACCAAATGGAAACTAAACCAAAATTAGTGGTGCTCGACACTATGAATTTTTGGATGGATTGTGCTTTGCCTGAATTATTGGATGTGATGAAACGTGTTGATGTGATTACAATCAATGACGAAGAAGCAAGACAACTTTCGGGAGAATATTCTTTAGTGAAAGCGGCCGCTAAGATCCATAATATGGGGCCTAAATATGTAGTAATTAAAAAAGGTGAACACGGAGCACTTTTGTTTCACAATAAAGAAGTTTTCTTTGCGCCAGCACTGCCATTAGAAGAAGTTTTTGATCCAACAGGAGCAGGAGATACTTTTGCAGGAGGTTTTGCAGGATATTTAACACAGAGTGAAAACATCTCTTTTGAGAATATGAAAAATGCGGTTATATACGGTTCTAATTTAGCCTCATTTAGTGTGGAGAAATTTGGAACGGAACGGATGGTTAATTTAGATAAAGAGGAAGTTGTGTCCAGATTAAAACAATTTAAATCATTGACACAGTTTGACATAGAATTATAATACATGGAAACCTCGGAAACGGGTTTTTTTTGTTAAAAAAATATAAGAGATACTATCTGGTTTGATTATTGCCCACATATAAATCAGTCCAATTCATTTTTTAGAATAACACAACAACAAACAACAACACAATGAGCGACGCTTTACAACACGAATGTGGAATAGCACTAGTTAGACTACTCAAACCGCTTGAATTTTACAAAGAGAAATACGGAACGGCTTTTTACGGAATACAAAAAATGTATCTCCTTATGGAAAAGCAGCACAATCGCGGGCAAGACGGAGCAGGTTTTGCAAGTATTAAAATGGATGTTGAACCTGGTGAGCGATACATAAGTCGCGTGCGATCAAACCATTCGCAGCCTATTCAAGATGTATTTAAACAAATAAATGAAAGAATAAATGAAGAGATGGCAGCTCATCCTGAATATGCGGATGATGTAGCGCTTCAAAAAGAGAATATTCCTTACCTAGGCGAATTGTTTTTGGGTCATGTGCGTTATGGAACTTTTGGGAAAAATAGTATCGAAAGCGTTCATCCATTTCTGCGTCAAAGCAATTGGATGCATCGAAATCTGATATTGGCCGGGAATTTCAATATGACCAATGTGAAAGAACTTTTTCAAAATTTGGTAGAATTGGGTCAGCATCCAAAAGAAATGGCAGATACGGTTACGGTTATGGAAAAAATCGGACATTTTCTGGACAAAGAAGTGATGCAGTTGTATCAGGATTGTAAAGAAGAAGGTTTGTCTAAAAGAGAAGCTTCTCCTGTAATTGCCGAACGCTTGGATATTGCTAAAATTTTGAGACGTTCTTCTAAAAATTTAGATGGAGGATATGCTATGGCTGGACTTTTAGGTCACGGTGATTCATTTGTCTTTAGAGATCCTGCCGGGATACGTCCAGCTTATTTTTATCAAGATGACGAAGTAGTTGTTGTTGCTTCTGAAAGACCGGTTATACAAACCGTTTTCAATGTGCCTTTCGAAAAAGTTCAAGAAATAGAACCTGGAACTGCATTAATAATTAAGAAAAACGGTACGGTTTCCATGGAAGAGATTCTTCCTCCAACAGTAAAAAAAGCCTGTTCTTTTGAACGAATTTATTTCTCAAGAGGAAGTGATGCTGAAATATATCAGGAAAGAAAAACATTAGGAAGACTGATACTTCCGGCGGTGTTAAAATCAATTGATCAAGACACAGACAATACGGTTTTCTCTTATATTCCAAATACTGCCGAGACGTCTTTCTACGGATTGGTGGAAGCAGCTCAAGATTTTCTGAATCAAAGAAAGAACAATTATATTCTTCAAAATAGAAATACCTTAACTAAGGAATCATTACAAGAACTCCTTTCTGTCAAAATTCGTACGGAGAAAGTAGCGATTAAAGATGCAAAACTTAGAACGTTTATTACAGAGGACAGCAGCCGTGATGATTTGGTTGCCCATGTGTATGATGTTACGTACGGCGTCATAAAGCCAACGGATAATTTAGTAATTATCGATGATAGTATTGTTCGAGGTACAACCCTGAAAATGAGTATCATCAAAATGATGGATCGTTTGAATCCAAAAAGAATTGTAATCGTATCCTCTGCACCGCAAATACGGTATCCGGATTGTTACGGTATTGATATGGCAAAACTAGAAGGATTAGTAGCTTTTAAAGCCGCTTTAGAATTGCTAAAAGAAAGAAACATGTATCATATTGTTGATGAGGTATATGTGAAATGTAAAGCACAGGAAAACTTCAATGACACCGAAGTTATCAATTATGTAACAGCAATATATGCGCCTTTTCAACCGCAAGAGGTTTCGGATAAAATTGCACAAATGTTAAGCTCACCGGAGATAAAGGCCGAGGTAAAAATCATTTTCCAAACGGTAGAAGATTTGCATATTGCCTGTCCTAAAAATTTAGGGGATTGGTATTTTACGGGTGATTATCCAACGCCAGGAGGAAATAGAGTCGTTAATAGGGCTTTTATGAATTTTTATGAGGGGAAAGATGCTAGAGCATACTAATAATTGGTGCTGATAAGGTTTTAATCGGTTTTCCATGTTATTCATCTAATTTATTTGTAAGGGTAGTAACAACTAGTATAAATTTGAATCACCATAACATTAGTAGGTTAAGGTTATGGTAAATTTGGGGCAAAAAAGGTGGAAGAGATTCCACCTTTTTTATTGGAATGAAGTCTGAAAAAAGAGCATAGAAGAAAGAGAACAGAATAAAGAAAATAGAAAAAGACAAATAAGCCAAGAGTTTATTCGTCTTTTTTGTAGTAAAATGTGGGCGAACTATAAGGCATAAAAAAAACTATTTCTCTAAAGTAAATCTTCTTGATACTTGAGTGTTTTTGCTGTGCCTTTTAACTAAAATTTTATGCCGCAAGCCAAAGAAATATTTGTGATGGTATCTCCATTTGAATCAATTTGAAAACCCGCGCTGGGGCCGGTGTATATTTTATTAGAAATAGAATAGTTATAAAATAGTTGAAAAGTACCTCCAAGAGCTACGGTGTTCTGAGGGTTTTCATTACCAATAATAGTAATTGGCACATTAAATCCGGTTCCGGCGGCAGGAAATATAGTATTTATATCGTCAGGGGTAGAAGATGATTGGTAGCGTACTAATGGTCCTAGTCGTAGGCCTAGGTCATTTTTTTTATTTCTAAAAACACTCAATCCAATTTTACCAGCTAATTGAATTCCTGCTGTAGTAAATCTATACGATCCATCAATGTTTTTTCCAAAATTGTCAGTGTAGTATAAAGCGCTAGAGCCATAGTGAATGCTTGTTCCAATTTCTATAGTGTAGGAGACTTTTTTTCTGAAATAGTGCGTATAACTCGTATTTAATGTTAAACCAGCAAGATCGCCACTACCATGCAACCCAGTACCCATATCTACTTGTAAGGATTTGTTTAATAGTGCTGTAGTGTCTTGAGCACAAAGTAATGCTGGAAGAAAGAATAATAATAGGGCTATTGATTTCATGTGTTGAACTGTTGTGTTTTATTATTTTCTTCGTTTTATATTAGCATAACTAATATTGTAAACTTGATCAATATTATCAGAAAATTGGATGGTTGCTAATCCAAGGTCATTATCTCTGTCTTCTGAAGGGATATTTATTGTAGTTGTTGGGCCATTGCTACCTGCTGGTGGTGGAATTGAAACAGTTATAGATGCAGATTTCCCTCCATCTCTTTCTATCCATTTTTCATACATCCAGTTTCCAAACGTACTAGTGTTCCAATTGCCTACAAAATGGTTGTAGTCATACCATTTATTATCTTTAAAATTAGATCTTTTTCTTTTGGGAAATTTTCTATTACTAATGATTACACCATTAGCACTCATTACAACAATTGTAAATTCTAGTTTGCCACTAGTCCAAGGTTCAACTTCATTTAAATCAGTTACTTGTATGATGCCAGCATACTCAGCTTGTCCTTGGGTTCTTAATGATGTGTTAACTGCTACTGGAATAAATGAAGGTAAATCTGTGTAAGATAAAGAATAATCGTTAGTGTCTTCTTCTAATCCTATTACCCAAACATCATTTTCCCACGCAAAATCCTCAGTAATTTCACCATGGTATTGCAATGTTCCATCATTTTGAATAATGTAGCCTGATGCGGTAAATGAGGGGGTTAAATCGGAGTCGTATATGCCTATTACTAATGGCTCTCCATTACTAGTCCTAAATCTTTTTTTATAAGCTATATTCTCGATAGTTTCGGCTTGTGGATAGAAAAGCAATGGCTCTATACCTCCATTTATCTTCATCATATTTGATCTTAATACTGATAATGAGTTAGCAAATTCACTTTTTTTTGATTTATATTTCTCAATAATTGTTGAAAAATAGACATTGTAATCTCCATGACTTTGTTTTAAGCATTCCGTTAAAATGAATGATTTAAATTCAGAATCATTACTCATACTTAAAATTGTAGTAATAGCCTCTTTTTTTAACTGAGTTAAATTTTTAGTTAATTGTTGTTCCGGTATGATATCGTTAGTTGGCTCTGAGCAACTATTTAAGAACGGAACAGAACAGAACAGAACAGAACAGAATTTTTTTGATTTTTTTCATGACTAATATTTTATGGTTAATATTTGTAAGTGAAATTACACTAAATTTATTCTAAAAATATTTTTTTTAACATAAAAATAACACTATTTATATTATTTTTAAAAACCATGTGCTTCTTTGTTAGTGTTTTAAGATTATAAGTCACTACAAACTGTCATTGTTGTTTAAAAGAATTGAGCCGTATTTATAAAGTATAAAACTGTGGAATAGGAAAGTACTGCGAAGACAATATTTGTAGAAAAACTCTAAATAAACTGAGTAAAAACTAGAGTGATAAAGTTTATAACTTTTATTTTTAGAGTTACTTTTTTATTGGAATAAAGTGAGGTAAAAAGAAAGTAGAAGGAAGAGAATAGGAAAAAGACGAATAGCCAAGAGTTTATTCGTCTTTTTTGATAGAAAGTGTGGACAATCTATGAGGCATAAAAAAATAGACAAATTAACTTTTAAGTTATTTTGTCTATTCTCTATATTCTATTCTCTTAAAAGACTATTTCTCTAAAGCAAATCTTCTCGCCACTTCCGTCCAGTTAATTACATTGAAAAAGGCTTCGATATAATCTGGTCTTCTGTTTTGATAATGCAAATAATAAGCATGTTCCCAAACATCCATTCCTAAAATTGGAGTTCCGCCACAACCTATGCCTGGCATTAATGGATTGTCTTGGTTAGGAGTTCCGCAAACCTCAACTTTACCTCCTTTATGAACACAAAGCCACGCCCATCCAGAACCAAATTGAGTTGCTCCAGCTTTGCTGAACGATGCTTTAAATTCTTCAAAAGTTCCAAAAGCAGCTTCAATTGCAGCCAATAAATCTCCAGTTGGAAGTCCGCCACCATTTGGCGTCATTACCGTCCAAAACAAATTATGATTGTAAAAACCACCACCGTTATTACGAGCAGGCATGTTTTTCATGTCAAGATTAATCAAAATATTTTCGATCGTCTTTCCTTCCATATCCGTTCCTGCGATAGCAGCATTAAGATTGGTAGTATACGCATTGTGATGTTTCGAGTGATGAATTTCCATCGTGCGGGCATCAATATAAGGTTCTAATGCGTCATACGCATAAGGTAATTGTGGTAATTCAAAAGCCATAATATGATTGTTTAATGATTTATAAATATTTTATCCAAATTTAATCATTTAACTTTGGAAATAGAAATTCTATTTCGTTATAATTTCATTAAATTAATTAATAGTGCGCTCTTTAGAGTTGTAACATACTTGTTTTCAATAGCTATTTACTTCGTCTGTTCCAATCTTTTATCCACCGAAAAGGCGCATAAAAAGGATTTTTACTTCAAACAAAGTTCACCGAACTCCTATAAGAGTAAAAGTTAGGTGAAGTAATCAGGGCTAAAAAACGACTGTGCTTTAAGGTATCATTCTGTTTTAAATACATGTTTTGGAACCGAAATATCCAAATTACGACTGCGCCATCGCCATACAAACAATACTGATTTTTGCACCCGGTATTTTAAGTATAGCCCGGGAACAAGCTTCTAAGGTGGCTCCGGTTGTAATAACATCATCAATTAAAAGGAAATGTTTGTTGTGATTTTTTTCAGTAAAGGAAACATCAAAAATAGATTCGATTCCTTCCGTTCTGCCTAGTAAATTTTTCTTGGATTGCGTTTTTGAATACACATTCCGAATCAAAAGTGAGTCATTGTAAGCTACATTTAAACGAGTGGAAAGTGCTTTTCCAAAAGCAGTAACTTGGTTGTATCCCCTTTCTTTTAGTTTCCTTCGATGCAATGGAACTGGAATAATTTCATTTACAGTTGTTAATAATTCAATGTTTTTCAAATCCTCGGCGTACCATTCCCCAAGAATTGTTCCTATTTCTTCGTGTCCTTTGTATTTCAAATTATGAATAAGCACTTGGACAATTCCCTTTTTATGAAAATAAAACAAAGCAGAAGTATGCACGACAGGAATTCGTCCGTAAAATTTTTTGAAAGCATCATTCTCTGGATTCAAATGATGATTGGTCAACGGAATATCGTGTCTGCAAACCGTACAAATCACATTTTCGTTCGCAATTAAAAAGGCGTTGCAACCGGAACAGACCTTTGGAAAAAAAAGATTAATAATGCTTTCAAACATGTAATCAGGGATTTGTTTATAAAAATAGACAAAACAATGCTTCAATCTTTAACAATTTCCTTTTTTTTAAGTTCACTTTTTATATTTTTGCAGTATTATGGCAAAACAAGAAGATTTATTTAAGAATGTAATTTCGCATGCAAAAGAATACGGATTTATTTTTCCGTCAAGCGAAATTTACGATGGTTTAAGTGCAGTCTATGATTATGCACAAAACGGAGTAGAATTAAAAAAGAACATACGCGAATATTGGTGGCGCGCCATGGTTCAAATGAACGATAACATTGTAGGTCTTGATGCCTCTATATTGATGCACCCAACTACCTGGAAAGCATCGGGTCACGTAGACGCGTTCAATGATCCATTGATAGACAACAAAGATTCAAAAAAAAGATATAGAGCCGATGTTTTGATTGAAGATTATGCTGAAAAACTCAACATAAAAGCAATCAAGGAAATCGAAAAGGCAAGAGTGCGTTTTGGTGACACCTTCAATGAACAGGAATTTGTGACTACAAATCCTCGCGTTATAGAGTATAAATCCAAAGAGAGAGAAATTCTGGAACGATTGGGACGTTCTTTAGGAAATGAAGATTTGGAAGATGTAAAAGCATTAATCGAAGAACTGGAGATTGCTTGTCCGGAAACGGGTTCCAGAAACTGGACCGAAGTGCGTCAGTTTAACTTGATGTTTGGTACCAAATTAGGCGCATCCGCAGATACAGCAATGGATTTATATTTGCGTCCGGAAACGGCACAAGGTATTTTTGTCAATTTCCTAAATGTTCAAAAATCAGGACGAATGAAAATTCCTTTTGGGATTGCACAAACTGGAAAAGCGTTTAGAAATGAAATCGTAGCCCGACAGTTTATTTTTCGTATGCGGGAGTTTGAACAAATGGAAATGCAATTTTTTGTGCGTCCAGGCGATGAAATGAAGCATTATGAATTCTGGAAAGAAGCCCGCTTGAAATGGCATTTATCACTTGGTTTAGGAAGAGAAAATTATCGTTTTCACGATCATGAAAAATTAGCCCATTATGCCAATGCAGCGGCTGATATTGAATTTAATTTCCCGTTTGGATTCAAAGAGTTAGAAGGAATTCACTCCAGAACTGATTTTGATTTGAAAGCACACGAGCAGTTTTCCGGCAGAAAATTACAATATTTTGATGCTGAATTAAATCAGAATTACGTTCCTTATGTAGTGGAAACTTCAGTTGGATTAGACAGAATGTTTTTGGCTGTTTTTGCCACTTCATTAAAAGAAGAAACATTAGAAGATGGCTCCACAAGAACTGTTTTGAAATTACCTTCGGTTCTGGCTCCAACTAAAGCAGCAATTTTGCCATTGGTAAAAAAAGACGGATTGCCAGAAATCGCACATAAAATCATTGACGATTTGCGTTGGGATTTTAATGTGACGTATGATGAAAAAGATGCCGTAGGAAGACGCTACAGAAGACAAGATGCGCTTGGAACGCCGTTTTGTATCACAGTAGATCATCAAACTATCGAAGATCAAACGGTTACTATTCGTCACAGAGACACGATGAAACAAGACCGTGTAGCGATTGCAGATTTAAAATCTATTATTGAAAATGAAGTTTCAATGAAAAACTGGCTGATGAAAATATAATTATTTGTAGTCTATATTCAAAAAAAGCTTCTCGATTGAGAAGCTTTTTTGTTTAAAATCGGTATCCTAACGTTATTCCGCCACGTCCTACTATCTCTGGACTATTATCACTAAATAAATTGCGTCCTATTCCAGCATTAAATTCAAAGACGAATCCTTTTCTATGAATCCATTTGGATCCAAGACCAAAACCAAGTGCGAAATCAGCTCCTACTTCATCTGCTACAAAATTAGTTATTGTCGTTCCATTATCGTAATAGTATGTTGTGTAGCCGTGATCTATATATGAATTTAACATTGCAAAACCTTCTACAAAAAATCCAGCAGCTGGTTTTTTTCCAAAATAAGCGCGGTAGTATGGAGTAAGACTAAAGTTAGTGTCAAATTCATCTTCAGCCACAAAAAAGAGTGAAATTCCTAATCCAGTATCCTCATTAATTAGTCGTTCATAAGTTAATTCTACCGCTCCTAGAACTAAAAATAGCGCATTCCCTTTTAATTCATTTCTTTGAAAATCGATTGTTTCTTTTTCTTGGCTAAAACCAAATAAAGAAGAAGTTAAGCAAATTAAGACAAATAATTTTTTCATAGTTTTTGTTTTTTGGAATAAAAGTAAGATAAATTTTTAAAAAAAATATTTTTAACAGTTACTTTTTGGTGGTTAATTCGGACAAAGTTATTATCAATCGACATTCATACTCTTTGAATCATCAGCACAACAAGTAACAGCTTCACTTTAGGAAAGTTTTTATGCTGACAACTAGAGGTGTTTACGAAATGAATTTAAATTCAAACGTCTATTAAAACAGTAATCATGTTCTTAATCGGATAAATCTGCATTTCATCTTAATGTATCAACATTTGTTAAAAACATATTAACAAGACCTATAAAAAAATAGTTAAATGCTTATTTTTAGAATGTTAAACACAAGTATTTTAGTCATTTTTTGATATTATTGTTTCATTAAATTGCTAAAACACCCCACCTAATTTAATAAACCAAAGTATATTTTGCTTTGGAAATCGGATGTAATGCTTAACAATCCCAGGAAAAGCAATTGATGAATTATTCGTACATTATTATTGACGACAATCAAGAAAGTGTTTTGAAAACAAAAGGCATTGCTGATGGTTTTTCAGAACTAACTTTTGTGGCCTCCGCAAATAATTATACTGATGGACTACATCTAATTTTAGAACATACGCCACAATTAGTTTTTCTTGAAATCGATCCTGTTGATACAACTAGCAATTTGTCTTTGGCATTGATCAATGAATTGCACCGTTACCTAAAAATAATTCCTAAAATTATTATTACCACCCGTAAAAAAGAGTTGGCTTTTGAAGCAATACAATATGAAGTGATGGATTATTTATTAAAGCCACTGGTACCAATCGATGTAATAAAATTGATTTTAAAATTAAATAAATCGGAAGTCGAAAGCGAGGTTGCTTTAAATGAATCGATCATCCTTGAAGAAAAGCCAACGTTCCTGCCACAACCTGAAACAGTACATCAGGGCCAGTCACTCACTTTGTGCATTAAATCATATGGGGATTATCGCTATATTGATGCAAAAGACATCTGTTACCTTAGAGCCGATAATAATTCAACGGACATTCATTTAAATAACGGGGAAATGATTACGGCTTTTAAAACATTGAAACATTTTGAAGGGGTATTGTCATATCCCTTTATTAGGATTCACAACAGTTATATTGTAAATAGGAACTATATTTCCAGAATTCACAGCGGAAATTCTGTGTGTTACATAAAAAACAGTACCGTAAAACTTCCTTTTTCTAAGTCTTACAAAACAAACATCGACCTTATTATCTCTGAATTTGCTAACGGAAATTATTTAGAAATCTAAAATTGTCCGTTCACCCAGATTTAATACCCATTCACTATCATTCGGGCAGGTTCTACCATATACCCTTTTTTTTGTAGGAAAAAATTAAGTTGTCTGTGTAGATTTACAAAAGAATTCCACGCTAATGTGGTTCTAGAAAAGTAAAATCAAACAACAATATAAAATTCCCAAATTATGAAAAAAGCAATTTTAACAATCGGATTATTTTCTTTAGTAATGGTATTAACTTCATTTACTTCAAATGAAGAAATTACTTCAACAACAAAAAATGATAACAAAGCAGAAGTTTTCAAAATTGAAAACGTACAACTAAATCTTGCTGGAAATGGATCAACAAGTCAGGGGAATAAGAAAATGGACTAACAAAATATTAGTAAATATATTGATTTAAGAAAGCTGTCAAATTTTTGGCAGCTTTTTTTATGCTAATACGTTTATTTTCTTATTTTTGATGGTAAAACTTTTTGCTATTGAAACATCCTATATATACAACACTTTTTTTTATTTTTTTATTTTGTGGATGTACTCAAAAAAATACTCCAAATAAAATTACTTTAGATTCTAAAGACAGCCTTTCTACATATTTTTTATTGTCCAACGATTTTGATTTGCCGTCTGAGCAACGAGAAAAATACGTAAAAAAAGCACTTCAAGTCATAACTCCCCAAGAAAATGATTCTTTATATCGTGTAAACCTGTTCAAAATTGCTAATCGCTATTATAACTTAGAAAATTGGAAGGAGTATAAAAGAACGGTACGATTGGTACTTGAAAAATCTGCAATGCAGCAGGATGCTTTTAGTATGGCAAAAGGGAATAATTATTTAGGAGATTATTATGACTCTCAAGGTATTCCGGATAGTTCTTTTTTGTACTATGACAAGGCAGAAAAAATATATATTGAGCTAAATGACAACTATAATCTGGCAAAAACGATTATAAGAAAGGCAAACATACAATTTAATCAAAGTGATTTTTTAGGGGCTGAAAAAGCGGCTTCTAAAGCTTTAAAAATCATAAAGAACACAAACCAAAGCGACATCTTGTATGATGCTTACAATTTATTAGGATTAATTTATAATGAACTAGAGGATTATAAAAATGCAATGCGGTATCACAATAGAGCTTTAGCCAGTATTGATGACGAGTTAATGGCCTCTTTTTATCAGCCAAAAGCGACTTCCTACAATAACATTGGTTACCTCCACCTTAAGACGCAAGACTACAAGCAGGCGAAAAGATATTTTCAAAAAGGACTAGATCAAAAAAATGTGTTTAAAGATAAACCCTCATTGCACGCCATGTTATTGAATAATTTAGCGTATTCTAAATTCAAGCTTAATGAAAAGGAAGGGTTGCCAGATTTATTCTTTCGATCATTAAAAACCAGAGATAGTTTACAACTTAGTGCGGGTGTCATAGCCAGTAAAATAAATTTATCCGAATATTTCATTTCAAAGAATGAAACTTTACGAGCAAGTCAGTTTGCCAAACAAGCCCTTGAATTATCCAAAAAAACAAACAATTATCGTAATGTTTTAAATTCGCTGAAGCAATTATCAATTATAGAGCCACAAAACGCTGCAGTTTATGGAAACGAATACATTCAAGTTAGCGAGAAATTACAAAAATCAGAACGTAAAATGGGTAATAAATTTACCCGTATCGAATACGAAACAGAGGAAATAAAAAACGAGAATAAGGACTTAGTACAACAAAACAGGAATTTAGTTTATATTTTTAGTGGTTTAGCAATGCTTGGTTTATTTTCCTTTGTCATTAGAACCCAAAAAGCAAAAAACAGAGAATTGTTATTCAAGCAACAACAGCAAATGGCCAATGAAGAGATCTATAATTTAATGATCACACAACAAAACACGATTGAAATAAATAGAATTAAGGAAAAGAAAAGAGTAGCACGCGAATTACACGACGGCGTTTTAGGCAGACTATTTGGAGTGCGAATTAACTTGGACAGCTTGAATAAGATTGTTGACGGGACTGCTGTGGAAAAGAGAAATAATTATTTAATAGAATTAAAAAATATTGAGCAGGATATTCGAGAAATTTCACATGACTTGAATAGAGAAAAATCAGAATTAATTAATAACTTCGTCGCCATAGTTGATAATTTATTTGAAGACCAAAAAAAGACTCATAAATCAAAATTAATTTCAAGTATTGATCCAGCTATAAAATGGGAACTAGTAAGTAACTCGCTAAAAATCAATTTATACCGTATTCTGCAGGAAGCACTCCAAAACAGTAATAAATATGCTAATGCTAACACCATTAAAATAGAACTAAGAAAAGAAGAAGATCATTTGATTTTAAAAATTAGTGACAATGGTGTTGGTTTTAATATAAAAACAGCTAAAAAAGGCATTGGTCTGCAAAACATACTTTTTCGGACCAAAGAATGCGATGGTATCTTTGACATACAATCCTCAAAAAAAGGAGGAACAATTATAACGGTTACCACCCCAATAGAATAAAAACAATCTTACAACTTATACAAAATGGCTAATGATTCCGTTGATACAGTAAAAACAAAGAATGAAATATTAATAGTTGACGACCATCCTTTTATAATAGAAGGATATAAAAATGCAATTACGAGGTATAATCCGGAGGAATTCGAGTTTCTTATAACTAAAGCAAAAGATTGCGAATCAGCCTACCATATTATTACCAATCCAGCTGTTGTGCCATTTGACATTGCTTTTTTAGATATTAGTATGCCGCCTTATGAAGAAAAAAATATTTATTCCGGCGAGGATTTGGCAAAATTAATATTAGAATACATGCCAAACTGCAAAATTATATTACTAACCATGTATACCGAATTGTTGAAGATAAAAACCATTATCAAAACAATAAATCCAAGTGGACTGGTTATAAAAAACGATTTAACTTTTGATGAATTAATTTTTGCTTTCGATAAGGTTATAAAAAACGAAAAATATTACAGCCAGTCCGTTTTAAAAATGTTGAATCAGGCAGAGGAAAATACAATAGAAATTGATCAATTTGATAAAGATATTTTGTTTCATATATCAAAAGGAACCAAGCTGAATGACATTCCACAATATATTCCAATTTCACTTGGAGCAATTGAGCAACGCAAACTGAATTTAAAAGAATTATTAAAAATAGAACATGGAAGCGATATTGATTTAGTCCAGGAAGCTAAAAACAAAGGATTGCTATTTTAATTTTATCAAATAAAAAACGACACTTAATAGGTGTCGTTTTTTATTTGTTTTAAAGAGATTTCTATTCACTCAAAGCATCCCAACCACGAGCTTTCAATGCTATTTTCGTGTTGGCACGAGTCACTAAATGAATGCCTTCGCTTTCTTGTGTCATGTGCCCAATGATTGTAAAGTTTGGATTCCCTTTGATTTTTTCAAAATCGTCCATGGCAATAGTGAAAAGCAATTCATAATCTTCGCCTCCGTTTATGGCAACAGTGGTACTGTCGATATCGAATTCTTCACAAACATTAATAAATGTTGGATCAATTGGTAGTTTGTCTTCGTATAAATTACACCCTACCTTAGATTGTTTGCACAAATGCATAATCTCAGACGATAATCCATCTGAAATATCAATCATTGAAGTTGGTCTTATTTCTAAAGCGTGCAATAGAGTACGAACATCTTTGCGTGCTTCCGGTTTCAATTGTCGTTCAATTAAATATGTGTACGCATCTAAATCCGGTTGTGAATTTGGATTCACCTGAAACACTTGCTTTTCGCGTTCCAAAACTTGCAACCCCATATAAGCAGCCCCAATATCGCCAGTTACGACTAATAAATCTGTTTGTTTGGCACCATTTCTATACACGATTTCATTTTCATCTGCTTCGCCAATGGCAGTTATACTGATGATTAACCCTTTCTGGGAGGAAGTCGTATCCCCACCGATAACATCTACATTGTATTCATTTGCAGCATGCGTAATTCCTGCAAACAATTCATCCAAAGCTTCTAAAGGAAAACGATTAGAGACTGCTACTGAAACCGTGATTTGCGTGGGTTTAGCATTCATGGCGCAAATATCAGAAACATTGACCACTACCGCTTTGTAGCCCAAATGTTTTAAGGGCATGTATGCCAAATCAAAATGCACACCTTCTATCAATAAATCCGTCGAAACTACTACTCTTTTATCTTTGAAATCCAAAACAGCGGCGTCATCGCCAATTCCTTTTAAAGTTGAAGGCTGATTGATTTTGAAGTTTTTTGTCAAATGGGCAATCAATCCAAATTCGCCTAACTGAGCAATACTTGTGCGTTGTGGGTTTTTATCTTCGATCATTATTTAAATTATTTTTGAGGTTGCAAATATACAAAGAAATATTCGCCTTGATTTGTTCCAATTTTCATTAATTTCATTCGAACTTTCAAATACTTAAATCGGACAAAATGAAATTATTTGATATCGTTACCCGTTGGGCATAATTGAAAATTCACTTATGATGTAAAAACAACCGTTCAGAGATGAGCGATTTTTTTGCATTACCTAATTAAATTCAAATTAAACAAGCGTAAAAATAAAGGTTTGCACCTATCTGTTACGCGTGTATAAAATCAATCAATAGAATTATATTGAATATTGCATTATCTGTTACGTGCGTGTAAACATTATTTAATTAAATTCTATTAATAGTTGATTAATCAGATTTTTTTTTAATATTAGAGGGGAATTTTAATTTATTTCAGTTACTTATATGAACTAAAAAAACACCCAGAAAATGAGTGTTTTTTAAAATGGCTAACTAAATGTTAACTAAAATGTTTGTTAAGTACTGTAAACAGGGTATTAAAGTGACCACGGCAGGGTTCGAACCTGCAACCCTCAGAGTCGAAATCTGATATTCTATCCAGTTGAACTACGCAGTCAATATTATTTCAGATTATTCAGCAACAGTTTTATATCCTATATATAAAACTGTTGCTCTTAAATCATAAATCTATGTCAATAATTTTTTAACTATAGTAGAGATCGTTTTCCCCTCAGCAGTTCCACCTAATTGTGCTGCGGCCAATCCCATTACTTTTCCCATTGCTGCAATGCCTGCGGCACCAGTTTCGGCAATGATTTTTGCTACTACAGCTTCTACTTCTGCTTCGCTTAATTGTGCTGGCAAGAATTTTTCTATTACTGCTATTTGTGCTAATTCTGGTTCAGCCAAATCCAAACGATTTTGTTCTGTAAAAATTTTAGCGCTATCCTTACGGGTTTTTACTAATTTTTGAAGCAATTTTATTTCATCATCCTCTGAGATTTCTTCTTTTGATCCTGTAGCGGTTTGCGCTAGTAAAATTTCAGATTTAATAGCTCTTAAGGCTTCTAGAGCAACTGTGTCTTTGGCTCTCATGGCGGTTTTAATTTCGTCCATGATGTGTATTGATAAACTCATAATATTTAGTGTTTATTTATTAATCGATTATTTATCAAATCGATTATTGAAATGCTCATTATAAAACCACTACTTTTCTGAATGTTCGAAAGGGTAGTAAAGGCTCCTGCTTTTTTTGCGGGACTTGAAACAACCGCTTTTTTAATGCCCGACAAATTTAAAAAAATTTACTGGAATTAACAACAAATTGCCTTGTTCAGATTACACAAAAAAAGTAACCCGAAAATCAAATTAAATTTTCGGGTTACTTAGTTTATTTTGAGTTCATTAATCCACGTTATCGTGTAAGTATGAATTATTTGAACGCAGCTGCAAATCATTATTACTATCCGTTCCTACAGAAATTCTAGAATTCGTATTATTAGCTTGATGGTTTGAAATGTCTATTCCTAATCTTTTGTAAGCCGGTTCTTTTTCATATTCTTCAATTTTAGAGACATTGTTATGAAACTTATAATTGAATTCTTTTAATTTTTTCCTTCTTTCATCCGCTCTCATTCGCAATGATTCTTCGATAGTCATTTCAGTAGGCGAAATTGCTTGAAAGTCAACTGGAACCAGCGCTGCGCTGTCAACTTGTTTCATGGTAATATTTAATTCCTCCGGAATTACAACCTCTGGAGTTTTCGCTACTGGTTTTGCCATGAAATCATTTTCTGGCTCCATATATTCTTCAAGAGAATATTTAATGATTCCGTTATCTGTCAATTCAGTTACCGGAACAAATTGAACGGCTTCATTTACTCTTATATCACTCGTTTCTGGAGTCAATTCAAATAAAATTTTACTGGCCTCTACCGGAACTACAGGCGCTGTTTTAAAAAGTGGCAGATCAAAGGAGAATGTAGTTTGTTCCTGTCTTTCTACTGCTTTTGGCTGAATAGTCTTTAGCTCTTTAACCTCGGCCACAGGTGATGTGATTGTAAAATCAATATCTGTTATTGGAGAAACAATTTCAAAAGTCACATCTAAATTTTTGATAAATTCAGACATAACGATTAGTTCTTCGTTATTAATGACTGGCACCGTTACCACTGGCTCAGGAGCAGCTACTGTATCTTCTAATAAATCAAAAATAACTCTCTCATTTGAATTAGTCGATGGTGATTCCATATTCAAATCAAATGCAGCAACTGTCTTGTTGGTTAGATTATGAACACTTCGCTGTTCGTCCCCTAGTGTATGTATTATTTTTTTTGGTTCTGTATTTACAATTTCGTTTTGTTGTTCGATATCAAATCCTGTGGCAATAATGGTCACAGCAATAGCGTCTCCCAGAGATTCATCTTCACCAACTCCCATGATAATGTTAGCGTTATGGCCTGCTTCCACTTGTATGTGATCATTAATCTCTCCTATTTCGTCAATGGTAATTTCATTAGTTCCAGAAACGATAAGCAACAATACGTTTTTGGCACCTGTAATTTTATTGTCATTCAACAAAGGAGAATCTAAAGCGGCGATAATCGCTTCCTTAGCTCTGTTTTCACCTGAAGAAACAGAAGATCCCATAATAGCCGTTCCGCTATTAAACAATACTGTTTTCGCATCTCTTAAATCGATATTCTGGGTGTAGTGATGCGTAATTACTTCGGCAATACCTCTTGAGGCTGTCGCCAAAACTTCATCTGCTTTTGAAAACCCTGCTTTGAAACCAAGATTTCCATATACTTCTCTTAATTTATTATTATTGATAACAATTAAAGAATCGACTTGTTTGCGTAATTTTTCGATACCAATTAAGGCTTGTTCCTGACGCACTTTCCCTTCAAACAAGAAAGGCAAAGTCACAATACCCACCGTAAGAATGTCTCTTTCTTTAGCCAATTGTGCAATTACTGGTGCAGCACCCGTACCAGTACCACCACCCATTCCGGCTGTGATAAATACCATTTTAGTATTGCGATCCAACATTTTTTCAATCTCGGAAATGCTTTCAATAGCTGATTGCTGTCCAACATCCGGGTTTGCTCCTGCACCAAGTCCTTCGGTTAAGTGTACTCCTAGCTGAATTTTATTAGGCACAGAACTACTCTGTAAAGCTTGAGAATCCGTATTACATACGATAAAATCTACGCCTTTGATCCCTTGTTTAAACATGTGATTGATAGCGTTACTTCCGCCTCCACCTACACCAATAACTTTGATTACATTTGATTGGTTTTTTGGTAAATCAAATGAAATACTTCCAAATTCTGAGTTGCTCATCATTTTATTTGGTTTTTGATATTTATTATTAATTCTTGTGAATGTTTTTACTGTCTATTCTGCATTATCCAGAAAGTCTTTAATCTTATCAACATAACGATCAAAGAAATTTTTCTGTATTCTGTTTACGGTAGAATTCTGTTTTTCTTTTGAATTCTGACCTTCTTCCCCTTCCTCTTCCTCTTTTTCAGGAATTTCATACACAAGATTTTCAGCCGCGGCTGCCCTGTAAGCCAATGTTCTTGGTTGCTCTACAGCATCTTTTCTAACTGCACTCTGTGATTTATTCTCAATACTTTTCATTACTAACCCAACAGCTGTTGCGTACAAAGGACTTGAAATCTCCTCGTCAGAATTCCCTGCTAGATGTTCATTTGGATATCCAATTCTGGTATCCATCCCAGTAATGTATTCTACTAATTGCTTGATGTGTTTCAATTGGGCACCTCCGCCAGTCAGCACTATCCCTGCAATTAGCTTTTTGCGAGGATCTTCATGACCGTATGCTTTTACCTCTGTAAATACTTGATCTACGATCTCAACAACACGCGCATGAATTATTTTGGAAAGATTCTTTAACGAAATTTCTTTTGGTTCTCTGCCTCTTAATCCCGGAATGGAAACAATTTCGTTGTCTCTATTTTCTCCTGGCCAAGCAGAACCAAATTTAACTTTCAACAATTCAGCTTGTTTTTCAATAATCGAGCATCCTTCTTTGATATCTTCCGTAATGACATTACCACCAAAAGGAATTACCGCTGTGTGACGAATAATACCATCTTTAAAAATAGCCAAATCTGTTGTTCCTCCACCAATATCGATCAATGCAACTCCAGCTTCTTTTTCTTCCTGACTCAAAACGGCATCTGCTGAAGCCAATGGTTCTAATGTTAAACCTGATAATTCGATTCCGGAACTTTGAATGCATCTGCCTACATTACGTATCGATGAAGCTTGCCCCACTACAACATGAAAACTAGACTCTAATCGTCCGCCATACATTCCTATAGGCTCTTTGATTTCGGATTGTCCGTCAATTTTAAATTCTTGCGGCAAAACATGTATGATTTCTTCCCCTGGCAACATGGCCAATTTATTTACTTGATCAATCAAAAGCTGAATGTCATTCCCTCCAATTACTTCTTCGGGATTGCTTCTACTGATATAATCAGTATGCTGAATACTGCGGATGTGTTGTCCCGCGATTCCTACCACTACATCTTTTATTTTATAACCTGAATTATTTTCGGCTTCTTGAATCGCTTGCTGTATTGACTGTATGGTTTGAGTAATATTATTTACCACGCCTCTTGCTACACCTAAACTTTTAGATTTTCCTACACCTAAAATTTCTAGTTTGCCATATTCATTCTTCTTGCCTATCATGGCAACTATTTTAGTTGTCCCAATATCTAGACCTACTGCAATATTCTCTTTTTCCATTATCTATTATTTAGTGCAAACTACTTGTTCCGTAAATCGGAGGTCAATTTTCTTATATTTATACAACGAACTGTCTAAAACCGCTTTTTGAAAAAAAGCTTTATAATTTTTAAATTTATGCGCTACATGTATCAATTTACCAAAATCTATTTGATAGTCAAAATTTCTGTTTAACATTTTTAAGCTTCCATTTGGCATAATTTGAACTCCAATGATGTTTTTTTTCAAAAAATCATCTTCATAAATCATGCGAAGTAAACTAGTTAAATCTTCGTTGTTGTTTTTATTTATTCTCCCTGAAACAAGCGGAACTCTTGCTGTAAAATTAGTTGATAACGGCATTCTATTCCCTTCGTAATCAATGTAAAAAGAACCTTCATCACCAAAAACTCTAGCAATAGGTTTTTTTTGTTTGACTACTGCTTTTAACACCCCGTCAATGGTTACAAATACGTGTGATTTTTCAATCATCGCATGTGCATCGAGAGTGGATTCCAACTTATTCAAATCTAAATTAACTTTTTGAATGCTTGATGCCTCTTTTTTATTTTCTATTAACAATTTATCAACCGTTTCTTGCCGCACAAAAGGAGCGTTATCCCCTACAAAAACAACGACAGATTTAGACAGTTTTCTATTTTTATTTCGATCTGATGTAAACGAAAAAAGAAAAATCACTACCACAACCATGAGCAATAATCTAATATTGGTCCAATTAAATACTTTCATGTATCGCTTTTTTTATGATTGGTACTAATTCTCCAATATCTCCTGCTCCAATTGTTACTATTACAGTAGCATTGCTTGCTAAAATTGTTGGAATTAAATCCTCTTTAGAAACTATTTTTTTATGGTTATTAGTCATTTTACTCATCAACCATTGTGCGTTAACACCCTCCATTGGCAATTCACGAGCCGGATAAATATCTAATAAAACAACCTCATCAAAGGCGGATAAACTTTTAGCAAAATCATCCACAAAATCTCTGGTTCTACTAAACAAATGAGGTTGAAAAACAGCCAATACTTTTTGATTTGGATACAATTCGCTGACTGCCTGATGCACGGCATTTATCTCTGTAGGATGATGCGCATAATCATCTATATATACTTTTCTATCCGTTTTTATTTGGTACGAAAACCTTCTTTTTATTCC
The DNA here is from genome assembly GCF_003968825.1 of Flavobacterium sp. LS1R10. Taxonomy (NCBI): domain Bacteria; kingdom Pseudomonadati; phylum Bacteroidota; class Flavobacteriia; order Flavobacteriales; family Flavobacteriaceae; genus Flavobacterium; species Flavobacterium sp. LS1R10. The sequence continues at coordinate 55,537 of NZ_RYDH01000005.1, read as the reverse complement.
TTTGAATGATGCAATGCCTTTTGCAATGGCATCGGTTGGGGTGCCGAATAAGTTAGCCATTGCAATAGCCATTAATGCATTCATTAAATTATGTCTTCCCGGTAAACCAAAATGTAAATCTCTAATTATTTCGGTAGGCGTTTGCACATCAAAAACGTAACTGCCGTTTCCTACTCTAACATTAAATGCCTTGTAAACAGCCGCTTCGTTTACTGCACAAGTGATGCCTTCTAATGGCAATTCTTTTGTTATGAAAAGATTGTTTTTATCTTCTATTTTAGAAGCAAATTCAATGAAAGAAGCTTCTATTGCTTCACTGGTTCCATAAATATCTAAATGATCCGCATCCATTGAGGTAATACATGCAATATTAGGATGCAAATGCAAAAAGGAACGGTCAAATTCATCCGCTTCAACTACAGTCACGGTTGAACCGCTTCCTATTAAATTTGAATTATAATTTTCGACTATTCCACCAATAAACGCGGTAACATCAGCACCACTTTCGTACAAAAGATGGCCTAAAATCCCTGATGTAGTTGTTTTACCATGTGTTCCGGCAACCGCAAAACAAAAGGTGTCTTTTGTAATTAACCCTAAAACTTCGGCTCTTTTTTTGATTTGGTAATTTCTTTCTACAAAAAAATTCCACTCAGAATGCGTCTTAGGAACAGCCGGAGTAATAATTACCAGTGTATTGTCTAGATAAAAATCTTTTGGAATCAAATCAATACTGTCTTCGAAATGAATTGAAATTCCACTTTCAATTAACTCCGTAGTAAGAACAGAAGGCGTTTTATCATAACCCGAAACTTGCTTTCCCAAATTGCGAAAATAACGAGCCAGATTACTCATCCCGATTCCTCCAATCCCTATAAAATAGACGTTATGTATTTGATTTAAGTTCATTTTTTTATGTCTTAAAGTCTTAAAGCCTTAAAGTTTTAAAGTCATTTGACTTTATGCCTTTCGGATTTGGACTAATTTAATTATTTCATCTACAATTTGTTTTGTTGCTTCTGGCAGAGCCAACTGTTTTATGTTTTCACTAAGTTCTTTCTGTTTTTCCGGATCATTGACCAAGGACTCAAAAACAACACTAAATTGTGTGTCCAGTTGATTTTCTTTAAGCAGAATTGCTCCATTTTTATCTACTACAGCTTGCGCATTTTTAGTTTGATGGTCCTCTGCAACATTAGGCGAAGGGATAAAAATCACCGGTTTACCAACAATGCATAATTCCGAAACAGAAGATGCTCCTGCCCGGGAAATCACAAAATCTGCTGCTGCATATACTAAATCCATCCGGTCAATAAAAGAATGAATTTGTATGTTTTCATTTTCTTGACAATATTTATACTCCTCAAAATACAATTTCCCACATTGCCAGATCACTTGTACATTATGGGCTGAAAAAGTTAGAATTTCTTTAGCAATCAACTGATTTACTCTTCTTGCACCAAGACTTCCTCCTAATACCAAAAGCGTTTTTTTATTGGGATCTAAATCAAAATAGCGAATTGCCTCCGCTCTTTTACTGTCAATATCAATTAAATCCTGACGCACTGGATTTCCAGTCAAAATCATTTTTTCTTTCGGAAAAAATCGCTGTAAATTCTCGTAAGCCACACAAATCTTATTGGCTCTTTTGCTTAACAATTTATTGGTAATTCCTGGAAAGGAATTTTGTTCCTGAATCAGTGTTGGAATTCCGCAAAGCGCTGCTATCTGTAACAACGGTCCACTGGCAAAACCACCTGTTCCTATTACTACATCTGGTTTAAATTGTTTGATTATAGTACGTGATTTCAATAAACTACTAATCAGTTTTATCGGAAAAAGAGTGTTATCAAAGGTGAATCGCCTTTGTAATCCTGCAATCCATAACCCTATTATTTTGTAGCCTGCCTGAGGTACTTTTTGCATTTCCATTTTATCTTTGGCCCCTACAAAAAGGAAATCAGCGTCCGGAAAACGAGTTTTCAATTCATTAGCAATAGCAATTGCCGGATAGATATGCCCACCCGTTCCACCTCCACTTAATATGAATTTATACTGTTTCATTTTCAATCAATTACTGCGTTATTGTGTTTTTATAAAACAACTTATTTATTTAAAACTGCCTGCAATGGATTTTTCGCTTTATCTTCAATAGAATAGGATTCCTCAACCACTGTTTCTTCTTCTAGTTCCCTATCGATTAATTTCTGAAGTGCTTCTTCCCTTTTGGCTGCTTCTTTCAATTCTTGTACGATCTCTTCTTCTTTTTTGGTCACACTAATAATGATTCCAAGGGCAAAACACGTCATCCAGATAGAACTTCCTCCGCTGCTAATCAAGGGTAATGTTTGTCCAGTGACCGGCAATAATTCTACAGCAACAGCCATGTTGACCATGGCCTGGAATATCATTGGGAAACCCAAACCTATGACGACTAATTTCCCAAAGAGCGTGGTGGCTTTGTGTGAGGCAATAACAAATCGGAACAACAACAATAAGTATAGTGTAAGCACGCCTAAACCTCCAATGAGCCCATATTCTTCTACAATAATTGCAAAAATAAAATCAGAAGAAGATTGTGGCAAAAAGTTCTTTTGAATGCTTTTCCCCGGACCTAATCCGTATATTTTTCCGGATGCAATTGCAATTTTCGCTTTTTCAATTTGGTAATCGTCTTCCTCTGGTTTATCTGTGGTAAAACTTTCAATTCTGTTTCCCCAAGTTCCTACCCTACTAAAAAATTTCGAATCAGGGAACGCTTTTGAAAGCAGAATAAAAAAGGCCAGAAATACAATTCCTGAACCCAGAATGACTGCAATGTATTTGATAGGATATTTTCCAATAAAAACCAACATCAATACCATCGAAAAAATCAATGCCGTTGTTGAGAAATTAGCTGGCAAAATAAACATTAAGGTAATGAATACCGGCGTCCAAAGCTCCCAAATAGAAGACTTAAAAGTAATAGGGACTTCCCTGGTTTTAGACAAGTACCGCGCTACAAAAATAAACAACACTATTGAGGCCAATGTTGACGTTTGGAACGTGACCCCAATAAACGGAACCTGAATCCATCGACTGGCATTAGCGCCGGCAATAACTGTTCCTTTGATTAATGTGTAGGCCAATAAAACCCAAACAACGGGCAATCCTACTTTAGAAATAGCCCGAAAATAATGATACGGTACTTTATGAACCCAGTAAATAATTAAAAAACCAATACAAATATGAGCCAAATGTTTGACTAAATAGCCCAATGTATTTCCGGTTCCCCGACCAAGATAGGCCAAGTTACTACTCGCACTAAAAACAGGCATAAAGGAAAACAAAGCCAATAAAGCCACGAATGACCAAATTACTCTATCTCCTTTCAAATTGTTTATTAGTTGCTTCATTTTTGGTTTTGGCTTTTTTTGGTTTTGGATTTTGGCGCTAAAACCTAGCACCTAGAACCTAAAACCTTTTTTCTATAAATTTCTAACGGCTAGTTTAAACTGATTTCCTCTGTCCTCATAATTTTCAAATAAATCAAAACTGGCACATGCCGGGGACAATAACACTACGTCTCCTTTTTCTGATACTCGTTGTGCCATTCTCACCGCATCATCCATACTGGACACTTCAATCATCATGTCAACCACATTCCCAAAAACATCAATTATCTTTTTATTATCCACACCAAGGCAGATAATCGCTTTAACTTTTTCACGCACTAAGGACATCAATTCATTGTAATCATTTCCTTTATCAACCCCGCCCACAATCCATACCGTAGGAGCATTCATACTGTCTAATGCAAAAAAAGTAGCGTTCACATTCGTTGCTTTAGAATCATTAATATACTGCACGTTTTGGATTTTAAAAACTTTTTCTAAACGGTGTTCTACTCCTTGAAAATTAGAAAGACTCTCCCGAATTGTAGCTTTTCTTATTTGCATTAATTTTGCCACAGAAGTTGCTGCCATTGCGTTTTTCATGTTATGTTTCCCTTCTAAAGCAATGTGTTCGGTGTCCATTGTAAACTCTTCCTGATTAATCTTTATTTCCATTTTGTTGTTTTGTATATAAGCTCCTTCGTTGAATGTTTTAGTCAATGAAAAAGGAATTAATTTCGCCTTTGTTGTGTGTGTTTTGAACCATTCATTGATGGCTTCGTCATCCGCATCATAAATGAGGTAATCCTCCTGAGTCTGATTCATCGTAATCCTGAATTTTGCGTCAATATAATTTTCATATTTATAATTATATCGATCCAGATGATCCGGGCTTATATTGGTAATTATGGCAATATGCGGTTTGAAATTTTCAATCCCGTCCAGCTGAAAACTACTCAATTCAAGCACATACAAATCATATTTATTATCAGCAACTTGCCAGGCAAAACTCTTTCCTATATTGCCCCCCAATCCTACATTTAGCCCCGCTGCTTTTAGCAAATGATGTGTCAGCATTGTAGTGGTGGTCTTTCCGTTACTCCCAGTTATCCCTATAATGGTAGCCTCAGTGTAAGGAGCAGCAAACTCAATTTCAGAAATTACCGAGATTCCTTTCTCCTTTAATTTTTTTACAATTGGAGAATTATCCGAAATTCCGGGACTTTTCATCACCACATCAGCATTCAAAATCAATTCTTCCGTATGCAGCTGCTCTTCCCAGGTTATTTCATTAATAAGAAGAACCTCTTTGTAATTCTCTTTTATCTTTCCAAAATCAGACACAAAAACATCATATCCTTTTTTCTTACCCAGAATAGCAGTGCCAACACCGCTTTCGCCTCCACCTAAAATTACTAGCCTCATGTTATCTTAATTTTAAAGTAACGATTGACAAAATGGCCAGCATGATGGCAACAATCCAAAACCGGGTCACAATTTTACTTTCGTGATAGCCCTTTTTCTGATAATGGTGATGCAAAGGCGACATTAAAAATATTCTTCGGCCTTCGCCAAAGCGTTTCTTGGTATACTTGAAATAACTGACCTGAAGAATCACAGATAAATTTTCGACAAGAAAAATTCCGCACAATAAAGGAATCAGCATTTCTTTGCGGACTGCAATTGCCAGAACTGCAATAATTCCGCCTATTGTTAAACTTCCTGTATCACCCATAAAAACAGATGCCGGATACGAATTGTACCAAAGAAACCCGATTAACGATCCAACAAAAGCCGCAATAAAGACTGTCATTTCCCCTGAATTAGGGATATACATGATGTTCAGATAATTAGAGAAAATAATGTTTCCCGAAACAAACGTAAATATTCCCAGTGCCAATACTGAAATCGCGGATGTTCCTGCTGCCAAACCATCTATTCCATCAGTCAAATTAGCTCCATTAGAAACAGCGGTGATAATAAAAATAACAACCGGAATAAAAATCAACCAAGCCCATTTTTCATATCCTTCCCCAGTCCATGCTAATAGTTCCGCATAATCGAATTCATTATTTTTAAAAAAAGGAATCGTTGTTGCAGTTGATTTTTCTTCGAGCGGCGCTTGAAAAACTACATTTTCAGTAGAAGCCTTGAAAACATTGGCTTTACCAATATCCGTTCTCACTGTAACCCCGGCATGAAAATACAAGACGGTTCCCACAATGAGACCTAAACCCACTTGACCAACAACCTTAAATATTCCTTTTAATCCTTGTTTGTCTCTTTTGAAAATTTTAATATAATCATCTATAAAACCAATAGTCCCCATCCAAAGCGTGGTAACAATCAATAACACAATGTAGATATTATGCAATTTTGCAAATAATAATACCGGTACCAGCGTAGCAAAAATAATGATTAATCCACCCATGGTCGGCGTTCCCGCTTTTTCGTTCTGACCAGCTAAACCAAGCTCTCGCACGGTTTCACCCACTTGCTGTCTTTGCAAAAAGCGAATTATAATTTTTCCGTAAATTGTTGATAACAACAACGAAAGCATCAATGCTAATGCAGATCTAAAAGTGATGTACTGAAAAACACCGGTTCCCGGAACGTCAAGTGTTTTGTCTAAATATTCAAATAAATAGTATAGCATATCTCTTTGTTTATTTGGTTTATCTTTTTTTGGTTATTTGGTTAATCGGTTATTTGGATATTCCCATAAACAAATAAACAGTTACTCCGGTTAAACTTTTATTTTCCCAGTTGGCCTAGTGTTTTTTTAACTATTTCCATGTCATCAAAATCAAGGCGAATTCCATTTATTTCCTGATACGTCTCATGCCCTTTCCCAGCAATTAAAATAATATCGTTGGGCTGTGCCAATTGACATGCGGTTTTTATGGCTTGCTTTCTATCGGTTATTGACAGCACTTTTTTATAGTTTTGAGCGGCTACACCGTGTTCCATTTCGGTGATAATCACTTCCGGATTTTCATTTCTTGGATTATCCGAAGTGAAAATTGCTGTATCACTCCATTCAGCGGCAATTCCGGCCATAATAGGGCGCTTGCTTTTGTCTCTATTACCACCGCACCCCACAACGGTGATCAACTGTTCATTTTTGGCGCGAATGTCATTGATGGTTTTTAGTACATTTTCTAAAGCATCCGGCGTATGGGCATAATCTACAATAGCGGTAATATTTGAAGCAGAAACAATAAATTGGAAACGTCCCGAAACACTTTCTAAATCCGACAATAAACGAAGTACTTCCAGACTTTCCATTCCTAATTCGACTGCCGCTCCATAAATAGCTACTAAATTATACGCATTAAATGTTCCTATCAGCTTAACCCAAACTTCATTTCCGTTTATTTTCAACAACAAACCGGACAATTGATTTTCCAGGATTTTCGCTTTATAATCCGCATACGATTTTAAGGCATACGTACATTTTTTGGCTGTTGTATTTTGTAACATTACTTGCCCATTTTTATCATCAATATTCGATAATGCGAAGGCAGTTTTAGGCAAATTATCAAAGAAGGCCTTTTTTACATCTCTGTATTCTGCAAACGTTGGATGATAATCCAAATGATCATGAGACAAATTAGTAAAAATACCCCCTACAAAATGCAAGGCTTCGGTTCTTTTTTGGTGAATACCATGAGAACTGACTTCCATAAAACAATAGTCGACTCCATTTTTGACCATTTCATTCAAATAGTAATTTATAGTAATCGAATCCGGAGTCGTGTGTGTGGCTTTATATTCAATATCATCAACTAAAATTTTAACTGTTGAGAGCAATCCCACTTTAAACCCTGCCTTTTTAAACAATTGATACAACAAAGAAGCAATTGTGGTTTTCCCGTTTGTTCCTGTAATTCCAACCAATTTCAGGTTCTTAGAAGGATCCCCAAAATAATTAGAGGCCATAAATGCCAAGGCTGAATTCGTATCTTTTACCTGAACGTACGTAATTCCTTTTTCAATAATTTCCGGAAATGTGTCACAAATCACCGCAACTGCTCCTAATGCGATTGCTTTTCCTATAAAATCATGACCGTCTGATATTGACCCACGAATTGCTACAAAAACATCGTTAGACTCAATTTTTCTAGAATCGAAATCTATTTTGTTTACAGCAATATCCGTCGAACCCATTACGGCTTCAATGGCTACTTTGTATAATATGTCTTTTAGTATACTCATGATAATTCCAATAGTATCGTTGTGTTTTTTAGAATATTTTGACCTGCTTCAAGCGACTGTTTTTTCACTTTTCCAACTCCTACGACCTTTACTTTGACTCCCAAATTTCCTAATAAAGCAACAGCATCCATTCCTGGCATTCCTTTTACATTGGGTATAAACTGTTGTTTGTTCTGAGATTTCACAAAATAAGAATCATAATTATTTTCTTGTTTTGGTATCTTTCTATCTAAATTTTTAATTTCATTTGTCGAAGGGGCATCGGTAAATATTTTTTGTGCGATTCTCTTAAAAACGGGCCCAGCCACATCCGCACCGTAATAATTATTTAGCGCTGTACTTGGTTTATGCACCACAACTATACAAGAATACATTGGTTTGTCTGCCGGGAAGTAGCCCACAAAAGACGACGCATAATATTTTCCAGTTCCTCCAGCCTTTCCGTAATTCACCGCCGCTGTTCCTGTTTTTCCTGCCATCGAAAAATCTTTTGAATATAATTTAGAAGCCGTTCCTTTTTTGACAACATTTGCCAGAACTGCCCTTAATTTGGAAATAGTTTGTGGGGAACAAATTCTTGGATTCAAAACTTCTTTCTCATATTTTTTGATGGTTCTGTTCCATTCTTTTATTTCAGAAACAAATTGAGGCTTTACCATTTCCCCATCATTGGCAACCGCATTATAAAATGCCAGTGTCTGCATGGGAGTTATGTGGACTCCATATCCAAAAGCCATCCAAGGAAGCGAAATGTTTGACCAGTTTTTATCGCCTGGCTGAGGGATATAAGGCACGCCCTCCCCTTTGATGGAGAGCCCTAAAGTTTTGTTTAATCCAAAATCATTAAGATGATTGACAAATTGCGACGGGTTATTTTTGTACGCTTCATACACCGCCTGAACCATGATGGTATTAGACGAAAGTTCAAAACCTCTTGCTAAAGAAATTTTTCCATAACCGCCTTTGTGGGAATCACGCACTTTTTTACCTGAATATACAACGACTCCTCCTTTGCTGTCATAAACAGAACTGGTATCCGCTTTTTTATCTTCCAGAAGTGCCATCAAATCCGCTAATTTATAGGTAGAACCCGGTTCATGAGACTCCGCTACTGCGTAATTAGTGGTTTCGTAGTACGTTCCGTCTTTTGCTCTTCCTAAATTAGAAATTGCTTTCACATGACCCGTTTTAGTTTCCATAACCACTACAGAACCATGATCTGCCTGATACAATTCCAACTGTTTAAGCAAAGCATGATGTGCGATATCCTGAATATAAACATCAATTGTTGATATAACATCATAGCCGTCCTGAGGGTCTACTTCATTAACATCACGTATGGGTTTCCACTGTCCCTTGGCTATTTTCTGTTTTAATATTTTACCGTCTTTACCATTTAGATAGTTCCTAAAAGCCCATTCGATTCCTTTTCCATCCAGCGATTGCCCGTTTGATGTTCGCTCATACCCTACAGTACGTTCTGCAATTTTCCCAATAGGATGCTCTCTTATGGTTTCCTGTTCTACAATAATTCCTCCTTTATAAGCACCAAGATTAAATAAAGGAAACCCTTTGATTCTAACATATTCTGTATAACTTAAATCTCGGGCCACTAAATAATATCTGTTTTTATTGCCCCGGGCTTTTCTTAATTCATTTTCAAAATAATTTGCTGATTTCCCTAACAATAGAGCCAAAGAGTCTGATAATGGTTTCACATTCTTCTCAAATAATTCTGTTTTTGAAGCAAGTGCATCAAAGCGTATTTCATAATTTGGAATTGATGTAGCCAAAAGACTTCCATCAGCAGAATAAATATTCCCCTTATTGGCCGGAATAATAAAATTTTTAACGGTTCTTTGTTTGGCTAATTTTCTATAATAATCACCCTCTACCCATTGAATATTTGTTAATTTTACGGCTATCGCGATCGCCATCAGGAAAATTCCAAATGCGACCAGATAAATTCTGTAGGATATGTATTTATCTTCTACTGCCATAATTTTTTAAAGAAGCTTTTATCTTCCTCTTTTTTAACTTTTATTTTAATTGGCGGAACTGTTGAAGGAAAGATTTCTTTTTCTATCATTTTTTCAGAAACCGTTGATTCCATTTTTAATTTCATTAACTCAGACCGCCGATCTACAAATTCGGAACGCAACTCTTTAACCCGTCCGGTGAGCTCCGTAATTTTAAATACTTTTTGCTCAAATCGCTGAGTATTTGCAATCATAACAATAGCTAACAAAAGGATAAAAACAATGAACCGCCAGTTTTTGACAGCATCATCATCAATAAGAAACTTCGCTTTCAATATGCTATACACTCCGTTTTTCATTTGTCCTCTCCCCGACCCCCTCCAAAGGAGAGGGAGCCGAGATATTAAAAGTTAATATTTATTTTTCCTGTTTGGCTCCTCCCTTTTGGGGAGGCCGGGTGGGGATTATATTTTTTCAGCAATTCTTAATTTTGCACTTCGCGCTCTGTTATTTGCTTTTATTTCTTCGGCATTCGGAACTGTTAGTTTACCAATGGTTTTAAAAGGAACAGAAAAGTTACCAAAAAAATCTCTTTCCGGCTCTCCTTCGAACATTCCGTTTTTGATAAATCTTTTTACCAATCTATCTTCTAAGGAATGATAGGATATTACACTTAATCTCCCTGCTGGATTTAATATTTCCAGAGATTGCTCTAAAAACTCTTTCAAAACATCCATTTCCTGATTTACCTCAATTCGAATGGCCTGATATATTTGGGCTAATATTTTATTTCGAACTCTTTCCGGTAAATATCGCGCCAAAACGGCTTTCAACTCATCTGTTGTTTTGATTGGTTGCAGCTCTCTCGCCTCAACAATTGTTCTTGCCAAAGCAGGAGCATTTTTCAATTCGCCATAATCCAAAAACACTCTTTTTAGATTTGCTTCATCATATTCATTGACCACTTTATAGGCATTCAAATCATTTTTTTGACTCATTCGCATATCCAGATCGGCATCAAAACGAGTCGAAAACCCTCTTTCCGGAACATCAAACTGATGCGATGAAACACCTAAATCTGCTAAGATACCATCCACACTTTTCACACCGTAAAAACGCAAGAACCGCTTTACAAAACGAAAATTCTCGTTAATCAGCGTAAATCTTTCGTCCGGCAAAGCATTTGCTAATGCATCTTCGTCCTGATCAAAAGCAAACAACTTTCCATCCGGCCCTAGCCTTTTCAAAATTTCTTTTGAATGACCGCCACCCCCAAAAGTGACATCAACATAAATGCCATCTGGCTTAATATTTAAACCATCTACTGATGCCTGAAGCAAAACCGGATTATGATATTCCATCGTCGTTGTCATTTATATTTCCCATTACTTCCTCTGCTAAATCTGCAAAATCAACATCTTCCCCATTTATTGATTTTTCATACCATTCTTTATCCCAAATTTCCACAATGTTTACGGCTGACGAAAACACCACCTCTTTTGTAATACTGGCAAAAACTACTAAATCTTTAGGCACCAATAATCGTCCTAATGCATCGATCTCAACCACTTTTACGCCTGCAGTAAACCTGCGGATGAAGTCATTGTTTTTCTTTACAAATCGATTGAGTTTATTGATTTTTCGCATCATTACATTCCACTCCTCCATGGGATATAACTCCAGACAGGGCTGAAAAACGGAACGCTTCAAAACAAATCCGTTTTGAAGTGAAGGTGCCAATTGCTTTTTCAAAGGCGCCGGCAACAGCACCCTTCCTTTAGCATCAACTTTACATTCATATGTTCCAATAATTGTATCCAAGAAAAAATATTAAATGATGTTGAGCAAAAATATAAAAAATATTACCACTATCTACCACTATACCCCACTTTGTTAATAAGTTTAACCACTTTCAAACAAAAACCCTTACTTTTTGGACAATCAGGCCATTAACCCATTCTGCTTAATTTGTAAGAAAGAGATCGTTATAGAAAAAAGACTGCCAAAACCAATGAAATTTGATTTTTTTAATGTAAAAATAAAAGGCATTTACATAGAAATTTGTTGCTAAATCCTAAAAAAAAACAACTAAATTTTATCTAAAGTGGGATAATTTTACAATTAAAAATTGTTCTAAAAATCCATTTTTATTTATTAAATCCTATATTTGTCAAAATTGAAAATCCGCATTTACAAAAAATGGAAAAACACTACAAAAAAGAAGGCAGATACAGCTATTATGAAGCTGGTGAAGGAACTCCAATCGTAATCTTACACGGACTTATGGGGGGACTTAGCAACTTTGATACCGTTGCCAGCTACTTTTCTACAAGAGGATATAAAATAATTATTCCAGATTTACCGATATATACTCAAAATATTTTAAAAACTAACGTGAAAAGTTTTGCGAAATATGTCAAGGATTTCATCACTTTTAAAGGATTAGATCGTGTTATCCTTTTAGGAAATTCACTTGGTGGCCATATTGCATTGTACCACACTAAAATGTATCCTGAAAAAGTAGCCGGTCTTGTAATAACCGGAAGTTCAGGTCTTTATGAAAGTGCCATGGGCGATAGCTACCCAAAAAGGGGGGACTATGAATACATTAAGAAAAAAGCAGAAGATGTATTTTATGATCCAAAAGTTGCGACTAAAGAACTTATAGACGAAGTGTACGAGTCTGTTAACGACCGCATGAAATTGATCAAAACACTGACTATTGCAAAAAGTGCCATTCGCCATAATATGGCAAAAGATTTACCTAAAATGCATGTTCAAACCTGTCTTATTTGGGGGAAAAATGACAAAGTCACCCCTCCAGATGTAGCAGAAGAGTTCAATAAATTATTACCTAATTCTACTTTATATTGGATCGATAACTGCGGTCATGCGGCCATGATGGAACATCCGGAGGAATTCAATCGCTTACTTGAGGAGTGGCTTACAAACACTCATTTATCCGTACACAAATCGTAAAAGGAGAATTTTATACCTAGCAAAAATGAAAATTAATACCGCCGAATTTGTTATTAGCAACTCTGATGTGGCAAAATGTCCAAAAGACTTTTTACCGGAATATGCTTTTATAGGTCGATCAAATGTAGGAAAATCCTCTTTGATAAATATGCTGACCAACCAAAAAAAATTAGCTAAAACATCCGGCAGACCAGGAAAAACCCAATTGATTAATCATTTTTTAATTAACAGCAATTGGTTTCTTGTCGATCTACCCGGTTATGGATATGCTAAAGTTTCTAAAAAAACAAAATCTATTTTTCAAGAATTCATCACTGATTATTTTGAGACCAGAGAGCAACTTGTTTGTGCTTTTGTTTTGATTGATATTCGTCACGAAGCACAAACTATCGACATTGAATTCATGTCGTATATGGGTGAAAGCGAAATTCCTTTTTGTATAGTTTTCACGAAAGCGGACAAAATCAGCAAGGTAAAAATAGACTCTCACGTAGCCGCTTATAAAAAGAAAATGTTTGCGAATAACTGGGCCGAAATGCCGCATTACTTTGTCACATCAGCGACTGAATCTACCGGAAAAGAGGACGTATTAAATTACATTGAAGAAGTAAATCAGGAAGTTTTTAAAAACAACAGCCAGTTTTAGAAAACAATCTAAGAGCATTGCAATAAAATCCCAAAACTACACTTTAGTTTTGGGATTTTTTTGCAAAACAACACAAAAATTTACTTTGTGAGTTCCAATTTTTCAGCAAAATAATCGCAAAAATCTTTCATCGTATCCGCCATTTTTTCATCATCAGTAGCACGCTTGAAAGTTTCAGACATTGCTACTAAAGTCTGGTGAAAGAAAATTTTCATTTCATCTACCGGCATTTCCTTCGTCCACAAATCAATGCGCATACTTTCTTTTGCTTTGCTATCCCAAATAGACAACATTATTGCTTTGGCTTCCTCCAGCTCTACTCCGCCATCTTTAGCGGTCCACATTAATTTTTCCGGAACCTTATTTTCATCTAATTCGATTAGAAACTTAATTTCTGAGGTGTGTGTATTTGACATTACTTTTTAGGTTTGTATTTTGATTGTTTAAATATTTCTTTCGCATCTTTTTTTAACAGATCTGCAATACCTGCATCCTTATTATTCATATAGGATCGCACTATTTGCCAACCGATCCAGGCACCAACCCGACCTGGAGATTCATTGTCTATTTCCAGATAAAACTTAGAAAATGGTGCTGGATTTATAAATCGTGGAATTAACTTTTGATCATTACTGTAAAGTAATTCTTTCTCAATAAAATAACGCCACATGTAACTTTCATTTTCTTGACACCATAATAATTGCTCTGGCGTATACCCTATTTTTTCGGCTTCTGTATACTTTGGCAAAAGCAAGTCTTTTAAATACAATTGTTTTCCACAATAAATCATCTGACTCAGCAAATCCTTATCTAAAACAGGAGGAATTTTACGTGTTGAAAAACTCGAAACTACATCTGGTGCAATCTGTCTTTGTTCAAAATTTTGTTTTAAATAATTGGGAAACTGATAAAATTTATGGTCTTTCCCTAAATACAATTCAAGTGAGATAATAACCAGACTGTCTGCATAAATGGCTTTATTATTATAGTCCATCTCAGCAATTACGGTAATCACTTTTGGTATTTTTGTTTCAGGAAAATAGTATTTAATATGCTTAAGCACACCTTCTAATTCTTCTTTTACCGGTTCAATATCAGCATATTTTTTTTGTACTTCCGTATATAATTCTCTCCAGATTGGATCCTGCATTTTATTCAGCCAAACGCTGTTGTCATTTCCTGGAGGAAAAAAGAAAGGAAACTCTTTTTTTATTTTCTCTAAGTCTTTTGGTGGCGTTTCAAAAAATATTATATCAAATCGTTCTAATTTTACTTGTACAGGAATTGCAGCAATAGTATTCTCTACTTTACTTTTCTTATCACATGACAAAAAAAAGAGGCAAAAGACGAGGGACAACAGATCTATTTTCATAATTATTAATTAAATTTGTTACCACAGAATTTAAGGAAACCCATCTGCAACTAATTTAGTGTGCAAATATACATTCCTACTTTTTAAAACGTAAACTATTATGACTAAAAAAAGGGCACTACCCGTCGAAAAAATAAATACTCTTATTGTAAATTGGTTAAAAACATATGCTGAAAATGCTAAAGTGAACGGATTTGTTATTGGGATTTCAGGGGGAGTTGATTCAGCGGTAACCTCTACACTATGCGCCCAGACCGGACTGCAGGTTTTATGTATTGAAATGCCCATCCATCAAGCGCAAAGCCATGTAACAAGAGGCCGGGAACATATCGAACAATTAAAAAAAAGATTCCCTAACGTAACTAGCGTGGAAGCTGATTTGACATCTGTTTTTGAGAGTTTCAAAAAAATAGTGCCCGGTAATCATTCAGATATTTCTAAAGTAAACCTATCCCTGGCTAACACCCGAGCTCGCTTAAGAATGACCACATTGTATTATTTTGCAGGCATTCATTGTTTATTAGTTGCCGGAACGGGAAATAAAGTAGAGGATTTTGGCGTTGGTTTTTATACTAAATATGGCGATGGAGGTGTTGATTTAAGCCCTATTGCCGACTTAATGAAGTCAGAAGTCTATCTTTTAGGCAACTATTTAAAAATTCCAGATTCTATTTTGAAAGCACCGCCCACCGACGGATTATTTGGAGATGAAAGAACCGATGAAGATCAATTAGGCGCCAGCTATAATGAGCTAGAGTGGGCAATGGCAGAAGATCACGCTGGAAAATCAATCGAAAATTTTACCGGAAGAGACAAAATTGTTTTTGAAATCTACAAACGATTAAACACTAATAATCAACATAAAATGACCGCAATACCAGTTTGTTTTATCCCAAAAGATTAAAGAAATGATATTTTATATTGATTTACAATTAATTACAGAATTTATTTATTAATTTTACATTTCCAATAATAAATAATTCTAAAAAACTAAAATCATGATTAAAGTATGTATAGCCGATAATTACCCCGTTGTGCATTTTGGAGTAAAATCTTACTTTAAAGACAATGCCGAGATATCAATAGTAGCCAATGTTGGTAACTTTTTGATGGTACGGGATATACTTTTAACAAAAGACATTGATGTATTGATATTAGACTTGGAACTGGAAGGTCTTTCCAGTATTTTTGAAGTGAAAGCACTTTTGAAAAATTTTCCAAAAACTAAAATCATTATCTTCAGTGGTCTTTCAGAACAGATTTATGCGCCAAATGCCATTAAAGCCGGAGTATCTGGCTTTGTGCACAAATCTGAAAAACTAGAAACCTTAGGTCAGTCGATTGTTAAAGTCCACCAAGGAAAAATAATCATGAATGAGACTGTAAAGAAAAATTTAGCCTTAATTGCAAAACAAAGCAAGAGTGAAAGATTGTATCGTAAGCTTTCCAACCGGGAAGTGGAGGTTTTGCGTTATCTAAGTGATGGAAAGAAAAACCACGAGATCGCGACTATTCTTAAACTAAATGAAAAAACGATTAGTACGTACAAATTGCGATTGTTAACAAAACTAAATGTTACTAATCTAGTAGATTTAGTAAACAAAGCAAAAACGTTAGAAATCGTTTAATACCATTGAGGCCTAACCACGTCTAGGCAATTTAAAAAAAAGAATGGATTACATGTGATTCATTACAATTAATAAAAGCGCTGTATCTCTGTATCAAATTTCAGAGATACAGCGCTTTTTGATTTATAGATTGTGTAGCCTTTAATGGTATCGTACCACAACTCGCCCTAATTTTTTTGAAAACTTACCTCGCAACTCTATATAACTCATTGCTAAAGACAATGACTCCATATTATCTGATTCCGGATCGTTAGAAACGGAGTTTTTCAACTCTTCAATAATCTCACTAAGCAGAAACCATCGTAAAGTAAGCAATGTGTCCGAAACATCCTGATTTAACATTTCTTCTTTACTTTTAGGGAAAATATTTTGACCAGTCCAATTGTGCAAAACATTTTTTTCCTCTTCCATTATAATATTAGTTACTTCATCAGGAACACCTGACTGGTAGTGATTTATATATTTATCAAGCCCAGAGTCCTCATTTTGCAAATAATAATCGATTAAATTTTTGTATATATCTCTAAATATAGGACTTGCAAATTCTACTTCATCATCTTGTAAACTCAAATATATTTTCTGAAAAACTTTTAATTCTTTTATTTCGGTAACGTCCACAATTTCTCCGTCGCTATTTGACTTTAATAAAACTTCTTCAAATTTTTCCGTCTTGTTACCATAAAGCAATAGGATTTCAATTATTTTACGTTCAAATCGATACAGTGAATCTACTTTGTCAGTCTGGACAGTATCGTCATTTTTAACATAGTCAAAGGCATTCTGCAATTGCTTTTGTTTGTGTTTTTTTTCAATTTCGATACCGTCTTTTTGGACTAATTGCGCCAAAGTGCTTAGTAAAACCTGCTCTGAAATATCCATTATTCTGGAACATTCCTGGATATAAATTTCTCGTTGAATCCTGTCCGGAATTTTCGAAATGCTGACGACCATGTCCCGTATAAGATCTGCTTTTTTGACGGGATCATTCTTCGCTTCATTCATCAAAAGAGAGGCTTTGAACTGAATAAAATCTTTTGCGTTATTCTCTAAGTATAAAACTAACGCTTCATAAGATGTTTTTTTTGCAAAACTGTCCGGATCTTCCCCATCAGGAAACGTACACACTTTTACATTCATTCCTTCCTCTAAAATTAGATCAATTCCACGCACAGAAGCCCGTAAACCTGCGGCATCACCATCAAAAAGCACTGTGATATTTTTTGTCAATCTGTTTATTAAACGGATTTGATCTGGTGTAAGCGCCGTGCCTGAGGAAGCAACCACATTTTCAATTCCGGATTGGTTGAACTGAATTACATCAGTATATCCTTCGACTAAATAACAATTATTTAATTTGGCTATTGATTGTTTGGCCTGAAAAATACCATACAGCACTTTACTTTTATGGTAAATTTCACTTTCCGGTGAATTCAAGTATTTTGCCGCTTTTTTATCGTTGGTAAGAATTCTGCCTCCAAAACCAAGTACTCGACCTGACATACTTTCTATAGGAAACATAACGCGACCTTTGAACCTGTCAAAAGGCCTGTCATCTCTGGGAATTGTGAGTCCGGTATTTTCTAGAAACTCTAATTTATAACCTTTCCCTAAGGCTTCTTTGGTAAAGGCATCCCAACTTTCAGGGGAATATCCCAAACTAAATTTCTTAATTGTATCCGCAGTAAATCCTCTTTCTTTAAAATAAGAATACCCTATTGCTTTGCCTTCTTCAGAATTGAACAGGGTGTTATGAAAATAACTTTTTGCAAACTCCGATACCAAATACATACTTTCCCGTACATCCGTAATGGCTTTTTCTTGATCCGTTTGCTCGGTTTCCTCAATTTCTATATTGTATTTTTTGGCTAAATACCGTATGGCTTCCGGGTAAGTGAAATGGGAGTGTTCCATTAAGAAAGCAACTGAATTCCCTCCTTTTCCAGAACTAAAATCTTTCCAGATTCCCTTTGCTGGGGAAACCATAAACGATGGAGAACGCTCTTCCGAAAAAGGACTAAGCCCTTTGAAGTTACTCCCTGCGCGTTTTAATTGCACAAAATCACCGATAACCTCCTCTACCCGAGCAGTTTCGAAAACAGTATCTATAGTAGCTTTTGTGATCAAATCTATTATTTTTTGAAATCCAAAGTTACAAAGTTTAACCTGAAAAATTATTGTTAGTACAAATAAAATCAACTCCTAGTTAAACTCATAAATCATTCCATTTGATAATTTAAGAAGTTATTAATGTTTTACAAATCAAAGAAACGCGCTAAATCATCATTTTAAATCAGTTAAAAAAGTTATTAGTTTTTAACATTCTTTTATATTTAATAAATTAGACGTTATTTTGTAATTGATCCCCCCAATCTACATTACAACTTATTGATAAAGAAACAATTACTTTAAAAAACCTATATCTATGATGCAAAATAATTGTTAATTAATCAATTACACCAAGAACCTATGCCTGTATTTGACAAGAAAAAAATAAGCGAATTATTTGAAAACAGAACTATTCAAGAGGAATTCAATACGGTTTTATTATTTGCATCCGAGGTATGCGAGATGCCTCTTGCATTTATTTCATTAACAGACTCTATTAGTCCCATAATAGTTACAAAAATAGGTTTTGATTATATTCCCATCTCTCCTACTATTATTGCACTTAATGAGAATACCATCCAGCAAAATAAAATTAAAATTATCTCAGACATTAATAAAGACATTGATGCTCCTCCCGAAAATTTAAATTTAATAGCTTTTTTTGCGGGTTTCCCTATATGTTTTAATGAAAATCTAGTCATTGGAACTCTTTGTATTATGGATACTAGCCCTAGAGAGCTTTCTGTAATGCAGTTAAAACATCTAAAATATACTGTGCTACAAATCCAATCTTTATTAAAATTACATATTGAAAACCAGAGCTTACAAAAAACAATCAAAGAACAGGACACTCAATTTCAATTATTTATTGACAATTCAAAAGAAATTACTTACGAGCTTAACCTAGAAGGAATAATCACCTATGCTTCAGACAACTGGACTAAATACCTAGGCTATGAGAATAAAGATATTTTAGACAAAAGCAATACTTCTTTTTTACATCCTGACGATTTAGAAAATTGTAAAACTTATTTAAGTGAAGCAATTGAAACCGGAAAAAACGAAAGTGAATTTACCTATAGAATTCTTCATCAAGAAGGTTATTATGTTTGGCATTCCACACGTTTAAAATTATCTCAAAAAAATGGTCTGCCAATTTTTATAGGAAACTGTAGAGACATTACGGAGTATATTGAAATTCAACAAAAGCTAGTATTACAAAAAGAATTTTATGAAAAAATATTGGACAGGCTCCCAACGGATGTCGCCGTTTTTGACAGCAGTCATACCTACACGTATTTAAATCCAGCCGCTATAAAAAAAGAGGAGCTACGAAAATTCATTATAGGAAAAAACGATTTTGAATATGCAAAACATACTGGCAGAGATGATACCTTTGCAAAAACAAGACGCATCCATTTTCTAGAAGCCATAGAATCCAGGAATACAATTGAGTGGGAGGATACTATAGAACATCTTGATGGCACAAAAACCTATCATACCCGAAAACTAACTCCTGTTTTTCATGAAGATGAAACCCTAGAAATGATGATAGGATTTGGTGTAGATATCACTGAAAGTAAAAAAACCCAGCAAGAAATTATTAAAAGCAGACAGCTTACTAAAAGTATAATCTACAATATAGCTGTGGGAATTATAGTCCAAGGCCCTGACTCAGAAATATTAGAAAACAACAAAGCAGCCTGCGAAATGCTAGGACTCACAGAAGACCAATTACTTGGAAAAACATCCTACGACGAGCACTGGAAGACAATTCATCTTGACGGTACTTTATTTAAAGTGGAGGATCATGCAGTCCCTCAAGCAATCCAGACACTAAAGCCAATAAACAATGTCATTATGGGAGTCTATAATCCCACACTTAAAAATTTAGTATGGTTGTTGGTTGATGCCGTACCCGTACTTGGAAAACACAATGAATTACTTTTCGTAATATGTTCCTTTATTGACATATCGGCACAGAAAAAGCAGAAGATGCTTTAAAAGAAAGTAACGAGCGCTTTTCTTATTTTAGCAAGGCTACTTTTGATGCCATTTGGGATTGGGATTTGACCACTGACAAAATTTATGTCGGAGATGGGTTTAAAACGCTTTTTGGTTATACATTTAAGAAAAATGTACTAGCAGCTAGTTTGCTTAATAATTTTTTACATCCGGATGAGAAAAAAGCTGTTTTTGAAAGTCTAGATGTGGCTGTTAAAAGTCAAAATAATGTATGGTCCCATGAGTATCGTTATAAAAAAACAGATACTTCCTATGGATTCGTAAATGACAAGGCCATAATCATTCGAAACAATGAAGGTAAAGCCATACGGATGATTGGTGCAATGCAAGAGATCACTAAGGAGAAGATACTCAAAGATGAATTACAACAAAGCCAAGAACAGTTTAAAGATGCTTTTGAATATTCGGCAGCAGGAATGGCGTTAATAGACATTGATGATAATTTTGTAGAAGTCAATGAAAAACTTTGTGAAATATTAGGCTATTCTAAAAAGGAATTTGCGTCCTTAACCTCTCAAGAAATAACTTATCCAAAAGATTTAAAAAATGATTTTATTTTGAAAGAGCAATTAAATTCCGGAAAAATCTCTAATT
This sequence comes from Flavobacterium sp. LS1R10, assembly GCF_003968825.1. Lineage (NCBI taxonomy): Bacteria > Pseudomonadati > Bacteroidota > Flavobacteriia > Flavobacteriales > Flavobacteriaceae > Flavobacterium > Flavobacterium sp. LS1R10. The sequence continues at coordinate 34,616 of NZ_RYDH01000005.1, read as the reverse complement.
TCAATTTAGAAAAAAGATTTATTCATAAAAATAAATCTGTCATTTGGATGTATATATCTGCTTCAATAATTAAAAGCAGTCGAAACAAAACGAAGCGTCATATTTTCCAGATGATCAATATAACAGATCGGAAAAGGATTGAAAAACAAAACAAAATATTATCCGAAGAAAATAACAGGATCAAAACCATTCAGCTCAACAAAGCTAAAAATTTATACCGTCTTTTAGCTGATAACACCGTTGATTTAGTTTGCTTGCATAATACAGACACCTCTTTCAAATACGTTTCTCCTTCTATTGAAAAACTATTAGGATACACCCCACAATCTTTAATAGGGAAATTTCCTGTAGATTATGCCCATCCTGACGATATTGAGGAACTTCAAAGTCACATCATAGGCTTTCTAACAGAAATGGAAGACATAGCAATTCAGATCCGATTTAGAAACATAAGCGGCGATTATATTTGGTTTGAAATTAAGGCCAATTTAGTTAAAGAAAATGGTGTTACAATTAGCTTTCATTCCTCAAACAGAGAAATTACCACCCAAAAAGAAGCCGAAGAAAAAATTGAAAAAGCATTACTGAAAGAACGCGATTTAAATGATCTTCGCACGAATTTAGTATCCACAATTTCACATGAGTTCAGAACGCCTATGACAACCATCAGAACTAGTGCTGAACTAATAAGTCTTTACTTAGAACATGAAAAAATAGAAAATGCTCCCCGTTTGCAAAAAAGAATTGATTGTATTATTGAAGAAATTGATCGCATTGTTCAATTGATGAATGCCGTGCTAACGATCTCAAAAGAGGACTCCGGAAAAACGAATTTCGATCCTACCGAATTTGATTTAAAACAAATTTGCCTAGATGTGATCGAAATAAGTTATCCCGATCAATTAATTGGAAGAAAAGTTCAAACCTCCATCAAAGGCGATAATTTTCGAGTTATGGCAGATCAAAAACTGATGGAATATACTATTTTCAACTTATTAAACAATGCCTTTAAATATTCAGAAGGCTTTGGTGATATTGAGCTAAATTTATGTGTCATCGAAAAAACTATTTGTTTAGAGATTATTGATTTAGGTATTGGAATTCCAGCCGAAGATCAACCAAAATTATTCAATACTTTTTTTAGGGCCAGTAATACCGATGGAATCCAAGGAACTGGATTAGGCCTCTATATCGTAAAAACATTTACAGAAAAAAACTCAGGAACAATTCAACTTGAAAGTAAATTAGGAAAAGGAACTAAGGTAACCCTTGAATTTCCAGTACACAATTAGAAGGAATCTCAACCAGCAGAGATTCCTATTTCCTGAAAAAAAGCCGTTTGAGACAAAATTATTCTATGTTTCTAAACCACAAACTTCAACGGCACGTGGACTACTTTCTTTGTTTCAAAGAATTCATCTTCAAAAAAATCAGCTAAATTATATTCCGTCGCTTTAGGAAAATCTTTTAATTCTTCAGTTAAATCGCCTCCTTTTAAGTACAAAATTCCGTTTTTCAATTCGTGTTTGTTGTTCTTTTTGATTTTGGTTTTCACCCAAGAAACAAAATCCGGCATATTGGTCACGGCACGACTCACAATAAAATCAAAATCTCCTTTTACATTCTCTGCTCGCATTTGCTCAGCTTTAACATTTTTTAATTCCAATCCCTCGGCAACAGCCTGAACCACTTTTATTTTTTTTGCAATAATATCTATCAAATAAAAACGCGTTTCCGGAAAAAGAATCGCCAATGGAATTCCAGGGAATCCACCTCCTGTTCCCACATCAAGGACATACGTTCCCGGTTCAAATTGTATGATTTTGGCAATCCCCAACGAATGCAAGATATGTTTGGTGTATAAGGCATCAATATCTTTTCTGGAAATAACATTTATTTTTTCGTTCCAATCATGGTATAAAAAATCCAATTTTTCAAACTGTTCTTTTTGAATATCCGTTAAATTAGGAAAATGCTTCAGAATCTCATTCATCTTTTAATTTTTTAACAAAAGTAATACTTTAGAGTTAAAATATTTATCTCAATTTTGTATATCCAAAAATTTATAATAATTACCTTTGACCTTTATTGATTTTTTTATGACAGATACGCTACCAACATTTGCAAAACAAGATAGCCTGAAATTTTTCAGAACACTTAACTCACGGGTAAATACTTACTTTAAAGAAAACAACATCCAAAAGACTGGAAACTGGAAACTTTATTTAAAAACTATCATTTTGATTACGGTTTTCCTGGCGCCTTATTTTTTAATTCTGACATTAGGTATGCCTTTTTGGGCACATCTTCTATTAACAATTGTTATGGGAATTGGAATGGCTGGAGTGGGAATGAATGTCATGCATGATGGAAATCATGGCTCCTATTCCAATAAACACTGGGTCAATAAATTTATGGGAGGAACTATTTATGTTCTGGCAGGAAATGTCTACAACTGGCAAGTTCAACATAATGTTTTGCACCATACGTACACAAACATTCCAGGTCACGATGAGGATTTAGATGCCGGGCGAGTAATCCGTTTTACAAAAGAAGCAACATGGTATAATTTTCACCGTTTTCAGCAATATTATTCGGTATTTTTATATGGATTATTAACGTTCAACTGGGCTATTACAACTGATTTCAAGCAGATGAAAAGCTATTTAAAGCGAAAATTATCTTACGGAGAAGCAAAAAGCCCAAAAATACTTTGGACCACTTTAATTATCACTAAAATAATTTACGTTTCTATTTGGATCGTGTTACCAATCGTTATTGGAATCACATGGTGGAAAGTTCTTATTGGATTCTTCCTCATGCATTATACCGCAGGACTCATATTAAGTGTTGTATTCCAATTAGCACACGTTGTCGAAGAAACGACCAATCCTTCTCCTAATGAATTAGGAGAAATGGATAACACTTGGGCGATTCACCAATTGTTTACCACCACCAATTTTGCACCAAAAAATGCCATTGTCAACTGGTACACCGGTGGATTAAACCACCAAATAGAGCACCATATTTTCCCAAATATCAGTCACGTGCATTATGGGAAAATTGCGAGTATCGTAAAGCAAACCGCCCAAGAATGCAACTTGCCGTATTACGAATACAAAACGATGCGAAGTGCTGTTATTGCTCATTTTAAGCATTTGAAAGAATTGGGAATGAAACCAGAACTTACATAATCATTCAAAATCACAACATCTAGAGATGCTCTGCAGTGCATCTCTACATTGCATCTTTACAGTGTATATATACTAATAAACTAACTACAACCTATTACAATGAATCCATTATCCGATAGAATAAACAATTTATCTACATCTCAAACATTAGCAATGGCAGCTTTGGCCAGAGAATTAAAAGCACAAGGAAGAGACATTATCAGTTTAAGCTTAGGCGAACCAGATTTCAATACGCCAGACTTCATCAAAGAAGCGGCGAAAAAAGCGATTGACGAAAATTACAGCACCTACTCTCCAGTAGAAGGATATGCTGAATTAAAAGAAGCCATTTGCAGAAAATTCAAAAGAGACAATAATTTAGAGTACAAACCCTCTCAAATTGTAGTGTCAACCGGAGCAAAACAATCCTTATACAACATTGCTCAAGTAATGCTAAACGACGGTGACGAAGTAATTTTACCGGCTCCTTACTGGGTTTCGTATTTCGAAATCGTAAAATTATCAGGCGGAATTCCTGTAGAAGTACCCACTTCTGTAGATACGGATTTCAAAATCACACCAGAACAATTAGAAGCAGCAATTACACCAAAAACAAAAATGATGTGGTTTAGTTCCCCTTGTAACCCAAGCGGATCGGTGTACAACAGAGACGAATTAACGGCTCTTGCCAAAGTGTTGGAAAAACACCCACATGTATATGTTGTTGCTGACGAAATCTACGAGCACATTAATTTCTCCGGAACTTTTTGCAGCATCGCATCCATCCCGGGAATGCTAGAACGAACAATTACCGTAAATGGAGTAGCCAAAGCTTTCGCCATGACAGGTTGGAGAATTGGATATATTGGCGCACCAGAATTCATTGCAAAAGCGTGTACAAAAATTCAAGGTCAAGTAACAAGCGGTGCGAATAGTATTGCACAACGTGCTACTATTACCGCAGTAGATGCTGATCCAAGTGTTCTAAAACACATGGTGGACGCTTTCCATAGCCGTAGAGATTTAGTCGTTGGATTATTAAAAGACATTCCAGGAGTAAAAATCAACGTTCCCGAAGGTGCTTTTTATGTATTCCCAGACGTTTCTTCTTTTTTCGGAAAAACATTAAAAGGAACGTTTATCAAAGACGCCAATGATTTCTCTATGTACCTTTTGGGCGAAGCAAATGTAGCAACCGTAACCGGTGACGCTTTTGGAAACCCAAACTGTATCCGTTTTTCTTACGCAACAAGCGAAGAATTACTAATTGAAGCCTTACGCCGAATCAAAGAAGCTGTAGCTCTTACTGAGGTTCCTGCATAATATAAAATTTGTTTCAAGTTTAAAATAGTTTAAGGTTTAAAGTTTTAACGCTTTAAATTTTAAACTATTTTTTTTTGAGGCATGCCCCGCAGAAAAGGCGGGTCGGGCTATCCGTTGCAATCTTTTTTATTACCTTCGCTATCGCTGCGGGAATACAAAGGATTTCCACTACTATCCCTCATGCAGTAAGAACAGCTCGCGAGATGTCCCTAGCTATACCTAACACAATAAAAACATGAAAATACTACTTCTCGGCTCAGGCGAATTAGGAAAAGAATTTACAATCGCTGCACAACGCATAGGGCAAATCGTAATTGCGGTGGACAGTTACGAAAATGCACCCGCCATGCAAGTTGCCCATGATTTTGAAGTCATCAATATGCTCGACGGAGAAGCCCTAGACCGCGTCGTCGCCAAACATAAACCTGATTTTATTGTTCCAGAAATAGAAGCTATCAGAACCGAGCGTTTTTATGACTATGAAAACCAAGGAATTACCGTAGTTCCTTCTGCGAAAGCGGCAAACTTCACGATGAACCGTAAAGCGATTCGAGATTTAGCATCTAAAGAATTAGGATTAAAAACCGCAAACTACCGCTACGCCACTACTGCCGAGGAATTACAAAAAGGCGTTGAAGCCGTTGGAATGCCGTGTGTCGTCAAACCATTAATGTCTTCGTCCGGAAAAGGACAATCCACCATAAAAACCGAAGCCGATATTGAAAAAGCATGGAAGTATGCCGTGGAAGGTTCCCGTGGCGATGTCGTAGAAGTGATTGTAGAAGCATTTGTCAAATTCAATTCGGAGATTACTTTATTAACGGTGGTACAAAACAATAATCCGACACTTTTTTGTGCGCCAATTGGCCATAGACAAGAACGTGGCGATTATCAGGAAAGCTGGCAACCCGCCAGAATTTCCGACAAGGATTTGTACGAAGCGCAAGACATGGCCGAAAAAGTAACCGAAGCTTTGGGCGGCGCAGGACTTTTTGGAGTCGAATTTTTCTTGACTGATGACGGCGTTTATTTCTCAGAATTATCGCCTCGTCCGCATGATACCGGAATGGTAACATTAGCTGGAACACAAAACTTCAATGAATTTGAATTGCATTTACGCGCTATTTTAAGTTTGCCTATTTTTGAAATCACATTAGAAAAAGCGGGAGCCAGTGCAGTCATTTTAGCTTCGGAAAACTCTACAAACCCAACGTACTCCGGTATCGAAAAAATTGCGGCTTTACCTAAAACGGATTTCAGAATATTTCGTAAACCAACTTCAAGACCCTACCGCAGAATGGCAGTGGCTTTAGTAAATGATACCGTAGAAACTCCAATTGAAGAAGTGGTAGAAAAAGCAAAAAATGCAGCAAGGTTGATTACCGTGCATTCGTAATTACATTTAATAAACTTCCAATATTATACCGAAAACAAGATGAAAAAAAATTCGCTAAATCAGTGTTATCAGCGTTCCTTTTTATCATCTTGTGAATTATCACCTAACCATTCGAAAGTTCTTCTGGAACCTTTAAATACCTTTGATAAAAAAATACCGATGTCTAATTCTATCGTAGACATCCTGAATAATGATTACCCACACTGCCTTCAAGGGAAAGTTTTCAAAGAAAAAAAATATTTGCTTACACATAGGGTTTCCAAAAATGAATGAATATTGCCTCCATGGTCACAATAAATTCGAGAAAGAACCGGGTTATTTTCATGGTGCAATGTATGTTAATTATGGTCTGACGGTAGCACAAGGTATTGCCACATTTGGCCTTGCTCAATTCTTTTTTGCCGAAAGTTTTGATTGACGAATCATTCCAATTATTGCAGTTGTCATTATTGAAATGGCTTCTATTAACATTCCTCTTTCCAGATTAATATGAATTTACATGTTTAAAAATTATTCGATGTAAAAAACGAGTATCTTAGCTAAAGCAAAAAATAATCAATTATGAAAAAGTTATTATACTTAACCCTTTTGTTCGTTGTAACATTAGCAAGTGCTCAGGATAAAGATAAAAAAGAAGAACCAAAACCACAAATTGTTGAGGCTGCTTGTGGTCAATGCCAGTTTGGAATGGAAGGACACGGTTGTGAATTAGCCGTTCGTGTGGATGGAAAATCTTATTTTGTTGACGGTAGTTCAATCGATTCGCACGGAGATGCACACGCCAATGACGGTTTTTGTACAACAATACGAAAAGCCGAAATTGTTGGTAAAATTGTAGATAATCGGTTCAAAGTAACTTCTTTTAAATTACTGCCAAAAAAATAAAAAAAGGGCTAAAAGAAAATTCTTTAGCCCTTTTTTTATTACTTCGATTTCATACTCGCTTCCAAATTGATATTCTCAAAACTTGAAACATCAATAACTTCTTCCATGTCTACATCAAAAGAAATTTTCACACTGTCACCCACAATTGTTACTGGCAATTGATTGGATATTTGTGACGAACCCACAAAAATATTAGGGTAATCTTTCACCTTAAAATAATAAAAGCTATTCCCGTTTTTCACATCATTCTGAATTCTCGTTACTACTGATTTTACTGATTTTTTATTAGAAACACTATTTGGGTTTATTTTATTATCCGACATATTGTAGACATTTTTAAACGAAGTCAAGGTTTCTCGCATTGTATTGCCGACGCCCACAATCGTATAATCTGAAATGGCCACCATCGCAAACATTTTAACTAATCCGCCGTTATCTTTGAGCGTCATCGCATACGTGGGAATGTTATTGATATTATACGGAATAGGCAAAGATGCTTTATATCCTTTTTCCTGAACTTTCCCTTGTGCCGAACTTTGAGCCGCATATTCCGTCGCGCCACTTTGTTTGTAAAAAGTAGTTTCTTTGGTTCTGGTATCTACCAATACAAAACCTACAGCAGATTCTTCTTTCCCGACCGAAGTTAATCCGGTGTACCAATAGGATTTATTGTCTTTTCCATATACCAATGTCATTCCTTCTGTAATTTGCAGTTTATCCTGATTAGAAAAATTCCAATAGCCGTGAACATATTCACCCCAATCATTCAACTGATTTTCTATAAAATCCAAAGGCTGAATTCGATCCACCCATTTTGGCGTTTTAGCAATTGAATATTCATTTATTGCTCCAGATTGTGCATCAACCACAATAACTCCCGTAGCTTCTTTTCCTGAAAAACCAATTTTTTTCACATATTTAGTGACAATCCAAAACGGATTTCCAGCATCATCAATTTCAAAACTAAAATCAGCCAGACCAACAGTAGCATTTCCATTAAAATAAACGTGTCTGTGAATGTCACTTTGGAAGTAAGCGCCTTGCTGGTATTTAATCTTAATGTTCTTCCCTCCTACACTCTGAACTAATTTCACATCACGTTCATTGGTTGCAGAAACCATAACATATCCCGCAGTTCCCTCTTGGTTGTTAAACCATTTCAAAAAACCAGAATGTAATAATGGAGCAACCCAGTACAAGTTATTGTTCACCTTTTGGATACAAAAATCCCCCAATTCTACCTGACTTCCCAAAGCGGGTTGAGAACCTAGAATTTTCTCTCCCAGAAGATGGGCTAGTTCCTCATCGACCACACGGATTTTATCAATAGAAATTGGAGCAATGTGATTGGTTATTTTTTGGCCGTTTTTAACCTCGCCTATTAATTTTTGATACGAATCGCTTCGGAACATTTTTAGGCTGGTTATAAAAGGAAGCGCAACACAATACGCTAAAAGCAATCCTACCAAAACAAACAAAATCTTGTTAGGTTTGGAAACAATCTTGACTTGCTTTGTTTGCTGAGAAATAGTCAAACCAACAGAAAATAAGATCCCTATTACTAACAACAGTAATAAAATAAAAGCAAAACCAGTAAATCCATAATTGATTACCGGAAGGTTGCCATAAAACAATAAAAAACCAAAAAGGAGTAAGAAAGCTATTGATAAAATCTTTTTCATAAAACTAAGTTTTAAATATTAGTCTTTAATACTCCTAAATGTTACACTAATAAAAGTGTCAATTTTAAAGAAAACAATAACCCTATTTACAATACCGCAAAAAACAGTATTTTTGCATTCTGATTGGAATTCATTTTTCAGTCTTTAATTTTTTTCAATCTTTAAAATAAAAACATGAAAGCATACGTATTTCCAGGTCAAGGCGCGCAATTCACAGGAATGGGTAAAGACTTGTATGAAAATTCTGCTCTCGCAAAAGAATTATTCGAAAAAGCCAATGCAATTTTAGGTTTCCGCATCACAGACATCATGTTTGAAGGAACAGCCGAGGAATTGAAAGAAACCAAAGTGACACAACCAGCCGTTTTCCTGCATTCGGTGATTTTAGCAAAAACATTAGGAGAGGATTTCAAACCAGAAATGGTAGCGGGACATTCATTGGGTGAGTTTTCAGCTTTAGTAGCTAATGGTACTTTATCTTTTGAAGACGGCTTGAAACTGGTTTCTCAAAGAGCTTTAGCTATGCAAAAAGCCTGCGAAATAAAACCATCGACTATGGCGGCCGTTTTAGGATTGGCTGACAACATTGTAGAAGAAGTTTGTGCTTCGATTGACGGAATTGTAGTCCCTGCAAATTACAACTGCCCAGGACAATTAGTGATTTCAGGAGAAACATCAGCAGTGGAAAAAGCGTGTGAAGCGATGAAAGGCGCTGGTGCAAAACGTGCATTATTGTTGCCTGTTGGAGGTGCTTTTCACTCTCCAATGATGGAACCGGCTCGTGAAGAACTGGCCGCAGCTATTGAAGCAACAACGTTCTCAACTCCTATTTGTCCGGTATATCAAAATACAACAGCCAGTGCAGTATCAGACCCCGCAGAAATTAAGAAAAACCTAATCATTCAATTGACAGCTCCCGTAAAGTGGACACAATCAGTACAGCAAATGATCCAAGACGGAGCAACCTCATTTACTGAGGTAGGCCCTGGAAAAGTATTAGCAGGATTGATCGGGAAAATTGACAGAGACGCTGTTACCGCTAATGTATAAAATAGTGGTAATTGGTGTCCAATAAACGAAATTTCCCCAAACTTATGTTTGTAGCGATTTTGTTTATCTTTATACGATGAATGTACTCAATTATCAATTTTTTAAAATGAAAATATAATGAAAAAAGCACTTTTAGGATTAGTATTTGTTGCCACTTTAATGACTTCTTGTAAAGAAGAAACAAAAGAGGAAGTGAAAGAAGCTAGAGAGGCCATTAGTAATGAAATGGAAGGAGCTATCGATACTGCAGCGGTAAAAGTTGATGCTGCCGCTGATTCTACCAGAATAAAAGCAGGAGAAATTCTTAAAAAAGGAGCTGACAAGATAAATCAGGCTGCTGAAAAACTGAAGGAATCCGGAAAAGAATAATTCAAAAACAAGGCTGCCCAGAAAGTAATTCCCAGACAGCCTTGTTTCTAAATTGAGTATACAACCCGTCATCGAGTGGCATACTGTAAATTAATAAAGAGGTACAACGTTAAATCTTGGAAAATCGGGTTAAAATTCAAGAATTAATTTCAAATAAAAATAAGCTCAAATGGTTCATAACATTACGATTCTACCCGAAGTTATCGGGAGTTCAAATCCTCTATCGCGCACAAAATTCAAATAACCAAGTCATTTAATTTTAGAGGTTAGTTTGGTTATACAATTGATAACCCCTAAATTTATTAAGATTATTGATTCGAATATCCTAAAGTCATATTAAAGAGACTGATATTTATTTGTTTTATCTTTTTTTGTATAAAGATCCATTGTCGAAATAATCAATCTCTAATCTTAGCTCTTGAACAATTGATTCGTAAGTGTTTTTTTGAAACCTAGATAAATAAATGTAGATTAGCTTACTATTTAAGGAGCAAAATTTCCTTTATATTATTTCAAATGAAATGGATTACTAGAGAACGCCCTAAAATTGATAGAATAGCCAGTCCTTGGTTGATCAAAACTTTTATAGACAAAAACGCTGAAATAATTTATAAATTGTTATTTCTTCAAATCCTGCATAAAATGGTTAGAAAACAGTTCCTAATCGCCCACAAAAAACTTCATTATTTCTAATGAAGTTTTTTTATGCCTTTTCTTTAATTTACCACCCCTGCGTCAACCCGTTTTTAACAACCTCTTCGTATTTTTCTTTATCAAAACGGTATAAATTAGGGGCTTTGTGGGCTACATTACTTTTCTTCTCGTCCAGCTTATTTAATATCCCAATTGCCATTATCTTACGTAAAAAATTTCTACGGTCGAGTTTTCTGCCTAAGATGGTTTCATATAATTTCTGCAACTCAGGAATCGTGAATTTTTCGGGTAATAAATTATAGCCTACCGGCATTAAATTCAATTCCATGCGGAGTGTTTCTAATGCTTTATCTAAAATTTCCTTGTGATCTAAAACTAATTCCGGCACCGCATTATGGTCAATCCATTCCACCGTTTCATTGTTACCCTCGGGTTGCGGAATCGTTTTTAAAAAATCAACCAAGGCATAATACCCAACGGTTACAAAACGACTGGCAAACCATTTGCCTTCCGCTAAAGGTATTCCGTAAAAATCTAAAACAGTATTACTGACATCAACATTACACCTTCTGGCTGCTCCAAAAGTTGAAAATTGTCTCAGAAAAATCCCCCTTAGTCCCGTTCTACTATTCAAAACAGTGACAGCAGCCTGATCAATATCCTCATTTATAGGCACAAAACCACCGGGCAAAGCCCATTTATCACTGTACTTTGTTTTTATCAATAACACTTTTAGCTGATTGTCATGAAATCCAAAAATCACACAATCTATTGATAAACCGGGCTGATAGTTTTCCTTATTGTCTAAAATATTTTTTAACATGTACTTATTTTCTGATAATTAAAATATAATTTATTAGTGTTGCAATTTAGCTCATTTTTATAAGAAAATTAAAGAACATCACTTTTTCAAAACTCTCAATGCAGTGTTTTTCTATTGAAAAGAAAAAACACTGCAATAATAGTACAAATCGATTGTGTAAAAACACATCTGTACTAAAAATAGTCTAAAAAAATTATACAAAATGCATTACGAATCAAATAAATATGCGCAATGCGTCAAAATAATAAATTTAATTAACGAACTCAATAATTCAAAAACAACCCAGTAAAAGACGAAAAAAAAATGTTTTTATTACTTTTTGGACTGATATCAATCTCCCAATCGCATGCTCAAGATGTAGATTATCGAGCTAAGGCAAAAAAACTAGTAGCTCAAATGAGTTTAGAAGAAAAGCTTTTTTATGTTCCGGCGAAACCGATTAGTCCACAAAAGCTGTTCAATACTGGATATTCCTACTATTTTTATGACGGATGGACCGTTTGGTTTGCGTAAAGCAGAAGGTTTCGACTTTACTAATAGTGTCCCTTCCATTGTTTTCCGACTGCATCGGCACTTGCTTCGTCCTGGAATCCAGCATTGGTACAAAAAATGGGTGAAACCCTAGAAATCGAATCTCAGACTAACGATCTTCAAATAGTATTAGACCCCGGAGTAAATATGAAGCGATCGCCTCTTCTCGGAAGAAACTTCGAATATTTTTCTGAAGATCCAGTTTTAGCCGGAAAAGTTGCTGTTAGTTTTATCAATGGTCTTCAAAGTCAAGGCGTGGGAACTTCCATGAAAAATGCCATCATAACTTTAATATGATGGCATTTTTATTAAAAAAAATATTTTTTAATTACAAAAAATCTAACGTTCGTTCCAATGCCATTCCTCTCGATCCTTTTATCAAAATAGTACTATTGTTGAATGTTATCATTGGTAAATCATTAGAAAATTCCTCAAATGTACTATAGAACCAAAAGTTACTTTTCTCCTGTTTATTGGTATAAAATGCTGCACCTATAAAATAACATTTCACTTTATCTTCGTTCAAAAGAAGGTCAACTATTGCTTTATGTTCTTGCTGACTTTCCTGTCCCAACTCAAACATATCGCCCAAAATCATAACCTTATTTAAATCCTCTAGCTGTAGAAAATTCTCAATAGCTACAGCCATACTACTCGGATTTGCATTATAGGCATCTAGAATTACTTGATTAGTTCCTTTTGTCAACAACTGTGATCTGTTGTTTTCAGGCACATAGCTTTCTAAAGCTTCTTTTATTGCGATATCATCGATACTAAAATACTTACCAATAGTGAGCGCTGCATTGATGTTATTGGCATTATACAACCCAATTAGGTGGGATTTTATTTCCAATCCGAAATAACATATTTCTACAAAAGGATTTGCCTTAATCGAAGTAATATTAACATCCGCATTTGTTTTATTTATACCAAAAGTAAATGAGTGTAACCTTTTTGATTTTTCAACTTGAATTGTATCTTCCAAATTAACAAAAGCAAGCTTGTCTTTTTTTGAAAGGTATTGATACATTTCGCTTTTGCCTTCAATAACGCCCTCTACACCACCAAAACCTTCTAAATGGGCTTTGCCAAAATTAGTGATATACCCATAATCCGGTGTTGCTAATTCACATAGAAATTCAATTTCTTTTTTGTGATTTGCTCCCATTTCAACTATTCCTATTTCAGTTTCTGAAGTAAAAGAAAGCAGTGTCAATGGAACCCCAATATGGTTGTTTAAATTGCCAACGGTTGCTTTGGTTTTAAATTTTTTCGAAAGTACAACCTGAATAAGTTCCTTAGTGGTTGTTTTTCCATTACTTCCCGTAAGCGCAATTATAGGTAATTTTAAATATTCACGATGGTATTTTGCTAATTCCTGCAGCGCGACCAGACTATCTTCAACTAAGATAGTCCTTTGATCAATAAAATAAGATTCATCATCAATTATAACATACGCAGCTGCTTTTTCTAATGCTTCTTTTGCAAAAGTGTTAGCATCAAAACGCTCTCCTTTTATGGCAACAAATAAGGAGTTTGGCTCAATCTTGCGGGTGTCAATTGAAACTGAGTTGCATTGCAAAAACAAACTATGAATGTAATTAATATCCATTTGAAACGATTTAAAAAAACAAAAGCCCTAATCAAAGGGCTTTTGTTTGTATTTATATAAAAATTAATTTCTGGCTGATCTTTTTTTATCTGCTTTTGCTCCTACTCTAGACATCGCACATCTAAAGCCAATGTAATCTGTGGCCATGTCCTGAGGAAAATACCTTCTTTGAGCCGGATCTAACCAATAGGCTCTATCCCTCCAGGATCCTCCTTTGTAAACTCTGACATTGTCATTTATCAAAGTTGTTCTTTTGCTTGATTTATCATATTTCCTAACCATGTTCCCTAAACTGTCCGTAGTCACATTGTGTATTGGGGAGTTATACATGTTTTTTTCTTCTTTCGTTTTCTCGTCATCTGATTCTGAATCTCCAAAATTATAATATCTAGTAGATTGTTTATCTCCATCTCTGTAGTTAATATTATCACTTTTATTAAAATTTTGTCTCAGATAAGTCTCTTGTTCGTCAACGGGTACCTGAGCGATTTGACCTGGAAAGTTTCTGGCAATGATTCTTCCGTTGCTTAAAGTGTCAAATTTCATATTGTCTTTAGTGACAATTTCTACTTTGCCATCTTCACCAATTTTATTTTTAGTGTATTGATTCCCTCTGAAATAATTAAAGTCATTTGCTTCATTATCGATAATAGGTCGGTAAACATCTTGAACCCATTCAGCTACGTTTCCGGCCATATCGTACAATCCAAAATCATTTGCAGGGTATTTTTTTACTTCATTTGTAATATCAGCCCCATCATCAGACCAACCTGCGATTCCACCGTAATCACCATTTCCTTGCTTAAAATTAGCCAATTGATCCCCTTTACTTTGTCTTTTGCCGGAACGCGTGTACCCGCCTGACCAAGGATATTTTTTTTGCCCTTTGTATATGTTATATTCTCTTTGTCCCACATCGGCTGCAGCTGCATATTCCCATTCCGCCTCTGTAGGAAGCCTGTATTCCGGAAGAAGAATTCCGGAAGAACGCTGCGCATAAACATTCTTTGGTTCTACAACCGTCCCGTTTTTTCCAGCTTTAGGAGTTTTTCTGGCTCCTTTTCTTCCTTTTAACACAATATCTTCATTTCCTCCATAAGCCAAGGTCGGTGAATTTAAATAGGTTTCAGTATCAAAATTGCTGTCTGCAGTCACATCTAGTGTTTTTGCATTCTTTTTAAGGTATCCGTTTTTTTCCAGAAGCGCTTCATTTACACGTTGGGTTCTCCAATTGCTAAATTCGACTGCTTGAATCCAATTTACACCTACTACAGGATATTCTGCATAAGAAGGGTGTCTTAAGTAATTATTGGTCATTGTTTCATTATAGCCCAATCGATTTCTCCAAACTAAAGTGTCTGGCGAGGCACCTTCATATATATTTTTATAATTTTCTTCCGTTGGTGGATACACATTTTTCAACCAGTCTAAATAATCCAAATACATTGAATTCGTTACCTCCGTTTCATCCATATAAAAAGATTGAACATGTTGTTGTGTTGGGGTGTTATTCCAGTCATGCATAACATCATCCTGCACTTTACCCATGGTAAATGTACCTCCTTCCACAAAAACCAATCCCGGACCTGCTACTTGTTTCTTATTATTTGAACCTGCCTTTTTACTGTCCATATTCCAACCAGTCGCTCTTGAAGTATTCTTTGAGCTAGATTTTTTACTGCAACTGGAAAAACCAATAATAAACAGGATTGATATTAACAATCGTAAGCTCATAATTCTGTTTGCTTTCATACTCTTTAGTGGGTAATAATTTTAGTGGCGCAATATAATAATTATCAATTAATCAACATCGATCTTTCTTACTATTTTCAAAAAACCAATTTTAACAACAAATTATATATACGAACGCAAATTTATAATATTTATTATTTACTATAACATGAAATGATTTATTTTTACTGATTAATAATAACTGTCTATTAATCCCGTTAAAAAAATAATGAGAAAAATTATTTTGGCTTATTTAGTCCTATTTCCGTTCATTTCTTTTGCCCAAATCAAAGGCGATGCAACCATCGATTGGTTAGAAAAAAAAGAAATGTCCTATGGTGATTTCAAAGTTACGATCCCTTTTTTTTTAGGAAATAGTTTCCATTATAATGCTACTGCCAAAACGCTCCTTTTTACTTTAAAAATAAATGAACCAGTCTCTTTTGACGAAGGGAAAATTCAAGTTACAAATATAATTTACGAATCGATTACTGCTGCTGAACTCGGAGATTTAGATATTGCAAACCTTCCTAAAACAGTAAGTTCGTCTTTGCAAATACGTAATTCCAGAGAGCTAAAGAATGCCTTTATTGAGCTTACACCAATAATTAAAGATAATTTCGGATTCAAACGAATCAAATCCTTTTCGTATGAAATAGAGCGTAACGCTTCTAGAATTTCACCCTCCGAAAAAACGTTTAATGGCATTTCTAATTCGGTTTTATCGAGCGGTACTTGGTTTCGATTTTATATTGAAAAATCGGGCGTGTATAAAATCTCTAAAAGCTTTCTGCAACAACTCGGACTTGATGTTACCGCTGACCCCCGAAAAATAAAAATATACGGCAATGGTGGACGAATGGCACCACTGTCCAACAACATTTACTATCCAAATGACTTGATCGAAAATGCAATTCAAATAAATGGCGAAGGGGACGGCATTTTCAACAATGAAGATTACATTCTTTTTTATGGTGAAGGCGTTGATACTTGGAATGAGGAAAGCAAAACACACCTTAACTTATATGACACAAAATCGTATTACTACATTACAACGCAAGGTGCTGACGGGAAAAGAATGGCTCCTTTAAGTCAACCTGCCGGAAACAGCACGTTGACTTTAACCTCCTTTGATGATCACCAACACCATGAAGTAGATCTGGCAAACATTGCCCGATTGGGCCGTCAATGGCTTGGCGAATCATTTGAGGTTAAAAACGAACAGGAATTTGACTTTACCTTTCCTAATTTTGACGCCACATCACCCGTTAAAATCATGCTGACAGCAGCCTCAGCCGCCTTTACACCTACTTCATTTACTGTGACTGCAAACGGAATTTCAGTTGGAAACATCTCGTTTCCTGCGCTGAATAAAAATTCAGAAACTGAATTTGTTTTGGGATTTTTACCCATTAACGCCTCATTCAATGGGGCCGAAACGGTCAAAATAAAGCTCAAATACAACAACAATGGCGTTCCGGGCTCTAAAGGCTTTCTGGATAATATTAGGCTAATTGCCAAGAGAAAACTTCAAGGATACGGAAAACAGTTTCATTTTCAATACGATCAATCCGGCGCAAAGACCGGAATTGTCAATTATCTTATTTCAAATGCAGCGGGAATCTCTCAAATATGGGATGTTACGGATAGCTACAATACAACTAAAATCGAAAATGTAGATCAAAATACAGTCAATTTCAAAGCAGGTTTGGGAGAACTCAGAAAGTACATTGCAGTAGAGGCCTTGGATTATTATACTCCTTTAAAAGAAAGCAGATCAACGGTCCAGAATCAAAACCTAAAAGGAACCTTATTCAAAAATAGTCTGGGTCAATTTCAAGATATCGATTATGTAATTATTTCGCCTTCATTTTTAGTTTCTCAAGCTGAAAAACTAGCCGGTTTTCACCGCAATTATTCTAATTTGAATGTAAAAGTAATCCCTTTAGAATCGATATATCAAGAATTTTCTTCGGGCAAACAGGATGTCGCTGCTATAAGAAACTGCATTAAATACATCTATAAAAATGCTTCAACACCACAAAAAAGAATACAATTCATTAACCTTTTTGGCGATGCTTCCTACGATTTCAAAAACAGAATCATCAACAATACCAATGTTGTCCCTATTTATCACTCTTTAAATAGCAATACATCGGGAGAATCCTCTTTTGCCTCTGATGATTTTTTTGGACTAATGGATCCTTCAGAAGGAAATGTTATTTCCTATTTTGGGGGAATCGATATTGCAGTAGGCCGAATGCTGGTGAACGACTCCAAACAGGCGGATGAAATGGTGAATAAAGTAATTGAATATCACGACATAAAATCTTACGGAAGCTGGAGAAATAATTTTGTTTTAATTTCTGATGATTCAGATATTGCCTCCGATGCCACTTTGCAAAAAAGACAAAATACGCTTGCAAATACCATTGCTACCGAAAAACCTTTTTTGAATGTCAATAAAATCCTCTTGGATTCCTACATTCAGGAAGCCGCTGCAGGAGGATCCAGATACCCTAAAGCACGAGCCGATTTCTTTAATGCTTTCGAAAAAGGCGCTTTAGTATTTAATTATTTAGGTCATGGTGGCGAAGACGGTTTATCAAGCGAGCGGATTTGGGAAAAATCAGACGGACAAAATTTAAGCAATCAATTCAAATATCCATTATTCATCACTATTACCTGTGAATTTTCCCGCTTTGACAATCCCTTTAGACCTACAGCTGGGGAATATACGTACTGGAACCCAAAAGGCGGGGCAATAGCCATGATTACAACGATTCGTTCCATTGGTCAGTTTAGTGCCGAAAACTTTAATGATGTTTTTACTAAAAATTTATTATCATACGGCTCAAACCAATATTTATCTATTGCAGAAGCACTGAGAATTTCGAAAAACAGCAATCCCAATTCAGCGACCAATGTCGTCTTTTACATTGGCGACCCTGCATTAATGCTCGCTGTCCCCAGACCAAAAATTAGATTAACAAAAGTGAATGACATAGCCGTTACCCAAAGTATTGAGGACTTCAAATCACTCTCTAAAATCAAGTTGACCGGCGAAGTTACGGATGAGAACAACAATCCTTTGACCAACTATAATGGTGAAGTTTCCACTACTATTTTTGACAAAACCATTTCAAGAGCAACCTATAATAATGACGGAAATAGTCCAGTCATGAATTTTAATGTTTTAGGAGAAACCATATTCCGGGGAAATGCATCGGTTACAAACGGTGAATTTGAATTTAGCTTTGTTGTACCCCGAGACATCAGAATCCCTTTGGCAAACGGAAGAATTAGCTTTTATGCCAAAAAAAATGAAGTATTACAAAACGAAACCGGATATGATGCTACCATAAAAATAGGCGGAATAAACGAAAATGCCGCAACAGACAATATTAGCCCAACAGTGAAGTTATACATGAATGACGAGACTTTTGTTTCTGGCGGAATAACAAATGAATCCCCGTTTCTTGTTGCGTTACTTGAAGATGAAAACGGCATAAATACAGCCAGCGGAATAGGCCATGATATTGTTGCCATTTTAGATGGAGATGTAAGCAATCCCTTTGTATTAAATGACTATTATCAA
Organism: Flavobacterium sp. LS1R10; assembly: GCF_003968825.1. Taxonomy (NCBI): domain Bacteria; kingdom Pseudomonadati; phylum Bacteroidota; class Flavobacteriia; order Flavobacteriales; family Flavobacteriaceae; genus Flavobacterium; species Flavobacterium sp. LS1R10. The sequence continues at coordinate 15,789 of NZ_RYDH01000005.1, read as the reverse complement.
ACAAAACTGGATGATTTCACCAGTGGAACGCTTCGGTTTCCGTTGCGCAATTTAGCTCCCGGGTTGCATACAATCGCATTCAAAGCTTGGGATGTGTACAACAATCCCGTAACCACAGAAATTCAGTTTATTGTAGTGGGTGATGATGCCATAACATTGACACATGTGCTAAATTACCCCAATCCATTTGTCAGCTATACGGAGTTTTGGTTTACGCACAACAGACCATTTGAACCATTAGACGTTCAGGTTCAAGTAATGACAATAACAGGGAAAATAGTTTGGACAAGGAATCAAATCGTCACGACAGACGGTTTTTTATCCAAAGAAATCACTTGGGACGGCAAAGATGATTTTGGAGACCGAATAGGGAAGGGAGTCTATATCTATAAACTCACTGTAAAATCAAGCCTAACCAACAAGAAATCCGAAAAATATGAGAAACTTGTAATCCTTTAATTAAATACTATATTTGTTTAACAAACCTTCTGAAATAATGAAAAAAACAATACTGATTTTTACCCTTTTATTTATGGTTTCCTTTGCAAAAGCTCAGGATAATAGGGTCATAAACCCTGGAGTTCCATTTTTATTAGTCGCTGCCGATGCAAGAGCTGCAGGTATGGGAGATATAGGGGTTGCCACATCAGCCGATGCTTTTTCTCAGCAATGGAATCCGGCAAAATATGCATTTGCCACAGATGCGCAAGGGTTTTCAATAAGTTACACGCCATACCTTACTGATCTGGTAAATGATATCGCATTAGCACAACTGACCTATTATCAAAAACTGAATGACCGAAGTGCTTTTGCAGGAAGCATTCGTTATTTTGGATGGGGCGATATTGAATTACGCAGAACTGGCGAACCTACAGAAACCTTTCCAACCGTATCGCCTAATGAATTTGCTATTGACGGCTCCTACTCCTTAAAACTAAGCGAGAAATTCTCGATGGCGATTGCAGGACGATTTATAAATTCTAATTTAAAAATTGCTTCCGAAAATAACGACGCCACATCTGCCAGTTCATTTGCTGTTGATGTAGCCGGTTTTTACCAATCCGAAGAACTGGCGTACAATGAATTCAACGGAAGATGGAGAGCTGGGTTTAACATTCAAAATCTAGGTCCAAAGATTAGTTATGACAATGATGATTTTAATAATAATTTTTTACCCGCTAATTTAAAAATTGGAACTGGTTTTGATTTTATATTAGACGATTATAATAAGGTTGCTTTAAATGTTGAATTTAATAAATTATTAGTTCCAACTCCTCAAAATCCAGATTTGAATGGAGATGGCACAGTGGCTCCCGAAGAACGCAATCAAAACAATGACAATTACCGTTCAATAGGCTGGGCATCTGGTGTTTTTAAATCATTTGGTGATGCGCCTGATGGATTTGGAGAAGAGGTAAAAGAAGTAACTTATGCGGTAGGTGCTGAATATTTGTACCAAGATTCCTTTGCCATGCGCTTGGGATATTTTCATGAAAGTCCGTTGAAAGGGGCTAGACAATTTTTATCCCTTGGAGCAGGTTTTAAATACAATGTTGTCAAAGTAGATGTTTCGTATTTATTCTCGGCATCAAAAGTAAAAAACCCTTTAGAAAACACCCTTCGTTTTTCACTTACCTTCAATTTTGGAGATAAATACGAAGAATATTAAACATAAATAAAATTTACCAATAATAATCCAAATTTCAGCCCGAACGCTTCGGAATGAAGTTTGGATTTTTTTTCCTCAAATTAGTATGAAAGAAATAATAATTACTACACAATTCAAAGCATTTGATGCCATTGAAGATTTGCCAAATGACATTCAGAATTTAATGGGACAAGCTGTTGAAATTAGAAAAAAAGCGTATGCCCCGTATTCAAAATTCAGAGTTGGCGCAGCCCTTCTTTTAGATAACGGCAAGATCGTTTTAGGTTCAAACCAAGAAAATGCGGCTTATCCATCCGGGCTTTGTGCGGAGCGGGTGGCTATTTTTCATGCAGGCGCAGTCTATCCAGAGGCTAAAATTTTGAAAATGGCTATCACAGCGGCTTCAGATACTAATACGACTTCGACCCCAATACCGCCTTGTGGTTCTTGCAGACAATCCATAGCCGAATATGAAATTCGGCAAGAGACCCCTATTGAAATCTATTTCATGGGAGAGATTGGTACAATTTACAAATCCGAATCCCTAAAAAACCTGCTCCCTTTTATGTTTGACAAAAAATACTTGTAAAAAATCCAAAAACTACCTATTAAATTTTAGTTCTAAGTTGGAATGTCTTATTTTTGCATCCCGACCCTTCGGGGCGCAAATTTGTGGGAGGAAACTATTTTGCGTTATAGGTACACATTGATAATACAATAACACTTTAGCAAAAGAAAAATTCAGATGAAAGAAGTTACAAAAGAAGTATATTTAAAGTGGTATGAAGACATGCTGCTTTGGCGAAAGTTTGAGGACAAACTTGCCGCATTATACATCCAACAAAAAGTTAGAGGTTTTCTACATTTATACAACGGTCAAGAAGCAGTACTAGCCGGTGCATTGCACGCCATGGACTTGACAAAAGACAAAATGATTACCGCGTACAGAAATCACGTTCAGCCAATAGGAATGGGAGTTGATCCCAGACGTGTGATGGCGGAACTTTTAGGAAAAGTTACCGGAACTTCAAAAGGAATGGGTGGTTCTATGCATATTTTTTCAAAAGAACACCGTTTTTATGGTGGACACGGAATTGTGGGCGGACAAATACCTGTAGGTGCAGGATTGGCTTTTGCAGACAAGTATTTTGAAACTGGGGGTGTTACTATGACCTATTTTGGTGATGGCGCCGCACGTCAAGGATCCTTACACGAAGCCTTCAACATGGCAATGTTATGGAAACTTCCTGTCGTATTTATTGTTGAAAACAATGGATATGCCATGGGAACATCTGTAGAAAGAACAGCGAATCATACTGATATCTGGAAACTAGGTCTAGGATATGAAATGCCTTGCGGACCAGTAGATGGAATGAATCCTGTAAAAGTTGCTGAAGCTATGACAGAAGCAATTGACAGAGCACGTCGTGGTGACGGACCTACTTTTCTTGAAATGAAAACGTACCGTTACAGAGGACACTCAATGTCAGACGCGCAATTGTATCGTTCGAAAGAAGAAGTTGAAGAGTACAAAAAAATCGATCCAATTACACAGGTTTTAGATATAATTAAAGAAAAAGAATATGCTACCGATGAAGAAATTGGAGCAATCGATAAGAGAGTGAAAAGTTTAGTTGAAGAATGTGTGAAATTTGCTGAAGAATCTGAATACCCACCTATTCAACAACTTTACGATGTAGTATACGAACAAGATAACTATCCATTTTTACCTCATAAACTATAAATCAATTATGGCAACAATAATTACAATGCCTCGTTTGAGCGATACGATGACGGAAGGAACGGTAGCGACTTGGCTAAAAAAAGTAGGGGACAAAATCAGCGAAGGCGATATCCTTGCCGAAATTGAAACAGACAAAGCAACAATGGAATTCGAATCCTTCAATGAAGGAACTCTTTTATATATAGGTATTCCGGAAGGAGAAACCGCAGCTGTAGATTCTTTGTTAGCAATTATTGGAGATGAAGGCGAAGATGTTTCTGACTTAATCGCTGGAAAAACAGCTGATGTGGCTCCAGTTAAAGAAGAAGGAAAAGCAACTCCCGATGCTATAAAAGAAGAAACAAAACCTACTACCACTGCTTTACCAGAGGGAGTTATAGTTATTACTATGCCACGTTTAAGTGACACCATGACCGAAGGAACTGTTGCTACTTGGTTAAAAAAAGTAGGCGATACAGTTGCCGAAGGAGACATTCTTGCTGAAATCGAGACAGACAAAGCAACAATGGAATTCGAATCCTTCAACGAAGGATCTTTATTGTATATTGGAATTGAAGAAGGAAATTCAGCACCAGTAGACAGCCTTTTAGCAATCATTGGACCAGCAGGAACGGATATTTCCGGAATTGCAGAAAATCATAAAACTGGCGGAGCACCACAAGCAGCGCCCGTAGCTGAAAAAGAGATAGAAAAAGAAGTTGCTTCGACAGAAAAAACTTCAGAGCCAGTGACTCAAGAACCACTTGCTCAAGAAGCATCAACTGACGGGCAACGAATTTTAGCATCCCCATTAGCAAAGAAAATTGCAAGTGATAAAGGAATTCAATTGACACAAGTAAAAGGTTCTGGTGAAAACGGACGTATTGTAAAAAGCGATATTGAAAACTTCACGCCACAAACTGCCGCTCCAGCGCAGACAAATGTAGCGGCTGCACCAGCCAAAACAGAAACTGCAGCTGCGCCTAAAGTATTTGTTCCAGCAGGAGAAATTTTTACAGAAGAAATCAAAAATTCGCAAATGCGAAAAATCATTGCGAAACGTTTAGCAGAATCTTTATTCACCGCGCCACATTACAACTTAGTGATAGAGGTAGCAATGGATGAAGCAATGCAATCAAGAGTAATCATTAACAGTGTTCCGGACACAAAAGTATCGTTTAACGATATGGTGATAAAAGCGTGTGCAATGGCTTTAAAAAAACACCCAAAAGTGAATTCACAATGGAGAGAAGATTCAATTCTTATAAACCATCACGTGAATATAGGAGTTGCTGTAGCGGTTGAAGACGGATTAGTAGTTCCTGTATTGCGTTTTACAGATGCTATGAGTTTATCTCAAATTGGCGGAAGCGTAAGAGATCTTGCAGGAAGAGCTAAAAACAAAAAATTATTACCTACAGAAATGGAAGGAAGTACTTTTACCGTTTCTAATCTTGGAATGTTTGGTATTACTGAGTTCAACTCAATCATTAACCAACCCAATTCTGCTATTCTATCCGTAGGAGCTATTGTAGAAAAACCGGTAGTAAAAAATGGTCAGATTGTGGTAGGAAACACAATGATGTTATCTTTAGCTTGCGACCACAGAACAATTGATGGCGCAACTGGAGCTCAATTTTTACAAACATTGAAACAATTTATAGAAAACCCAGTTACGATGCTTGCGTAATAACTCCGTTTTTAAAATACAAATCCCGTCTTGTTTCAAAAACTTGACGGGATTTTTTATTTATTCTTCTCTTCAATCCAGCGCGACATATATTTTGTGCTTTTTAAAGTATGGTGTTGCAACATGGCTCCCATAAAATTACGTAGTCGATGTTCCTTCAAATTAGCACATAAAAATTCTATTTTAGTTCTAAAGTTATTTTCGAACAAATATTTTACATATCGCTGATTAATAATTTTTAGTCCATTTTGTTGGGCTTGAAGCCAAATTGTTTTGTCTTGATATAATTGTACTGCCACATCCGCAAAATCAACAACATCATCCGTGATGTTACCGTTCCAAGACAAATCACCATGCATGGATTCTGAACCAATAGTAGTTGTTACGCTTGGCGTTCCGCATTGCATGGCTTCTAATAATTTCCCTTTAATACCCGCACCAAAACGCAAAGGAGCCAAAACCACTCGTGCTTCCTTCACAACTTCTTTCGCATCAATGGTACGTCCCATGATTAAGAAGCCTTCTTTCTTATTATGCAATTGCAGTACTTTTTGAGAAGGATAAGCACCATAAATATTCAAAACTGTTTCTGGCAAACGCATCTTAATTAAGGGCCAAATCGTTTCTTTTAAATACTGAACCGCATTCCAATTGGGCTCATGAAGAAAATTCCCGATAAAAACAAAGTCTTTTCGTTTTTCAAAGAAAGGTAGCTTGTCTATTTCGGCAACAACAATTGGTTCCAATAAAAAAGGCAAATAATACAATAAGGCTTTCTCAATTTTAAATGTAGATTCCAAAAGTTCCACTTCAAATTCAGAAATCATCAAAGACAAATCACAACGTAAAATACTGGCTATTTCACGTTTGGCTACCTCTTCAACAAATAAATCAGTAGTCTTAAAGGAACGATTTTCTTTGAATGCTTTCTGACGAGCCAATCTTAGGCAATGTAAATCTTCGGTATCTAGCAACCGTAACGCATCCGGACAATTTTCGGCAACACGCCAACCAAATTGCTCTTCCATCATAAAACGATCAAACAAAACCACACCAGGATTCAGTTCTTTTATAATAACATCAAAACTGGAATTATTAAGTTCTATTGCTATTTTCTCCACTTCGTACTCTTGTAAATCAACCATGTAATCACTGTTTTGTGCAGGACTGGCAAACGTAATGCTAAAACCTTGCGCTTTAAAGAGTGAAATCAATTCCATCATCCTTCCTCCCGCTGCAGACGAATTGGGTTCCGGCCAAACAAAACCAATAATTAAAAGCTTTTGAACTTGATTCATAGTATTATAAAATTTCAATTGCAAAATAATGCTATTTTGAGTTCAATCTGGTCATTTGAATCAAAAATAGATTATAAAACACTAATTTTGCACAAATAAATTTCATCAGTATGTTAGGATTAAAATTAGCCACAGACCCGCGTTGGGTAAATATAGTTGAATCAAATATAGAAGAAATTCTAACGGATCATGCGTGGTGCGAGCAAAAGGCTGCTTCAAATGCCATCAGTATTGTTACCTACAACTCGGAAATAGAAGAACTAGTAACCGAAATGTTAATAATTGCAAGAGAAGAGTTAGAACATCTGCAAATGGTACATGACTTAATAAAAAGCAAAGGATTGACTTTAGGCAGAGAAAGAAAAGACCATTATGTAAATGAACTTTTCAAATTCATGAAAAAAGATGGCAGCCGAAAAGATGCATTGTGTGACCGATTATTATTTTCAGCAATGATTGAAGCAAGAAGCTGTGAACGATTTAAAGTTTTATCAGAAAACATAAAAGATGTTGAACTGGCTACTTTTTACAGAGATTTAATGATTAGTGAAGCGGGACATTACACCACATTTTTGAGATTTGCACGGAAATATGCTGATAATGTAGATGTTGACAAAAGATGGGCAGCATGGATAGAATTTGAAGGATCAATTATCACTAATTACGGAAAACAGGAAACGATTCATGGATAATTAAACAGACAATCTAATAGTAAATAAAAACAGGATGCTTTACGGTATCCTGTTTTTGTTTACTTAAAATTCTAGTCTATTATTTAACGATCATAAACTCCGAACGTCTGTTTAAGGCATGCTCCTCATCGGTACAATTCTCTTGACAATCCACTTTAAATTCTGATTCGCCAAACCCTTCTCCTGTTATTTTATCAACACTAATTCCTTTTGAAACAATGTAAGCTACCGCAGCATTTGCTCTTCTCTCAGAAAGATCCAAGTTAAATTCCTCTGTTCCTCAGGAATCCGTATGTGCCTTTACATTAATTTTTAATTGATCATTTTGAGCCATCACATAAACCAATTTATTAAGTTCTGTCGCGCCATTTTTTGTTATATTACTTTTGTTGTAATCGAAATAAATAGGATTCAAAATATAGAAAATACTATAGTAAAAATAAGGACTAGAAATAGGATTTAATCTAATAAAAAAAAGCTCCCAATCTATAAAATTGGAAGCTTTTTTGTTTTTTAAAAATCATTTTTTTTGATAATATATTTTTGTGGAGAAATTCCAGTAACATTTTTAAAACTGGTAAAAAAGGGATTATATGAGGCAAATCCCACTTCTTTTGCTAGTGAATCCATTGTATTTGTTTTTAAATAATTCGATTCAATCAATAGAATTGAACGATAAATTCGGATTTTCTTTTTATAATCTAAAAACGAGATTTTAGAATGATACTTAAAAAGATAATTTAAATGGCTATTGGGAATATTTAATTTTATTGCTAAGTCAACTATTGAAAATTTTGAATCTTGAAACAATTCAAATTTTCTAGAAATTTCCTCAATTTCATTAATATACCGTATAATATATTTATCAATTTTTTCTTGTAATTTACTATCTTGATCTTTTTTTTGCTCTTTGTTAAATTCAACAATCCAATCTGTATCCAATAACAGATTGACCTTTTTTGTTTCCTTCATGATATCAAAAATTGGGTAGCCATAAAGTAATTCTGGAGATATTAATACTCTAAAAAAAGTTATTATCCAAATTATTGCACCTATCCACTGAAAACGATCGGCTACAACAAAACCACTGCGATAATCGTTAACTAAAAAGAGCGTCGCAAAAAGTTTAAGCGAAATAATTAATACTATGATGAACAAAAAAAGGTTCCATTTTTTAATCAATATACTATGTTTACTATTACTTTCTCCATTTTTTTTTGCCCAAACATTCTTGTTTAATATCTGGTAAGCCAAAAAAAAGTATGTTATGGTGTACAATATTAAGACTAAAAAGAAGGAAAAATAAAAAGAGGGTGGCAAGAAATAATTTGTACTTACGACAGATAAATTTATCGCCAAAAATGCAAGAGGGAAAATATAATGGACAAGATCAGCCTTCATAAATAGCTTCTGATCGGCAATTAAATTTTTAAAATACAAATATAAACTAGGAATGATTAGTATTAAAAATTTACAGTAATTAATATAATGTTCTTTTAAATAAACTAAATAACCAAAAGAGAAAAATCCGCTTAATAGAAAACGAATAGAAATTAGAGTAAAAATCAATATTAAATAAAAATTGATCGTTTTATTTCTTCTAAAGCTTGCTAGGATTATTATTAAGGTTAAAAAGCCTAAAAAACCAGTGATAATGAAAAGTAAATTTATAATCAAAATTTATATATTTTAAATAAAACTAAAAATTTGTTTTTACTGAAATAGACGCTGCGACACAAAGACAAATATATATTATTAATTCAATTTTTCGGTAGCAAAAAAATTCAAAAACAAGTAATATGTTTTTAAATTAACATTGAAACAATTCTTTTTTGATTTCAGAATTACTTTTTATTGTATCATTTTTTGAATTTATTATTTACTAAAAACTCAAAAACTCTTACTATTTTGATTAATTTGTGTAGTTCGTCGGATTTATGATGTTTGATAGCTTTTTTTTTGTCTTATCATTACATCAAAATCCGTTTATATGAAATATTTACTTTTACTTTTCAGTACAGCTTTTTATGCACAGGTACTACACCATGAAATGCTTTCTTCTCAAGGGATATCAACAAAAACATATAATGGTTTGATAGTAGTACAAACTATTGGTCAGCAAAGTATGACAGGAACTTCCACGAATAAAGATTATACCGTAATGCAAGGATTTCAGCAAAGCCTTTGGGGGAAATATATTACTTCCAATAAAATAGATGTGATTGAAGGTATTAAAACCATAACCTATCCCAATCCATTTACTGAAACTGTCAATTTTCAATTCTCAGAATCGATTACTGATCTAATTACCATTTCTATTTTTGATATTTTGGGACGTTTGATATTTGAACAAAAAAAAGTATCCGTCAACACAATTTTGACTATTAATTTGGCACAGTTGCCAAGTTCAGAATACCTAGTACGACTAAATTCCACCAACCTCAATTATTATACTAAAATTATAAAACGATGATGAAAAATTACCTACTATTTGTTATTTTAATTACTTCCTGTCAATTATTTTCACAAGAAATTTTTTTAAATACAGGAAAGAATTTTACAAAGTATGATTATAAGAATGGCTTTGGGCAATCAGATCCAGATCTTCAAAGCGGAACGGGTAATTTTTATGAAATTGGGTTTAATAAACCGATACTAAATAAGCATATACTTTATTCATATGGACTTTCTCTTAATGAATATAATGCCCTAGGCGGGAATGTTGCAAATTCCTATAGTTGGGAAACTAAATACCTGGGCATTAAAACAGGATTAGGATTTTCTTTGTTCCCTATGGACGATTTTCATAAATTAAATTTTTTACTGCAAGTGGGTATTTTAGGCGAAACCATCATTTATGGAAAACAAAAAATAGATGGCGCTTATTATGATTTAGTGCACCAAAAGGAATTTACGGGACTAGTAGTGGAATCATCCATCGGTTTTCAAGTCAAGTATCGTGTTCCTTCCCTGGGTTTTTTAAGTATTGGCTATAATTATGGTCAAACTTTAAACATATCCAATTCGACAACTGAAAAAATATCATTCATGACCCATCAACTACAATTAGGTGTTAATTTCCCAATTAAATAAATTAAATTATGAAAAAAATAATTCTACTTATTTTCCTTTTTATTGGCGCCAAAAATTTTGCGCAAACTAATGGGATAACCTATCAGGCCGTAATTTTGAATCCAAAAGGAGAAAAAATACCAGGAGTAAATAATTCAAATGCTTTTTTAGTAAGTAAAGACATTTGCATGAAGTTTGAATTTGTTGACGAATATTCTAATGTAGAATATCAGGAAGTGATTCAAACTAAAACAGATAAATTTGGAATGGTCAATCTGATCATTGGATCAGGATCACAAACAGGCGGGTATGCTTCCTCTTTTCAGGAAATCGTATGGAATTCTATCAGTAAAAAATTGATAGTGGCTATTAACACAAATGGCAGTTGCAACTCTTTTACTGAAATAAGCAATCAGCACTTTAATTCGGTTCCTTTTGCGTTTTTTACTAAAAATGCAGAAAATGTTACTGGTATGGTGGCTATTGAAAATGGAGGTACCGGAGCGATTACGATGAGTGGTTTAAAAACAAACTTCGGAATGGAGAATATGGATAATACGAGCGATTTGAATAAACCAATAAGTGCCGCTGCTCAATTAGTATTCAGTTTAAAAGAAAATGTAACAAACAAAAGCACTAGTATTGCAACTGATGCTGCATCAGATACTAAATATCCAACGGTAAAATCGGTTAAGACTTATGTAGATAGTCAAGTACCTACAACAGGACCCCAAGGAATTCAAGGGGATACTGGCGCAGCAGGAGTAGCCGGTGCAACAGGAGCAGCTGGTTTAACCACTTCAGTTAACGGAGTTACACAGGTAAACGGAGCAATAACACTAAATAAAACCGATATAGGTTTAGGCAATGTAAATAACACAGCAGATGCAGATAAACCTGTTTCCTCTGCCATACAAACCGCATTAGATGCAAAAGCGAGTTTAGTTGCGCTGGCAGTTAAAGCGGATCAAAGTGCGGTAGACCTGAAAGCACCATTAGCTTCTCCTACTTTTACCGGAACTGTATCTGGAGTAACAGCAACGATGGTCGGTTTAGGCAATGTAAATAATACAAGCGATGCAGCAAAGCCGATATCAACTGCCATACAAACCGCATTAGACTTAAAGGCGAGTCTAGCTGCGCTGGCAGCTAAATCAGATCAAAGTGCGGTAGACCTGAAAGCACCATTAGCTTCTCCCACTTTTACCGGAACGGTAGCAGGAATTACCTCAACAATGGTGGGCTTAGGTAATGTAGATAATACCAGCGATGTTAATAAACCTGTTTCAACATTAACCGCAACTGCATTAGGATCCAAAGTAGATAAAGTAACAGGAGAAAGACTTATCAACGCAACAGAAATCACAAAACTTGGCAATCAATCGGGCACTAACTCAGGGGATCAAGATTTGAGCGGCTTAACAACAATCGCCGCTACAAATACCGCATTAGCCTTAAAAGCTAATATAGCTTCTCCAACTTTTACCGGCGCACCTATATTGCCAACCGGAACTATTGGCGTAACTCAAGCGGTTGGAAATAATACGACCGCCTTAGCCACAACCGCATTTGTAAATGCGGCAACTTCTGCTGGAGGTTCTTTTGTAGATTTAACAACTGCGCAAACTGTTGCGGGCGTAAAAACTTTTAGCACTGATGCGAAATTCAATGAAATTACTGTAGGGCGTGGTACAGGCAATTCATTCTATAGTACAGCGGTAGGCTATGAGGCATTAAAGGTCAATACCACAGGTAGCGTTAACACCGCCAATGGCGCTCTAGCCCTTAGAAACAACACCACAGGTAGCGAAAATACTGCTATCGGTGTTAATGCTCTTCACATTAACGCAATCGGCAGTAACAATACTGGTATTGGTTCTAATGCCCTTTACTACACCTCAGGTCGCGGCAACACTGCTATAGGTAAGGATGCGATGTACGAAAACACAACAGGCAACAACAATACTGCTATCGGTTACAATACAGGTGTAAGTGCAGGTTCCGGTACAGGATCTGGCAACACCATACTAGGGGCTAATGTAACAGGTTTAGCCACAACGCTTACCAACAACATCATTTTAGCCAACGGTACAGGAGCCATTAAAGCACAAAATAATGGTACGAACTGGACATTAACTGGAGGTTTAACCGCTGGTGGTATTACTTATCCTGCTATAAATGGCACCAACGGGCAAGTACTTACAACAAATGGAAGTGGTGTGGCTACTTGGGCAGCAGCATCGGGTGGTTTTACACATTACCTTGGCGAACTCTTTAATGGTGGCATAATTTATTATCTCTACAAAGGTAGCGATGGTTTAGAACACGGGCTTATCGTTGCGCTTACCGAAAGCACATATGCATGGCAAACAGCACCCACACTTACAGGTGCCAACCGTACCGAAGATGGTGCATTTAACACCAATTTAATGACAGGAAGCCCAACGAAAACTTATATTAACGGATTAGGCCCTGAGTGGTATTTGCCAAGTATTGATGAATTAATATTATTGTATTCCAATCGTTATAGTGCACAAAAGGCTTTGCGAGCAGGTAACAACACACTGCTTTCAATATCAGCTAACTATTGGAGCAGTACCGAAAATACAAACTCTATGGCGTATAACTTCAGTTTCTTACTTGGTTACGTCATAATCGATCTTAAGACCACCGCGGTTTCCGTACGTGGAGTTAGGGCTTTTTAACTCCCGATAGCTATCGGGATTAACCATTTTTTCATTACCGCATAAGCGGTCTAATTTAAAAAATAGCACTTATTATGATTTATACCCTTGGATAAAGATTTTTTCAAAAAAATAAATGAATGTTTGTAATTATCCAAGGGGGGGGTAAAAGGGATGCATTGAAATTGGTAAGGAGTATATTCAGGGCTAAAGAAAGAATACCTCGATGGATAGCATAGACAAAGTTTTTGCTTTTTGTAACAAAGGATGGTTGTGGTAATATTTTAATAAGAGTAGATTTTGCGAAGTGATATTTCACGTAAAATTTAAAAATGACCTTGAGCCAATGATGCAAATTAGCGATAATTTTTATAGTTATTGTTATTTTAGATTTTTATATAAAAAAGGTTCAGCTTTACGGAGGGCACTGAAAAACTTCACTTATTTTGATTAGAGTCGTTTTTTAGACAATAAAAAAACGCTTATAACAGGATTTTAAAGATCCTTTATGAGCGTTTTAATTTTTACAACTGTTTTTTATTATAGGTTATATGAGTCGATTTTTGACTTTTATAGGCTCATTGAGTGTACTGCGCATGTAGCTTTGATTTTCCTACATTAATTTGAGTATTCTTTTTAAGTTGACTGCGAAAATTGCTATTGCACCTTGCATTTGCATATTGGTAATGCCATATGATATTGCTCTATCATAACCATGTACATTTTTCAACTCACTATTTTTCGCTTCTATTTTATATCGGCGTTTTGCTTTTTCTTTGTAATAGTCAGTTTCTTGAAAGCTGATTTGTTCTTGGTGTAAGTCCGATTTTATCGACACCGAATATGTTTTTGTCTTGGTTCCTTCTTTATAACAACCCTCTTTTAAAGAGCAGGTCTTACATTTTTCCACATCAAAATAGTAGGTTTGTATTTGATTGGTTCCAACATTTTTTTTGCCTTGGCAAGCCTTTCGTATAGCCATGTGACCAGCAGGACAAACAAATCTATCGGCATCTTTATTGTAATCAAATTTATCTTCGTCTTTTCTAGCCCCTTGTGCTATTGTAACATTTAGTCTTGCTACCACTTTAATATTTTGCCCACTTGTGAGTTTGAGATTTTTTTTTCCTGTATAGGCTCCATCGCCAATAATTATATCAACATCGATTCCGTTTTCCTGACTAATTTCTAAAAGTTTAGGTAACTCCGGGCCATCTCCTTTTTCGCCTGATGTGACTACAGCTGCTGTAATGATGCGCTCTTCGGTCATCGCTAAATGAGTCTTATAACCGAAGAAGGAACTATCAGCGGATTTATGCCCCATTTTAGCATCTGGATCTTTTGATAACGTAAAATTTTCCTGAGTGTCTTCTATCGTTTCTTTAAGCAAGTTTAATTTTTCTTTCACCGCAAGTATAGAACTTAAAGATTGTTCTTTTTCTAGCCGTCTCTCCAACTCTTTACAATAGGCCAATTCCTTTTCTAATTCATTGGTATTGTTCTTCTCTGACATACGTTCTTTCCATTGGTCATCAAATAAATAAACCGTTTTTCGCAGTAGTTTTGAACGCTCATGCAATACTGCAATTGCCGAAAATGGATTTGATCTCGATAAAGTATGTGTGGCATCAACTATAATAGACTTAGGACGGATAATGCCCTTTTCAAGGGCTATAGTCACCGTTTTACTAATCAATAGATTTAATAAGTCGGTGTCCTTCAAACGTAGTTTTCTATATTTTGTTAACGTACTAGAATTGATAACATCTTCTTCTGGTGCCATTTCCAAAAAATACTTAAAGGACATATCAAAACGGGAACGCTCCACTACATCAATATCTGAAACGGTATAAATTGTTTTCAGAAGTAAATACTTGAACATACGCACAGGACTTTCTGCTGTGCGACCATTATTTGTACAGTATTTATTTAGCAACTCATCATAGATAAATGAAAAACCTATCAACTCATTGATTTTTCTTAGCATATTGTCCTTGGGAACGATTAAATCATATAACGAAGAGTACAGACTGAATTGAATTTTTTGTTGTTGAACTAACATCTAAAAGCCTTTTGGCTACCATTAAAAATACGAAAAAAGGAGCAAAAAACTATAGTTTTCTACTCCTTTTTATTAACAATTAATTCTTAAAAAGACTTTTTCAGTGCCCTCGCTTTACGGTTGAACCTTTTTTGTTAGTAATTAAGAAGAAGTACTATTTACACTTTTCCTAACGTATATAATTGTTCCATTGTAAGGGTTCAACTTCCTTCCTTAGGTTCTAAGGTTATCCCAAAAGCTTCTGCATCAATTGCGTTAGCTACAGCAAACATTTTTTGATCATTAACCTTGAAATTATCTAATAATCCAATGCTTGTAGGAGTTAATGGATTCAAATTTAATGCCCCTACTTGATATACAATTCTTCTGGAGGTTCCGGTAATACTGTAGCATCTACATAAACCATTCTATAAATCAATCCTCCCTAGTGTATCTGAATTCCTTCGTTTGTCCAACATTTTGAACATCAATGGAAATGCTACGTTTTTATAACTTACTCCCAACATCAGAATGTTACTGTTTTTAGTTCCGAACTTCCAATTGGTTCTATCTAGCACCAATACCAAATCGGATTTAGCTGATAATAAAATGAATATCAATGAAGAAACTATTTTCATGCGAAAATAAAATTCCTTCATGAATCTTTGCATTCTTCTATAAGAGCTGTTTTTAGTAGCAGTTATTTTGTTGAATTTCAATAATATATGTTTTTGTCATGTACTAATAAAATTAGTTTAAAACTTTGTCCAAATTTAAGTAAAAAAACATAATTTTTTAAAACAAAAACCCCTATTCCGATAGGAATAGGGGTTTTCAAAGAAAGGTGACGAACCGAGCCCGCAGGGCGAACACGTGGTATCTATAAACAAAAGAACCCCAGTCTTTTCAGACTGGGGTTCAAATAAAGAAAGGCGACGACA